>CBDAMQ010000022.1:0-111874 GCA_965197275.1 Acidobacteriota bacterium
GCCGGGTGGCTGACGTTCCTGCGCTTGTTGGTGAGCCGGGGGCTGATCGGCGTGCAGCTGGTGACCTCGGACGCCACGAGGGGCTGAAGGGAGCCATCGCGGCTGTGCGTTACCTGGAAGTAGCTGGCAGCGTTGCCGCACGCACTTCAGGGTGAACCTATTGGCCAAGGTGCCCAAGGCGGCACAGCAGGCCGTGGCGACCCTGGTGCGCTCGATCTTCGCGCAGCCGGATGCCCGCCAGTACCCAGGCTCAGTTCCAGCAGGTCCTCGACCACCTCGAAGCACACTTCCCCGATACTTGCCGAGCTGCTGGCCAACGCCCGCGAGGAGCTGCTCGCCTTCACCGCCTTCCCGAAGGCGGTCTGGAGGCAGATCTGGTCCAACAACCCGCTTGAGCGGCTCAACAAAGAGGTTCGTCGGCGCACCGACGTGGTCGGCATCTTCCCGAACCGATCGGCCCTCATCCGCATGGTCGGTGCCGTGCTCGCCGAGCAAAACGACGAGTGGGCAGTCTCCCGACGCTACATGAGCCTCGAGGTCATCGCCGCCGCCGTCGCCGCCTTGCCCCCCGCAACCGAAACAGGAGGATCTACTCGCCATCAGTGACTAACACAGGATCAGATCAGTGGCCCTCGTACAACCACTTGACGGGACGTGACCTAACGGCGCGGCACTCATCGGGGCCGGCTACCTGGTGCGCCTTTAAGATGCATAAATGCAACGGATACAACTCTGACACACGGTATCCCTGTTAGGGGGAAGAAGAGCATCGGCGTTACCGCCGACGCTCGACCCCCGAGGAACTGGTGCACGACCTGATCAAGAAGCTGCGCGAGCACACCGATCTGGAACTCTCCACGATGCGCTTCAGCCTGCCGCCTGCCCTGGACCGTCGTGCTGCCGCCCCCAATAACGGCACGGCGCAGTCGCATCTCTCACCTGCCCGCCTGGCCGTCAGGCCCGCTATGGTGGTCAGCGACGGCGCTCAAGAGGGGAGCATCACTCACTCTTTCCGGTCGACGGCAATCAGCAGCGTCGGAAGGAGCAGGAAATCCGCAGCAAACGCAAGGAGGATCGTCATCGTCACCAGGAGCCCGAGCGACCAGCTGACCTCGAATCCGGATGTAGCAAACGCCATGAAGCCTGCCGACAGGACCACGGTCGTCGTAAGCAACGCCTGACCGACGGTGTGAAAAACGGAACGCACAGCCTCGGCCGCCGGGAGGCCCTCGCGCCTGGCCTTCAGATACTTGCTCAAGAAGTGAATCGTATCGTCCACGATAATTCCGAAGACGATGGCGATGACCACCGAAGAGGCAATACCCACGTAACCCACGAGATAGCCCCACAGGCCAAAGCTCATGATGGCCGGGATGAAATTCGGCACAAGACTGAGCAGGCCGATCCGAATGCTCCGGAAAACGAAAATCAGTATGAACGAAATAAGAACCATGGCGGAGATCGTGCCGCCCAGCATGCTGTCGATGCTTCGCTGCGAGACGTGAGCGGACATGATGCTGATGCCCGATGCCCCGGCTGAAAAACCGGGCGCATTGGCACGGATCCAGACCTGCGCGCGCTCATCGAGCTCGCGCAGCTCCCTGGACCATGAGCTACTGGTCGAGACGACCAGGCGCGTCGCGGACTTGGCGATGTCGATACGGTCGTTGAGATCGGCGCCGAACGGGAGCGAAAGCTCGTAGAGCAACAGATACTGCGCCGCGAGGTCCCCGTCTTCAGGCAGGCGATGGAAGGCCGGATCGTCGCCGTGCATGTTCTTGTTGAGACGCTTTATGATGTCCGAAAAAGATTGGACGTAGGTTACTTCGGGCTGCTCCCGGAACCATTCGGCCAGCGCATCAACCGTGCGCAGATACCCGGGATCGGTAATGCCGCCTTCGCGCCCGGCGTCCAGCGAGTATTCCAGCCTGTCCAGGCTCGTCAGGTTCTCGGCGACGTAATCCGAATCACGCCGGAACTCGTAACGTTCATCGAAGTACTGTGTCAGGTTATCGCTCAACTCGATGCGCGGCACTCCGGCCGCCAGAACAACCACCGCCGCTGCGACGGACCAGAGCAGGACAGTGCGCCGCGCGACGACGAAGTCGGCAAAGCGGTCGAAGTAGGCGGCCTGGCCGGGCTGATAGCGGCGTACGCGCAGCGGTAGGAGCGCAAGCAACGCCGGCAGGAGCGTCATGGTGTATACGAAGGCGCACAGCACACCGAACGCCACGCAATTACCCAGGTCGTGGAAAGGCGGCGATTCGGCGGCGTTCAGGCTGAGGAAGCCAATCGCGGTTGTCACCGATGTGAGAAATAACGGATAGGCATTGATGTGAAACGACTCGACGATCGCCGCATTCCTGTCCAGTCCGCGGCTCATGCCCAGCAGGACGGTGGTGACGACGTGGATCGTATCCGCGACGGCTACCACCGTGACGATGATCGGCACGCCGGAACTGGCGGGGCTGAACACCACGCCCATCCAGCCCGCGAACCCCATGGCAGTGTTGACGGCGAACATGAGCACGGCAACGATGGCCACTGTGCCGAGAATCGAGCGCAGAAACAGGGCCGTGACGCCCACGATGATGAGGAATGCGATTGGCGTCAGCGTCTGGAGATCATCCGCGGTGGCTTCGGCGAACGCGTGGTTCAGGGCGATGTCACCGGTCATGTAATAGTCGATGCTGGGATGGCGCGCGCGGGCCTGGTCGAGGAGTGGGTCGAGATACTCGGTGATCTCGATCACCGCCTGATCGTGGTTCTCGGGTAGCACGAAATTGATCACCACCCCGGCCGCACGTCTGTCACGGGAGACCAGACGCCCGACGATCTCTGCGTCCAGGGCGATCGTTTCAACGCGGGTCAGATCGGCGTCGCTCAGCGAACTCGCGTCCTCGACGAGTGGGGCGACGACCAGATCGTCCTCCCCGAGCGCTTCGCTATGGGAATAGTTAGTGAGGGAGTCAACCCGACTGGAAAAGGGCGTCTCCCACGCGGCGTCGGTCAATTCCACAACGGCGCCGAGCGCCTCGCGGGTGAACACCGATCCCTCTCGAGGCGCAACGGCAATCAACGCGCGGTCGGTGGCGGAGTACGTATTCTCCAGGGCCTCGAACGCGAGGAGTTGCGGATTGTCGTCCCTGAACAGGACGAGGTAGTCGTTCGTTACGACGATGAAGCGGGCGCCGGCTGTCACGGCCAGCATGAACAAGGCAGCGAGCGCAACGACCAGCCACCGGTGTCGTACAGTGGCGGCGACGTAGCGGTCCAGCAGCGAAGGAGCCAGCGCCTCTACCATCTCGGACTGGGAGCGAGTTCGATTGTTACCACGGGCTCGATTTCGACGTGTAGACGTGGTCCGGCATCCTGTAGCTTAGCCCCTCGCTGTCGTACACCGATATCTGGAGAAGCTGGGTGAAGTTGTCCGATCTGATCATCTTGTTGGTCCGCAACGATCGCAGAACGCGCTGCTTCATCCGATACTTGAACAGGGTCCCCCACTTGGGATCCAGTGGAAACTCGAAACTGTCGGCGAGTTCCTTGCCAATGAGGCCACGTGACAGGCGGTAGGCCAGTTTCACCAGCTGCTCTTGCTCAGCCGGGTCACTGACGTCCGCAACCCTTGGAATGGCCTGGATTAACAAATTGGCCACGGTTACCGAATCGGCGTCCGGCTTCGGCTCGCACAGGTAGCCGATCTCGTATATTTTTTTCGCCTGCTCGCCGTTCGTATAGAGGATGGTTTCCGGTATCCCCATAAGGTAGCCGGCGTAGCGCCAGACGGCGAGAACGCTCACCTCTTCTTCCTCGCTGAACTTCGCGCCCAGCATCGCCGAGTACTCCAGCAGGCGCTTGGAAAAGACGGAGATGGCGAAACCCAGGTGCGCTGCGCTTACCGGCGTACCCCAGGCTTCGTGATTCCAGACATCCGAGTTCGCCAGCAGGATCCGTATCCGAGCATGAACGAACCGAATGCGCATGGACAGCTTCCATCCTTCGCCGTTTCTCTGCAAGTTCCCGGGAAAGAAGATCTCCAGCATGTGGCGGTTGTTCTGCTGGAGGCGTCTTCTGGTGGACCCCACTCGCCCGGTAATATTGAAAGACTTGGCGATGAGCGTCGAAAAGCCTTCTACCAGCACTCCCGTGACGAAGGCGGTGAGCATCAGGTCTACGTTTTCATGAAAGGCGCGGATCCCGGGACGAAGACCTTCGTAGTAGAGCCAGGGAGGTTCCTTGAGATTCCTGAAGAAATCGCGCAGAGAACGCGGCGCGAGGCCCAGAATCTCCTCGTTTTGCTCTATGCCGGCCCCGATGAACCGGTGCAGGTCGCTTGGAGACAACTCCGCTGAGAGTTCCTCCATGATCGGGTCGAGCTCGTGATCACCGATGGTGGTGTGCTTGAGATAGTTGTCGGCCGTGGCCTGATCGTAGAGACGGGCCTTCTCGTACCCTTCGAGATATGCGTAAGGCATCGTGTCAGTCAACGGTTCCTCTAGCCAGTCAAGTTTCCGACAGTTGGCGAACAAACAACGGGATTCACGGAAGGCCCTCTTTTCGAGGAGCTGATCTCTGGTCTCACTTTCTTACAAGAAGCATGCAACGGTGCCGGCAGCGTGGACCGATGCCAAGCTGGCCTGCGGGGAAAACCTGGCTGCTAGAAGTTGTAGGTCAGGCCCAGATCGACGAAACTGTCGCTTCGCATCTCATAGTGGAGGTCCGCTTCGTCAACATGGAGAAGCGCGATTGCCTCCGCATGCAGGGACCACGCGTCAGAGAGGCGCCGGTCGAATTCGAACGTCAGTGTACGCGTGGCCCGGCTTACGTCCGTGAAGAATCCGGCGGTCATCTCGGTGCTCTGGACGTCGTTGAACGCAAAGCGCGTGGCGAAGAAGATGTCGTTCTCGAGATTATTGGGCGACCGGCCCGGGGTTGCGTCACGCCCCCGCCCATCGTAGTTCCATTCGCCGACCACGCTGAGATCGATGGCGGAGCCGGCCACGGAGTAGAACGTGCACTCCCCGCCGAAAACGGTGGCGAAGTAATCCTCTTCCTGGCCGGACAGGTTGCGGGCGCCGGCGCGCTGGATGGCCTCCAGCTTCAATAGCCAGGAGCCGACGGTCACCTGGGCGTCCAGTCCGAACTGGCGAATCTGCGCGTAGTACTGAATCAGGGCCGGTGTCCCGTCCGGGTCTGCGCCCGGCACCAGAAACGGCTCCCGGCTGGTGCCGTCGAATACGCTCACGCCCAGATCAAGTAGTCCGAAGGTGTGGCTGTATCGAGAGGCGAGATCCAGATGCCATCGCCCGGCCCCGCTTTCGTACTCGATATGCCCATCGTCCACGACGAACGGGAGGCGCAGGCGGCCGTTGCGCCCTTGGAATGTACGCGCACGGTGATAGGGCATACCGAATACTTCGAATGTGCCCCAGTCGCCGGACCAGGTAGCGTGCACCATCGGTTGTCCCAGCTTGGCCTCTCCGTTCGGATGCTCGACGAAGTCGACCTGGTTGACGATATCGACCAGGTGCTGTGATTCGGTGACGCCCCAGAACACCTGGTCGACGCCCAAGCGCAGCTCCCAACCGCTCTCGCCGATTTGGCCGAACAGCAGCAGGTACGCTTCGTGTACATCGAAGTGGGTGCGGCGCGGGTCGGCATGGTCGTAGCGAAAGAAGGGCGCAAGAGTGAAACTTCTGCCGTCGACATCTTCCAGATACAGTCGCGGCGCTGCCACGAAGCCGCTCGCGAGCGAACGCTGGCCGGCAAAGGCGCCGGCTTCGGGAAACCAGCGGCCCTCGGCGCTTACGCGCCCGGAAAACTCGTACTTGTCCGGCGCGTCGTCCTTTTCGCTTTCATCGGTTCCGGCATGCGCGTCAACGGAGAAAACGGGGGCCGAAATCCAGGCAGCGCCGAGCGCCACAGAGCAAAGAGCGGCACGGAGTCGCATCACCGCGCCCGTCTCAGCGCAGTTTGCGTGAAGTCGCTGTCCTCAAGCTCTGTCTGGAACTGAAAGTCGGTCCAGGTCAGCACGGTGCTTTTTCCGGTCAGATGATTCACCATAGTCATCTCGCCGGCGCGCCAGTAACGATCCAGGTACTGCGCGTAGTTCTCCACTGTGAGCGTTTTTAGGTGGGCGTCCTTGCGGTCGAAGTACTCCACCTTCCAGACGCGACGCTCGTTCTGGTCGCGCCAGACCACCTGGCGGCGATAGCCCGACTTCTCGTCCACGGGGATGCGCTCCGTAACCGTGCAGGTCAGGTCGCCGCACGGCTCGTCACGCAGGTACCGGTAGGTGAACTTCTCCACTTCCTGAGGAGTCAGGTCTTCGTAGGCAAACTCGCTGCCCATGAACGAGGCGGACCGGTTCGCCGAACTGATGCGCTTGACGCGTCTCAGCGCGGGGAGATAGAGCCATTGGTCGTCCGCGTCTTCCCGGTGGGCGTGAATCAGGAATGCCGTTCCCTGGACATCTCTTGGCTCGTCGAACACGAACAGGCTCTTGTCCCCATCGTCAGGCACCTCGAGAACCTGGACCCGAAGCTGGCGCTGGCTCTCCTGTCCCTGCTTGTTGCGCAGCACCATGACCTGCTGGGCCTTAAAATTGCCGAACCCTTCCTCGCGCGCCCGGGCGTCCTGCGCGATCTTCAGCCCGGCTTCCTCGGGCGTGTCGTTTGCGGCATGAGCGGACGCCGGCGCGCCGAGCCCCGTCACAATGGCCAGCGACAGCGCGCAAAACAGGAACAACGTTCGTACGGGAACGCATGTGGGCATTATGAATCTCCATGGTCGATGGTTGATATCGGCACAGTCGGTCTCGCGCGCGACACACCCTTGGCAGACTCGAGCATTTGTGGCCGGGTGCTCCGGGAAGATCGTCGAGTTGGATCCCACAGGACAGCCAACCCGCCTTCTTGCTACCTCGAGTGTACTCATGAAAGATCGCCGACCCTGGAAACTACCTCAACCGTGGGGTCGGGTCAGGTGCGCGAGATCAGTATATTTCAATGGGGCC
This sequence comes from Acidobacteriota bacterium, assembly GCA_965197275.1. Classification (GTDB taxonomy): domain Bacteria; phylum Acidobacteriota; class UBA890; order UBA890; family WLXD01; genus DASCOT01. Next base: position 7,019 of record CBDAMQ010000022.1, read on the forward strand.
GCGATCTCCACGATCGCGGAAAGAAGGTAGTGCCTAGCAACGGGCGCTCGTCTCGGGGTGCTGCCGGCAATCGGGGGCCACGGTTCGCGGCCGCACGCTTGCGGCGGCGGTGTGCGACGAGATCGCCCACTGGTGGATCGATGACGACGCCCTGGTTCCAGGTCGGATCCCGTACCGTTTTCTCCAACACGTCCGAAAGCGCCGGCAGCGGCTCACCGTCCGCCAGCATCTGCATCAGCAGCATCACGTAGGACTGATGTTCGTGGCCCCGCTCCCCCTCCGACAGGATCCCCCATCCCCCGAAACGTCCCTTCGAGTTCCGGTGCGACGATCCCGACCAGGCAGCCTGGAAATCGAGCGTGTGCACCACGGGTTCCAGAAGGATTCCCGGCGGAGATTCCGCACGATGTCCCGCTTCTCGTCGGCCGAGTAGGTCTGTCGGTTGCCGGTGTATATCAGCCCCTGGGATTCAGCTGACGGAGCCTTTTCCTGGTTCGCTTATTGTGCACCGCCAGGCAGGACACAAAGTTTCTGAACGTGTGAGGTGCTCTCCGTTCGTCTCGCGGACGAGCATCTGGCAGGCTTGGTCGAACGTCTCTTTGCGGGAATCGGGCCATTCCCCTCGCGAGACGGACTTGGCCAGCATGTCGAGGTTCTGGTGGTTTCTCAGCAGCCTATCGACCCGCGCTGCCGCGATGAAGCCGTCGGCGTCCGCCACCCCGTGGCGGTTCTTGAGCATGTCCTTGACCTGCCGTTCCGACAGCGGATCCAGGCGGAGCACGATTACGGTGCCGTTCCGGCGACACCTCCTTCAACGGTTCCCTGTCGCTTGCCGCCATCCAATCGGCCCACGGGCAGGACAGCCGGAAGCGCGGGCATCCCAGGCGATGCAACTTCTGCCGGATGTCGTCGAGCGGCGTCCGGCCATCCTCCGTTCCGGCGCGCGACTCGTCGAGTCCATCCAGAAAGAGCGTTGTGTCATGCCACTCCGGCTTGTCGTCGTAGGTTCGAAAGTTCCGGACGGTGACAGGAACACCCCCTTGGCTAGCTGCTTCGGTCTGGAATGCCGTTGTCTTGCCGCCCCCGGTTCGGCGATCAACACGTACGCCGCAGAAGGTGAGGTCGACGGCTAGGACGCGGAGAACGGCGGAGTAGTTGCCGCCGGTGTGCTCGGCTGGTTCGACGAGCTGAAGCGGCTCGTGCCGACGGACCCGTAGCGGGCGTCAGCCCACCCTCGCGAGCCGCGCTACATACTCGGCATGGTGTTCAAAATTGTGGTCATTGGGGCTACCTTAAACTAACCCCTTGTTTTAAAGAGACTTACAGAGAAATCTGGACGGCGACAGCTGGCCGTCGGGAATGCCGATCACTTAGGTTTCGCTTAGGTTACGGGGCAGCAACCTCTCGTTGTAGCCGAGGTCGTGCTGGCGGTGTTGTTGCTGACCGGGGCCGCCTTCATGGGCCGGAGCATCGGCCTGATGTCGCGCTTCGACCGAGGCTTCGACACCGACCCAGTGACCATTGGCCTACGTCTTCGCGGCGAGGAATACGCAACGCCGGAGGCGCGTCTCGCCTTCATGCGACGCGCCGGCGAAGAGCTCGGTGCGATCGCGGGCGTGGAGTCGTCGAGCCTGAGCGATCGGCTGCCCGGCGTGACGCCTCCCCGTGCGCGGGCGCTCGAGATCGACGGCCGCCCCAGCGAGCCGTCTTCATTGCCGCGCGTGGAGCCCTACCTGGTCGGCGCGGACTTCTTCGCGAGCCTCGCGATTCCGATCCGCGCGGGGCGCTCGATCGGGGCCGCCGACGTCGACGAGGCAGCGCCGGTCGCCGTCGTGACCAGCGCGCTGGCGCAACGCCACTGGCCCGACTCGACTCCCGTCGGCACGCGGGTACGTCTGGAGGGTGGCGACTGGCTCACGATCGTCGGCGTGTCGGCCAACGTCAGCCGCGCCTGGAACGAGCCGCGGCCGGCTATGGCGATCTACCGTCCCTACACGCTCGCGCCGCCGGCCGCTGTGCAGCTCACGCTCGCCGGGGCCCACGCGGTCGCACTCCTGCCCGCGGCCCGCGAGCGAATCTGGCGCATCGACCCTGGCCTGCCGCTCACCGAGGCGCGGACGATCGAGGAAGCGATCGCCGAGCACTCGCGCCTTTACTGGCCGATCATCAGCATGGCGAGCGGCTTCGCCGCGGCGGCGTTCCTGCTGTCGGTGGCGGGAATCTACTCGGTGATCTCCTACGCTGCGGCGCGCCGTAGCTGGGAGATGGGCGTGCGCATGGCGCTCGGCGCCGGGCACCGCGACGTGCGGCGCCTGTTCGTGAAGCAGGCGCTCTGGCTGGCCGGGCTAGGCCTTGTGGTCGGCCTGCCTGCCGCCTGGATGCTGACCCGCGCCCTGGCGGCGATCAGCCGCGGCCAGCTGACAACCGGCAGCAGCCTGTCGCTGCTCGCGCCGCTCTCGATCGCCGTGCTCGTTTCGGCCGCCCTGGCCGCCTGGCTTCCAGCCCGCCGCGCGGCGAGCGGCGACCCCGTGGACACGCTGCGCACCGAGTAGCCACTGCTTTCGCCAACAGGCTTCGAGCACCTCACGAAACAACGGTAGCAACCCGCGATCCAGCGAGAGTGCGTCGAGTCGTTGACCGCGAGACCGGAGCGCGTTGCACCTCTCACTGCGCCAGGTTCGCGAGGTCGCCGTGAACCGCAACGCCCTCCATGAGGGTGAGGAGCACCTGCGCATCCGAGATGTTACGCGGGTCGATCTCGAACAGGTTGCGATCGACGACGACCAGGTCAGCAAGCTTGCCGACCTCGATCGATCCGGTCTGCTCCTCGATGCCGTTGACGAACGCGGCGTTGATGGTGAACGCCTCGACGGCGCTAGCCAGGTCGATGCGCTGCTCCGGCAGGAACGGTTCCTCGGCCCCGCCGCCCTGGCGCGTCAGTGCCGTTTCGATCTGTGGGAAGGGGTTGGCCGTCGACACCGACCAGTCGCTTCCGAATGCCAACATCGCTCCGGCATCCAGCACGCCGCCAAGTGGATAAAGCCACTGGCTTCGCTCGGGACCCAGGTACGGGATGGTCAACTCGGTGATATGCGGGCTGGAAGCCGCCCACAGCGGCTGGAAGTTGGCGATCACCTGAAGCTGCTGGAACCTGGGCACGTCGTCGGGGTGAATTAGTTCCAGGTGCGAGATGTGGTGGCGGTGCCCGAGATCCCCGTTCTGCATCCGTGCGGCTTCTACCGCGTCGAGCGATTGACGCACCGCTGCATCACCGATGGCGTGAAAATGAACCTGGAATCCTCGTCGATCCAGGTTGGCAACGGCGCTCTTCAGCGCCTCGGGATCCACCATGGGGAACCCGCGACTTCCGTCGTGCTGGAGGTACGGTTCGAGCAGCGCGGCAGTGAAGTTCTCGAGGACGCCGTCCTGCATAATCTTGACGGTCGTCGCCCGCACGCGCCCCTGAGTGAACTCCTCGCGCAACGCCACCATGTCGTCGATCTGCTCTTCGCCCCGCTCGCGGTCCCACCAGAGCGATGCAACCGCACGCAGCGTGAGCTCACCGCGCTCATCGAGCTCTCGATACGCCTCCAGTTGAGGTCGCCGGGCTGAGGCAACCTGGATCGATGTGATGCCGTAGCCGTTGAGCATGTCGACGGCATAACGCAGACCCGCCAGGCGGCGGTCGAGCTCCGTGGGCGGAACGTGCGCTCTGACCAGGTTCATCGCGCCTTCCTGCAGGCTCCCGATCGCCTCGCCCGTCGCTGGATCGCGGTCGATGCGGCCACTGAGCGGGTCCGGAGTGTCGGCGGTGATACCCGCCGCTTCCAGCGCCTTGGTGTTCGCCCAGCCCGTGTGACCGTCGGAAGATGACAGGTACACAGGACGGTCCGGCACCACGGCGTCGATGATCTCCTTGGGAGCCAGCGCCCCTGGACCGAAGACGGATACCGACCAACCGCCACCGGTAATCCACGGCTCGTCCGGATGCGCTTCCGCGTAGGCCGCGATTGCCTGCGCGTACGCTTCCACGTTGCCCAAGCCGTTCAGGTCGACCGTGAGTGCCTCGATCCCGCCAGAGATGGGATGGATATGACAATCCTGGAACGCCGGGAGCACCAGACGCCCTCCGAGGTCGATCACCTGCGTGTCTGGACCTTGATGTGCTACCGCGCCGTCGGCGTTGCCTACATAGACGATTGCGCCGTCGGCGATGGCGACGGCCTCGGCCCGGGAACGTTCCGCATCGACTGTGTAGATCATCCCGTTGGACAGCAGCAGGTCGGCCTGCACTGCCGAGCGTCCGGTGCTACAACCGGCGGCAGAGACAGCGGCCAGGACAGCGGTTGCGGCCCAAGCAGGCGGGACCAGCCTCCCGCGGAGCCTGTCTAGCGGCATCGTCTCGCCTCCTCTTCTGTGATCGAGGTGCACTCGCGCCGCCACGGTAGGCAGCGGCACCCGCAACCTACGCAATAACGGTACAGCCGCGCCTTCGCAAGTTTCCGATGGTGGCATTGGGTTGGGTATCCTGGCCGTTGGGCTACTACCTCTATTTCGCCGCTGCCCTGTGGCTCCGTAAACCCTCCGCAACTTCGGCGGGCCAACTAGGGCGGACATTGCCGACCGTTCAGCCAGAGTCGCCAGTTGCCGTGCAGTATCCTCGCCGCTGCTCCGCGCCTCTTTGCAGCTGCTCCAGTTGTAATGGCTGCGCGATTCAGCAAGGATCGCTGATCGCACAACGCGGTCGAATCCTTGTTAGAAAGCACTCATCATCAAGCGGAGTCGCTATGCAACTCGGCGCATTCTCGATCAGCCTGGCGGTCAAAGACTTAGACGCATCGAAGCGATTCTACGAGAACTTCGGGTTCTCGGCGTTCGCCGGCGACGCCTCTCAGAACTGGCTGATCCTCAAGAACGGGGATCAAGTGATCGGCCTCTTCCAAGACGTGTTCGAGAAGAACATCCTCACCTTCAATCCCGGGTGGGACCAAAACGCTCAGGCGCTCGACTCCTTTACGGACGTTCGCGAAATCCAGCGGCAGCTCAAGGCTCGTGGGGTGCACCTCACACAGGAGGCTGACGAGACCACCACGGGTCCTGCCAGCTTCGTCGCCGTGGACCCAGACGGCAATCCAATTCTCGTCGATCAGCACGTTTGAACTACCCGGCTCAGTCGCCGCGAGAGGCTGGCCTATAGCGCCACCGCTTTCTCTCCTTGGGCGTATCCGGCGCGCTTCGAGCGCGAATGTCTTTACTTATAATGCCAGCTACGAATATCAAACCAGCAAAGAGAAACTCAGGATGATTCTTCGTACATTTGCACAACTGAAGGGGACGCCGAATTTCGTCGAAGCGGATGGTTTCGTGAGCGCCCGCCTGGCGGTCGCATCCGATAACTTGGGCTTCACCGTAACCGAGGCCGTCGGCTCGGCAACCATCGACCTCGAGGTAGAGCATAAGAACCACATCGAGGCCGTTTACGTTCTCGAGGGAACCGGCACTGTCGAGATCATCGAGACCGGGGAGGTTTACAGACTGGAGCCTGGAGTCTTCTATGCTTTCGACAAACATGAGCGTCACCGCTACAACCTGGATACCGAAATGCGCGCCATCGCTATTTTCAACCCGCCGCTGGTTGGCGACGAAGTTAACGACCAATCGGGTGGATACGCTCTCCCGGACGATGCCGAAAGCTGAGGTTGTAGTCGTGTTACCTGGAGATCACCCGGGCAACAAATGACAAGACACGGAACACAGCGGCTTAGGTGATGCCATCCGGCGTCATCCCGAGAGCGTTGACTAAGCGGCCGGCAGGGCTACGGAACCACGACGCCCATCACCTGCACGACGATTCTCCGGGTTCGAGGCCGGTTGTCGAAATCGCACAGAATTATCTGCTGCCAGGTGCCTAGAACCGCCTTACCATCGACGATCGGCGTGGTGATCGAGGGGCCGAGCAGCGCGGCGCGCACGTGCGAGTAACCGTTGCCGTCGCCCCAGCGGGCGTCGTGATCATAATGCTCGCCGGTGGGCGCCAGCTTGTCGATCGCCCGCCTTAGATCAGCCACGGCGCCGCTCTCGTACTCGATGACGGTGACGCCGGCGGTCGAGCCTGGCGTGAAGACGAGTACTTGGCCTTGCTTCACACCCGAGCGCTCGATGACGGCCCGCACCTCGTCGGTGAGGTCATGAATGTCGGTATCGGGCGCGGTCTCGCGCTCCAGCGTTTCCCGGTGGATCTGCATCAGACAGAGCCTACAATGGACAGGCAGGCCACTCCGCTTAACCGCCGGGACGGGTCGAGATGACGCGCCTCGCCCCGGCCACTACGAGATCGTCGAGCCGCTCGGCGCGGGCGGCATGGGGCAGGTGTACCAAACACGGGACACGACGCTGGACCGGGATGTAGCCATCAAGGTGCTGCCGGAGGACTTCGCCGACGATGCGGAGCACCGGCATCGACTTCCATGAGAGCTTTTTCGGGAGAGGATTTGACGATGAGACTAGAGCGTATGGGCGTGGCCCTTTTCCTCGCCGTTGGGCTGGCGCTATTACCAGCCTGCGCTGGTGAGGACCAGACCGCACAGGAGGCGGTCATGAAGGGTGGGGACGACCGTACGGGAGGATACGATCCGGTGGCAGACTGGTGGAAGCCGGCGCCAGATCACGACGAGGAGTGGACCTGGGGTGAGGTCTCTGGTGTGGCCGCTGACACTCCGAACCGGATTATCGTTGCAGTGTGGGGCGACCGGAACGCCGAAGGCGAAGAGCGGCCGAACAGCTCCAACTACATGGTGGTCGTCGATGGGAACGGGGACATCGTCGAGCGCTGGACCCAGTGGGACACCATGCTCAACACTCCCCACCAGGTCTACATCAGCCCCTACGATCCGGAGCGCCATATCTGGCTCGTCGAGCGCGGCGGAGGAACCAGGGACATCCACGAGCAGGTCATCAAGTTCACCAACGACGGCACACAGATCGTGATGCGGCTCATCGACCCTAACCCGCGCCAGAGCGGGGAGGAGGCACGGGCGAACAAGACCCCGGGACCGCTCGACTTCGGCCAGGCCTCGGTGATGACCTTCCTCCCGGACGGCGACTTTCTGCTCGGGGACGGGTACCAGAACGGTCGTATAGTCAGGTACAACGCGGCCGGCGAGCTGGTGTCGGAGTTCGGCTCAGTCGGGAGCGGCCCCGGACAGTTCGACCTCATCCACGGCGTCGCCGTGGACCGCGATCACCGCATCTACGTCGGCGACCGGACCAACAACCGCATCCAAGTCTTTACGGAAGACGGCGAGTTCATCGAGGAGTGGCCCGACGTCACCGATCCCGTCGGAATCTTCATCGACGAGAACGACGCGGTCTGGGTGATTTCTGCGGCAGTGAACCGAATCCTCAAGTACAACCTGGACGGGGTGCTCCAGTACCACTGGGGTGCGTTCGGCGGGACGAGAGGCGGCTTTCCTGGTGGCCTCGCGCGTCCACACCAGATAGACGTCGACCAGGACGGCAACGTCTATGTCGCCAGCTGGGACGGCGGATGGTTGAGCAAGTTCGTTCCGAAGCCCGGGGCCGATCCCATAAAGCTCGTCGGCCGAGGATTGGTTCTCACGAACTAGAACACCTTGTCGTACACCACGACGTTGCCGGCCGTGCCATCCATGTCCTTGTACGTCATTGTCATGGCCTTACCGTCTTTCGAGACGGCGAACGTGATAATCAGAAATGGCTCGTCTTGGTCCGCAACCCGATCTACCACCTCTTTCGTGTAGGGATCGATCACTTTGGCCGAAAGCCAGTACGTCGGCTCCGTCCCGGATTCCCTTGAGTATTCCGGGTGCTCCTTGTCGTCGAATCCCAAGTACCAGTGGAGAAATGAGCGACCACGAGCGTTCACGGTCTCGAGCGTCACGAGAATCAGCCCGTCTTTGGTGTAGTCGAACGTTCTCGTCAGACTGGTCGGCGGAGGTTGGTTCCCGCGAAAGACCGACTTCTCGGCGTTGAGTGTCCACGTACCGATCAAGGGATCCGGCGACTCGGTCTGGGCGTGAGCGGCCGCTGCCGAACCGATCAGGATCAGCGCCATCTGCAACACGGTCAGGCGTCTTGGCATCAGGCTCCCCACAGCGTGGCCTCCCTCGAACTTGGCTAAACGGGCAAATGAGACGACAACATCGCAAGACGAGGTGTTGTTAACACGAAGGCCGGGTCCAGGAACACCCGCCCTCGACACTGCCAGCGACCATGCGGCACCGAGTTCAGGTCAACGCTCGTTGGGGCCACTCGGGAGTATTTTCGGAGCAACATCCTCTCTAAGGCCGCTCGACGATGACGCTACCGTCGAAGACCGTGATGTCCGTACGGACCTTGTGGATCTCGAGCTCCGGCACATCAAAGAGGTTCTTCTCGAGAACAACGAGGTCTGCCAGCTTGCCGACCTCGATCGAGCCTCGCTCCAGCTCGTCGAACGACAGGTATGCACCCGAAATCGTGTAGGAGGCGATTGCCTCCGCGAGGGTGATTCTCTCGCTTGGCGCCCAGGACTCGTCGGTTTCGCCATAGGGATCGACGCCGCCGAGATGTCGGCGCGTGACGGCAACTTCGAGCCCGTCCAAGGGGCGCAACGAGGTCACGGCCCAGTCGGTTCCCCAAACAAGTCGGGCACCGGCTTGCAGGAGCGACCGGTGCTGGTACACCCGCCGAGACCGATCCGGTCCCAGGTGTCTCACGTTGTAGATGCCCGTCCAATCATCGCCCTTGGCCCAGAAGGGCGTCATGTTCGCTACCACCCCCAACGGCCGGAGACGTGGTACGTCTGCCGGATCGATCAGTTGCACGTGCGCCAGGTTGTGGCGCGAGTCGCTTGGACCATTGGCCTGGCGAGCGGCCTCGAACGCATCAAGGGATTCCCGCACCGCCCGATCACCGATGGCATGGATTTGAACCTGGAATCCCTCTCGGTCAAGCCGAGTGACCAGCTGTTGCAGTCGTTTCGCCTCAACATGGGGCTCGTAGACAAGCTCCGGTCGGTCGCTGTAAGGCTCAAGGAGTGCTCCGGTGCGTTGCTCGATGATGCCGTCGTTGCCGATCTTGATACAGGTCGCTCGCAAGGCGGTGCCACGGAACCGTTCGCGGCGACGGAGGAACTGCTGAATCTGCGACTCGTCATTGCGCTCAGGTCTGTAGCGCTGACAGAGGACGGTGCGCAGCTTCAGCTCTCCGTTGGCCGCGACGGCCGCGTAGGCGGTCTCCGTCTCGTCACCGCTAGATGCGTCGACGATCGCGGTGATCCCGAGACGAGTCATCTCGGTGAAGGCGCGCCGCAAGCCATCGACGCGTTCCTGGTCCGTCAGGGGCGGGATGTGGCGGCTCACGAGATTCTGTGCACTGTCGATCAACAGACCTGTCGGCTCGCCGGCCTCGTCGCGCCGGATGACGCCGTTGACTGGGTCGGGCGTTGCCGCCGTGATGCCAGCGATCTCCAAGGCACGGCTGTTCACCCAAGCCGCGTGTGTGCCAGAGAAGGTCAGGTAGGCGGGTCGATCGGTGACGATCTCATCGAGCATGTCGCGATCCGGCTCCCCGGAAGGCTTGAAGGCGTCTGCTTCCCAGCCACGCCCCACGACCCACTCGAGCTTGGGATGAGCCTCCGCGTATTCTTCGATGAGCCGAAAAACCTCGCCTCGATCAAAGACACCGTTGAGCTGAACCCGGGTCATGCCGATCCCGCCCCCGCTCGGGTGGAGGTGTGAATCCTGAAAACCGGGCAACATCATGCGGCCGCGAAGATCGACTACCCGTGTATCAGCTCCGACGAACGGCGCAGCACCGTCGTCAGTGCCCACGTAGACAATCCGGTTGCCCGCGACAGCTACGGCTGAGGCCCAAGTGCGCGCGGCGTCGACCGTGTAGATAGCACCACCACGGAATACCAGGTTCGCTACCTGACGCTCGTCATGCTCCCCGATTGGCCCATCGTTTGTCGGAAGCACCCACTCCCCAGGCGCCCAAAGAAGGAGTAGGCCCAACGCAACCCTAGCCAAGGAATTCATCCGCAGCCCCCACGGTCTATCGTCAACACGATGCTCGCGCCTTGCACCGTGGCCACGCTAACTTTCTTGACCGCTGCTGTCCAAGACGGCGGCCTCGGTTCAGCGCTTCCCGGGTCGTCCCGGTACCAGGAGCTGAGCGCCGATGGCCGTCGGCTGCCGGCGTCACGAACACCGCGCTAAAACCTGGAGGCAGTGATCCAGGTGTCGCTTCTGGCAGTGCTCTGGGCGAAGTCTAGCTCCACCTCTGGGTCGGTCTTGCCTTGGGCCTCCAATGCGGCTCTCAGGCCGTGGAGCGACCAAACGTTGTGCGGATGGTCCGCGAGTTCGGTCCGGTACACGTCCTCCGCTTCGGCCGCGCGCCCGGCCTGAAGGAGTGCTGCACCAAGCCAGTGGCGAGCTGCGAACGGGATCGGCTCGGGCTCGTCGTATTGCTGCTGATCGTCGAAAGCAGCCGCGCGCTCGAAGGCGTCGATCGCGGCTTGGAGGTCGCCCTCAGCGCGGAGGATCTCGCCTTCGAGGATCGCCGCTGCGAGGCCCATCAGCTGTTTGCCTGAGTGAAACCCGAGCGTTGCCTCGGAATGCTGCGCCAGCTCCTGAACCCGCGCCAGATGCTCGTGCGCGGCCGCAGCGTCGCCGACCCGCAGCTCGGCATAGCCTTGGGCGAACTCCCAGAAGCCGCCAGCAACCTCAGCCGAGGGGCGCTGCTTCACTTGGAGGATCTCGTCGAAACGACCGAAACGCAGAAGGGTCAACACCTGATGCATCGTGTCGCCGCGTACTTTGGCGAAGTCCTTGCCCGCCTGCGTCGCGATCGCGCCTTGTCCGTCCATCGAAGCGGCGAACAGCAGCATGTGCAGGTTGTGTGTCCTCCCGTAGGAGAAGCCGAGCTTCTTTGCCGCTTTTTGGTCCGAGTGCCAGGCTGCGGTGTTGGCATGGACCGACCGCCCCCAAAGGCCGACCTCGTTCCAGGTATGCGAGGGCATGTGCTGGACGTGGCTGGCTACCTTCACCGCCCGACCGAGATGTTCGGCACACTCCAGCGCCAGCTCCGGGTGTTGGCTCGACTCCGTGGCGTGTACGTAGAGGTGGCATGCGCCCGGATGCTCGATGTTGTTCTCCAGGACGCCGGTCAGCACTCCGTGTAGTCGAATCAGATCGGGGTCCTCGACATCTCGGTGACCGAGTCTCTCCTCGAGCAGGAACAGAGCCACCGCATAGACGACCGCTACCTCGTGATGGTCCGGGTACTTCTCGTACACCTTCGCCATTTCCTCGGCGAACGACTCGTCGACCAGGCGCCGTTGTTCAGGGTCGTAGTCCGCGGGGTAACGATCTCGCGCCGCCAGGATCAGGTCGCGCTCGACAGCTGTCGCGCTGCTGGAAAGAGCAACTGCTTGCTCGATCGCCGTGTGCGCCCGCCGCGATCGATCGATGCTCATGCCGCCGTTGAGAAACGAGCCCAGGGCGAAGGCCTCACCCCAGAAGCACATCGCGCACTGGGGATCCAGGCGCCGCGCCTCGGCCATCGAGCGAGCTGCCTCCGTCACGTTGTAGGCGTATCGGAGCTGCATCCCCTGGTCGAAGTATTCCTGCGCTCCTGGCTCGCTGGTGCTGATGGTCCAGGAGAAAGGTCCGAGAGCGGAAGGGATCAGATCGATCGGTTGGAGAAACTCGGGCGTGCCGCCAGTTTCCGGCGCCGCGACCACGGATCGATTGTCGGCACCCCGGCTGGTCGCGCAGGCCGACAACAAAACACCCACAAGGGTGACGGCAGCAAGACTTCTCATTGTTCGATCTTCCTTGGCTGGTTTTCGACCCACGCGCGCGCCGAGACCTGGCATCGTCCCGCGATGTAAAAGCAGGAGTTTGCCATCAAGCGAGGAACATCGCGTAGGCCGGATTGTCGCTCTCCTCCCAATGCGGATAGCCCAGCTCGGTGAAGTGTGCCTCGAGTTCGTCCGAGTCCTCTTCGGGCACCTGGATGCCGGCGAGGACCCGGCAGCGGTCGGAGCCGTGGTTCCTGTAGTGGAAGAGGCTAACGTTCCAGTTCGCGCCGATCGCGGTCAGGAAGTCGAGTAGGGCACCGGGACGCTCCGGAAACTCGAAGCGGAAGAGGCGTTCGTTCTCGAGGTTCGCTGCTCTGCCGCCGACCATGTGCCGGATGTGGAGCTTCGCCATCTCGTCATCGCTCAGGTCGACGAGCGGATAGCCGAGCCCCCGCAGCGTCTCGATCAGTTCCGCTCGTTCCCGCGCGCCACGACGCAGTTCGATACCGACGAAGATGTGCGCGATCGCCGGGTCGCTGTAGCGGTAATTGAATTCAGTGACGCCGCGCCTGCCGACGGCCTCCGAGAATGCCTTGAAACTGCCGCGCTTCTCCGGGATCTCGACGGCCAGCAACATCTCCTGCTGTTCACCGACGGCGGCGCGCTCGGCGATATGACTTAGCCGGTCGAAGTTGACGTTGGCGCCGCAGTTGATCACCACGACCGTCTCGTCCCGCGCTACGTGTTCGGCGAGATATTGCTTCGCGCCGGCGACCGCCAGCGCTCCAGCCGGCTCCACCACCGAGCGCGTGTCCTCGAATATGTCGCGAATGGCGGCACAGATCTGATCCGTATCGACGGTGACGAAATCGTCGACCAGTTCCCGGCAGAGCCGAAAGGTCTCCGCGCCCACCCGCTTGACGGCGACGCCGTCGGCAAAGCTGCCGACATGCTCCAGGGTGACGCGCTGACCGGCGGCAACTGAGTCTCGCATCGCCGCCGAATCCCCCGGCTCGACGCCGATCATGCGGATTTCTGGCCGTTTCGCCTTGATATAGGCCGCGATTCCCGCGATGAGTCCACCACCGCCGATGGGAACGAAGACGGCGCTCACGGCGTCGTCCGCCTGTTCGAGGATCTCCTTGCCGATGGTGCCCTGGCCGGCGATGACCGCAGGATCGTCGAATGGATGGATGAACGTCAGACCGTCGATCTTCTCGAGCTCCCGAGCCCTGACGTAGGCGTCGTCGTAGGTGTCACCATGCAATACCACCTCGCCGCCCAGCCCCCTGACGACATCGATCTTGATACTCGGTGTCGTGACCGGCATGACGATTACCGCACGCGTGCCTTTCCGCCGCGCGGCGAGTGCCACGCCCTGCGCGTGATTACCGGCCGAGCTGCATATGACCCCGGCGCCCAGCGCCTGCTGCGACAGCGATGCGAGTTTGTTGTATGCACCGCGGAGCTTGAACGAGAAGATCGGCTGTAGGTCCTCGCGCTTCAGCAGGATCCGGTTGCCGAGTCGCGCAGACAGGTTGCCGGCGAGTTCGAGCGGCGTCCTCGTCGCCACTTCATAGACGACCGCCGCATCGATCAGGTCGACGTAGTCCTCTATTGGCTTTCGTGAATAATCCAAGCTATCTCGCGCCCGTCGGCTGTCCTGGATTGGCGTCGCGGAGCCTATCTGATGCTCGGGCGCCCTGCACCCGTCCCCGATTCCCCTTCCTCCAGCGTCGTATCTCATGCCTCTTGCGACGCAATCAGGGGCTTCTGCCGCGCGCCGAGGAGGTCTTCAGACGATTGTATACTTGACAAAGCAGAGTCCCTCTAGTACATTACCTAGATGAGCGTCGTATCGCCTTTCGTTTCAGTTCTTTCCGACTGCTTGGCAAGCTCCTTGTCAACGGCCTTCATGACGCGCTTCCCGACAATCTTCTCCATCAGATCATGGTCGGTAAGGTCCAAGGCGTTGCGTGGCAGCTTCCGCCGTTTCTTCTTGGGAGTCTGAGTCATGGCTATGAACCTCGTAGAGCTAATCGACCGCTACAACAGTGACGAGACGTGCCGCGAGGCTCTCGAACGCCTCCGGTGGCCGGGTGGCGTTGCCTGCCTCCGGTGCGGCGACTCGAACGTGAACGATCTCGGGAAGCACAATCGGTGGCAGTGCGCATCATGCCGCTACCAGTTCAGCGTGACGGCCGGAACGATCATGCACGACTCCCACCTTCCGCTCCGCAAGTGGTTCCTGGCCATCTACCTCATGTGCGAGTCCAAGAAGGGCGTGAGCGCCAACCAGCTCAAACGCACTCTCGGCGTCGCCTACAAGACAGCCTGGTACCTCTGCCACCGCATCCGTGAGGCGATGGGCAACGACGGCCTCACCGGCCCCACGCTGTTCGGAATCGTCGAGGTTGATGAGACGCTGGTCGGTGGCCGCAGGCGTGGCGTTGGCAAGGGCTCCCGCGAAGGCAAGACCTGGGTTGCAGGTGCGATCCAGCGTGACGGGATGGTCCGGCTCGAGCGCATCCCGAACAACCGCAAGAACACCCTGCATGACTTCATCGACCGGCACGTCACTGACGAGACAGAAGCCATCTACACCGACGAGTTGCGCTCCTACATCGGCATCGGGGACGACGACACGCGCCACGAGACAGTCAACCACTCGGACGAAGAATGGGTCGTCGGTGACGTGCACACCAACAGCATTGAGGGCGTCTGGTCGCTGTTCAAGCGCTCCATCGTCGGCGCATTCCACAAGGTCAGCGTGAAGCACATGGACCGCTACCTCGAAGAGCTGGAGTGGCGGTACAACAACCGCGACAACCCGCACATCTTCCGCGACACCCTGGCCCGCATCATGAACACCGATCCGCTGGAGTATCGGGATCTGGTGGCTTAGCGGCCTCACTGTCTGAGCCCCACGTCTTTCAGCCTGGCGATGAATTGCTCCTGCGAGCCCGCGCCCTTCATGGAGTTGCAGGCGCCGCATAGCAGCTGCAGGTTGTCGATATGATCGGAGCCGCCCTTGGACTGCGGCACGATGTGGTCGGCCGTCATGTTGCGGAACGGGAACAGCACGCCGCAGCCCGCGCAGGAGCCCTCCTGGCGGCCGTAGAGCGTGTGGCGGTGCGTGCGGTAGTTAGGTAGATCGCCTAGGTCGGTGCGGTGCGGGATGTCGGTGCGGTGGTGCACGTCGTAGTAGAGATCCCGCTGCCGCTCATCCGCTGCCACGTGGCGCCACGTTGAAGAATCCTCCAGGCGTGACTTCACGAGCTTGGCAGCGAGCGGCGACAGGTCGATGCCTACCCACTGGCGGCGCAGGCGCTCAGCGGCCACGCAGGCCGTGGCGCAGCCGGCGAACGGGTCAAGCACGACATCACCTTCGTTCGAGCTGGCGACGATGATGCGCTCTAGTAGCTTGAGCGGCTTCTGTGTGGGGTAGCCGACGCGCTCGGCTGCGCGGGCGCCAATTGGAGGGATGTCCGTCCACAGATCCTGCAACGGCACACCTGTCATTTCGTCCAGATACCGCTTGTAGCGTGGGACGCTCCCCGTGTCCGACTGCACGACGCGCCCCTCGTCGATCAACTGCTGCATTCGCTCACGCGAGTAGCGCCAGAAGCGCGTCACCCCCATGACCTCGTATTCCGGGTTTCCCTTCGCAGCACCGCCTGGGCCGGTAAGATCGCCGAGTTGGTATCGGCGCCCCGTGCCCGACTCCACGTGCCGGTAGAAACGGTCGATGTAGCTCTGGTCGTAGGGCGCGAACTGCGGGTTCCAGGTCCACCCCTCTTGGTCCCGTGAATAGAACAGGATCAGGTCTCGTACCCGCCCGTACTGCTTGCGGCCTTGTGCCCCATCGCTGTGGCTGCTGGTCCGCTTCCACGCGATCTCGTTACGGAACCGCGACGGCCCGAGCACCGCGTCAAGAAGCATCTTCAGGTAGTGGCTGGCTGTCGGGTCGCAGTGCAGGTACAGGCTCCCGCTGCTCTTGAGCACCCGCCGCATCTCCAGCAGCCGCACGGCCATCATCACGAGGTAGGCTTTCATGCCTTTGCCGTGCGTCGTGCCAGCCGCAAGGATCACGTCGTAGATGGCCGGCTCCCGCTCCGCTACCTCGCCGTGCCACGCCTCGTCAACATCCGAGAGCGTCCAGGTGTCCTTGAAGGCCGCGCCGGCCGCCTCCGAGCCCACAGGGGCCGCGTAGTCGCGGTTGCTGTTGAACGGCGGGTCCAGGTAGATCAGATCGACGGACTCAGAGTTCATGCCGCGCATGATGTCGAGGTTGTCGCCGGTCCATAGCGTACGGTTGTTCCAGTTGGGCTCCACTCTATTCATGCGAACCGCTCATCGATGCGGGCCTGGAACTCCGCGACTAGGCGATCCACTAGGACCCCAGCTCACGAACACGAGTCATCAGTCCGTGGTCGCGTAAGTCATTCCGCATCCACAACGAACGACGGGAGCGCAGAGGTGCTCCTGGTCAGGAATGAGCGCATCAAGCGGCAGTCTGGATCGCCGCGTTCACAAGGCTCCCAGGATAACCCTCGATCAATCAAGCAACCTCGAAAATGCCCCGTTGCTCCTTCCATGTCACCCCGTCCAAGAGCCCTTCCGTCCTCGTCTATCGCAATAGCAAGACCGCCTACCTGCACGGATTGTAGCTCGCATTCTCTGACAAGAAAGTAGAAGTTCTCGCAACTTTCTAACTCACAAACCGGACGTGTTAGTAGGTGATTAAGTAGATCCCATTGTGGTGTTGGGGGACCCACCATTTGCCAAACCCGCTGAGTAAATCTAGAGGCCGACTCAGAAATCCAATCTACGAAAAGAGTGATCGAGTCCATATTCAGGGCGGCAAATTGGACGAGAACAACAAGGCATGCAAGTCCAGCAACGTGAGCCCAGCTAATGGACGGTGGCGTGAACTTCAGCCGGTCCCGTTTCTTAGGCCCCGTGTTTCTGGCAGGAACGCCGCTTTCCGCGCTTGTCGCCCGGGCACACTCGCCACCAACGGCAACCGATACGAACGCTGCTCTGATCGACGAAGCACAAGCTTGGGACGTCTCGGAACGTGCGGCGGCCCTGCACGCGTCAGCCCTGGTTTGGGACGATCACGCCGGCTGGGGCTTCAACAAGGCCGAAGATCTCCAGTGGCTGGCGCTGTGGAGTGCCGCCGGCGCGGACTTCCTGTCGGTAAACGTCGGCTATGACGCCACCCCGTGGACACTGGCTATCGAGGCGGTTTCGCAATACCGCCACTGGATTCGCGAGCACAGCGATCGGTTTGTCCAGGTCGAGTCCTTTCAGGATGTGCAGAAGGCAAAGCGCGACAACAAATTGGCGGTCAGTTTCGACCTGGAGGGTATGGGCGCCCTGAACGGTGATGTCGGCATGGTCGACTTCTATTACCGGCTGGGAGTTCGCCAAATGCTCATCGCCTACAATCTCAACAACCGGGCAGGTGGCGGTTGCCACGACGACGACACCGGCCTGACGCTGTTCGGCCGCTCGGTCATTCGTGAAATGAACCGGGTCGGAATGCTGGTCGACTGTTCACACACTGGCTACCGAACTGCCCTCGAGGCGATGGATGCCTCCGATGCGCCGGTGATCTTCTCCCATTCGAATGCCCGCAACCTCCAGGATCACGAGCGCAACATCCCCGACGACCTCATCGAGGCATGCGCTGCCACGGGCGGCGTAATCGCGATAAACGGTGTGAGTCTGTACCTCGGGCCGCAGGACGGTACCGTCAGTCGCCTGGTTGACCATATCGAATACATGGCTCAACTGGTCGGCCCCGAGCATGTAGGCATCGGCCTCGACAGCGTACCGTTTCAGATAACTGACGATGCCCCGGTAACTGACGATACCCCGGCAGACCCCAAGTACTGGCCCGCCCGCCAGTATCCCGCTTCCGCGGGCCCAGATCCGTTCGCTCAGGTTGTTCAGCCCGATGCCATCCCCCAGATCACCGAACGACTGCTGGATATCGGCTATGACGACAGCGCAATACTGGCGATCATGGGCGGCAACTTTGCCCGCGTCGCGGAACAGGTCTGGAAACCCGTGAATGCCGGCTAAGTCCGGTAACCTGTCGGCGCCGCGCGAGCTGTTCGATCCGCGCGGCCCCGGTCTGCAGTTGTCGGCGGGCTTCGAATTCGTGGGCCGCGGTACTAGCCTTGACGGGTGGCCTCGATGGCCGTTCGCAAACGGTCAACGTTGGCCGGCTTCGAGCGCGGGTTCACCACCTCGCCCGGCGCGACGATCAGACCCCGGCCGCCGAGTTGACGCCACGCGTCGTGGACCTCCCGTGCCACTTCGTCCGGCGTGCCGTTCGCAACGGCCCCGTCTGGGGAAATGCCACCAAGCAGACACTTCTTCGTTCGCTTGCGCATTTCGGCAAGTGACGGCCCGTAGTCTCGATCGTGATAGTTGAAGGCGTGGACCGGATAGTCGAGAACTTGATCGAAAGAGATTTCGCGACCATGCAGATGAAAGATGTCAAACCAGGTACGTCCCCCGGTCGCCTCGAGCACCTGGAGATCGTAGTGCTTGGCGAAGTCTCGGTGCTCTTCTGCGGTGAGATAGTCAGGGTCGACCGCCTGACTTGCGAAAAACAGTCCATCGGCGCCCCGGGCAACGACTTGAGTCACGAAGCGCCGAGTCGTTTCGGTGATGATCTTCAGCCCTTCGTGAAGCTCGTCAGGGTACTCGCGGACGTGAACCGGCAGTTGGTCGCGCCCGACCATCTTCGCAGCCGAAGTCAACGGGCTGAATATCGTCTGAGTGAACGGGACCTCACCGTCGAGCATGTCGAGCGCAATCCGCTGCGCCTCCAATAGCACGAGGTACTCGCCGGTCTCGCCCGACAGAGGCTCGAGCTCGAGCCAATCCCGGGGCGACTGGATCGGATAACTCGCCTGCACGGGAGGGTCGAGATGACCTTCGAAGATTCTCAGCGTCACCCCCCAATCGACGACGGAGTACAGGCCGTACGGAGAGAATTTGATGAAATCGAGGTCAAGTCGCCGCTGCAGCGCGACCGCAAGTTCGGCAAGTCTTCGCGGTGAGCGGTCGCGGTTGGCGAAGTGCCACCAGAAACCGAAGGGCGCTCGATCGGTCGCCTCTCCTTTCAACGCTGCCTCGATGCGCCCGCGATGCGTCATGTCCCCCGCGCGCGCCGCAACGGGACAGATCAGCGACGCGGCCGCCATCCCCGCGAGCCGCAATACGTCGCGTCGGTCTAGAGCGTACATGCGAGCCCTCCTAGCATCTTTCGCTCAGAATACCGCGAGCGTACGGGACGCGCCGATGGCGCTGCCACGCAGACGGGATCGCCCTGCGGAGCCTGGCGTGCCGCAGCGATGCGAATCACACCGTACACTGACTGACTCTGTTTCTGGCGATGAGAATCTGTTGTGAAAGAGCGGGCAACTGACGCAACGCCGTCTCCGAAGAAGGTGAGCAGGAGCGGAAAGGTCTTCGATCCTTTCGAACGAGTTTTCGTGGCCCAAGAAGAGAGGCCGGAACACCTCGAGGACATCGACCCGATCTCGCTTACACCGTTTGAACGTGCTTGGTTGCTTATCGACGGGACTGTCACCCGGTTCCTTGAAGCTCAACTCATGGAACCAATAGATATCGTCGATTGCGGACAGACGAAGGAGTTGTTGCAACGAGATCATGTGTGGCTCGACGTACCGAAGGGCAGCGAAGTCGTGGCACGTCGTGTGCTGCTAAAGGGCAGAACAAGCGGCCGTACTCATGCGTCAGCAGCCTCTCTTGTCGTTCCGGATCGGGTGAAGAACGCCGTTGGACGCACGAGAGAACGGATCCCTGAAGGATTGGGGCGCATGCTGCTCGACGGTCGCATTGAGCAGTATCGGGAACTTCTGTGGTACGGGCGAGTAGCTGTTTCAGCTACTCAGGGCGACACGCGAGGCCTGTCGGGCGATTACTACTTGACTAGGACCTACCGGATTATCGTAAAGAAGAAGCCAACCATGCTGATCACAGAATGGTTTGAACTAGGCTCTGGAGATCGCGCGTAGGTGATCAGCGGGTCGGCGTGCTCCTCCACGCTTCCCGCGCTCATCTACCCTTCTGGACGCCATGGAATCCGGCACCCGAGTAGGTCATTACGAAATCCGCGAGCGTCTCGGCGCTGGCGGGATGGGTGAGGTGTACCGAGCACGCGACACGACGCTGGATCGTGATGTCGCCATCAAGGTGCTGCCCGAGGACTTAGCCGGATCCTCCGACCGCCTAGCTCGCTTCGAGCGTGAAGCCAAGCTGCTCGCCTCGTTGAACCACCCGAACATCGCCACCATCCACGGGCTCGAGGACATCGGCGGATCCAGCGCGATCGTGATGGAGTTGGTGGACGGCCCGTCGCTCGCCGACCTCATCGCGCGCGGACCTTTGAGCCTCGCCGAAAGTGCGCGGATCGCGAGCCAAATGGCCGACGGCATGAGCAGCGCCCACGCGCGCGGCATCGTCCACCGCGACCTGAAGCCGTTGAACGTGCGGATCGCCTCCGGCGACCGGGTCAAGATCCTGGATCTCGGCCTGGCCAAGATGGTGACCATCGATTCGAACGCGGTGCCAGATCAGGAGGCCACGGACGACGCGGAAACCCTGGTCATGAAGACACAGGAGGGCACCGTCGTCGGCACCCCGGCCTACATGTCGCCGCAGCAAGCGGTCGGAGCGCCGATCGATGCGCGAACCGACGTCTGGGCGTTCGGCGCTGTTCTGTTCGAGATGCTGAGCGGCCGGCGCGCATTTCCTGGCCACACGATCACCGAGACTCTCGCCGCCGTGCTGCGCGGCAGGGTCGACTGGGAGGCGCTGCCGGCCGAACTCTCTCGCGACGTTCGTCTCCTCATCAAACGCTGCCTCGCGCAAGAAGCCTCCGACCGCCTGAGCGATCTCGGCGAGGCGCGCGACGCCCTGAGGCCGTTCACGCACCCGGCGTTCGCCACCGCGCAGCAAGCATCGGCCGATGCGAAGTCGATCGTCGTTCTCCCTTTCGCCAATCTGAGCCCCGACCCCGACACCGAGTATTTCAGCGACGGGCTCACCGACGAGATCATCACCGATCTGTCGCAGGTTCGCGTGCTACGCGTGATCTCCCGGTCCTCCGCGATGCGCCTCAAGGACGACACCCGCGGCCTCGCGGCCATCGGTCGGGATCTCGACTGCCGCTACGTGCTCGAAGGAAGCGTGCGGCGCGCGGCGAACACCCTGCGGATCACGGCGCGGCTGGTGGACGCGCCGAACGATGTCCAGCTCTGGGCCGACAAGTACGGGGGGACGCTGGACGACGTGTTCGATATTCAGGAGCGTGTGTCACGGTCGATCGTCGACGCCCTCGAGATTCGGCTCACGCCGACGGAGGCCGAACAGCTCGCCGAGCGGCCCATCGCCGACGTTCGTGCCCAGGAGTGCTACCTCCGTGCGCGGAGCGAGATCTGGAGCTTCCTGCCCGGCAGCCTGGATAGGGCCATCAGCCATCTGGAGGCCGCGCTCGAGCTGATCGGCGACAACGCCTTGCTCTACCAGGGACTCGGGGAGGCCTGCTTCCAGTACGTCAACATCGGGATCGCGGGCGGCAAGGAAGAGGAGTACATCAGAAAGGCCGAGTGGTGCACGGACAAGATCTTCGCGCTCGAGGCCGAATCGCCGCGGGGGCACCTCGTCCGCGCCAACACCCAGCTGGCGCGGGGCGAGATTCATGGCTGTGGCCGGAGCCTGCGACGCGTGTTGCAGGCCTTCCCGAAGGAAGTCCTGGCGCTTCAGCTGTACGCCCACGTTCTCAGCTGGCTCGTCGGGATGCCGGACGTCGCGGCGCCGCTAGCGGCCCGACTCGTTGACGTCGACCCGCTCAACGCGATGAGCCGCCTGTCGAGCGTCACGACGCCGCTGTTCGCCGGCCGGTTCTCGGAGGCGTTGGAACCCGGGCGCCGCATGTTCGCCCTCGATCCGGTCACGCCGGTCTGGCGCTCGAACTACGTCATGGCCCTGAGCTACGCCCAGCGGCTCGACGAGGCCGAGGCGTTGACCGCGGGGGTGACGGCGCAGCCGGATTCGGTCATCGGCACGTGGTGTATGGGGCTGTGCCGGGCGGGCTGGAGGGCGGACCGCGCGGAGGTGTTGCGGCTCGCCGACGGCCCTTATCAACAGGCTGCCGCGTGGGATGCCGAGATCCCTTGGCTCCTGGCGAGTGCCCACGCCGCGGTCGGCGCCAAGGACGAGGCGCTGCTGTGGCTCGACCGGGCGATCGACCGCGGGATGATCAACTACCCTTTTCTCTCCGAGCACGACCGGTACCTGGACAACGTCCGCGGTGACGCACGGTTTGGCCAGGCGATGGAGCGGGTCAAGCGGGAATGGGAGCGATTTCAGGTGTGAGACTCGACCCGCACTCGCACCCGCAACGGTCGAGGGATAGCCCGTGTGATCCGACAGGTGCTGGCGTAAACGGTGGCCGGTCGGCACCATCGAACCCCCGGAGGAGTGCATGATCAGGTATCTGACCTTGGCCGGCTTCCTTTCGCTGTTGCCGTCGTTGCCCGTCGTTGCCCAGCAGCAGCCGTTCTCCGCTCTCGACGTGTTCGAGATCGAGTATGCGTCCGACGTGCAGATATCGCCCGAAGGCGACTGGGTGGCGTACGTGCGCAACGGCATGAGCATCATGCGCGACCGTCGCGAGGGACGAATCTGGATGGTGCGCGCCGACGGCACTGACAATCGGCCGCTCGTGGGCGGCGAGGGCACACAGTCGTCTCCGCGCTGGTCCCCCGACGGGTCGCGGATCGCCTACGTGGCCGGGGGCGAGGACGGCGCCGAGATCTACCTTTACTGGGTGGCCACCGGCCAGTCGGCGCGACTCACGCAGCTGGAGCGGTCGCCGCGGAGCATCGTGTGGTCGCCGGACGGCAGCCAGATCGCGTTCTCGATGCTGGTACCCGCCACGCCGCCGAAGCTGGCTTCGATGCCGCCTCGCCCGGCCGGGGCGGAGTGGGCGGATCCGCCGCGCGTGGAGACACGAGTGCGTCACGAGGCCGACGGCCGGGGCTTCATCGAGCCCGGCTTCAACCACGTTTTCGTGATCCGGGCCGACGGCGGCACCGCGCGTCAGCTCACCACGGACGACTTCCACCACCAGGGGCCCGTGTGGACGAGCGACGGCAGATCGTTGCTCTTCACCGGAAATCGCAGCCGTGACTGGGAATACGAGCGGCGCGAGAGCGAGATCTACTCGGTGTCGCTGGTGACCGGCGCCATCACGGAGCTCACCGACCGCCGCGGACCCGACGGCAGCCCGGCGCCGGCGCCTGACGGCTCACTCGTCGCCTACGTCGGCTTCGACGATCGCGTCCAGACGTACCAGACCGGCGACCTGCACTTCATGGGCTCCGACGGCTCTACGCCTCGCGCCGTGCTCGAGGAGCTAGACCGCTCGGTGAATGGGCCGGTGTGGGCCGCCGACGGCAGCGGGGTGTTCTTCGCCTACGACGACGAAGGAGTCACGAAGCTGGGGTTCACAACGCCGGAAGGCCGATTCGAACCGGTCGCCGAGGGGCTCGGTGGCACGTCGTCGGTAGGGCGGCCGTACGGTGGCGGCAGCTTCTCGGTAGCGCGCGACGGCACCGTGGCCTTCACCCACTCGACCTCCGACGACCCCAGCGAAGTCGTGCTGGTGGAGCCCGCCGGCAAACCGCGCGTGCTTACGGCGCTCAACGCCGACCTGAAGAGCCAGCGCAGCATCGCCCCGGCCGAACCGATCTGGACGGAGTCGACACACGACGGTCGCCGCATCCAGTCGTGGATCGTCCACCCGCCCGGCTTCGACCCGGCGCGCCGCTACCCGTTGCTGCTGGAGATTCACGGCGGCCCGATCTCCAACTACGGCGATCGCTTCTCCGCCGAGATTCAGCTGTACGCCACCGCCGGCTACGTGGTGGTGTATTCGAACCCGCGCGGCAGCACGAGCTACGGCGAGGAGTTCGGCAACCTGCTGTATCACGACTACCCGGGCAACGACTACGACGATCTCATGTCGGTGGTCGACGACGTGGTCGCGCGCGGTTACATCGACGAGGACCGCTTGTACGTCACCGGCGGCAGCGCCGGCGGCATCATGACCGCCTGGATCGTCGGCAAGACCGACCGCTTCCGCGCCGCGGTGGTCACCAAACCTGTGGTGAACTGGATCAGCAAGACCCTGGTGGCCGACAACTACGACGGCTACATGCACTACCGCTACCCGGGCACCCCATGGGAAAACCCCAAGGGGTACTGGGAGTTCTCGCCGCTGTCGCTGGTGGCCAACGTCACGACTCCGACGATGGTGATGGTGGGCACGGCCGATCTACGCACGCCGCTGTCGGAGTCCAAGCAGCTCTACCACGCGCTTAAGCTCCGGCGAATCGAGACCGCGCTGGTGCAGATCCCGGATGCCTTCCACAACATCTCCGCGCGTCCCAGCCAGCTGATCGCCAAGGTGCTCCACGCTATCGCCTGGTTCGAGCGCCACGGCGGCGACAGCTAGTGGCCGCGTGGGCACTCATCGTCGCAATCTGCAGTGCGCGCCGATTCGTGACAGTCGCGCCGCTGCCCCGCAGTCTCCTCCCTACCCCTACCGTTGGATCTCGCCGGCGCTGACGATACGCTTCCCGGGCTCATCTCTCCTCGGAAGCACGATGGAACCAGGCACCCTACTCGGCCACTACGAGATCATGTCCCCGCTCGGCACAGGCGGCATGGGGCAGGTGTACCAAGCACGGGACACGACGCTGGATCGTGACGTCGCCATCAAGGTGCTGGCGGAGGACTTCGCCGACGACGCTGGGCGGCTGGCACGCTTCGAGCGCGAAGCTAAGCTGCTCGCCTCGCTCAACCATCCCAACATCGCAACGATCCATGGCTTCGACGAATCCGACGGCGTGCATTTCATCGCCATGGAGCTGGTCGAGGGCCAGAGCCTTGCCGAGCGCATTGAAGACTCTGGACGCATCGAGATCGACGAAGCGTTGGAGATCGCTCGCCGGATCGCCCTGGCGTTGGAGGCCGCCCACGAGGCTGGAGTCATCCATCGCGATCTGAAGCCTGCCAACGTGCAGGTCGCTCCGGATGAGACCGTCAAGGTGCTCGACTTCGGGCTGGCCAAAGCCTACGAAGCAGACGGGACCGAGCCTTCGTCCGACATGAGCCAATCACCCACGATGATGACCGCCACAGGCACCGGCGTGATCATGGGCACGGCGCCCTACATGAGCCCGGAGCAGGCGCGTGGGCAGCCAGTCGACAAACGTAGCGACATCTGGGCGTTCGGCTGCGTGCTGTACGAGATGCTCACCGGCAAGCGCACGTTCGATGGCGAGACAGCGGGCGATGTCCTGGCGTCGATCATCAGGGCGGAGCCCGATTGGACGGCCGTGCCAAAAGCTACGCCGGCGATCATCCAGCACGTGCTCCGGCGCTGCTTGGAGAAAAATCCGTCTCTGCGGCTTCACGACATCGCCGATGCCCGCATCGAAATCGTCAACACCATTGCCGATCCAGACGGCAGCCTCACTCTCGTAGCTGACTCTGGTGAGGCCACGCGGCCCTCCTGGCGGCACTACGTCCCGACTCCTGTAGCCGCCGGCCTCGGTATCGCGCTGGCTGCAGCCACGTTCCTTGCCGTCTCGACCTCGATGCGCCAGGTACCGACCGCGCCGGAAGCAGCAATGCGCCTGGAGATGCGACTCACCGACGATGGTCTCTTGCCTCTCGGTGTTGGCCTATCGCCGGATGGCACACAGATCGCCTACGTCCTGGGTAGTGGGCTAGCCCAAACCGAGCTCTACGTTCGCTCATTCGATGAGCTGGAGGGCGTTCGCCTGGTTTCTGGCTCTCCACACTCACCCTTCTTCTCACCGGACGGTCAGTGGATCGGCTACTTCGCTGGCTCGGAACTGAAGAAAGTGCCGGTCACGGGGAGCACCCCCCAGACTGTCGTTTCCTCCGACGTGGTCCCCGCCACCGGGACCTGGGGGGCTGACAACACAATCATCTTCGGCTCCATCGGCGGTGGCCTGTTCCGTGTGTCGGCCGACGGGGGGCGGCCGGAATCGCTGACACGGCTCGATCAGGGGGAGGCCGCGCACGCTTTCCCGCAACTGCTGCCGGACGACAAGGCATTGCTATTCACGACCGTTGCCTTGGACAACTCGATGGCCACCGAAGTGCTGGATCTGGAGACGAGAACACGACGTGTCGTGCAGCTGGGTGGACAGGGACGGTACGCACCGACGCGCCATCTCGTGTATCAAGATCGGGGAACCCTGTTTGCCGTCCCGTTCGACCTGGGACAGCTGCAGGTGAAGGGCTCGCCGGTACCCGTCGTGCAGGGGCTTGCCACCTTTTTGGATTCGGAAGCCGCGGCGTTCGACTTCTCGAGTACAGGAACACTGGCCTATCTGGGCGGGGCCGCCGGCTCGCAGACGTATCCCGTCGTATGGGTCGACCGGGAGGGCAACACGACACCGCTGTGGGACGAGCCTGGCGTCTACAGTACTCCCAGGTTGTCTCCGGACGGCACACGACTGGCGGTGCACGCCTCGCGGAACGACAACGAAGACGTGTGGATCTATGACCTGAAACGCGGTGCGCTGACCCGGCTGACGTCTGATGCAGCCCGCGACACGAGTCCTGTCTGGTCGCCGGACGGGCAGTTTCTCGCATTCCAGTCGAACCGCGACGACACGTTGAACATCTATCGGACTCGTGCCGAAGGCTCAGGAACCGTGTTACGGCTGACAGAGAGCGACCGGTCACAGTTCCCGGAATCATGGTCTGTGGATGGCGGTTCTCTGGCCTACGCTGAAGTCGGCGTAGGGACCAACTGGGACCTGTGGGTGTTGCCGCTCGAGGGGGATGGGGAACCTCGTGTCATCGCGAACAGCGTTGCCGCCGATATCTGGTCGACGTTCTCGCCGAATGGTCGCTGGATCGCGTACGGATCTTTCGAATCAGGAAGGAATGAAGTCTATGTCCGGCCCTTTCCTCCCGGGCCTGAGAGGTACCAAGTCTCCATCGGCGGTGGCAGCCAACCCAAGTGGTCAGGCGATGGGCGTGAGCTTTACTACCGAACCTATAGAGGAATCATGGCGGTCGCCGTGGAGACGGAAGGTGATTCCTTTGGCTACGGTAGAGCCGAACAGCTGTTCGAAGGGAGTTTCCGAGGTGGTCTAAACGGAATTGTGGGCACGGGTGTGGGTAACGCGAACCCGGACTACGACGTTACCGCCGACGGCCAGCGTTTCGTGATGTTCCCTGGCGGGAATCAACGCGTGAACGACAGCGGCCATGTGACGTTGACCACCAACTGGTTCGACGAGCTGAAGCGGCTCGTGCCGGTGGATCCGTAGATGGAGACACTGGTCATACCGGCCGGCGACGGCCGTGCGTTTCGCGTTGTCGAGGGTCAGCTCTTCCGCATCACCACTCCCAAGGGCCAGCAGGCGGCCGACTTCTTCGCCTTCCGTGCAGACGACATCGGCGAGTGGCTGTCTCCCGGCCACACCTGGATGCCGACACGCGCGCTGCACCCGCGAGCCGGCGACACCTTTCTCAGTCGCTTCCGGCGGCCGATGGTCGATTTCGTCGAAGACGGAGCCGATGGCATCCACGATCTGATCATCGCCCCCTGCGACGCGATTCGTTACAAGCAATTCGGCGTCGAGGGTCATCACCGGAGTTGCGCCGAGAACCTAGAGATGGCAATGCGTGAAATGGGCCACGAGATCACGGTGATCCCTTTCGCCGTGAATTTCTTCACCAACACGAGCGTGGAGGACGGTTTCATGTTCCATACACCGGCCGCGCCCGTGGTCGAGCCCGGCGGCTACGTCGTGCTCAAGGCGCGCATGGACCTCATCTGCGCCGTCTCATCTTGCCCCTACGATCTCGACGGACCGGGTTGGGCGATCAATGCGCCAGGTGGACCGACGGAGATCGTCGTCGAACTGCTTTGATACGGATCCGATATCAGCGACACGGACTGAGGGAGCAACAGTGGGATTCGTTCTCAGGACGGGAGAGGGTGAACCGCTGCTGAACGGCATTGTCGTCAAGGCATCGCCGAAGACCGGGACGTTGGGCCCAGTTCTGGTTGAACAAACATTCCAGCGGGGCTACACAACGAATCTCCACGCTCACGACCAGGGCGATGAGCTGTTCTATGTCGTGTCAGGTCGGGGCACCGCGACGCTGGGCGACAAGACCGAGACAATTGAACCTGGTGACGTGATTCTCGTGCCACAGAGCACGGTTCACCGCATCGCGAACCCGGACAATGACGAGCCTCTAAGAGTCGTCTATTTCATGGACAGTCCAGAGCTAGTCGAGCAATTCCGGGCGCTTCACGAGCGCATCGCGTCGGAACCGGATCGACCGATTACGCCACAAGAGCGGGCCACGATTGAAGAGCGAATCGGTGGCTCCAGGTCGATGCGATGAATCGCATAGCCCTTTGGGTGCTCAGCCGGCGATGCCACCACCGTCCACGACCAGAAACTCGCCGGTGACGAACGAAGATTGGTCGGAAGCGAGAAAGACCACCGCGTCCGCTATCTCATCGGGGGTGCCGATACGCCCGAGCGGCCGTGCCGAGCAACCGGCGAGATACTCGTCCCACGACTCGCCACGCTTGGCGGCGTCGTCGGGGAGCATCGGGGTATCGACGTCGCCAGGACACACGCAGTTGACGCGAATGCCGTCGGGGCCGTGGTCGATCGCCATCGCTTTGGCCATGACGATCAGGCCTCCCTTCGCCGCGCAGTACGCCGCCGCCTTGTCGCCGCCGAGAATGCCCCAGCCGGAGCTGGTGTGGATGATCGAGCCGCCACCGTTCTCGATCATCGACGGAATGGTGTACTTCGACATCAGAAAGGCCCCTTTCAGGCTGGAGTCGATTGTCTCGTCCCACTCCTCCTCGGTACAGTCCGGAACGGTCTTCGGATGAAACACCCCGGCGTTGTTGAACAGGATGTCGATGCGGCCGAAGCGCTCCAGCGTCTGTTCTACGGCCTGCCGGCAATCCTCGGCGAGGCGCACGTCGGAGCGGATGAACATCGCCTCGCCGCCGGCGTCGGCGATCGACTGCGCCACCGCCTCGCCGCGCTCCGAGTTGCGTCCCGTCAGTACCACCGATGCCCCTTCGCGCGCGAAGCGCACCGCGGTGGCGGTGCCGATTCCTGCGGTGCCACCGGTGACCAGGCCCACCTTGCCTTCCAATCTCATGCCAGCGACTCTCCTTCTTGGTTAACGACCGTTCTGGCGTCCCGACTGGGGCGAACAGTGCCGCGATCTTGCTGTGGCTTCGCGGAACCATATCGTCCGGTTCACCGTACCGAGCGCGGCGTCAGTGTACTCGGCCCGCCACCACATCGGGGCGAGAATAGCCGCCTACCGGCCGACCTGTTTAGCCTCGATGCCCAGGCCGTGAGCCGAGGGAACCCATCGTGACGAAAAGCAAGCTCAAGGTCCCACACACGCTGGTCATCCTGTTCGCGATGGTGATCCTGGGCCAGATCCTCTCCTACGTGCTTCCCGCCGGCTCGTTCGAACGGGTGGAGAATGCAGCTGGGCGACTCCAGGTCGTTCCGGGTAGCTTCGAGTTCACCGACGATGCTCCGGCGTTGTCGCCGCTGGCCAGCCTGACCGCCGTTCCCAAGGGGCTGACCGGCGCGCACCAGATCATCTTCTTGCTCCTCATCATCGGGGGTGCGGTCGCCGTTCTACGCGCCACGGGGGCGGTGGATGCCGTCATAGGAGTTCTCCTCCGCCGATGGGGGGAGCGACCTTTCTGGTTGGTCGCCGGCGGAACTACCTTGTTCGCCCTCGGTTCGAGCACCATCGGATTCGGCGAAGAGTATTTTCCCTTTGTACCCGTCCTCATCACGCTCGCTCTCGCCCTCGGATACGACAGGGTCACGGCCGTGGGGATCATCATGATCGGGTATGGCGTCGGTTTCGGCGCCGCCCTCATCAACCCCTTCACCACTCTTCTCGCCCAGGACATCGCGGGGCTCCAACCCGCATCGGGGCTCTGGTACCGCGTCGCGCTGATGGCCGTCTTCCTGCCAATCGGCATCCACCACGTATGGTCCTATGCCAAAAGGGTGAAGCGGGATCCGGCAGCGAGCCTGGTGGCCGACGTGAGCGCACCTGAAGGGGCCTCGATCTCTACTGGCGAAGACGGAGACGCCGATCATCCGTCGATGACCCCGACGCATAAGCTGGTCCTGGCCGCCGTTGCCATCTCGCAGATCGTGCTTGTGTACGGGCTGAGTCAGCGGCAGTGGTTTCTGATCGAGATGCAGGCGGTCTTCGTTGCGCTCACGGTGATGATTGCCATGATCGCCCGCATGAGCCCCGACCGCACTGCGGTGGAGTTCGGCACCGGCGCAGCAAGCTTCACGAGCGTTGCCCTGCTGATCGGGGTGGCCAGGGGCATCTCGGTGGTGCTGAACGAGGGCGGCATCGTGGACACCATGGTCTACGGCATCAGCCTTCCCGTCAGGGAGCTTCCGGGAGCCTTCTCCGCCATCGGAATGTTCTTCGTTCAGAGCATCGCCAACTTCTTCATCCCCTCGGGAACCGGTCA
Organism: Acidobacteriota bacterium; assembly: GCA_965197275.1. GTDB lineage: Bacteria > Acidobacteriota > UBA890 > UBA890 > WLXD01 > DASCOT01. The sequence goes on from CBDAMQ010000022.1 coordinate 37,513, forward strand.
GGCCTATGTCACCATGCCGATCATGGCGCCCCTTGCGGACCTCGCGGGCGTCAGCCGGCAGGTGGCGGTACTGGCCTTCCAGTTCGGCGACGGGTTCAGCAATATCTTGGTTCCCACCCAGGCGGTGCTGGTGGGAGCCCTGGCCATGGCGGCGATCCCGTACGACCGCTGGCTGCGATTCATCCTGCCCTTCATGGTGAAGATCTGGATCGTGGGCTCGATCGCATTGGCGGTGGCCGTTTTGATCGGATACTCCTGAGAAACACTCTCCGGCGGGCCAGGCCGGAGCTCAACGGCCAGCGGTCACACCGCCATCAATCGCTAGCGCCGCGCCCGTGACGAAACGCGCTTCGGATGAAGCCAGATAGAGAACCGCCTGGCTGATCTCGGCGGGCGTTGCGATGCGCTTCATCGGCGCGTAGTCGATCATCCTCTGTTCGGCTGCGGCCGGATCGTCCTTCTTGTCGATGTTGTCGCGGCGGATCATGTCGGTATCGACATAGCCCGGGCAGACACAGTTGACGCGTACGTCTGGCGCGACTTCCAACGCCATGGCACGCGTCATGTTGACGACCCCTGCCTTGGATGCGCAGTACACGGTGACCCCTGCAAACCCCATCAGACCGGCATCCGAGGCCATGTTGACGATGTTGCCGCTGGACTCGCGCAATGCGAACAAAGCCGCGCGGCAGCAGAAGAAGGTGCCCTTCAGGTTGACGTCGAGTTGAGCGTCCCACATCGCCTCGTCGCTGTCCTCGATGGGCTTCGCCGACACGATACCGGCGCTGTTCACCAGAACATCGAGGCCGCCGAGAGCGTCGTTCGCAATGCTCACCACCGACTCGCAGCCAGGAACGGTACCGATATCACCGGGCGCTGCGACCAGGCGCGCACCTTCGCCCAGTCTCTCCATGGCGGCGCTCACGGAGTGCGCTGTTCTGCCATTGATGGCGACGCCCGCGCCAGCGTCGCCAAAGGCTTTGGCAACCGCAAAGCCGATCCCCCGACTGCTACCCGTTACCAAGACTCGCTTGTCGGTGAAATCCATGTCGGCTCCTCTGAAGATTATCGAGATCCGCGTCCAATCCTGACCGGTGGTTCAGAACCGCGCGCCCTCTCCTTGGCAGCCGCGACCCGCCTTGGTAGTTGACGCCGCCGTTGGCACACTGGCGATTCCTGTTCGCCGACATCCTTGCCTGAGCATCCTTGCCCGAGCCCGCGGCCCGGAGCCTGTTGCCCTCGGGGAACAATTCCGACGGAGGTTACCTTGATCGAATACCGATGGCCGGGCGCCCGAAGCATCGCATCCCTGCTTGCCGTGCTCATGAGCGCCACGACGCCCGCCATCGCCCATGAGCCCGCCGGCCCCGTCGCTACGTCCGAGTCGCCGCCGTCGATCGAGGAGACGGTGGCCGCCATGGAAAAGCTCGATGGCCTCTTTCCACTCTATTGGGATGCGGCCGCCGGTACGCTCTACATGGAGATCGACAGGCTCGACGAGGACCTCCTCTACGTCCGCGGGCTGGCTGCGGGACTGGGCTCCAACGACATCGGGCTTGATCGAGGACAGGGCCGCGGCAGCGGCGATCTCGTGAGGTTCGAGCGCGTCGGCCCGAAGATCCTGATGCTGCAGCCGAACCTGAGGTACCGGGCTGACAGCGACAACGCCGATGAGCGCGTGGCGGTCGAGGAAGCGTTCGCGCAGTCGGTGCTTTGGGGCTTCACAGTCGCCGCCGAGACTGAGGGTCGCACGCTGGTTGACATGACCGAGTTCCTGGTGCGCGACACCCACAATGTCGCGACTACTTTGCAGCCGGCCCAGTATCGCCTCGACAGCTCGCGCAGCGTCATCTCGAGGGAACACACCAAGGCCTTCCCGAAGAACATCATCATGAACGCCGTCCTCACCTTCACAACGCAAGGCGACGGAAATGGAGGTGACAGGTTCGGGACGCAACCCGGGCCGGGCGGCGGTTTCGGACGCGGCGCGCTATCTGCGGTGGCCCCGAGCACCGAGGCGGTCACCGTTCGCACGCATCACCAGTTCGTGGAGTTGCCCGGCGACGGCTACGAGCCCCGTAACTACGACCCGCGATCCGGAGCCTTCGGCCCTACGTACCAGGACTATGCGGTGCCACTCGGCACATCGCTGACGAAACGGCTCGTCAACCGTCACCGGCTGCAGAAAGTCGACCCGACCGCCGAGGTCTCCGACGCCGTCGAGCCGATCGTCTATTACCTGGATCGCGGCACCCCCGAGCCGGTGCGCTCAGCTCTGCTGGACGGCGCGCGCTGGTGGAACCAGGCGTTCGAGGCGGCCGGCTATCGCAACGCCTTCCGGGTGGAGATGCTGCCCGAGGGCGCCGATCCCATGGACGTGCGCTACAACATCATTCAGTGGGCGCATCGCTCGACGCGCGGCTGGAGCTACGGCTTCACGGTCAGCGACCCGCGCACCGGCGAGATCATTAAGGGGCGCGTAACGCTCGGGTCGCTGCGCGTGCGGCAGGATTACTTGATCGCGGAGGGCCTGTTGGCGCCTTACGCGAGCGGCACCGAGACCCCTCCCGAGTTGGCTGAATGGGCGCTGGCGCGGCTGCGGCAGCTGTCGGCGCACGAGGTTGGCCATACCCTCGGCTTCAACCACAACCATTACGCCAGCAGCCTGGGGCGCAGGTCGGTGATGGACTACCCGCATCCGCTGATCGAGCTCACCGACGACGGCGAGCTCGACTACTCCGCGGTCTACGATGACAAGATCGGCGAATGGGACAAGGTTGCGGTGACCTACTCCTACCAGGATTTCCCGCCCGGGGCCGATGAGGCAGAGGAGCTCCGCGCCATCGTCGATGAGGCATGGGAGCGCGACGTCATTCACATGACCGACGAAGCCCTGTCGGCGCAGCCGCGCGTGCACTTGTGGGCCAACGGCGATGACCCGGCCGCCGAGCTCAACCGGATGATGGAGGTTCGTCGACACGCGCTCGATCGCTTCGGAGACAACGCCATCAAGCTCGGGGCGCCGCTGGCGACGATCGAAGAAGCGCTGGTGCCGCTGTACATGCATCATCGCTATCAGGTGGAGGCGACCGCCTCCGCCATCGGCGGCACGTACTCCCACTACGCGCTGCGCGGTGACGGCCACGGGAATGCCGCCGGGGCGGTGCCGCGGGGCGAGCAGATGGCAGCATTGGACGCCTTACTGGCGACGTTACAACCGTCGGAGCTGGCAGTGCCGCGCTCGGTCCTGGTACAGCTGCCACCGCGGCCGTCGGGCTACGGCCACCACCGCGAGCTGTTCCCGCGCTACACCGGCATGACCTTCGACGCGATCACCCCGGCCGTGGTCGCCGCCCAACACGTCGTATCCAACCTCTTCGACCCCGAGCGCACCGCCCGCGTGGTGCAGCAGCACGCCCTCGACAGCTCGTTGCCCGGCCTGGACGAGGTGCTCGACCGCACCGTCCAGACGGTGTTCACGACACCTGGCGACGACGACTACGAACAGGAGATCGTGCGCGCCGTACAACGCGCGGTCGTCGAGCAGCTGATGTCGCTGGCCGCCAGCGCCCCCATGCCGCAGGTGCGGGCGATCACCACGGCGCGACTGGCCGCCATGAGCACCAGCGTCGCCGCTCGGATCGGACAAACCGCCCAGATGATCGAACCAGGCGAGGCGCATTTCGCTCTGCTGAAACGCGACATCGAAAGGTTTCTGAGCCGCCCGGCTACCGCGTACTCGCGGGTATCTCAACAGACCGCGCCACCTGGCGCGCCGATTGGACAGCCGGCACCTTCGTGGCTCGACCCGGCGCCGATGAGCGGCGAACTGCCGTCGCTCGGTTCGATGTTCGACATACTCTTCCCACCCGATGCCGCCTGCTCGCACTGGCGAAATCGCTGGCCAAGCCCCTCCTAGAGAAAGGCCGATCGAGTGCGATGGAGCACCCGCGGCATCAGGCGGAGCGCTGGCCCTGAGTGCTAGGGCGTGTTTGCACCGAGGTGTTCCTGCAGCCAGGCAGCCCATCGTCGGTCCCGATCACGCCGATGAACCGGGTCCGACGGGTTGTGGCCGGCGACCGGGTAGGCGATGAACTTCGTCTTAACGCCATTGTCCCGAAGAACGTGGTAGAGGATGAACGATTCCGATATCGGAACACGCTGGTCGCCTGTGTCGCTGAGCACAAGCGTAGGTGCCTTGATGCGCGTCGCGTAGGTTATCGGAGCCTGTTCGCGGTAAGCCTTGAGGCGCTTCGGGTCTGTGAACGGTGAGCCGCCGTAGTAGGTCGCGACAGAGGAGTGAATGTCGCTGAGGACGTACTGATCTATGTGGTCGGTGACAGAAGCCCCCGCAACAGCAGCCCGCCAACGATCGGGGTAGTTACCGAGCAACCACACGGTCATGTACCCCCCGTAGGACCAGCCTGATACCGCCATCCGGGAGGGATCCGCAATTCCTCGCTGGATGAGCAAATCGACTCCGGACATGACGTCACGTCCGGGCCCAGCACCTGCGTCGTTCCAGATGGCAGCCTGGTAGGCATTTCCTAGATTGTCGCTGCCGCGGTAGTTGGGTTGGAATACCACCCACCCATGCGACGCGAGCCACTGCACGCGTGCCGAGAAGCCCATGTTGGAAGCTCCACGGGGGCCCCCGTGGATGTGGAGGACGAGAGGATACGCCTGGCCCTGCTGATAGCCTGGCGGGTAGGTCAGGATTCCGTCCATCTCGAAATCATCCGCCCCGCGCCAGCTAATGGACTCCTGCCTTCCAAGTTCGAGCGCCGCGATGTGTGCGTTGAAGTCCGTGAGGCGCTCGAACTGGCTCCCGGGCGCAGCCTGAAAAAAGAGCTCCGTGGGACGATCCGGCTCGCTGGCGAGCAGGGCTATCTGACCGGAACGTGAAACGGTCACGGCAGATCCGGGGACGGCGCTGCCCGTATCCAGCCGGCGTGCCGGGCCGTCGAGCGGCTGAATCCAAAGTCCTGGAGTAGTGCCGTTGTTGGCTCGGACGAGGAGCGAACGGCTGTCCGGCATCCAGCGAAAGGTCCTGAAGTTCCGATCCAGAGCACGGGTGAGGCCCCGTCCCTCCCCACCTCCCACTGGGGCGACGAAGACTTCGCTGACGAAACGGCTGTCGCCGTCGCGCGGGGACGAGTAGGCAACAAACTCACCGTCCGGCGATACCGCTGCGCCGGACATGCGCTGCCCGAGCTCGTTGAGTGCGCGTATCGATCCGGTCGCCAAGTCGAGGATACGGATGCTGACGTCCCTGAAGTACCTTGCCCCGGGCCCGGATTGCTGCGCAAAGGCAAGTGACTGGCCGTCCGGAGACCACGAAGGCGCCCCCCCACTGCCACCCGTCAACCCGGCAGCGACCGACCATTCGCCTGACGTCAGCCGGCTGGCTTCTCCGCCTCCGACCGGGACGAGCCAGAGATGGTGAGCACGCGGCGCCTCCGTCAGGAGGAAGTTCACGTCTGCTTCGAAAGAACGGTTGTGACGCTCCGGGCCCTCGCGCGCTTCGGGCTCTTCTTCCGAGAGGTAGGCAAGAGCCTCGCCGTCCGGGCGCCACGAGTAGGCCCCTACTCCGGTAGGCGCTTTCGAGATCTGCGTCGCTTCGCCGCCATCGATGGGGATTACGAAGATCTGGGCCCTCCCGTCCACCGGTGAAAGGAACGCCAAACTTGAACCGGAAGGAGACCAGCGAGTCTGCGAGGCCTGCCGGCGGGTTATCACTTTGTGGGCGCGCGTTGCCACGTCGATGAGAACGAGCTCGACCTCGTAGCGGTTGTCATCGAAGTTGGCGCGGGAGACCCGCACGAGGACAGAGCGGCCGTCGGGTGCGATCCGCGGATCGGAAAGTTGCACGATCCCGCCAATATGCTCGAGCCTGAATTGTGCGGCTGCAGGGGCGGAGACACTCAGCAGAATCGACAGAGCAACGAATCGAAGGAACATAGGCATGGCGACCCTCCAGAGGAGCGAAAACACGCTATGACCATAGCCCGGTCGGTCGACAACGATGCGTATACGACAGGGTTTGTACTTCCACCGGGCCCTTAGCTCAGTTGGCAGAGCACCGGCCTTCCAGGCCGCCGGCACGGGTTCAAATCCCGTTGGGGGCTACCACCTCCATTTCGCCGCTGCCCGCTGTCTCTTGCTATCCCCTCCGTTGGATGCCGCAAGCTCTGACGATACGCTTCCCTTGCTCGCCGACGTCAGGGTCTGGATGTGATCTGCACTTCGGTCGGGCCTGGTAAGGAGTCGACGTTTCGTACGCTTCTGTCGTTTGAAGACCTGGAGGGCTAGGCCATGCCCACGAGTGAGGATCGTGATCTAGGGATGCACCGTGACATCACCCGGCGCGACTTCGTCAATGGCGTGGGGGTTGCCGTCGGGGCCGTTGGGGGCTCGCTCCTCGCACCGGGCTGGGCGTCGGCACGCGAGGGCACGCCCCATGCGCCCCTCGCGCAGGACTACTACCCACCGGCCCTGACCGGAATGCGCGGCAGCCACCCCGGTTCCTTCGAGGCCGGCCATGCGCTTCGCGACGGCAACTCCTGGACCGATGCGACCGATACCGGTGAGCACTACGACTGCGTGGTGATCGGTGGGGGGCTGAGCGGGCTTTCGGCAGCCTATTTCTTCCTGACCTCGGCTGGCAGCGGTGCGCGTGTCCTGGTCCTCGACAATCACGACGACTTTGGCGGCCATGCCAAGCGGAACGAGATGACCTATCGAGGACGTACGCTGATGCTGCCCGGCGGTACGTCGTACCTCGAGTCTGTGGGCCACTACAGCGCCGTCTGCAGGACGCTTCTCGCTGCGGTCGGCATCGACATCGACAGCGCCTATGCCACCAGTGCCGCGGGTAGGAGGTTCTACGGATCGCTGGGCCTGGGCAACGCCACCTTCTTCAGCAAGGAGGTGTTCGGCGAGGACCGGCTGGTGATGGGACGCGGCGGGCAATCCGGTGCATGGGCCGAGTGGCTCGCGAAGACCCCCATGTCTCCGGAGGCGCAGAGGGACATCGCGCGGCTCTACGACGACGGCGCGAACCCGGACACCATGCCGGGACTCTCGGATGCGGACAAGAAAGAGCGCCTGGCACGGATCAGCTACCGGGACTTCCTGCTCGATCTCGCCAAGGTCTCTCCGGATGTGATCCCGTTCTTCAATGACCGCCCGAAGGGTAGCTTCTGCGTTGGCATCGACGCCCACCCGGCACTCTATGCATGGGCCCAGGGCTACCCCGGCTTCCAGGGGATGAACCTCGAGACCCTTCCCCTGGTGGGCCCCCTTGCCCACATCGGAGGTGGGCAACACGGTCGCGAGAACGAGTGGGACGATCGACCGGACATCCACTTTCCCGACGGGAACGCGACGCTGGCACGGTTGCTGGTTCGCGCCATGATCCCCGACGCGCTTCCGGGTACTACGCTGGAAGACTCGATGACGTCGCGCCTCAGGTACGACCGCCTGGACCGCGAGGGCTCCGACGCCCGGATTCGCCTCAACAGCATGGGCGTCTCCGCCCGGCACCTGGGCGATCCCGATGTGGCCCGCGAGGTCGAGATTACCTATGTACGCGGTGGCAAGGCCGAGAAGGTACGGGCGCGTCACTGTGTGATGGGCTGCTGGAACGGGGTCATCCCGCACCTGTGCCCGGAAATGTCCGACGAGCAGAAGGTAGCGCTCAAGTATGGCGTCAAGATGCCGCTCGTCTCCACCAACGTCCTCACCCGAGATTGGAAGGCCTTCGAGAACCTCGGCGTCTCACGGGTGACCGCGCCGGGGATGTACCACAGCGGGGTCAGCCTTGGCCGCTCCGTGCAGTTCGGTGACTACCAACCCTCCAGATCGCCCGAGGACCCGATGATTCTGCACATGTCCAGAACGCCCTGCGCTCCTGGACACCCGAAGAAGGAGCAGCATCGAATCGGGCGCGAGGATACGTTGGCCACGAGCTTCGAGACCTTCGAGCGCAACATCCGCGACCAGCTCGGTCGAATGCTCGAGGGCGGGGGATTCGACCCGGCTCGCGACATCGAAGCGATTACCGTGAATCGCTGGCCGCACGGCTACGCCTATAGCTACAACACCCTGGACGATCCCATCGAGTGGGCGCTGTTCACACCCGACGATCGACCATGCGTGGTCGGGAGCCGGCGATTCGGTCGGATTTCTATCGCCAACTCCGATGCCGCTGCCTCGACGCACACGGACTCGGCTATCGACGAGGCGCATCGAGCGGTGCGGGAACAGCTGCTCGTTCGAACCCGCGCCCGGCGAAGAGCCTCCAGTACGAGCGAGATACGGTGAGACAAGCGCATCGGTTCAAGCGGACCCAGCACACCGTCGTCAGGGATACGTACCTGCTGTTGCTGCTAATCGGTCTTGCAAGCCTGTTTGCTGCCGCGGCCGTGGCTCAAGAGGGGCCCGCAAGCTCCTCACGCTACGGCAAGCAAAACAACCAGATTCGTCGGGACAAGTTCGACCTCATCGTGCCGAAGATCATGCGGAACCGTGGCATCGACATGTGGATCCATGTGATGCGCGCCGCCATCCCCGATCAGTTCGGGGCGGAAGAGCTAGGCAGCACCTCCGGCGTCTTCGTCTTCACGGACCGTGGTGGTGATCGGATCGAGCGGGCGATTATCGGGCGTCGCTGGCGAGCCTCACAGCGTGTCGTGTTTTCGGACTGGTCGGCTGAGCTGGCGAAGAGCCGCAGCGACTACTCGGATCCGATGGAAGCGCTCGGAGCCTACGACATCGTCGGTGAACCGGTTGTCTATGGCGAACCTCTGTCGAACCCGATGACGGAGTATGACCACCGATTCAAGGGCCTCGGAGCCTTCGTCGAAGCGCGCGACCCGGAGCGCATCGCGGTCAATTACCGAGACCAGCTCGCTCCGTGGGCGACCTCTACCAGAACAGATGACGGGATTTCGCACGCAGACTACCTCCTTCTCGCTGAGGAGCTCGGCGAGGAGTACGCCGACAGGCTGGTGTCGTCCGAGTACCTGATCATGGACTACAACATCAGCCCCGTGCCGAGCGAGGTCGAGCTGCTCAAGCAGATGCGCGCGGACGAGCTCGAACGCCTGCGGGGCGCTCTTGCCGACATCGTGCCGGGCGCAACCTTGACTAGCGATTTGGGCATGACTGTCTTTCGCAGAATGCGCACCGAACGGTCGCAGCGGGCAGGTAGCGAAATCTGGGAAGACAGCTTGGTTCAAGGAGGCGACATCCTTGCAGCACCGAGCCAGGGACGCTTCGCCTACGTGTTACGTGACGGAGAGAGCGCACCGCCCGCCGACATCAAGAAGCTCTGGGCGGAACATCTGACGATCGCCGAGATCCTGTCGGAGACCATCCGGGCGGGCCTTACCCCCCGCCAGATAATGAACGGCTACCAGCAGAAGCTCGCCGACGCCGGCATCATTGTCAGAGATCCCCAGTTGCCCATGGTTCAGCCGAACCTCTTCGAGAGCCTCTGCTTCCTGAAGCCGATTCTGGGTCAGTATCAATACATGGAGGACGGCTGCTGGGACGACGGTTCTCACGTCTACCCTGAAAGCTTCGACCCCGAGAGGACCCGGGTTGTCTTCGACCTCCACGGAGTAGGAAAGGGAGCGCGAGAGATGCGGTTCGACACGGGTCTGGGCCCAAGAATGGGTTCCTATGGTCAGGATTGGGCTCTCGACGTACCGCTCTCGCCTAATCACCACTTCGTTCTCGAGTACTTCTTCTATATGCCGTCGCCTGCGGACGAAGGCGAAGACCAGTACTTGGTGTTTTGGAACCATGAGCAGGCAATTGCGACTGCAAGTGGAGTCGAGCGTTTGTCTCCGCCGCAACAGGAGCTCTTGCTCGTTCGCTAGTGTTGACGCGACGACGTGCACGTTGGGCGAGTTTCCGAACACTCTGCCGGCCTACTTCTCGTGACCCGATGAATCTCTCGACCTCGGCGCCGCTCAGGCAATGCGCCATGGCCGCAGCAGTGCTCTCGTTGTCGGCTGCGACGCTGTGGCCGACCGCGGCGGCGCAAAACGCTGCTCCCGACGGCGGAGAGTGGCAGGTGCCGAGGACGCCGCACGGCCACCCGGATCTCCAGGGGAACTGGACCAACGCCACGCTCACCCCCGTCCAGCGTCCGCAAGGCAAAGGGGCGATTCTCAGCCCCGAGCAGGTTGCGGAGATCGAAGATCGAGGCGGGCCAGGCGAATGTTGGAGCTGCAGCACGAACCCGAGGGAGGCGGGTGAGCATGTGGCGGTCGTCAACGGTGAGCCCCGAGGTTCCTTGGTCACGCATCCGGCAGACGGCCGCGTTCCCGAGTTGACGTCGGAGGGACATCGGCGCGTCGAGGTGCTCGCCCAGCTCAAGAGCAGGTTCGGCCGCTACGATCATCCGGAGCTGTTTCCGCTGGCGTCCCGTTGCCTGGTCTCGTACGGCTCCAACGCCGGCCCGCCGATGCTCCCCAACTACTACTACCTCAGCAACTACACGATCGTACAGAACGCCGATCACGTGATGATCATGACGGAGATGGTGCACGACGTCCGCATCATCCGGCTCGGTGAGCCCGCACCGCTGCCGAACGACATTCGTCCCTGGTTCGGCGACTCCTGGGGTCTTTGGGAGGGTGACACGCTCGTCGTCGAGACGACGAACCTGAGTCCCCACGTGGCGGAGAGCGATGAAGAGTCTCGAGGAGTCGATGAGGCGTTCCGCGGTGTTCCGCCCTCGGGAGATGCCAAGGTGATCGAGCGGTTCACGCGAGTCGATGAGGAGACAATCCGCTACGAGTTCATCGTCGACGACCCGACGATGTACGTGAGCCCCTGGGGGGGCACGGTTCCGTTCAAACGCTTCGACGAGGCACTCTACGAGTATGCCTGTCACGAGGGCAACCACACTCTCTCCGCCTCGTTGAGCGGCGCTCGCTATACGGAGAGACGCGAAGAGCAGAGGTAGGGCGCACACTCCCTGGCGAGATTGGATGTCGCCTGCTCCGACGATACGCTTCCCGCGCTCGTCACAACGTCTCAGGAGCACGATGGAGGCCGAAACCCGACCGAGCAGAGGCAACCCGCTATTTCGTGTGAAGGAGCGAACCGATGGCTAGCCGTCTCGCAATTCTCCTGGTCCTACCCCTGCTTGTTGCGGCCCTCGGCAGCGCCCCCACCCCGCAGGCGCCCGACTTGATCGTCGTCAACGGCGACGTCTATACGGTCGATCCCGGCGCGCCGCGAGTGGAGGCCTTCGCGGTCCAGAACGGCAAGTTCACGGCCGTGGGCAGTAATGCGGAGATTCGGGCGCTGGTCGGCGTCAGCACGAGGGTCATCGATGCCAGTGGCAATACGGTCACGCCGGGCCTCATCGACGGACACTCCCATGTGAGCGGAAATTCGCCAGCGGTGGCCGGCATTGATCTCTCCTACATCGCCGACAAGGACGAATGGCTGCGTCTGATCGAAGAGGCCAACGCCCACATGCCCGTAGGCGAGTGGATGACCGGCGGCTACTGGGACCACACGCTTTCCGACGGCCTGTACCCGACCAAAGAGATGCTTGACGAAGCGGCGCCCGAGCGGCCGATCCTGCTGAACCATATCGACGGTCACTATGGATGGGCGAGTTCCATGGCGCTGAAGCTTGCCGAGGTGACGGCCGAAACACCGGTACCCCCAGGCGGCGAGATCGTGATCGATGCGGAATCCGGTGAACCGACGGGCATCCTCTTGGAGGGTGCCCAGGGCCTGATCCGACAGATCATCCCGGAGCGCAGCGACCAACAGCGCCGCGAGGGGCTGGCGGCAATGCACGAATACGCCAACAGCTTCGGCGTCACCGGTCTGCACCAGATGGGTGGGCTGGAGGACTATCTCTACATCGTCGAACATGGCGATCCCACGTTGCGGATCTGGTATGGCCACTTCGGACTGAGGGAAAACGCCGCCGAGTACGACGCCCAGATCGAGAGCATTCTCGCCAACAAGGCAGAAACGGCCGAGCGTGTCGCGGCCACCGGCAAGGAGAAGACCGCCGGCCCGTTGCTGACACTCGGCTACGTCAAGCTCATGAATGATGGCGTGCTCTCGGCGCATACAGCGGTTCTGCTCGAGAGCTACCAGGATCGCGAAGGTTGGAGCGGCGAGTACATCACCGCGCCTGCAGACCTGGAGGCGCAGGTACGGAAAGTCGCCACCGCCGGCCTGCCGGTGGCGATCCATTCGATTGGTGACGCCGCCGTGCGCGCGTCGCTCGATGCGTTCGAAGCAGCCAAAGACGTTGCCGTCCCGTTTGCTAACCGAATCGAGCACATAGAACTGGTACATCCCGACGACATACCGCGCTTCGAGGAGCTCGGCGTGGTCGCCTCGATGCAGCCTAATCACGGAACCAATGCGATCGGCTATGTTCCGGACCGCGTGGGCCAGGGTCGAGAGACCCGAGCTTATGTGTGGCGATCGATGCTCGACGGCGGCGTGCCGCTCGTCTTCGGTGCCGACTACGCCACATCACCGCTCAGCCCGATGACCCAGATCGGCGACGCGGTCTTCCGCGTTAGCCCTTTCGATTTCAACGACGGCAGGCCCTGGCATCCGGAGCAGGCGGTGACCTTCGAGGAAGCGCTGCACGCCTATACGCAGGCCGGCGCCGACATGACCCCGTGGAAGGACCAGATCGGCTCGATCACGGTCGGCAAGTGGGCCGACTTCGTGGTGCTGGACGGCACGGTGCCCGAACCGATGAACACCGGCTTCCGCACCCTGGCTGTCGAGATGACGTTCTTTGCCGGCCGCGAGGTCTACTTCAGGACAGAGTAGGTTGCTCCGTAGATGACACCAACCCCGGTCTGGGCGGGCTCGGCACTATCCAGCACACACTGCCCACGCGCTCTCGTGGTGCCTCCCCTGTCCTCTCCGTTGGATCGCGCTCGCTCCAACGATACGCTTCAGGCGCTCACCCACCCCTCTGTGGTAGCGCCACGGAACGCGGCATGATCGCTCAAGAAAGTGGGTACTCTGGATGATCGATCACTCACGCGCATTCACGGGGATCAAGCGCCTGGTACTCGAACGCGATGGAATTCGCGCTCGCGGCGCGTTTCACGAGATCGACAGGATCTCGCGGGCTCACCGAATCAACGGCCGTAGGTTCAGCCGCTACTACGATAGCTACAAGAGTCAGTGCGCTGCCTACCAGCTGGCGCGCCTGTTCGAGCTCGACAACGTACCGCCCACCGTGTGCCGTAGGGTCAACGGAATCGATGGAAGCGTGCAGCTCTGGATAGAGGGCACGCTCGGCGAAGGTCGACGAGAGGCGGACCCTCCGCCGGTGACGGCCGACTGGCAGCGCCAGATCCAGGCGATGCGCGTATTCGACAGCCTGATCTTCAACGACGACCGCAACCGCGGCAATTACCTCATCGACACCGAGTGGGTACTCTGGATGATCGATCACTCACGCGCATTCCAGGTGCACGAGGACCTGCGTTACGGCGATGAGATCGTTTGGTGCAGTCCGCGCATGTGGGAGCTGCTGCAGCAGGTGACCGACAACCAGATCCGCGCGGCGATCGACGCCTACCTCGCTTCAGAACAGATGAGCGCGCTCCTGGAACGACGCGCGCTGCTCGTTGAGCACATCCAGAAGATGATCGACGAGCGTGGCCAGGGTTCCGTAATCTTCTAGTAAGCCGACCCTGTGCAGGTTTCCCCTATTGCGACCTTGGACCCCCCGCGATCAGGCGGTACGCTTCGTACGCTTACACTTGCTCCCCTGATCGGAAACACCATGGAACCCGGCAGTCGACTGGGCCACCCCGAGCCGTCTATCAGAAGAAGCACATGACGCCTGCCTTCCCCCGGCAGCGATTCAGGTTCCTCGTCAGCCTCGCCGCAGCGACATCGATCGTCGCCATGCTCGTGGCGTGCTCCACGGTGAACGAACGGCCTGGACGTCCCTATCAGCTGGCGCCGATCGGGTTCGACGGTCACGTCATCATCGTGATTCTGGATGGGCTACGGTCCGACCTGATCTCCAAGGAACGTGCGCCGACGCTCAGCCGGCTGATCCGCGAGGGCGCTGCGACGCTCGACGCTCGGACGGTGCAGCCGAGCATTACACTGCCCGCGATCACGTCGATCGTGACGGGCGTCGAGCCTCCGATCCACCGGGTAACGTGGAACGAATACGAGGCGCATCGGGGGTTGGTCGAGGCAGCGACGGTCTTCGACGTCGCCCACGAGGCCGGCCTGAAGACGGCTTTCTTCGCCGGCAAGACCAAGCTGCTGCACATCGCCCTGTCGCCGGCGGTCGATCGAATGGAGGTCCGGGATGTTCCGGCCGCGATCGTTGCCCGAGCGGCGCGCGAGTACCTGATACAAGAACGGCCGAACCTGATGCTGGTGCACTTGCCGGACGTCGATCGAGCGGGACACGAGTTCGGGTGGGGACATCAGAGGCAGAAGCTGGCGCTGCGCGGAGTGGACACGTTGCTCGGCGGCCTGATTACGGTGCTCGAAGGTGGGCAGCTACCGGGTCCTTCTATCGTTATCGTTACCGCCGATCACGGCGGCGAGGGCCGATCCCACGATCATAGGCGCAGTGCGAACAACAGGGCCCCTTGGATTCTCTGGGGTGATGGAATCGTGCCCGGCAAGCTCGGCTCGTTGGCCGTCACCGTCACGGCAGCAACGGTCGCGCGAGCCTTCGGCCTGGACGCGCCAGCGGATATGGATACCCGGTTGGTCCATGCGAGGGACTTCTAGAGCCTCTTCCCTGCCCCTGCCGTTGGATCTCTCCGCCGCTGACGATACGCTCCTCGAACCAGGCCTTGCGAAGTCACCGCATGACTCTGTGCCGGCGGCCACGGTCGCAGCGTGGCGACTCGGAGCTAGTGACGTTGGCACGGTGAGAGGAGATCGACCGTGACACAAGCAAATCCGTTCAAGCGCGCCGTCACCGGGGAAACGTGCCTGCTCTCGCTGCTCGTAGGAATAGCGGCAACGATGATCGCCTGGAGTGCGCGAGCCCAGCCGGTCGCCTTGGACGAGGCTGACTCGACCTTGCCACAAATCTCGGCGGTGACGCCGCTGGACCGCTCGGTCCTCGATGACCCGACGCGCCCCGATGCCGAGCGCACCGAGGATGCTGGCCGCAAGGCGATCGATGTCTACGAATGGCTGGGCATGCAACCCGGCATGACGGTTGCCGATCTGTGGCCTGCCGAAGGCTACAACACACACTTGATGTCACGCCTGGTGGGCGCTGACGGGCACGTGTTGAGTGTCCTGGGTTTCTTCGGTCTGGACACCAGCTACTCCACCAGGGAAGGCCTGCAGCAACGTATCCAGGATCATGATCTGAGCAACGTCGAGCTGCTCAGCAAGCTCACGGACATGAAATCGGGAAGCGTCGACGTGATGGTGGCGGTGCGCAGCTATCACGACCTCGGGACCGTCCCTGGTCCCTCGCGCCTTGAGGCTGTGACCGAGATGCACCGAGCCCTGAAGCCAGGCGGAGTGGTGGGCATCGTCGAGGCCGCCAGCGACAAGCCCGGATGGGACCCGGTGACGCATCGCCTCAACGAGCAGACGGTAATCGACGAGTTCACCGCCGGGGGCTTCGAGCTCTCGGAGCGTTCCGCCATGCTGGCAAACCCGGCAGACGACCGTAGTATCTCGGGCTTCGATGAGGGTACCTATGACGGCCGCCACGACACCGATCGCTACCTGCTGAAGTTCACCAAGCCGAGGAGCTGAGGCGGCTCATGCGCGCGATCGGTGGTGTCATTCTGCTACTCGGAGCGATTCAGATGGCGACTCCAGGCCAGGGCGGCAAACGGATCATCAAGATGACCGGCGCGGACCGCGATACGCCTGCGAGTACGGCGGTGGTCGCCGGCGACTATGTGTACGTATCCGGACAGTTCGGACGCGAGCCTGACGGGAGGTTCGCCGACATCAAGACGCAAACACGCCGGGCGCTCGACAACATCTCGGCGATCCTGCACGAGGCAGACACCAGCCTTGAACAGGCGGTGTCCAGTTACGTGTATCTGCGGAACAAGGGCGACTTCAGGGCCATGAACGAGGAGTACAAGGCCTATCCAGGCTGGCCCAAGACGACCCACCAGACGGCGCGTGGCGAAGATCTGGACCTCCCGGTCCGGACGACCATGGCCGGCGACCTACTAGCACCATCCGCGGCCCTGGTGGAAATCACGATCATCGCACTGCGCAAGGGAGCCGAGCGCACAATCGTCCAACCGGCGGAATGGGGGAAATCGAATCTGCCCTACCCGTGGGCAATCAAGTCAGGCGACACGCTGTGGATTTCAGGACTCGTTGCCAGCAACAAGCGCGGGGGCCAGTACATACGCGGCGACATGCGAAAGGACGTGACCCAAACCCTGACCGATATCGGGGAGGCGTTATCGACGGCTGGAATGTCACATTCCAACGTCGTCTTCTCGCGTGTCTATGTCCAGGATCAGGCGCTGGCAAACGAGATGGACGAGGCGTATCGCGCCTTCTTCCCCAAAGACCCTCCGGCGCGGGCGACCCTCAGGGCCGGCATCATGGGCACCATCCTCGATGAGATCACCACGATCTCCGTCGAGGCTCCGAAAACGATTGTCGGCATTCCGAACGCTGACGTCGCACCCTCGGCGAGCGCCATGGTCGTTGTGGGCAATCGCTTGTTCAGCAGCGGAATCCAGGGCGTGACCGAGGCGACGAGAGGTGACGCGAACGCGCAGACGCGGGAAGTGCTGGCAAGGCTGGGTCGGGGGTTGAAAGCAGCCGGCTTCGAATGGCAGCACGTCGTTGACGCCTGGGTTCTTCTGAGTGACACGCGAGATTACCCGGCGATGGTTGATGCGTACCGCGAGGTCTTCACAGGGGACTATCCAGCTTGGACCGTGGTCGGCGAACAGCCGCTTGGTCGTGGACTCGTCCAAATCCAGATCATGGCGGTGGAGTGACTGGCGACGATCAGGGTGATGCCCGCCCCAATCGCAGTCCGGAGCGCGCGAAAGGGAGCACTCCGGCGGCCAGGCCGACGGCGAACATCCCCGCCGGGAAACTCTGTGGCGTTGTTCCCTCGGCAACGGTGCGCCAGTTCCAACAGAAGGCGACAATGATCGTCAGCGCTCCGGCGCAGGCGACAACCCACTCGGCGCGCGTCAGGCGCACGCTGTTTCCTGCCGCGTTGATGCGCTCATGCACTCCGAACCCGGCGATGAGGAACATTGACACCAGCACCGGGTAGATGACCGGCCCGAGCCACGGCACCGGGATCAAGAACAGCACGTCCCAGGTGAACAGCGACGGTGGCCAGCCGAGAAGGAGCCAAAGGGCTACGTAGTAGACGATGTCCCAGACGCCGAACAGGAAGGCAAAGACGAAGAAACGATCCATGCGGTCGCGGCCGCCGACCATGGCGACGGCAAGCAGCATCAGCATGGTCGTGAGCTCGCGCAACAGCTCGACCGCCATGATGTTGCTCGGAATAAGGACGATCGGGAAGCGGAACCCGTCGGGGTAGTACAGCTCACGCAGATAGACCACCACTGCGGCCTCGAGGAGGCCGAAGGCCCCCCCGAACAGTGTCAGCCAGGCGGTGCGCCGCATCGCGGGAATCACCCCGACGGCGCTCCCGCTGCCCACGCTGCGATCACTGCGGTCTGCATCCAAAGCTAGCGATTCATTGTCGGCGGATAGCCCAGCGCCATTTCGATGAACATGCTTATTTCAACGATGCTCCCGACAAAACGCACGGTGTGGTTATCGATCCGCTCCACGTTCGGGAGATAGGCAATCATCTCCGCCGCTTTGTCGTTCTTGTAGGTCATATCGAGAGCCAGCGAGCCTTCGATTTTGAAGGGCTCGAGCTGCCCCCGACGCCCCAACCCGGCCTCGACTTTTTCCTTGATCAGGGCAAGCGCAGCCTCCGGCATGAGGGTGCGTCCCGAGGTGTGGCTGTAGTGCCACTTGACGACTGCTCCCTCAATGGGGCCCAACATATCGGACACTTCGCGTACCGCGGCCTCGTCGCCGCTGATCATCACCACGGGAACCCCGAAGTGACCGGCGATCAGTGCGTTCATGCCGCCTTCGGTCATTTCCATTCCGTTGATTCTCACCGACATCAAGGCGCCGCCGGAAATCGTATGGGCGGCAATCCCGTCGACGTTGCCCGCGCTCGCGTGGTACCCAATGAGAATCGCCGCGCCGAAGCTCTCGTCGATTCCCTCCATCATCCCCAGCGGCCTCGGCCACGCGCGAACGAGCTCGATGTCCTGCGGCAACGCATTCAGCAACAGATTCAGCCCGTTTCCGTGCGAATCGCTCACCATGATCTCTGTAGCGCCTGCATCGCGGGCAGCTTCAATGGCGGCGTTAACCTCCGCAGTCATCAATTCGCGGAACTGACTGTACTCGAATCCTCCCGGTGACAGGTTGTTCCCGGCAACGACTCCGGCAATGCCTTCCATGTCGGCAGATATGTAGACCTTCAGCTCTTGAGCAATTGCGCCGTCGGCCACTGGCAGCAACAAGAACAGGAACAAGAGCTCGCGAGTACGACGATTGTGCCTTCCGGCATTCATTTGGCGCCTCCGATGCTTGGTTCTCGGATCAGTATCCGGTTCCAACTCGGGGTGATTAGGGCTGGGTGCAGGCGGGATGGGGCAGCTGTATCGCCGTAAGGGCGAGAATCGTCGCGAACACCAAGTCCCGCATGCTACCTCCTTTCCTCGCCGTGGTTCCTACGCTCGTTTGAAGCCTCAGTCTAGCGAGCTGAGCCGGCTCGTACCGCATCGATGGGTACCTGTAAACTTGAGCCATGATCAACGAATCAGCGCGCGCCCCAGATAAGAGCAAGATCCGCGTCATCGCGTGCGGCATGATTGCCCGTGAAGTCATGGCAGTGAACGAGCAGCTGGGGTTCGACTATGTCGACCTGAAGTGCCTACCAGCCGACTACCACTTTCATCCAGAGAAGATAGCCCCGGCGATGGACGTCGCGATCCACGAGGCGCGGGCCGAGGGGTATCACAACGTGTTCGTCGGCTACGCAGATTGCGGCACCAGTGGCGAGCTGGACAAGGTGTGCGAGAAGCTTGGTGTTGCACGCATAGAAGGCCCGCATTGCTTTTCGTTCTACATCGGCAATCAAGCTTTCGAAGAAGCAGACGGGGCCTATCTGACGACATTTTTCATCACGGATTTCCTGGCACGTAACTTCGATGAGTTCTTGAAGCGCCCACTGGGGCTCGACCGGCATCCGGAATTGTTGGAGATGTACTTCGGCAACTACACGAGGGCGCTCTACATCGCCCAAACGGATGATCCGCAGTTGGACGAGCGCGCCCGCGAAGCGGCAGACTTTCTGGGCCTGGAGTATGAGCGTCGCTTTACCGGCTACGGAGATCTGGTCCCCGCCCTTGCGGACATCGCGCGCTAGCTATTCACGCTAGGGTCGCGTGTAGATCTCGCGTCCCCCGACGATCGTGCGCAGTATCGGCACGTAGCGGATGCGATCCACGTCGATGGTGAACAGGTCCGCACCCAGCACCACGAAGTCTGCCAGCTTGCCGACCTCGATGGTCCCCTTCACGTCCTCCGAGAAGGTCTGGTAGGCCGGTGCCCACGTGTGCAGGTGGACGGCTTCTGAGCGCGAAACCGCCTCTGCCGCACCGTAGACCCGATCGTCCCAACCCTTCCGGGTGATCCCCGTCCACAGGGTGACGCGCGGACCGTATGGCGCGCCGTCCGAGCCCCAGCTCACCCATACGCCGGCGTCGAGCAGAGATCGCGTCGGGTTCATCGTCGCCTCGCGGTCCCCGCCCAGAGACTCGACGGCGAACGCTCCGAGACCGACGGTGAAGCTCGGCTGGCTGGCAACGCCGATGCCGAGGCGCGCCATTGCCTCGATGGTCTCCTGCGGCGGCTTGACGGAGACGTGGTGCAGGTAGTGGCGGTGGTTTTCGCGCGGCAACTCGGTGAGGATTCGTTCCAGCTGTGACACTACCATCTCGGCGGCACCGTCTCCGATAGCATGGATTCCGAGCTGCCAACCCAGCTCGTGAGCCCGCCGGGCCACCGGGTACAAGGCGGCAGCCGGAATGCGCACGACGCCCTGGAACTCCGGGCGGTTCTCGTAGGGCTCGAGCGACCAGAACGCCGGCGCGCTCAGACCACCGTCAATGCTCATCTTGATTGCCCCGAGCCGCAGCCGATCGTCGCCGAACCCGGTGACGAAGCCGATCGCCTCCAGCTCCCGTACGGACTCGCGAACCGCCACTTCGAGATCGTCGTAGGCATCGTAGCCAGGTCGCAGGCGCAGCTGCACCGTGGCCCGCGGAAGCTCCTCGCCATGACGCTCGTAGAGCGTCTGGATCGTACGCAGCTCACCCGGCCGCACTGACGCGATATTGACGCTCGTCACGCCTCCGCTGGCATGCTGGAGCAGGCTTCGACGCATGTTCTCGATCGCCTGTCGCTCATCGATCACCGCGGGCCCGCTCGAGGGTGCCACCTCCGCGACCAGACGCCGCGCGGCGTCGTAGAGCCGGCCATCGGGCTCACCGGCGGCATCCTTGCCGACCTCGCCGCCGCCGGCGGAGTGCGTCGAACGGCTGATCCCCGCCAGGGACAGGGCACGGGAATTGAGAATCGTGGTGTGCGGACCTCGCGTCAGCAGCACCGGGTGGTCGAAGGTGCCTTCGTCCAGGTCCCGCCGCGTTGGCAGGCTCTGGTTCGGCCAGACCTCACGGCTCAGCGCTCCCAGAATCCACTCCCCGTGCGGCGTCACGGCCGCCTTGTCGCGCAACGCGTCCTGGAGGCCCGTGATCTCGCTTGCACCGCGAATCCACGCGGGCACCGCCGCGATCAGGCCGCCCTTCCACTCCATCAGCGGTGGGCCGTCGCGCCCGAGATGGATGTGGTTGTCGAAGAGCCCCGGCAGCATCGTGCGGCCTTCGAGATCGATGACGTGTGCCGCCTCGCCCCGGTAAGCGAGGAGCACGTCGTCGGTTCCCACCGCGATGATCCGGCCATCGCGCACCGCGACCGCCTCGGCGAAGCCCTCATCGAGACCCTTGAAGATCTTGCCGTTTCGATAGATGACGTCGGCAGCGAGCGGGCGCGCGGTCTGGGGAGCGGCCGTCGTTGCCAGGAACGAAACGACCAGCATCGCGGAAGCCCCGATCACTGCGACCTTGTGCATCATCGACTTCCACCACGCGTCGCGAGTGCCCTCAGTCGCCGTCATCTTCGCGGGCCAGGAGCGCTGCCACCGATGGGGCGCTCTGGCTTCCGGTGCATCTCCGTGTTGCGCGGGGTGAGCCGCCGCCTTTGGCCGGCGTCAGGGCTGGATCGCGCTCCGGTCCTCAGGGCCGATAAAGTCGGCCGCCGGAGTGTTCAGCATGAACGTATAGACGATCTCTCCTGCGGGTATCTGTGGCCGCTCGTCCGCCTGCCAGGGCAGCACAGTACGCAGGCCTGCCAGGGCATCCTCCACGACCCGACCGAACGAACGGGCGGAGTTCTGCGCTCTGCGAACCTCGACCCAATAGCTCGCAGACATCATCTCCTGCGCGATGAGCCGGAGGGCGATATCCACAGCCCGTCGCGCCCGCTGGACACGTTGGCGGGTGTACGACTCCATGTCCTCGACGTTGCGGACCAGGCTGAGGCCCTGCGCCGGTAACGGGTTGGTCAGAGTGTGGAGCTCGGCCATCAGGTCCGCGGTGGCATAGCTGTTGCCCCCCGGAGGTGCTTTGGCGCGCACCTCCGCGGAGAGGACATCGGCCGGCCTGATCACGCTGAAGAACGTGTCAGGGAAGCGCATGACACGCTGCACCGAGCCGGCCAGGCTCTCGGCGACGGCCATCGAGAAGGACTGCAGGTCATTGGCCATGGGCTGGGCCACGAAGTTCGCACTCGAGACGATGTAGCCGCCTTTTTCCGAGTACGGGCCGGGCTCGATGTAGTACCGCTTCAACCAGGGGGTATCGAGCTCCCAGGAATCGCTCGGCTTGGCACCAGGCACGACAGCCGGGTTGTGGTCGGACGAGTTGATCTGGATCAGGACATTGCGCTTGAGCCGGTCGTAGGCCTCCCATAACGCGCCGTTGCGTTGGCTGTAATCGCGAAAGCTGAGCGGGTCCTGGATGATCCGGCCGCCGTCTACCTCGTAGTCGAAGAGGTAGCTGCCGCGAATGAGATCCAGTAAGCGCCGCGCCTGCTTGTTCTGGTACGGGAACGGCCTGGCGTTCTGTGGCACGGCGGTCAGCGGCGTGATGCTCGAGTTCAGACCGAGCATGCTGGTCGCGAAGGTCACGTCCGACCAGTCGAGCATACGCTTGGCCTCGTAGAGAAGAAGCGCGGCCTGCCCGGCCGAGTAGGCGTTCGAGCTCACGAGGGCCGCAGAGTCGCCCGCAAAGGGCTCGAGCTCCCCCAAACCGGCTCTCCGCAGGGCCTCCGCCGCCGTCATGCGCTCACCCTTCCAGTACGCATCGCCGACGCCAACCATCGTCCCGGCAACGTTGTACATCATCGGCAGGTCGCCCTCGCCCGGCGAGCCACGGGACCAAACGACAGGAGTGACGCGCTCATTGATCAGGTCGATGAGCATCTGACTGAGACCGGGCGTGGCTGCCTCGTAGACCATCGTGTTGGCGCGAACGACCAGCATCGCGCGCACGATTTCCTCGTCCTTGACCGCCGGGCCGACCCCGGAGCGCGCACCACGGCGGAAGCTGGCGAGCTGCCGGTCTCGAAGCAGCTGCTCATTGTCGGGCAGCAGCGCGTCGCCTTCGAAGATGGGTATTTCGCGCCCTGAGCCGGCACCACGATTGAAGAAGTAGATGGGCATGTTTTGGCGCGTGCCCTCGAGCAGGAGGTTTTAGGCGTCGAGCGAGCGCTGACGCGCCGCCGACCCGTACTCCACCTTCGCCCCGCGGCGTGCTACCGCTACAACTTCGTCAATTGTGAGGTCCTTGCCGGTGAGGACGATCGTCGTACCCGCGTCGGATGGGTCGATCGGGTTCATCACCGCCGCGTGAGCGACGACGGCCGGGGGTGCGCTGGCCTCCTGCGCGTACCCGCTGGGGGAGAGCGTCAGCAACAAGGCGAGAATCGGCAGGGTCCGTGCCTTCATCGTGGTGCCTCTCTTGTTTGACTAGCTCGGATGCTCCGCTGGCCCGTGTGTATCAGATCGGACTGCTAACCGCGCTGCTAGTTCATCCGGCGCGTAGCGCAATCGGAACGGATCCTAGCGCGACTTGGCGCGAGAAGCTGACGCCTGACGGTTTGCCGGCTGCTCTCGCGGGCAGTACTTTGGCAGCACCATCGCGTTGACCCAGTAGGATTGGATGCGCCGCGCGCCCATGAATCGCCGTGACTTCGCACGCCTCTTCGCCGCCGGCGGATCGGCCGCGCTGCTCGGGCACCCGAGCCTCGAGGGCTTTCAGCCCGCTCCCCTTTCGGCCCGATCCCTACGCCCGGGCGCCGTTGCTTGGGACGACGTTCGGTCACAGTTCTTGATGCCGCCCGACGTGTCGGTGCTGAACGCGGCGAACCTGTGCCCGGCTCCGGCCAAGGTAATGGAGTCGATCGTCAAGTACACGGAACAACTGGATCGTGCGCCGTTTCCGAGCTATCGGAGCGAGATGGGCGGCGGCAAGGAACGCACGCGCGCGCTGCTCGCCGGATTCCTGCGCGTGACACCGGAAGAGATCCTGATCACCAGAAACACGAGCGAGGCGAACAACTGGGTGTCGAACGGGCTCGACCTGGGGCGCGGCGACGAGGTGCTGATCTTCTCGGACAATCACCCCAGCAACAACAACGCCTGGAAAGCCAAGGGAGAGCGGTTCGGCTACACGCGTGCGGACGGATCCCTAGCGCCGATACGAGTCGAAGATCCGAGCCATGAAGTGAACCCTCCCGAAGGAGTGGCCTCGTGCACGTCCGAACCCGTTCCGTCTGCTGGCTGACCACGCTCGCGCTCTGTCTCGGATCGGCCACGCCCCTGGTCGGGCAGGCTGTGATTCCAAACGACGATGTCGGGTTGCAGCGACTTCTCGCCGAGATCGAGCGGCTGGCCGGGAACAGCGGCGGGACGGTGGGGGTGGGCGCCCTGAGCCTGGAGAGCGGGCGCAGCGTGTGGCTGAACGAGTCCGACCGCTTTCCCATGGCGTCGACGTACAAGGTGCCGATTGCAGTTCAGCTGCTCACGCGGGTGGACAAGGGCGAGATCTCACTCCAGGACATGGTCGAGCTCGCCCCGACCGATATCCACCCGGGCAGCGGAACCATCTCGAGCCTGTTCGACGACCCCGGGGTGTCGCTTTCGCTGCGGAACCTGCTCGAGCTGATGATGCTCGTATCCGACAACAGCGCCACAGATCTCTGCTTGGCGGCAGCCGGCGGGCCGGACGCCGTCAACATGCGCATGGCCGAGCTGGGCGTCACCGATCTCGACGTGAACCGACCCACCTCCGTCCTCATCGCCGATTACGTCGGGGTGGAGGCGCCCGAAGACGGGCGCATATCGATGGGCGAGTTCCGCCGGCAGGCACGGGACATCAGCGCCGAGGCGCGCGCCGAGGCGGCCGCGGCCTTCGCGGCCGACCGGCGTGATACATCAACGCCGCAGGCGATGGTCGGCCTGCTGGAGCACGTCTGGCGCGGAGAGGCCCTCAGCCACGCGAGCACGGAGCTTCTCCGAGACATCATGCTGCGAGTGCAGACCGGCGAGGGACGCATCAAGGGGGTTCTACCGCCCGGCACCGACGTCGCGCACAAGACCGGCACCATCGGTGGCACCACGAACGACGTCGGATACGTCTATCTTCCGGATGCGGCGGGGCACGTCGTCACGGTCGTCTTCGTCAAGAACTCAGCGCGCCCGATCCCTGCTCGCGAGGCCGCGATCGCGCAGATCTCACGTGCGATCTACGACTACTTCCTCTTCAACCCCGGCGCGCCTTCGCCGGCGATGGCCTCGAACCCACGATACGGCGTCTGGAAGCTCAGGTCCGACGCGCCTCCCCCGGCGATCAACCTCATGACGTACGAGCCGTACGGGGACGGAGGGATGCGGATCACGGTCGAGTCGACGAGCTCGGACGGTCGTGAATCCAGGTGGAGCTACGTGACCCTGTTCGATGGTGTGTTCCGACCCGTCTTCGGCCGTCCGGGCAGCGAGACCGCGGTCGCGGTCGTCGACAACCGTACCAACCGCATCGCCAGCCGACGCGATGGCCAGGTCACGCAGGTCATCATTAACGTCCTGTCCGCCGATGGAAGCAGAATCGACAACGAATATCGCGGCACGGACGGAGACGGAAACGAGCGGATTTCGTACGCGGTCTATGAGCGGATCCGTTGACGCCCGTTGGTCCCGGCTCCGGACCAACTCCCCAGCGTGACCGATGCCTCGGTCGCCACTTTTCCGAAGCGGCCGGCAGGTCGCTCCTGCCGGCAACGGAATCGATATCAGCCAAGCTCGTCACGGATGATCTCGAGCTCGGCAATCACCTCGAGATCTCTGGGACGGCCGGCTGAACGTTTGACGTCGATGAGCCGCTCCAATCCCAGACAGAGGAACTCGATCCCAACGAGGTCGACAACGATGGCGTCGTGAACGAGGCGTTCGTAACCGCCACCGCCGGCAATCTCACCGAGCAGGTCCAGGTCACCCAGCTCCGTAGTAAGTGTGAAGTTCAGCCCGGCGCGAATGGTGGCTGCATTCCACGCGAACGGTAACCCCGGCGGTGCTCCACGAAGGTACGGCGCCAGCGGCGCCAAGGCGGCAACCAGGCGGACGATGTTGTCCTCATCGCGGGCGTACACAACGTCCAGATCCTGGGTCAGCCTCGACGAGCCATGTACGGTCGCCGCGACCCCACCGACAACCACGAAGCGGATCTCGGCCGTCGTCAGCGTCATGATCAGCCGGGCGAATTCCGTCACTTCGACGGGCGCCGCGGCGCGTTGCGCAGCCTGTTGGCGAACTTCGCCAGCTCTCCCAGGCGGTGGATCCTCTCCGCAGCCGGACGCGTGAGATTCTCGCGCAGCAGGCTTCGATCAACACCGTCCTTGTACGCCTGTACCGGATCGTGCGCGACGGCCGGGCGCGAGCCTGTCCGGCGTGGTGACTGCTCCAACGCGTCGATCATCATCTGGTACTCGCGCACGTCCACGACAACCACCGCCCCGCGCCCGTGCTGGGTCAGCACGACTGGCCTCCGCGTGCTGCGTACCCGGTCGATAACAGCGGCGGCGCTGGCACGGAACTCGGTTACCGATCGCAGGTCCTGGTCGAGGCGAGGGCGGGGCACGCTTCTCTCCTGGTAAGACGGGCGCGGCGAGCCGGGAGGGTTCTTCTCTTGTATATGTACATAATAACGTATTTTATTATGTACGATAACTGCCCGATGTCCGGACTCAGCGCGACAACCAGTCGAGGATCAAGCGGAAGCTGATACCCAACGCGGAGATGACGAGCCATACCCACGGCGATGGTTCCTTGGCGACCCCGTTTGGCGACCCCGATTGCTGTTCCATCGTGTGCCCCGGTTGACTCTCAGCACCAATGTTGCGCGCGACTGGCGCTCCGTCTTCAAGGTACATATACCGCGGTTTTCGTTTCGCTGGTGTATTCGAGCGGTTGCCGCTGGCAAAAAGGCGTCGATCTGCGCCGCAATGGCTCAATTGGAGAGTCATGATCCGCTGGTCGCCTGTCCCGGCGATATTCTGGTTGACGGCGCACGCCATCGCGATGGGCGTGCAGCAGTCTCCGCTCGACTCACGCTGTCACTCACTCTGTAGACCTTTGACTGAGCTGCACGAGCTAGTCATGCCGGGATGTCCTCCGCAGGCGGAGGTAACGCTGCAAGCGCCAGGCCGTGCCTGACCCGTGACCGCCCGCGGACCCGTCCGGAGAGCGTGACGTGCGCCTCTGTTGCCACGTAGGGTCGGAGCTTGGCTAGCATGTCCATGCGGAGCACGTGCCGATGAGCCCACCTCGTTTCGACGTCGTCGTCGCCCGGTCGATTCGGGAGATCGAGGCCCACCTTCCTGCGTGGTGGGAATTGCATGAGGTCCGCCTAGAGGACAACGTATTCTGCTCGCCGGCGTTTCTGCCAGAGATCTGTCGCCACTGCGACAGCGAGCTTAACGTCGCGTTTGTGTCTATCGAGGCAGCTGTGCCGACCGCACACTGATAGCAGTCGCTGCCTTCGCCTCGCCCCGGCGGCGGAACGGGCTCGCCTCGCTTTCCTCATGTTCATCGAACTTCGTGTACTCCTCCACACCAATGCTGCACCGCGACCTGGCGGCCGAAGCCGCGGAGGCCCTCTGGGATTGGCTCGATCAGCCAGCTTGGTCGACGGTCTGCTGGGACAACCTGGAGTTCGACTCAACGGCCTGGCGACTAATACGGCAGCAGCTCGACGAACGATGTCGCCGCTGGGGGGTACGCTACGAGTTCAAACGGCCGTCGATGAGTCGCGGCTCGATCGACGCTGACTGGTCGACGAGCCTGTCACCGCGGACGCGGAGCCAACACCGTCGCAGCCGCCGTAGGCTCGAAGCCGCCGGTGGGGTCGAGATCCGACTGCACCGGAATCTCGAGGACCCGAATTTGATTCCGGGGTTTCTCGAGCTCGAAGCGCAGGGCTGGAAGGGGCGAGGTGGCACGGCGTTGGCAGCCAATCCGGCTCACGTCGACTTCTTCAACGCGCTGACAAGGACTCTCGCTGAGCGTAACGAGCTTTTCTTCGTTGAAGTGAAGGTCGATGCCGAGCCTGTCTCGATCACCGCCAACCTGGTCGACGGCACGACGGTCTTTGGTTTCAAGATCGCGCACTCGCCAGCTTTCGCCGGTGCCTCGCCGTGCATCTTCAACACGCTCGAGGTTATGCGCCTGGTGCAAGATGACCCGGTCATGACAGCCGCCGATAGCGGCACGGGCGGCGACTCGTGCCTATTACGCTACTGGCCCGACTTCCGCCCGGTCGGTACCATTGTGGCGGCAACGCGTGGTTTCGCCGGGGCTGCAGCACTGTCGACACTGGCCGCCACTCAATGGACGCGGCGAACGGCTCGCCGTTTCCTCGGGCGGCTCGACCCGGCGCATGGATCGGCCACCGCGTAGCTGATCCATGACGGCCAGGGACGGAATCTACGGAATCACCGACCATCAGACCGATGGCCTCTTCGTTGCATAGCAGCTGTGGCGGAGGCTCGAAGCCGACGTCCGCGTCTACGGTTTCGGCCGTGTTTCTTACTTCTCAACCCAAGAACGCATTCTGGTCGAAACGACCCCTACTCTTCCGGGTCGTTGATGACCGCGAGGGCTGCCAGGAGCACCACAGCGACACCGGTAAAGAGTCGTGCCACTGCGAGCTTGCGCTCTTCGAGCCACAGGCGCCCGACCTGCGACAACGGGATCTCGTACGGTGTGAGCTCGGTTCCGCTGTCCGACCTGGTCTCAACGGTGCCGAAGACCCTCTCGCCGCGAACCTCACCAGATCGTGAAAACGAAACGCGATCGTTTTCGAGCGTGGTGACCCCGACCACCCTGGTAAGTCCGGACCCCTCGGCCTCCGGCGGCGCCAACCGGACCACGCGCTTCGTGTAGCACCCGGTAACCGTCGGAAGTAGCGCAATCAACCCCAGCACCGCTATCGATTTTCTCGTCATCACAGCCCTCATCGATGGTCGTCCAGGCCTCGGTTGATGCACGGTTGACAGTACGAGTCGCCGGATCATATCCCGAAGTCCGACGATTGGAAGCCCGCGCGGGGACCGCGACGGCCCCTCGCCACGGGCCACGCCGAGCACGGAGTTGGAGAACCGCTGGAATTACCTCGAAGATTCGATTGCCTGCCCGCTTGCGCCGCCCGCCCCGATGGCGTTCATTTGCCTGGCGCGACCGCGGAGGACAAATGGCACCAGACACAGGCAGTCAGGATCGTCGCTTCGGCTCACACAGCGAGTTTGGCAAGCTGCACGAGGTAGTGGTCGGTATCGCCGACGGATTGACGCTGCCGCCGTTCTCCAAGGACCTGAGCCACTACAACGCGGAGCTGCGCGCCGCCCTGCTAGCCACGCCCGGCAAGCCGGTCGATATCGAGGCGTCGTTCCCGCAGCGGTGGAGAACGACGGTAGAGCAGATGGACGGGATCGCCGCCACCTACGAGCGCTTCGGCGTGACTGTCCATCGGGTGCGGCCGTACTCTCGTGAGGAGATCCTCTACCTTGACCACCTGCAGCCCGGTCATTCACAGCTCTACGTCGCCGACCCGGTTTTCGTCATCGGCAAGCACTACATCGAGCTGTCGATCCGACGCGCCTATCGACGCAAGGAGGTCTTTCCGCTTCGCGACCTGATGCTGCCGAAGATCGAGTCAGACGCCGAGGCGCACTACGTGGCCATGCCGCAGTCGGGCCCGTGGGCACCGTCCGACGAGGGTCCCGGACCCTTCCTCGAGGGCGGCGACATCCTCATCCACGATCGCGATGTCATGGTGGGCGTCGGCGAGCTGTGTTCGGACCGCGCCGGCGTCGACTGGCTTGTCCGCTATCTGCAGCGCTTCGACTACAGGGTCCACGCCATGCCGATCAAGGGAGCGATCCTGCACGCGCTCGGCGTCATGTGCCTTCTGCGAGAGGGCCTGGTGATGGCGTACTTACCAGCTCTCGAGAACGGGCTGCCCGAGCCGCTGCGAGGCTGGGACGTTCTGGAGATCACCCGCGAGGAGATGGACGGACACGCTACCGTCGGCGTCAGCCTCGACGACCGGCACTACATGATCGATCCACGCTTCGGCCGCATCATGGATGCTCTCGACGATCTCGGGGTCGAGCCGGTTCCCACTCCATGCGATGCGATCGGTTTCTGGGGTGGTGCCATCCGCTGCATCACGCTGCCAATCCGGCGGGACGCGGCATGAGCGCACCCCTCCGGGGACCACAATGACTGAGGCGCAGCGCTCGCCCATCGACGAGGGGCTCGCCGCCGAGCTCCTCAGCGCGGTGGACGCGGGTTTCGATGCGCAGACTTCCCTCACCCGCGACCTGATCCGCTATCCGTCGCCACGCGGCCAAGAACATACCTGTCAGGACTTCATCTATCGACAGCTGGCCGAGCGCGGGCTGCAGTTGGACCGCTGGGCCATCGACGTGGCGAACATCGAGCAGCATCCCGGCTTCTGTCCGGTAAAGGTCGATTACGACAACGCCATCAACGTGGTGGGTACGTACCGACCACGAGCGGAGACCGGTCGCTCGCTGATTCTCAACGGTCACGTCGACGTGGTGCCCACCGGGCCACCCGAGATGTGGACCCGGCCGGCGTTCGACCCGTGGATCGAAGGCGACTGGCTCTACGGTCGCGGCGGGGGCGACATGAAGGCGGGGCTGGCGGCAAACATCGGCGCCCTCGACGCACTGCGGGCACTCGGCTACAACCCGGCCGCTACCGTCCACGTGCAGTCAGTTACGGAAGAGGAGTGCACCGGCAACGGCGCCCTGTCGGCGCTGGTACGCGGCTACCGAGCCGAGGCGGCGATCATACCCGAGCCCGAGGACGACAAGCTGGTGCGCGCCAACGTCGGTGTGATCTGGTTTCGGGTGACGGTTCGCGGGCGCCCGGCGCACGTCCGCGATGCCGCCAGCGGCACGAACGCGATCGAGGCCTCGTTCCGTTTGATCCACGCGTTGCGCGATCTCGAGGCGAGGTGGAACGCCAGCAAGACCGGTCGTCGGCACTTCGAGGAGCTGGAACACCCGATCAACTTCAACGTCGGCAAGATCCGTGGCGGCGACTGGGCCTCGTCGGTACCGGCCTGGTGCGAGTTCGATTGCCGCATCGCGATCTTTCCTGGCACGGATCCGCGTGCGGCTGCGCGCGAGATCGAGGACGCGGTCGCGGTCGCAGCCTGCGACGACCCGTTCCTGGCCAGCAACGTGCCCGAGATCGAGTTCAACGGATTCCTCGCCGAGGGTTATGTGCTGGACGAAGGCTCGGATGCCGAACGGACCCTGGCGGGCGCGCATCGCAGGGCCTTCGGGGCGGCGTTGGAGACCGTGGTGACGCCCGGCTACCTCGACGGGCGTGTGTTCGTGCTCTACGACGATTGCCCGTGTCTGGTCTACGGCCCGCGCTCCGAGAACATCCATGCGTTCGATGAGCGCGTCAGCCTGGCGTCGGTGAAGCCGGTAACCGGCACGATCGCGCTGTTCATTGCTGAGTGGTGTGGGCTCGAGCCCGCCTGAGCGGACTTCTCGATGCCCCTCCCCCACCGGTCCGGCACCCGTTCCGCGGGTTCCACGCACAGTGGTGCTCCCGTTGACTGCGGGTGGACCTTTGGAGCATCCTCGGGCACCCGTTCACCCGGAGGAGCACATGCGCTTTGGACTGCGCCCCCCGCGCGGGCAGCACCGAGTTGTGCTTGCGCTTGTAATCTCGCTGACCGCCTGCGGAGCCTCCGACGCGCCCCAGCCGCCGCCGGACATGAGTGCTGATCCGCTGGTCGGCGCATGGACCCTTGTGTCCTGGGAGAGCACCGCCGAGGACGGCACGGTCAGGCAGCCGTACGGACCGGAGGCAGCCGGGCAGATCGTGTACACGGCCGACGGTCGTATGTCGGCGCAACTGATGCGACCTGGGCGGGAGTACTCGGATCAAGACACGCTCACGGCCGCGGAGGTTCTGGGAGGCTTCTTCTCCTACTACGGCACCTACACCGTCGACCACGAGAACGGCGTCGTGACCCACCAAGTTGAAGGCGCTCTACTCCCGAGTTGGATGGGATCGCGGCGACCGCGCGCATTCACGTTCGCCGGCCCGGACCGCGTCACCCTCAGCACGGCGCCAGACCCGGGCCGCACGAACGGCTCGATCAGCGTGCTGGTGTGGGAGCGTGCCGCAGGCGGCAGGTCTGATCCCGACCCGCGGCCCTGATCCTGGGCCCAACTGGAAGACGCTGCCAATGAAGACCATCGTTTCGCTGCTCGTTGCAGGCCTGGTGGCCTGTGGCCCGACCACCGAGACGGCCGACCCGTTGTCCTGCCCGGATCTCGCCGACTGGGCCCGCGCCGGCACCACCGTCACTAGCGTCGAAGAGGCTGCGAGCACGGACAACCCGGTGGCGCACTGCAAGGTCGCCGGTACGATCGACGATACGATCGGATTCGAGCTCCTGCTGCCGACTGCGGCGCACTGGAACGAACGCTTCGTGATGGGTGGCGGTGGCGGATTCGTCGGATCGGTGCAGAACTCGGCGCTGGCACCGTCACCGGGCGGCAACGCGCTGGAGCGCGGCTTCGTCACCGTCGGTACCGACACGGGTCACACCGGTACCGGTATCGACGCCAGCTGGGCGCTCGACAACGACGAGGCCGAGATCAACTTCGCTCACCGGGCCGTTCATCGAACCACCGAGGCGGCGAAGGAGATCATCGAGGACTACTACGCGGCGCCGATCGAGTACTCCTACTTCATCGGCTGCTCGCGTGGTGGCGGCCAGGCGATGATCGAGGCGCAACGGTACCCGGATGACTACGACGGCATCGTGGCCATGGCCCCGGCGTACAGTTGGCCACGAATCGGGACGCAGTTCGTCCAAATCGAGCAACGCGTCTTCCCCGACGCCTCACACCTCTCGCAGCCCGTCATCACGGACGAGAACCGGACGCTCCTGGAGAGAGAGATTCTCAGCCGTTGTGACGTGGCCGATGGCGTCGAGGACGGCTTGCTCACCGATCCGCGCTCCTGCGATTTCGACCCCGCCGAGCTTCGGTGCTCCGGGGCACCCGATTCCTCGTGCCTTACCGACGCCCAGCTCGACGCGGTGCAGGCGATCTACGCCGGACCCGTCGTCAACGGGCAGCAGGTGTTCCCCGGCTTCCCGTATGGCGGTGAGAACGACCCGGGCGGCTGGGACACCTGGATCACCGGTGGCCAAGACGCGCTCGGCCCCGGGGTCCCCAACCTGCACTTCGCCTTCGGCACCGAGATGTTCAAGTACCTGATCTTCGACGATCCGGATTTCGACTACACCAGCTACGACTTCGCCAACTGGGACCACGACATCGCCGCCGCCGACCAGCTTCTCAGTGCTCGCGACACGGATCTCAGCGGCCTCCGGGTTGCCGGCGGCAAGCTTGCTCTTCTGGCACGGTTGGTCGGACCCTGCGCTGACCGCTCTGGGGACGATCGACTACTACGAGGCCGTCCAGGCCGGCGATCCGAACGTGCGGGACTACTCCCGCCTGTTCCTCGCACCGGGCGTACTGCACTGCGGCGCCGGCCCGGGCCCGGATCAAGTCGACTACCTGTCGGCGATCACCTCCTGGGTCGAAGACGGAGAGGCACCGGAACAGCTGCTGGCCCAGAAGTTCGACGTCGAGGGCCGGGTGACACTGTCCAGACCGCTGTGCGCCTATCCGCAGGTGGCGATCTACGACGGCAGCGGCGACCCCAGCGACGCAGGGAGCTTCGCGTGCCGGGAACCGAAGTAGCCCATCAGGCGTTGAGCCCGCGACGGTGCTTCTCCGCAGCTCGATCACGCGTGGCGCCCCCGTCGAGCAGGCGCGGCTCCAGCGCACCCGATTGGCTTCTCGTCCTCCTATGCACCGCATCAACTGCCGGTTGTGGCACGGCCGCGGATCAGCAACCACGGATCGAGTCCAGTCTCGGAGACACCCTGCCGAGAGCACTATGGGTCGATGCGACCGACCGGTTCCTGCCAGCAACCGCCGAGTGGACGAATCGTGTCGAGCTCGCCGATGTCGATGGCGACGGTCGGGTGGACATCCTATTCGCTAATGGAGGCAACTACTCGGAGCCCGGAGAGCCAGAGCAGAACCGTGTGTTCCTCAACCGCGGCCCGGGGCAGATGTTCGAGGAGGCCACGGAGCGGGTGTTCGGTCCTCGGGGCGACCACGCGCGAGTGATCAAGGTCCGCGACATCAACCGCGACGGTCTGGCGGACATCCTCGTTGGCACGACGTTCCAGACCCAAAGTCGCCTGTACCTGGGCGGGACGCAGGCGACCTTCCGGGAGGTGACGGCCACCCATCTGCCGCAGGGGCCGACCAGCGTCGGCGACCTCGAGCTCGGCGACGCAGACGGCGACGGTGACCTCGACGTCGTCCTTGCCGACTGGGGACCCGGCAACAATATGACCAACGCAGGAGGCCGCACGCGTTTGTGGCTCAACGACGGTAACGGCCGCTTCATCGACGCAACAGAATCTCATATGCCGCACACACTGTTGGGCTTCTCGTGGGATCTGGAGTTCTTGGACTTCGACAACGACTTCGACCTCGACATCGCCGTGTCATGCAAGCGTTGCTACGGTGGCAGCCTTTTCGTGAACAACGGCAGCGGGTACTTCGAGGAGCTTCTCGTCGGGCTGCCACGGCACTCCAACAACTACGAGCTCGAGCCAATGGACGTCGACGGCGACGGTTTCCTCGATCTGGTCACCATCAACGACGGCGAGATCGTCGGCGAGATCAACATGTTGCGCCGTCAGCATGTCTTCCGGAACGACGCCGGCAGGGCCTTCGTGGATGCCACCTCGACACTGTGGCCAGACAGCGAGAACGTTGGCGAGGACGACAACAACGCTGTGTTCATCGACTACGACTCCGATGGCGACGCTGATTTCGTCGTTGGGTCGCTCACCGGCGCCGACCGTCTGCTGGTCAACGATGGCACCGGCCGCTTCACCATGGCCGATGAGGTCTTCTCCGGACCCGAGACCGCCGGCACGCTGTCGCTCCTGCTGGCGGATCTGGACGGTGACCACCGCCTCGATGTAGTGCAAGGGCAAGGAGAGAACCCCGCCGCTGTCGAGGAGAGGATCTTTCTAGGAAGTGGTCTGGATCCCGATACGGCGCCACCGGTCATCGGGAGCATCGAGATGGTTCAACAGCAAGATGCAGTACTCAGACTCCGAGCCCGGGTCCACGATCGCAAGAGCCCCACGATGCCGCACGATTGGCAATCGGTGACAGTGCGGTGGTCGGAGGCCAATACGACCCATGAGACTCCCCTGATCTGGTACGGCGAGTATCTCTGGTTGGCGGAGATACCTGCGCCGAGCTCAGCGGGAATCGTCTACAGTGTTTGCGCCGTCGATGCAGCAGGCAACGAAGCGTGCTCGGAGTCAGCTCCGACGCGCTAGAAAGACGCGCCCGCGCGGCGACAGGCGATAACCGACGGCCTGGCTGAGCGTCAGGCCAAGGCCCTTGAGCTTGCGAACATCGGCCTTGAACCGCTGTCGATCTCGCCCCAGAAGCTCAGCCAGATCGGCAGCGCGCCGACCGGGAGACTGCTCGATGAGTTCGAGCACGGAGCGCGTCCAGGGGCCGGTGGCGGACCGGCTATCCATGCGCTCGAGTCGCCGCTCGATTTCGGTGACCTCGGAATCGGTGAGCTCTGCCCTGTCGGCACCGCTGCAATCCCGCCATTTGCCGACGTGGTGGAAGTCGATCCGGTAGATCCGGTCGTCCGCCGCATTACCGGCGCGGTCACCAATTGCCGCTCGCAACGCCTCCAGCGACTCGAAGCCGGCATCGCGAGCATCGTGGGGCGTCAGGCTCGACACCGAGAGCATATGCAAGGCGCTTACCTCGATCTGCTCGCTGGCCCCGACCCGATAACGCCCTCCCACCTTCACTTGCGGCCGCTTCCAGCGTCGAAACGTGAGCCGAATCGAACCATCGCGAATCCCGGCATGGAAGCGTGTCTTGAAGAGCAATGGCCAGCTCGGCTACAGCGCCAGCACTTCGTGGCCTGTACAGGGGACTAGAAGCCGAACGAGCGCGTCACCTTCAGCGTGATCGAACGGTCGTGGCGTCCAAAGCGGAAACTGTCGTACTCGCCCACCTGTCGGTAAACGAGGTAGATGTCGTCGCCAATTCGATAGATGTAACGCAGGCGGGCGAAGATCGAAATGCCGTTGGAGACATTGTTGTACTGCACCAGCGCGTCGGTGAGCCAGCGGTCCGAGAAGCTGTAGTTCGCCCGTGTGCTGAACACGTTGCTCGTGAAGCTGCCGCCAGGCAGGTCGATCTTGTTGTAGCTGAAAGTCGGCGCGATCCGCAGCTTTTCACTGGGCCGCAGGGTCAGCCGCGGTGACAGTGACAGGATCGTTCCGTCGTAGAACTCTCCGAAATTTGCGCTACCCCCAACGCTGACTCGGCGTCCACCGAACGTGAACAGGAACGCCGAGATGGTGTCGAAGGTATATTCGCCCGCCGGGATCGTCACGTCGGGGTGAATCCGGAACGGGAAGTCCAGCACTTCGAAGGTGTTGCTGTAAAACACGCCAACGGAGTCTCCCGATTCGAGCTCGAGAAACGCGCCCCCCGACTTCTCCTCGCCAACCAGCGTCCCGGCGGTGTCGTGGAAGGTCGTGAAGTTGGCGTCGAAGCCCACCGACCGCAGCCACGCCAGCGCCGGTCGGGGATTCACCGACCCTCGGTAGTCGCGACGAACGATACCGTCGCGCAGGACAAAGCCGAGGTCGCTTCGAAAATCGGGATCAATGCGCAGCACGTCGAAGGTGGCGCTCCACAGATTGCTCTGCCAACCGACACGGAACTGTCCCGCGAACTTGCCATCCTCGAGCGCGTCGTCGGTGGCACGGGCGCCGAAGGCCGAGATGTTGAAGTTGTCGAAGAAGGTGAAGTTCGCATCGACCCCGATGACCGTGTTGGCCTGTCCGTCCGGTCCCGCGACGTTGGTGACCAGCGCGCCAACGCTCGACCGCGCCAGCACGTCCTGACGCCACCTCAGCGCCGAGTAGCTGCGCCCTTCGCCGAACTCCGAGTCGCCGGTGCGCACATTCAGAAAGCCGATGTTGCCGCTCCCGAGCTTGCCGGTCATCTTGGCGCCGAAGTCAATCGGAGTCGGCTCACCGAACTCCGAAAGCCCAATGTTGCGCGAGTGGAAAAGACGCAGTAACGGAGCTCCAAAGCTATCGAAGCCGCCGCGCTGCTGGCCAAAGCTGAAGTTGTTGACCCCCTCCAGGAAGAAATCGCGCTTTTCCGGGAAGAAGAGCGAGAACCGAGTCAGGTTCACGCGTTGCTGATCGACCTCGACCTGGGCGAAGTCGGTGTTGTAGGTCAGGTCGGCAGTCAGGTTCGACGTCAGCTGGATCTTGAGATCGTCGATGCCGAACTCGTTGGCGAAGTCGTTCGTTCGCCCCGGGTCCGCGAAGAGCGAGCTCGACGACCCCAGAAAGTACGGCCGGAGGCGGAACCGCTCGGTTACCGACAGGTTCTCGAAGCCACGCAGATCGCCGGCCTGCGACACGCTGATGAACTGGAAGTCGCGGCGGTAGTTGCTCCACGCCACCTGCTCGTTCTTGTGTCGGATCTGGCGCTCGAAGTCGACGCCCCAATCGCTCAATCCAGCGGAAAACCGCAGGATCCCCAGCGGGATGACCATTTCGGCTTCCCAGCCGCGCGACGTGACCTGCGCGGCGGCCTCCCAAGCCTCGTCCCAGTCCGAGTTGACCTCGCGCTCGTTGCGGATCGTCGCGTCGTAGCGGGTGCCGAGCGCGTTCACCGTGAACAGGAAGGCACTGCGCCCGTCGTGGAAGGTATCCAACAGAACGCTGAAGGTATCGTCGGAGCCGCTGAATCGTGACCCGAGCGCGTCGCGCCGCATCTCCGTGGCGAGGACGGCGCTCGGGTTGCTGTCGTAGGCGATGACGCCCACGTAGAGGTTCTCGTCGTCGTAGAGGACGCGTACCTCGGTGCGCTCGGACGCCGCTTGACCTTCCTGCGGCTCGCGCTGCAGGAAGCCGGTGGCGACATCGGCCAGTGCCCAGCCGGCATCGTCAACCAACCCGTCCATCACCGGAGGCTCCGCGGCGCGTGTGACCGCCATGTCGGGTGCCACACCGGGCCTCCGCGCTGGGCGTGGTCGCACGCCTGCAGTTGTCGTCCCGGCAGCGGCGGGCAGCAACTCAGGAACGGTGAGCAACGCGTCAGGAGCGCTGCGCACGGTGCCAGGAGCAGCCGACGCCGCGATGCCTGGCGCGGCGGGCATGGGGGCAGCCGGACCGGCTGGCGCCACCGAGCGGGACCTCCCGGAATCGTACCCCGGCGCGCCGGTGGCGCGAACAGGTACGCGCAGCTCGGTCGCGGTCACCATCCGCACCGGGATCATTCTTCTCGGTCGTGGCCCGGACCCAGCGGGCAGCGGCACCGGCGCAGCGGGAAGCGCCTGTGACCCCGGGATGGCCGGCAGGGGTTGGGCCGGTGGTGGTACACGTGCGCCCGGCGCAACCATTCGCACCGGGATCACTCGGCGTCCGGGTTCCCTCCGGGCGGTAGGGCGCGGTGGGGCCGCACCGTTGCTCTCTTGCTTGCTGGACCCATCATCCCCGGATTGGCTGGAAGCCTCGACTCGGCCGACTACACCGGCCATGAGCGTGAGGCACAGAACAACGACCACAAAAGCAGGTCTGAGCACAGTGAGAGCATCCGGGAAATGAGACGGATCTAGCACGTTACAGCGCGGACCGACCGCCGTATATGACGCTGCGCGCCAGCGACCAGGTAGACGGCCAGGGGCGGCCACATCTGAGATCCTGCTCTTCACCCTCGTGCGTTGGATCTTTGTGGCTCAGGCGATAGGTACGCTCTCGCTGACTTACGCTCGTCGGTTTCGATCTAGGTCACGAAGAATTTTTCGGATTTGCCGGGACTTGGAACAATATTATTCTATTGTTCCGCTTGCAATGATGGCTATTAGTGTCCACTGATGTCTATTTCTGTCGTTCATAGACCCGTAGCGATCATCCCGCCACGACAAACCTCTACGCGATGAGTGCCACGCCGTGATCAACGCGCCCCGCTGCAAGCCGCTTGTCGTCGGTCTGCTCCTGGCTGTGACTCTGGCTACGGTTCCGTCGGGGGCCTCCGCACAGCTGCCGGCAGACGTAGACGTCACCGTGAACGGAATCGTGATCCTGCATTACTTCAGCCAACTCGACCTGACGATTCCGGCAGCGACGATCACTGCGTGGCTGAATGCCACGCCCGATCAAGGGACGCGCGCCGACACCCTCTCGAATACGGGCGTCACCCTCGACAGGGACCTGGACATCGAGAACAACGGCGCCGACATGACCGTCGATCCGACCGGCAACCGGGTCGTCATGCACCTGAACAAGGTGTGGGCAGTGCGCGCGATCAACACCAGCGGCAGTCAGACACAGGTGGCGATCGCCAAGTCGGCGGGCACCGTGAGGCTGGTACACGCCGCCGATAACAGCAAGAGGATCGTGGTCAGGAATACCCGGATCCGAACAACGGGTGGAGGGTGGGGCACCAGTACGAGCTTCGACCCGCCCGGGTTGTTCGGCCTGGTCGTCGGCGACGTCCGGCTATTGCTCAACTTCAACCGGGCAACGCTGGCCGGTACGTACTCAGTTGCCGGCGCCGGGGCTGTGTACACATTGACCGCCACGAACCTCTAGCGGGCCGTGGCGAAAGTGTGGTGCAGCTCTGCTAGATCAGCCGTTTTCCCGCGCCCAGCGTTCGAGATAGCCGACGTAGCGCCGTAGCTCGCGGCTGAGGTCGCCCACCGACGTCACGTCCTCGATATTCAACGGTACGGAGAACGCCACGGCGCCGCTGTTCGTGTTCACGAGCTCGAGCATGCCTTCGAGTGCGTGCGTCAGCGGCTCTTCCGTTCCCGTGAGGTGGGTCAACGGGTTCGCATATGGCGACATCATGTCCGGGTCGACCACCTCGGTCGGCAGGTCGCCGGGTTTCGTCTCCGCGCCGGCGTAGGCGGCGTTGCCGTAGTCGCTAATGCTGAGGACGATCACATAATGAGCGAGCTCTCGCACGCGGACCAGACCAAAGGCGCGTGAATCTCGCACCGCGCGCCCGAGTTGCTGCTGCACGATCAACAGCTCCCCCTGCCCGAGCATCAGCGCGGTGTCGAGGCTGGTGTCGTGGTCTCTGACCGACGTGTCCATGTCGGCCAGGAAGGCGCGCGGCGCATTGAGCCGTTGCGCCAGGTCGCGCGGGGCCTCGGCGACTTCCTTCAGCTGATCTATCTCCAGGCTCATGTTGCGGCCCGCCTGATGGGCCAGGATGGTCTGTTCCCAACAGGTCTCGTAGTCACCAATTCCAAAGGAAGCGATCCCGGCCCAGACGTAAACATCGGCGACCCCGGGATTGAGATCGTCGGCCGCCAGGAACGCCTCGAGCGCGGTCTTCTCCTCACCGAGCTGCCCAAGTGCCATGCCGCGCAGGAACTGTGCCGTCCAGACGTCATCGTTCTCGTCCAGAAGGCCCTCGAGCAGGCGCAGGGCGAACTCGGGCTCGTCGTGCTCTATGTGCCATTGAGCCCGGCGAACTATCTGTTCCTCGAGCTCGGCCGCCGTCTGCTGGGCGAACGCAGACACCGGGAACGACTGCAGCGCCGCCGCAAGCGTAATCAGTGCCAGCGTCGCCGCGGTTTCGCGTCTCATGGAGAGTTCTCCTTCCGCGCAATCGAGCTCGAGCCTCGGCCAGAGGCAATCGGATTCTACAGCGGCTGGACGCTCTCCGGGCCAGGAGCCCCGCAGAGCGCTTGTGACCGCCCACTGCTTCAGATGCTCAGGAAGATGCGTTTGCGATAAAGGACGTATAGCAAGGACCACTCGATGAGCACGAAGCTGCTCCACCACAGGGCGGCCCGGGCGGGCTCGCTGAACGGTCGTAGCAAGCCTTGCACGAAGAAATCCGTCGTGTGGCCGAAGTCGAAGATCGACCCGGCCATGTAGATCAGAATCGAATTCATGCCGATGACCACGAAAAACGTGGCCCATCGCCGTTTGCCCCAAACGTCGAGAACCGCGTAGAACGCAGCCAGCAGCAGCAGGCTCCAGCCACCCGCATACAGCACGAACGAGCTCGTCCACAGGTTCTTGTTGATCGGAAAGGCCAGATCCCACAGCGACCCCAGGAGCAAGCCGAGCGCCCCGGCCGCGCTCAGGACCCAGGCCTTGCCCGCCGGCGTCAGGTGCGGCATATCGCTGCGCAGCAGGCGCCCGGCGAAAGCTCCCAGGAGCGCCGTCGAGATCGCCGGTACAGTCGACAAGAGCCCTTCCGGGTCATGCACCCCGAGGTGTAGCCGACCGGGGATCAGTAGGCGATCCAGATAGGCCGCTAGGCTCCCCTCCACCGTCAGCTGACCGGCCCCATACCCGGGTACCGGAATCAGCATCATCGCGGCCCAGTAGCCCAGCAGCAGGCCCACGAACCAGGCGACCTGCGCCCGCAGGCGGCAGTTCAACACGATCAGGCCCGCGAACATATACGCCAATCCGATTCTGCCGAGCACGCTGGGGTACCGCATCTGCTCCGCACTGACCTGGAAGAGCCCGTTGTTGTAGACCACCCCGAGCACGACAAGCACGAGGCCGCGTCCCACGATGCGCATGGCGAGCGTCCGCTTCGCCTCGCCGCGTTCCAGGCGTCCAATCAGCGAGAACGGCATCGCCACACCCGCGATGAACAGGAAGAGCGGAAAGATCAGGTCGTAGAAGACGAACCCGTTCCACTCGACGTGGTGGAGCTGGCGCGACGCCCATATCGCCAGCGACCAGCCCGTGAGCTCCGCCAGGGCGTGGAAGATGCCCTCGCCGCCGATGATCCAGAACATGTCGAAACCACGCAGGGCATCGAGCGATGCCAGGCGAGGCGTACGGGCTGAGACAGAGGAGAGATCGGTCATGTCGAGTTCCGGCCGCTCATTGCTCGAAATCGGTCAAGCGGCACTATCTGCGTCGGATTGCTGACGCGGCGACGGCAGCTGGCGGGCGTGCGGCCCGACGACTAGTTGCCTTCGACCACTTCCAGAGGAAGCACCCGCACCGATTGCCCGTTGGCCGTCGTATCGACCACTTGCAACTCGACCAAATACTCATCAGGGTCCAAGTAAGGCAACGGTAGAACACCGCCGTGTAGCCTCGGGCCTTCTGGCTGCAATGCCTGGGCCGGTACCTCCGCGATCGTGAGCCGCGTGGCGCGGTGGAAGATGGACGCCGAGACGTGTGGGCTCGTCGCGCCGCTGACCTGAACGCTCGCAGCGATCGGGATACCGGCGGGCAACCCCTGGTCCAATAGTGGCCTCAGCCCCTTCTCTGTATCCACCGCTACCAACATCGGGTCGGCCATCACCCACCGATTCTCGCTCACCGGGACGCTCACCTGCAGCCTGGACGTGCCGAGACGATCACCGCCGTCCTCGGCTATCAACAGGCGGATATCGTACGTCCCGGGCTCGACGGCCCACTCGGTCGTGTAGCGGAAGTGTCGAAACGCAGCATCGGGCGCATACTCCGCCAGGTCGGCGCGCGGTTGTACTACCTCGTGGGTCTCGCCGCTGATCCCTCCAGCGCGGTCCAGGGCGATCGCGTGCACGCGGAAGAACGGGATCCCGAGCACGTCGATCAACTCCTCGGGAATCTCGTCCGGCGAGACGCCGCCGAACGCCGGCGCCCAGCTACCAGTGACCGTCTCCGCCGGCCGTGGCAACCCAGCGACAAGCATAATCCTGGCAGAGCCGTCGGCAGCAAATCGATGGAACGCCGTCGCCGGCACCGGGCGGCCGATGACCGATCCGGGCAACGCGAGCGCCGCCGCTACCTTGCGGGTCTTGAGCTCGGAATCGGGTAGCTCCCGATACCCCGGTCGCGCTCGCACCTCGGCATCCGGGTACGTCACCTGTACCTCGATCTCGTGGTACTCGCCATCCTCGTGCGGTGCCGGCGGCTCGTAGAAGACCAAGTAGAACTGCGTCGAGTCGTTGTACTGCTCCTCGAAAGCTCGGTCGAGGTCGCCCCAACCGATGAACGCACGGCCGCCAGTCTTGGCCGCTACGTCGACCAGTGGCGCGGTGAGGTCACGGTACGCCGGGCGAACATGCCGCCGCAGCGCCGTCGAGACCAGCCCTTGCCCGATCGCGGCGCTAGTACCGAGGTTGTTGAGCGCCGAGATTGGCCGCGGGTCGACCGAATAGATGCTGACATTGCCGGTGTTCGCGGTCTCGTAGACCTCCTCCATCAGGTCTAGGATGCGCCTGTCCGGGGCCGTTCTCGCCAGCGTCGACGGCCCGATCGGGGCATCTACGGCCTCCCGTACTGCGGCCGCAAAAGCAGAGTACGGTCCCCCCTCGCTAATCATGGCGCCCGATGAGATCCACACCAGGGCGGTGCGCCCCTCCATCGCCGACAGCGCGTTGGTGAACTGCAGGAGCGTGCGGAGAGTTTGCTCACCCCGCATTCGTTCGATTTCGCCATCTCGTTGGGCCTTGCGCTCCAGAGTCTCGACGATCTGCAGCACGGTGATT
Organism: Acidobacteriota bacterium; assembly: GCA_965197275.1. Lineage (GTDB taxonomy): Bacteria > Acidobacteriota > UBA890 > UBA890 > WLXD01 > DASCOT01. The sequence goes on from CBDAMQ010000022.1 coordinate 80,924, forward strand.
GGGGTAGCGTCGGCCGCCCGCCGTACACCGGTCGTGGGCGAGTTCTGCGCGTCAATGGCCTGCTGCATCAACGGTTGGTACTCGCGTTCCATACGGGTGAAGATCGAAGTGCTGGTCAGCGCCGCGTCGCTCACTGAGTCGGCCGCATTGCGCAGCACTTCCCGATCGGTCGTCAGCGGCGCCAACTCCCTCACCGTGCCGCCCTGATCGATCATGTACACGCTACGGGGCACGTCCAGGTCGCCCTCTCCCTCCAGAAACTCCTCGAATGTCTTCGCCAGCCGCGGCTTGTTGGTCCGATCGAGGCTGGGCAAGTCGACCAGGTACACGACCGCGCCAAGGCTCGCAGGGCTTCGTCGGATCGGCACGGATTCCGTCGGCGCGGCGGCGGGGCCTTGCGGCTCGGCCGGCGCGCTGCGACCGCTCCCCGATGGTGCCGACGCGGCGCGGGAGGCGACATTCCTTACCTGGCCGCTCGTCAGGCTGACGAACTGGACGTTCAGGATCTCCTGCTCGACGCCGTCCTCGAAGACACGAAATTCCTCCGATGTCAGGTCATCGATGAAGTTGCCGTCCTTGTCGGTAACGATGGCGTCAACCCGCACGCGCGTCACCGCCGACCGGAACATCGGCGCCTGCGGCAGTTGCACCGGCACGGCCTCTTGCGACGGCATCCGGAACGATGCCGCGTACCAACCAGTACCCGCGATCGCGACGTCGCTCGATACCGGTAGACCGGCGGTGGTCAACGCTAAGAGGAGACCGAGAACCCGGATCGGGTTGTAGGGCTCTTTCACCGAAACTCTCCTGCGCGCAGGTTCATCCCAGACCTCACCGAAAAGCTACTTGCTGGCCGGGTGGGGATTCAAACGCGGGGCGTCCGCCAATGCGACATCGTAGCCGGCACCATATTGTCTGACCAAGGCTATGGGGAGGATAGTCGAGTTGCTCAACAGACTACCAAACGAGATACCGAGTCCGAGGCCAGGTGACGAAACACGACCTTTCCAGCGTCGCCATCTCGGCCATCTGTTGCGTCCGCTGACGTGGGGCTCCATCCTACTGGTCGCGTGCCCCTGCCCCGCGTTCGATCAGGAGACCTACTTTGAGCCAACACCGAGCATCGTCGGTGATCCCCATCGCTCGAACACTCGCAGGCGCCCTGGTGATGTTGTTCTGCGGACCCTTGGATGCCCAGGAGGCCACGATCCCGCGGATCGAGGCCGCCGAGTGCGTCACCGAAGCTCTGGTAGCCGCCAACGCCGATTGCTACCGGTTCTTCGGGCAGGAGGACCGCGACCGTCCCAACGGGACCATTGTCGAGCTGCCTCTGGGAGTGATTCCGCCGCGGGAAGGAGACGGCGATTCCGACCCGCTGTTCTATTTTCCTGGTGGGCCCGGCGGGTCGCCCCTTCGGAGCTTCGAATGGCTACGCGAGGTCACCGGTGACCGATCGCTCGTGCTCATCGATCACCGAGGGTTCGCCCACGCCAAGCCGCACCTCGAGTGTCCGGGCAGTCAGCTGGCACCGTGGTTCAACCAGCTGTCGCCGGCGATCGTCTCATCGACCGACACCGGTGAGCGGCTGCGCATCCATGCCGAGTCCGTCGAGCGCTGCTACAACAAGCTCGTTGGCGAGGGCATCGACGTTTCCAAATACAACGAGTACGACGTTTCCCGCGATGTCGACGATATCCGCGCCTTACTGGGCTACGACAAGATCAACATCTTGGGATGGTCGACCGGCGGAGGCGGAGCGATCTCGTACCTCCGCTACTACCAGGAACACGTGCGTTCGATGATCCTCGGAGCGCCGTGGTTCGGCGAGTACCGCAATCGCGCCGCGATCGACGAGTTCTACACCGTGAAGCAGAAGACAACCGATATCCTGGGCAGGTGCGTGGCCTCCGATCCGCATTGCCGCGAAATGCTGCCCGCCTGGTACTACGAGATCGATCGCGCCCGCCGGACATTGGACGATCGTCCCTTCTTGAGCGTCGTCGAGACCGCGACCGGCGAGCAGCTGACTCTGTCGTTCGACGGCGTCGCGCTGATGGGCAAGATCTATCGGGATTTCGAGAACGTCTACATGAAGCTGCCCAACGTGCTGGCGCGGATCCGACGCCACGACTACTCGGCGCTGGACGATTTCTTCGCTACCGATCAATGGGTCGAGGTCTCGGCTGACGAGACCTCCGGCATACTTCCCTACGGCTACTATCTGGCCCACATCTGCGGCGATATGGGCACCAACCGACCGACCAAGGACGATGTCTTCGCGATGCTCGAACGCGAGCCGGCTCTTCTGGGCTACGAGGATCTCAAGATCTGTGCCTGGTGGGGTGTCGACGGAGCCGTGCCCCCGGAACACAACAATCGCTTCGATTCCGACGTTCCCGGCCTGTCGCTGCATGGCCAGGTCGACTCCTGTTGCGGCATTCGCTGGGGGCACTATGTGGCGCAGACGATGCCCAATCTGCAGCTGGTGGAGTTTTCGGCGCTGGGGCATGGAATCCCGGGCACTTGTCGCACGGAGATGATGAAGAGCTTTCTGGAAGACCCCCGCGCAGAGGTCGACGACAGCTGCAAGGACGACGTGCCGCTAGGACCCTGGGTCTTCGAGTAACCGCCCTCGAAATCGCCGTCTTCGAGAAACTCCCGCCAAGGAGACAATCATGAGCAACGTGTTCGCCGGCTTGATCGCCATGCTGGCTCTCCATCTGACCGCCGCGCCGGGAGGCCCGCTTCCGCAGGCGCCTGAGTCCGCCGTTGCTACCCTCATAACGGATGCTGACATCCGCGCGGTCATCGAAGCAGCGCCGGACGGTCGTGTCAGCGACGTGCAATTCCGCATGGTCGACACGGGAGGCTACAACGTCGGTGTCGGCGTGGTGCAGCGGCCGGCCTCGGCTCCCGGCGGCGCCATCGAACACGATCAGCAGACCGAGGTCTACAGGGTTGTAGCGGGCTCCGGAACGCTCATCACCGGTGGCGAGCTAGTCGACAAACGCCGGCTACCGCCGGATGGCGACGTCGTCAAGCAGCTTACCGGCCCGAGTTCGTTCGGCAGCGGCATCCGAGGCGGCGAGAGTCGGCAGATCTCAGCGGGAGATATGGTGATCATCCCCGCCGGTGTACCGCACGGGTTCAGCGAGTTGCAAACGGACATCACCTACTTGGTGGTGCGGGTAGATCCGGAACAACTCGTCCAGCTCAAGTGAGGGAACGCGAACGTGAGCGATGAGGGCCCACCGCTCGGCGATGCGGCCTTTCGCCGCGATAGCCTCAAGGGCACCGTCATCGAGTCGACATACGCCGGCGCACTGTCGTTCATGCGCCGCAAGTACACCCGCGACCTTACCGACGTCGACATCGCGATCACCGGAATCCCCTTCGATCAGTCAACCAGTAATCGCCCCGGGACCCGGCTGGGCCCGCAGGGCGTGCGACGGGCGTCGGCGAACTTCGCCTGGGGGCCGCAGTGGCCCTGGATGTTCGATCCGTTCGATACGCTCGCGGTCGCCGACTACGGGGATTGCGAACTCGACTCTGGCAACATCGCCGACGCGCCCCGGGTGATCGAGCGGCACATCGCACGAATCATCGCCGGCGGGGCGTCGGCGCTGGCCATCGGCGGCGATCATTACGTCACGTATCCAATCCTGCGAGCCTACGCCGAGGTGCACGGACCGTTGTCGCTCATCCAGTTCGACGCGCACCGCGACGTCGAGCCCAACGTGGGCGATCGCATCGACCACGGCACGATGTTCGGGCTCGCCATCGAGGAAGGGATCATCGACCCGGAGCGGTCGGTGCAGGTGGGCATCCGCACGTATTACGCCGGCGAACGATCGTTCGGCATGCGGGTCATCTACGCCGATGAAGTGCACAGCTCGCCGGCAGACGAGATCGCCGTCGCAATCCAGCGAGTCGTCGGCGACCGCAAAGCGTACCTGACCTTCGACATCGACTGCCTCGACCCGGCGTACGCTCCCGGCACCGGCACCCCCGTGCCGGGAGGCCTAACGACTCATCAGGCAATGGCGATCCTGCGACAACTAACGCATATCGATTACGCCGGGATGGACCTCGTCGAGGTTGCTCCTCCATACGATCACGCTCAGATCACCTCGCTTGCCGGCGCCGCGATCGCGCTCGAGTACCTCTGCGTCCGAGCCACCCAGGACGGCGCGCTGGGCGTCGAGATGCCAGACTGATCACCGCGGCTCGCTCTCCTGCGCGCCGTGGCTGGACGAGCCTAGAACTGCCGCGTGCAATCAGGCTACTGCCTGGTGAGCGGCTTGACTTTGAGCTCCCAGGCAGCGTGATCGTCGGGTCCGGCCGGCCCGATCTTGCCCTCCGCCGACTTCAGTAGTGCCTGCGGGTCGTAGACAACTCCGGCCTTGATCACCAGACGGACATTGCGAGCGGTCGACATGTCCACCAGTGGATTCCCTTCGGCCACGTACAGGTCCGCCAGCTTGCCGGGCTCGATCGAGCCCAGACGATCAACGACGCCGAGGGCCCGCGCGCCATTGATCGTCGCCGCCTTGAGCACCGCCGCCGCTGGCAAACCCGCATGCGCCATAACCATCAGCTCGCGCTGGTAAGCGAACCCGGGAAGCCAGGGGCCGGAGGTCGGCTCGTCGGTGCCGACGATGAGCAGGTCGCCGCCGCCGGACTCGAACAGCGCACCGACTTCGGCCATACGCCGGCGGAAGCTCTCTGATTCGACGTAGACATCCGCCGGTGACGAGCCGGCAGCCAGTCGCTCCCTGATTCGTGCCTGAGCGTACGGTGTGAAGAACTTGTACTCGTCCACCCACACCATATCGAGCTGCGAATGATTGGACATGTTGCCGCCGAACATCTGCAGGTTGGCATCGAAGTAAACCTGCTCGTCCAGAAACAGCCCGATCAGGCGCTCGAGCTCGCCGGGCTCCGGTTCGCCACCCCGCGTGATCCAATGCTCGATCCGATCGAGCCCCATGGCGATAGCGTCCTCGGGCTCGACGTCGTAGCTACCGGCATAGTTGCCGAGGTGACTCGTGGTGGTCATACCTCGCCGGTGGGCCTGGTCGATGAGAATGCGCATCTCGTCCGGCGTCGACTGCTTGATCTTGATGCTGGTGACGCCGCGTTGGGCCCAGTAGTCCACCTCGGCCCGAATCTCGGTTTCGGTGATGTCGTTGGGCCACCCGATACAGTCGTCCTCGGCAGTCTGGATCTGGTATTCACACCGGAAGGCACCGAAGTACGGCCCGGACGCGAACACCCGCGCCCCGATTGCTTCGCCACGATCGATGCGATCGCGCGCCTCGATCACCCGCTCGGGAAAGAACTCCCCCGCCGACCAGGTGGCAGTAACTCCGTTGGCCAGGAAGATCATCGAGTTGTAAGTCACCTCCTCGGCCCGCCCTACCCCGACCATGTTCATATTGTGGTGCGCGTGAAGATCGATCATGCCCGGCAAGACCGTGGCGCCGTCGTCGAGCTCGATCACTCGAGCTGCAGGAAAGTAGCGTCCCTGCAGGTCGGCGCCAACCTCGATGAACTTACCGTCGCGGATTACGATGCCGGTGTTACGGACACGCGTGTCGCGAATGCCGTCGAACAACCAGCCGCCGGTGATCACGACCTCCCGGGGCGGCGCCTGAGCCCACTGTCCAGAGGCCGGAGATACCGCCAGCGTCACGATCGCTGCCAGCACGATCGGGCCGACGAAACCAGTTGTACGCACCGCTCGGTTGTTCATGTCTCACCTACCAGTTCAGTCAGGACCAGAACTCACGCCGGGCAACAGTGGCAACTGGGGCGGACTTTAGCCAGATCGCCCGGAAGCGGCAACGGGCACCGCCTCCGCACCCCCGCTACAGGGACCCTCGCGCTGGCGGAATTCTGATTTCCAGCTCGGCGCCGAAAAGCATCGACCGATCGAGGTCTCGCGCCGCCCAGCGCAACAACGTCCGATTGCTCCGCTCAACCACGCCAGCGTAGCGCTCGGTGCCGTTGACCCGTACGCGCACGGCGCGGGACAGGTCGAACTGACGCGGCGACAACAACAATCGCACACGACGCACTCCGCGCGAGCGGATCTCGATATCGTTCCCGTCAACCGTGGCCTCGGCACGGCCACTCGACGCCGACCGCGGAAATCCGACCAGCAGATTGGAAGCACCCGGCAGTCGGCGCTCGATGTCCGGCAAGGTGGCGTCGCCGGCAGCCGGCCCCAGCGCCTCGATCACCATCCAGTGGGAGCGATTGAAGCGCGTGACGTCCTCGGTCTCCCAGCTGAGGCGGCGCGGCAACGGATCGCGCCGCGTCGACGTGAGAAATTCGTCGATGCGGTCGGCGCGCTCCGGCCACCATCGCACCGTGTGTCCCTCGCCGGCGATCTCGATGAACTCCACCTGCACGTCGGCGCCGCGAAACAGCTCGATGTACGGCCGAACGCTGCGCGCCGGATACAACCGATCGACCTCACCGTTGAACACCAGGAACGGGCGACAGCGGAGGTTGACCACGTGCATCTGACCCTCGACGTCGACCCGTGGGCTGGCGAGCACCGCTGGGTGGCCGATCATCGGCACAAAGCTGGCCCACGGCGTGGGGTCGCGAAACGCCGTGTACCACGCGCCGGTGGCCCCGTCCGAGACCCCGATAATGTGCACCCGGTTCTCGTCGACGTTGTGGGTCATCTTCAAGCTGGCGAGGATCGCCGTCAGGTTATGAAGCTGGCTTTCCTGCCACCATTTGGAGGCACCCCACGACGCCGGGAACACGGCGATATGGTCGGAGCTAAGCAAACGATCCGGATCGCGCCACCAGCCGCCGTTGTCGGGGATCTCGCTGCGAGCAACCCCGCCGTGCAGGTATACCCGCACCGGGTAGCGGCGCGCCGGATCATAGTCGTCCGGCACCTGGACCAGGTATGGATGCTCGACACCGCCGATCTGGTGGCGGCGCAACAGGCGTCCCGTGGGCGAGGTGCCGTCGTAACGAGGACCGGCTTCGAGTGTTGCGTAGAGCTCGTCGAAGGAGCCCGCCGCGGCCAGACGATCCGCGATCGCCAGCCGTTGATCCGCATCGCCTTGCCAGATTTCCGTCGCAGCATCGACCGGCAGCTGCGCATCGACCGGTAGCGGCACCGGCAACGTTGCCACGCACACGGCGGCCAAACTCGCCGCCAGGCTCCGCCACAGCCAATCTCCTGCAGACCGTCCAAAGCTCATCGTCACGCGCACCTATGGGGAGACCAGTGTCTTTTTACAGGCCACTACGTCGTCGGGCTCTTGGTGAACCACGGCATCACCAGGGTAGACTGCGCCGGGAGGCGAACGGGCCTCGGCTGGTGCGGCGAGCGCGTACGTTGCCCCGAATCCGGAGACAGAACATGACCACGCGAGCGGCGACCCTCGGAGCCCTGGTGATGCTAGTGGCGGTGCTTCCAGCGACCGCGCCTGTGCCGCAGAGCGAGCACGCGCTAGAGATCGGCCGCCCGTTCCCGACCATCCCACTGCCCGATCTGGAGGGCACTCGTCGCAGCGTCGCGGATTTTCGCGGCCACAAGCTGATCTTGCACGTGTTCGCGTCGTGGTGAGCAGGCTGCCGCGTGCACGTGCCCGGGTGGCACGAAGCAACCGCAGCCTGGCAGGCGGCCGGCGACATCCAGATGATCGGCATCGTGCAGGAGCAGCACCCGGATCGTGCGCGCCTGTTCATGCAATGGAAGCAGATGGAATGGCCGGTGCTGGTGGATTCTCTCGACCTGCTGGAAATCGACGTCGTGCCATTGACCCTGGCCATCGACGAGCACGGCATCATCCGGCAAATACACCCGCCGCTGGAGAATCCGGACCAGCTGCGCCGCACCTTCGTCGACGTGCCGTTCGAGGCACCCAGAGGTGTCGCACCGAACCGGTCGGTGACGTTGGATCCGGCTCGTCAGCGGGCTCAAGATCTGTATCGCTGGGGTGGCGATGACGAGATCGACACCATCGTCGATGCGTTCGCCGACTCGGCCGGGGCAGACCCGGAGCACGGCTACGGCCTGTTCCGCGCCGGCGTGGCAGTCCGACGCCGCTACGACTCCCCGTCCGCCCGGCCAGGCGACTTCCAGCGCGCCGTGCACTACTGGGAGGCGGCTCTGACGGTCGACCCCAACAACTACATCTGGCGGCGACGCATTCAGCAGTACGGACCGCGGCTCGACAAGCCGTACCCCTTCTACGACTGGGTTCCGACGGCGCGCGCCGAGATCAGCGCCCGTGGCGAGACGCCAGCGGAGCTTGTCGTGGAGCCTGGCGGCGCAGAGTTTGCCCAGCCAGCACCCGCCTTTACCGCCGACGCCACCGCCCCGCCGGTGATCGACGAGCGTATCTTGCGCGACGACGGCACCTACGTGGTCGCCGAGAGCACTCTGGTGCCGGGCACCGTTGCACCGGGGGCCAGCACCCGCGCTCACGTGACGTTCCTACCCAACGACGCGATCAAGGCGCACTGGAACAACGAGGTCGATGATCTCGTTTTCTGGATCGAGCCGCCCGACGAATGGCAGGTTGATCACCGTGTCCTGACGGTCGCCAACCCAACACAGACCGTGAGCCTGGAGCTGCGCACGGTCGAGTTCGAGATTCGCGTCCCGGACACCGCAACGGACGGCGAGTTGAAGCTCCCGGGATACGCCCTCTACTACGTCTGCGAGGACGTTAACGGGATTTGCCTCTATCGGCGCCAGGACGTGGCACTGACACTTCGCGTGCAGGAGTAGACCGATGCGAACCTCTACTTACGCGATGATCATGGCGACGCTCGCAAGCGTCGCGGCGGCGCAGGCGCCATCCGCGCTCGCCCCGGGAACGATGGAGTTTGTCAGCGTCGACGCCGAAGTCGTGGCGTTGACCGATGTCCAGCTGATCGACGGTACCGGCGCGCCGCCGGCAAGTGGACAGACGGTGCTTATCCGCCACGGGCGCATCGCGGCTGTTGGCGCCGCCGGCGAAGTCAGCATCCCATCCGGCGCCGAGGTGCTGGAGTTGGGTGGCCACACCGTCATTCCCGGTCTCGTCGGGCTGCACAACCACACCTTCTACACCTCGCCGGGGGCGATCTACAGCCAGATGGTGTTCTCGGCACCGCGCCTGTACCTGGGCAGCGGCGTCACCACGATTCGCACCACCGGCACCGTGCTGGCGTACAGCGACCTCAACGTCAAAGCTCAAATCGATCGCGGCGACGTCCCCGGGCCGCGCATGCACGTCACCGGCCCGTACCTGGACAACAGCACGAACCCACTCGACACCGTCGAGCCCAAGACAGCCACCCCGGAGGACGCCCGCCGGTTGGTGGCCTACTGGGACGAGGAAGGCATCGAGTGGATCAAGGCCTACACCAGCATCAGCCGGGAGACGCTGGGGGCGGCGATCGACGAGGCCCACAAGCGCGGCATCAAGGTGACCGCGCACCTGTGTTCGGTGACCCACGGCGAGGCCGTCGAGTTGGGCATCGACAACCTCGAGCACTCCTTCATCACAATGAGCGACTTCGTCCCCGGCAAGGAGGTCGACGTCTGCCCGCCGCAGATGACCGCCACACTCGCCAGCCTCGACATCGACAGCGAGCAGGTGCAGGAATCTATCCGCCACATCGTCGCCCACGGCGTGCCGCTGACCTCGACGCTGTCGGTGTTCGAGTGGAGGATCCCGGATCGGCCCGACGTACACCCGCGAGCGCTGGAGATGATGACTCCACGCCTGCGCCAGGAGTACCAGGAGCTTCGTGAGCGCACCCGCGAGACGGCCCAGGAGCGCGCCTTCATGAAGGGGCTGCTGACCAACGCAATGGCGTTCAATCGCGCTTTTGTCGCGGCCGGCGGTGTACTCGCCAGCGGTGTCGACCCTGCCGGTGGTGCGCTACCGGGATTCGGCGATCATCGGAACTACGAGCTGTTCGTCGAATCCGGATTTCGACCCGAAGAGGCAGTTCGCATCATGTCCGCCAACGGCGCCAAAGTGCTCGGCGTCGACCGCGAGCGCGGCACAGTCGCGGTCGGCATGCTGGCGGATCTGGCCGTTCTCGAAGGCGATCTCACCACCGCAGCCAGCGTGATCCGCAACGTGGTCACGGTCTTCAAGGACGGCATCGGCTACGACGCCGGCAGACTGCTGGAATCGGTCAAGGGCCAGGTCGGGCTGCGATAACGCCGGAGTGGATGGCCGCCGCCGCCTCGCTAGAGCCGCAGCAAGTAGGTCCACTTGACGATCAGGCTGCGCTCGCGCAGCAGCCACATGCTCTCCGGGCTGATAGCTCGCTCGTTGATCACCACGTAGAGATCGCTACCGGGTCGGTAGGTGTAGCGCAGCCGGGCGTTGACGCCGAGCTCGCGACTGACGCTGTTCCACTGCACCAGCGTTGCCGCCCAGATGCGCGGGTTGAAGGCATAGGTGCCGCGGAAGCGCAGGAGGGTCGCATTGAGCCGCCCGGAGGACAGGCGAATCCTGCTGTTGGAGTAGCCGGCGTCGACCCGCAGGTGCCGACTGGCTTTCAGGAACGCGTCGGCAGAGAGATCGGAGCGGCTGCCGTCGAAGAAGCCGCCGCCGCGGAGTCGCAGGGTGGCGAACAGGCTGCGGGTCTGTGACGTCCCCATGCGCAGCTGCCAGTCGTCGAACCCGTAGCTGCCCGGCGCCACCGGCAGGACCCCGGCGACCAGAAAGGGCGCCCGAATCACCTCGTCCGAGCTCTGCCAGCTGAACGTCAGGTTGTCCTCATGCTCGGACTGGATGGTCAGGCTCTCGGTCCAGATCCGCGTCTCCAGACTCCCGTGCAAGTCCTCTACGTAATCCAGCTCCGTACGCAAGAAGACTCTGCGAATGCCGAATCGCTCCGGACGCGGGCTCACCTGTGCCTTGACATAGCGCCGGTTCATGCCGCGTCGCTGAACGAAGCCGACACCGGGGTCGAACGCATCTCCGACCCGCATCCAGTCGGTCTCGAAGCCCAGCAGATCGTTCTCCAGCAGCAGGTGCGCCCGATACGCAGTGGAGCTCTCGCCGCCCCGCTCATCGCTGCTCTTTACCCAGAACAGGTCCACCGTGTTGCGTGCTCCGAACGGCACCTTGGCATCGAGCCCGAAGACCTGGTTGCTAGCGCCGTCGCCAGCGGAGCGACGATCGGTGAACAACATGCCGACGCTGGATCGACCCAGAACGTCGCGCTTGACGCGCACAGCGGAGAAATCGTTGCGCACGTGTTCCCCTTCCGCCGCGGTTCGGAGCCCTAGGACACCTATGCTGTAGTCGCCCATCTTGCCGGTAACGCGACCGCCGCCGCCGATCGGCACGGGCGTCCCATCCTCCAGGCCGATCCTGCGACTGAAGAACGGCAGCACACGGTAGTTCCCACGATTCACACCAAAGTCGAAGATCCCACGCCCCTCCTGAAAAAAGGTGCGCTTCTCCGGAAAGAACAGCCCGAAGCGCGTCAGGTTGATCTGCTGCTCGTCAACCTCGACCTGGGAAAAATCAGTGTTGTATGTCAGGTCGAGGTTCAGGCTCGGTGTGAAGCCGTACTTGAGATCGAGCCCTGGCTCGACACCCGACTGTGGACGCTCCAGCCCTTCCACTCGCGCACTCGAGTCGATCGAAACGTAGGGCTTGATCTCGATGTTGTGACCGACGCCGATTCCCTCCAGCCCATCCAAATCGGCGGCCGACGAGAGCTTGCCGATGCCCTGCGACGGGTGCGTGTACGCCGGAGATATGGCCGTCGCGTGAACCCATTCGTTACGGTGCAGGATCGCGCGCCGGATGTTGATGCCCCAGCGGCCGCCGTCGCCCTGGAACCGCAGGCTCTTGAACGGGATCTCGACCTCCGCGGTCCAACCCTCTTCGTTGATCCTGGTGACCACGTCCCACACCGGATCCCAGGACTGGTTCCAGTGGCGCCCCTCGTCGGTGCAGGCCCAATCGTTGCGCGTCCCGAGCGGATTGAAGATGAACTCGTAGCCGTTGCGATGATCGTGGAAGGTGTCGAGGATGATTGAGATGGTGTCGTCCTGCCGGTGCATCTGCGGCTGGTCGTAGCGCAGCTCGTTGGCAAGCACGGTGTCGGGGTCGCGCTGGAACACCCACACGCCGAAGTACAGGTTGGCGTCGGTGTAGAGAATCCGCACTACGGTGCGCTCGCTGGCCGCCGCGCCGGTGTCGGGCACCTGCTGGATGAACGCATCGAACGGAACGGCCTCGCCCCAAGCCTCTTCATTCAGCGCGCCGTCGACCTCGGGCGCCTGTGCGACCCGCATCGCATGGAGCGTGGTTTCCCCGGAATCAGCAGCCTGCGATCCTCGCAGCGGTGCAGCCGCCTCCCGAGCTTCCACAGATCCGGGACCGGTGGACACCGCCACCGCCTCGCCCTTCGTGGGCCCCAGCACAGCAAGACCCAACCACGCCGCAGCGAGTCCACGCACGCTCGGCGCTCTAAGGCTGCACGCCGATCCCGGCCTACTGCTCTTCCGGCGCCTGAAGCGGCACTTCCAGCACCACGCCGTGGTCGAGAAACTCGTGCTCGACGGTGGCATGGTGGTAGCCGTTGCCCTGGGTGTTCTCGTACAACTGGCTGCCCTCCACCGGCAGCGGCGAGGTGTGCCAGACGTCGGGCAGCATGCTCATACCGACCGAGCCGTCAGAGTAGAACGCCACGAAGTCCTCCGGCTGCGGGTCGTCGGTCGGCTTGGCGAGCAGGAAGATCGTCGGCCGGCGCTCGGCACCGATGAACGCCTGCGTAGCGTCGCTGTGGTAGTTGACGTGGCTGACGCGCGCAGCACCATCGACAACCGTGGCCACCACACCTTCTTCGCCGACCGCGAGGTTGGTGAAGTACAGCTCGTCGCCGCGGCGCACCATCTCCATGTGATCGCACACCATCTCGCCCTCGCGAATCACTGGACGTACGTCGTCGAGATCGCAAATCACCTCTCCGAACCCTTCGACGTTCTCGGGAATGAGTCGCTGCAGCGGAACGCGGACCACTCGCGCCATGATGATTGCCCTCTCAAACGAAGAAGTCGGGGAGCAGCTCCCCGCCCGGAGTCATCGCATAAGAATCGAGATCTGTCACCCCCTCGGCGGTGAGGATCTCGTCGTCGATGGCGAAGTTGCCAGTGTACTCGCGGCTGTCCTTCGTGAGGATGGCATGCGCCGCGTCCGCCAGGATCTCCGGCTTGCGGCAGCGCTTGATCGCCTCGTCGCCGCCCAGCAAGTTCTGCACCGCGGCGGTAGCGATGACCGTACGCGGCCACAGTGCGTTCACAGCGATGCCGTCCTGTTTGAGCTCCTCCGCCATACCCAGCACGCACATGCTCATACCGAACTTCGCCATCGTGTAGGCGACGTGCGGCGCGAACCACCGCGCCTCCATATTCAACGGCGGCGACAGATTGAGGATATGGCCGTTGTCGGCCTTCTTCAGATGTGGGATGCACGCCTTCGAGCACAGGAACGTGCCGCGCGTGTTGATCGAGTGCATCAGGTCGTACCGCTTCATGGCGGTCTGCAGCGTGCCGGTGAGGCTGATGGCGCTGGCATTGTTGACCAGGATGTCGATACCGCCAAACTTCTCGACTGCCTGCGAGACAGCAGCCTCCACTTGCTCCTCGAAGCGGATATCGACCTGACACGCCAGCGCGCCACCGCCAGCGGCCTCGACCTCCGCGGCAGCCGTGTGAATCGTTCCCGGCAGCTTCGGATGCGGCTGCACCGTCTTTGCGGCAATCACGATGTTGGCACCATCGCGCGCCGCCCGCAGCCCGATCGCCTTGCCGATGCCACGGCTGGCACCGGTGATAAACAGGGTCTTTCCATTCAAGGTCGAATTCGTTGACACGCGGTGGTTCCTCTCTTGGGCCGACGGGGACCGGACGGCCATGGGGCTGCCGAGGGGTTCTGGACGTATGAGATCCGGTCACATCATCCGATGTGTGCGGCGTCCGGCCAAGTTGCCTGCTATAGAGTCCGGAATGACCGTACCGGAAAAGAAGCTCGTTACCTGCAACGACGCGCTAGCCTGAACTCGGCGTCGCGCGCTCAAGCAGTCTTGATCAAGTACAGGAGATTCGAATGTTTGCGGACATGCAGGCCCAGATGGCCACGCTATCCCCCGCCGTGCAGGCATGGATCAACTGGATGACCATCTGCTTCCTGGCGTCGCTGCTATTCGTCTGGACGCGCCCAGCAGCGCGCTGGGTACTCGCCGCGATGGTGCTCACGATGCCGCTCGGCCTGGCGACCTTCGCGCTCACCGGTACCGTGCACCTGCTCGGGATCACGCACCTCATACTGTGGACACCGTTGTTGGTGTACCTGGTGAAGAACGAGATGCGAACCGACGGTTTCCGCGCCACGACCCCCTACGGCGTCTGGGTGCTGTTGCTGGTGGCGACGATCGTCACCTCGCTGGTATTCGACGTGCGCGACGTGACCCTGGTGGCCTTGGGCCAAAAGTAGCGCCCGGCGAACGTTTCCGGGCCCGAGCCTCCGGATCGAATTCGATGCTACGCATCTTGTCTTCCAGTGGAAAACCCGTCGTTCCGGAGGTAGTGTCGCGCCAAGCGTGTCGACGTACCCACTGCGGGGCGATCGCCGTTGCGAACGGCTGACGCGATGCCGGCGCCCAGCGCCTTGGAGGGACCCGATGAAGAATCCGGAGCTGAATCGACGCAACTTCATGGCGACTTCGGCCGCCTCCGCTGCCGGCTTGCTCGCCGCCGGCCCCGCGGGTGCCACCGGCGGCGGCTTCACGCCTCGCAAGGTCGCTCCCGGAGCCACCGTTGGCGAGCACCCGCCACCGCCGTTCTCGAAGGCCGAGTATCAGGAACGGCTCAACCGAGTTCGCGAGCGCATGGCGAAGGACAACATCGACATGTTGTTCGTCACTATGCCCGAGGACATGTGCTATCTGCACGGAATCGAGCTCAACTGGTTCCAGCAGAACGGCCCCAAGGCGTGGGGGATGAACTCGATCACCGCCGTGCATGTCGACCATGACACCCTGATCCACTTCGACAGCCACGACGACCTGATGGCGGCCACCTCGGGCGCCACCGATGTCCGACGCCCACAGAGCGGCGGCGGGCGCCCGTATGAAGGGCACGCCATGGAGCTCGAGGCCGCGGGCTGGCTCAACGGCACCGTCGGTTTGCAGTACTTCAGCTACCGGCCGGTGCCGGCGCGAATGAGACAGCTCGAGACGGTGTTCGAGGCGCGCGGCTGCGCGCTCAAGGATGCCTCCGACATCATGGCCGACGTGAAGCTGCTGAAGTCACCCGCCGAGATCGACGTCATAATCGAGGCGGCACGCATCTGCGACATCGGCCTGCAGGCGATCATCGAACACCTGCAGCCGGGTGTCACCGAGCTCGAGGTCTACGGCGAGATGGTACGCGCCATGACCCGCGCCGGCGGCGGCATGTCGGGGCTGCTGTCGTCCATCAAGGTGGGCGGCGCGTCGTTCCTGCACGGCATCGCCTCGGAGCGCGTGGTGCAGATGGGTGATCACGTCATCTGCGATATCTGCGGCGTCAAGAACCGCTACCACTCCAACACCGCCCGCGGCTTCTTCGTTGGCGATCCGCCAAAGAAGCTGGCCGACCTTTACCACATGAACGGGCGGGCGATGGAAACACTCGCCGCTCACGCTCGCGCCGGCATGCCGCTCAGGGACCTCACCAAGATCATGCGCGAGTTCTACCTGGACACCGGCGCCTGGCAGATGCGTCAGCGCGGCGAGATCAGCGGCTACACCGGCGGCTACGAGCTCGGCATCAGCTTCCCGCCGGACTGGGTCGGCTGGTGGAGCTTCAGCGTCGGCGAAGAGGACACCAGCGACTGGATCATCCCGGAGCGCCAGGTGTTCAACTACGAGAGCTATTCCACCGGCAGCACGGCGCTCATCGACACGTTCGTGCACGAGACCGACCGCTGCCGACGGCTGTCGATGACGCCGGCGGATCTGTTGATTGTGGCCTAGCGCTCGAAGGTCGGCCCGGAGGCGGAGGAACACCTCTTCCCATCGGTTAGCAGGCCGTCACGGACGCGTGGCGGCCTGCTAGTGCCACCACGATAGGCAACGATCATCTGTTACAGGCCACTAGCGCTCCTTCACCACGAATAGCCCCTCGCGGATGCTGGTGACGAGCACGTAGCCGCCGTCGAAGAATGGGTAGTTGCTCCACGAGAAGCTGCTGTACTCGACGCTGTCGTCATCCCACGGAACCGTGTCGAAGTATCCTGCCAGGTCAGGATTCTCGGGATCGCTGACGTCAAGCACACGCAGCCCGGCGTTGTAGTTCGACTGGTACAGCCGATCGCCCACCACGTATAGGTTGTGGTCAATGGCGCCGGTGTCGTGGATGTACTCCTCCACCAGGATCGGATCGTCGAGCTCCTGCACATCGAAGATCAGCGTGCGGGTGCCGTCGACGGTCCCGGCCGCCTCGTCGAGCTCGTCGTTCATGTAGAAGAAGCGGTGATCATCGGTGAGCCAGCCCTGGTGCGTGTAGCCGACGTTCGGGTAGGTCGCTTGAGACACCGCTACCGGGTTCCGCTTGTTGGTGACATCGGCGATGCTGACCGCGGTCTCGTTGGATCCGAAGCAGATCTCTCGCCCCGAATACTGCTCGTCCGGACCGTCGTAGATCACGCACTGAGCGTCGTGCGAGTAGCCGGTGCTGGCCCGTCCCGTCGCCACGTCGGAAAAGCAACCGACGAAGATCGGTTCCTTCGGATCCTCGATGTTGATCATGTGCAGGCCGCCGCCACAGGTCTCTCCCCCGCCGCTGGCACCGACCACGTAGGCGAAGGCGCTGCCCTCGTTGATAACGATGTTGTGGGCGCTGTTGATGCGGTCGTACAACACGTCGGGGCTGAACTCGATCGGAGCACCGTCGTACTCGCGTAGACGTGTGAGGTCGAACACCTGTACGCCGTGCTCCTCGGCGGCATCGGCGACGATATAGGCATGGTCGGCGTGCACCTTGATGTCGCGCCAGAAGCTGTCGGGAGAGCCATCGGTCTTTGGCAGGTTCCCCACATAGACGGGGTTGTAGGGGTCGGTGACGTCAACGAAGGAGGTGCGCCCCGACAGCCCCACGAGCGCGTAGTCGTGACCGGTCTCCGAATCCGTCCACCCCCAAACGTCGTTTGCCCAGGTGCCACGCTTGCCCCCCATGACGTGGTTGGGCAGGAACGAGATGAGATCGAAGTTGTCGCAAGGGAAGGCGGCGGCCATGCCCCCAACGCATTCCACCGCGCCACCTACCACCGGGTCGAAGGCCAGCGACTCGCTCAGCACCCTGGTCCGATCCCAGCCACCGAGGGAGCGCTCCATGATGATGGCCGATCCGGCGCCGAGGTCATCCTCAGGCACGCCGGCAACGAGCAGGTCAGCACTCACCGCCAGGGACGAGCCGAAAGCTGCCCGGAAGCCGAGGGCGGAAGTTCCCAACTTGCTCGCACCGGTCCAGACGCCGTTATCGTCGTGTCTGAAGCTGTAGATGCGACCGTCGTCATCGGCGCCGGGCGCTCCGATCAGCAGCTCGTCGTCGCCGAACGCGAGGGCCGTGCCAAAGCCGGCCGCATACTGCGCATCGAACGGCTGCAAGATGCTGTCGGCGACCCAACCGTCGGTGTCGTTGCCCAGCCTGTACACATGGGCCGATCCAACTGCACCCGGACCTGCCTCGCCTACGACCACGACATTGTCGGCGATCACGACTGCAGTACCGAATCCGCCCTCCTCATCCGGGTTCGCAGACGCAATCTTGTCGAAGTAGTGCCAGCCGTCCTCGGTGCGATTGAAGACGTACACGCTCCCTGCTCCGGACTCACCCGGAGCGCCGACGAGAGCCCAATCGCCATCGACAGCCACCGCGGCTCCGAATCGCGTGCTCGACGGCGCGCCGGCGCCGTCCTCTTCCTCGTCGACCGCGCCGTGCTCCTCGCCCGCGTCGGTGTCGGCTGCGTCGGGGTGCAGCGCCTCGAGCTGCTGCCAGCTGTCGCCGACGCGGCCGAACAGGTACGCTGCGCCGCTGTCGTTAGCGCTTCTCGCCGCACCTACCAACACCACATCGCCGCTCATGGCGATCGCCGTACCGAAGCCGTCCCCCGATTCCCCGTCGGTAGATGCGAACTGACCGATCTCGATCCAGCCGTCGTCCCCGCGCTCGAAGACCACGACGGCGCCCTTGCCCTCTGGTGCGGCACCGACCAGCATCAGATCGTCGGCGGTCACAATCGCCTGACCGAACGCGTCGCCGGCGGTTGCGGCAGAGCGCGTCAGGCGCTGTACCTCGCGCCAGCCACCGGCGTCGGCCTGATAGACGTAGACGAAGCCGGGCGCGATGCGGTTGTCGGGCTCCCCGACGAGCACCTCGTCGTCCGCCACGGCAACCGTACGACCGAACCTGAACTGCGCCTCGGCCGGTGCCACCGCCGCCAACAGCAAAACGATCGTGAAGGAAAGGACGGTGGCTGTGCCCGTCGAAACCGGGCGTGTACGCGAGACGTTCATGAACAACCTCATTGACTATCCGGCATTGGATCGCCAAGTCCCTTGGCTATAGTCTTCAGGCGCTCCGCGATCCGGCCGATCGTGGAAGATACGGTCCCTCATGACACTAGCAGGCCGTAGTGAAACTGTGGTGGGTCTCGCCCGGGCCATCAGCAACCCGGCACTAGCATTCGGTAAGGCGATTGAGGGATAGGGAAGCCGAGCGAACAATCGCCGACCCGGCGCCGGCACGCGTACGAGACTACCTGCGGGTGATCGTACCGTCGGCGATCGGGATCGCGCTGTTCCTGGTGCCGCTTCGATATGGCGGCGATGTCACGATCGTGATGGGAGTAATCACCTCGACGCTGGAAGCCCTCATCGGTGACCGGATGGCCTGGTTCACTACGCCGATCTTCCTGACCGGGGCACTGCTTTCGGTGGTCTTTACGCTCGGGCCAAGAAGTCTCGGCCAGCGGTTCCCGTTTCTGCACGAAGTCTTCGCGACCAACGCCATCTGGCTCACCTTGCGGGTGATCGCCGGGATCGGCGCGCCGATGACGGCCTTCACGATCGGCCCCGCCTGGGTCCACGGTGCCGAGACCGGCGGTATGGCCTATGTCGAGATCGCCGGCCTGATTTTCCTGATCATCGGTGTCGCCTGCCTGCTGCTCCCGTTCCTGACCGAGTTCGGGCTGCTGGAGTTCGTCGGCACGCTGATGCGCAAGCCTTTCAAGCGCATGTTCAACCTCCCCGGCCGCGCAACGATCGATACGCTGGCGTCTTGGGTCGGCGCTTCCAGTGTTGCGATACTGGTCACCATTCGGCAGTTCGAATCGGGGTTTTATTCGGAGCGCGAGGCGGCCGTCATCTCCACCAACTTCTCGGTGGTGTCCATTCCGTTCGTGGTGATCACGTCGCAGATCGCCGGCATCGGCGAGCACTTTGTCGCCCTCTACGCCTCAATGGTCGTCGTGGGGCTGACATGTGCTCTGATCACGCCGCGCCTGCCACCGCTATCGAGGCTCCCGGATACCTACTACGCGCCCGTGGGTCGCCAGATCCATGAAGAGACGGGCGGCGAGAGCTCGCGATTCGCTTGGGCGGTGCGACAGTCGGTAACTCGCGCCCGTGGTGCCCCGTCCCCGCGGGCGATGCTCAGACGCAGCCTGAACGTTCTTTTCGACATCTTCTTCACCATGATGCCCGCGGCAATGGCCATCGAGTTCATCGCCCTCGTCGCCTATCACCATACGCCGGTTTTGCAGCTGCTGACGCGGCCGTTGGTTCCGGTGCTGAGTTTCCTGCAGATCCCGGAAGCCGCAGCGGCGGCGCCGGGCGTTGTCGTGGGTCTGCTGGATCAGTTCGTGCCGGCGCTCATTGCCGGCACCATCGACGACCAGACGGCGAGCTTCCTGCTGGCAGGGCTTTCGGTTACTCAGCTGATTTTCTTCGCCGAGACCGCCGTCCTGATCCTCAACTCCAGCATTCCGCTGTCGCTGGGTCAGCTGGTCACCATCTTCTGCCTACGTACGGTCATCGCGCTGCCGATGCTGGCGCTCGCGGCACACCTGTTGATCTAGGCGCGCCGGCGACCCGCGCGCCGAGCTCTGTCCTGATTCTCAACCGAGCGCTATTGCCCGCCGCCGAGACTGTCGTAGACGATCTTGGCGAAATCCGCCCTGCCGGTGCCGCGCGCCTCGTAACCTCGCGTAGGGTCGGCAGCGATCACTTGCTCGAGCGATCGGCCCTGGTTGATCAGTGCCTGCACACGGTCGCGGATCGTACGGAGCATGCTGCCGTAGGCGAGGAGGTCATCCCGGGTCGAGAGCTGTCCGTGGCCGGGAATGAACTTCGTCTCGTCGTCGGTGATGCTGGCCAGATAGGCAACCGTGCGGATCATCCCCTGGATCGAGCCACCGTTGGGCTGATCGATATACGGAAACCCGTAACGCACGAACACATCCCCGGAATGGACGATGTTGGAGGTGCGGAAGTAGATCACCGCGTCGCCATCGGTGTGAGCCGCACCGCGGTGGAAAACCTCGATGGTCTCGCCGTTGAGGTAGAAGCTCATCGAGCGCGTGAAGGTGATCTTCGGCAGGCCTACCGCCGAATACGCCGGCTGCGGCCGCCCGAACAGCTCGAGGAACTGGTCGGCCTCCATGCGCCGACGGCTATTCTCGTGCGACACGATCAGCGCCCCGGCCTCGCCGAAGTTCTCGTTGCCGTCGGTGTGGTCGTAGTGCCAGTGCGTGTTGATGACGAACCCGACCGGTTGATCGGTGACCGCGGCGATTGCCGCAGTGATTTTGTCGGTCAGGGGGGCGAACTGGTCATCGACGATGAAGGTGCCATCGTCGCCGATACACACGCCGATGTTGCCTCCGCTGCCCTCGAGCATGTAAATCGAGTCGCTGAGCTGCGTGGTGCGAATCTCGACCGCGTCGAAGTTCTCCTCCTGGGCGTGGGCCGGAGTGGCGACCAACACGAGCACTGCCAACAACACCGCTTCTCTTCGCATGGTTCCTCCTGTGGATTCCGGTTCTCGCAGCTACGGACTCAGGGCCGGTGTCGTGTCGGGCGGTCGCCGATGGCGCGTCGCCTGCTCATAGGCGTAGGCCAACCCGATCAGCGTCGGCTCGTCGAACTCGCGTCCAAGCAGCTCCACACCAACCGGTAGGCCACTTGCCGTATAGCCTGCGGGCATGGTGATCGCCGGCAGCCCAGAACGGGCACTGAGGTCGCAATTGGGCATCGCTCCGCCCTGCTCGTCGAGACCTAGCGGCGCCGGAGGCTGGTTGACGGTCGGGTACAGCAGCGCGTCGAGCTGACGTTCCGCCATCAGCGACAAGATCTTCATCCTCAGCTCGTCGCGACGAAGTAACTTGTCCTTGTATTCCGCGCCGCCAAAGGCGTCGGAGTCGAGAGATTGTTGGAGGTGGTGCTGTACCCCAGGGTGAGCCAGTCCGGAGTCGACGATCTCGCGCAGCGTCTTAGCCGGAGCATCCGGCGTCACCGCCAGGTAGCCCTCCAGATGCACGCGGAACTCGTCCCACGTCAGGTCGGGCATGGCGAGAATCCCCGCGATCGACGGGCTGCCCACCGATGACACCTCCGCACCCCGTGCCGCCATCTCGTGAGCCGCACGGCGCACGATTGCGTTCACTTCGTGATCTGCCTCGGATTCACCGAACAGCTCCTCGAAGATGCCGATACGCGACTCTCGCAGGGCGTCGGATTCGAGGAAACGGGTGTAGGTATCGGGCACGTTTCCGACACCGAGCGAGGTGACCGGATCGTTCGGGTCAAAGCCGACGGTGGCGTCGAGCACGACGGCAACATCCGAGACGCTGCGTGCCAGCGGCCCGCCAGTGTCCTGCGTCAGCGCCAGCGGAACGATGCCGTCGACGCTCGACAGCCCTCGCGTCGGACGGATCCCGACGAGGCTGTTGTGTGACGAGGGAACCCGAATAGAGCCGCACGTATCGGTGCCCATTCCGACCGCCGCGAAATTCGCCGCAATTGCTGCTCCCGTGCCACCGCTGGAGCCTCCCGGATTGCGGGTCAGGTCGTAGGGATTCAGCGTCTGCCCGCCCAAGGAGCTGAACGTCTCCCAGCTCCACGCCAGCTCGTGCAAGTTGGCCTTGGCGAGGATGATGGCGCCGGCCTCACGCAATCCGCGAACCTGGAACGCGTCGTCGGGCGCCATCGACCCTTCCAGGGCCTTCGATGCCGCCGTCGTCGGCATGTCGAAGGTGTCGAAGTTGTCCTTCAGGATCAACGGGATGCCGTGCAGCGGTCCGCGCGCGCCCTGCTGCGCTCGCTCTTCGTCGAGTGCATCCGCCTCGGCAATCGCATTCGGATTGACTGCGATGATCGCGTTGAGCTTCGGTCCGGCCTGGTCGAAGGCCTCGATGCGCGCCAGGTAGGCCTCGACGAGATCGCGTGCCGTGACGGTTCCTGCCGACATCGCCGCTTGCAGCTCGGAGACCGTCGCTTCCAACAGCTGGAAGGGTGCAGACTGTGAAGATCCGGGATCCAATGCACAGGCCTCCTGGCTCACAGCTGCAACGATCGCGACGACGATCGACGCTGCCGTCAGCGACCTCGGGGCAGGCTCGCTGGCCCCCGGACAAGCGGTTTCATGGTTTGGCAACGACCGTTTCACCCGACTACTGGAGCTCCGGTAATGCGCCACCAGGCCCACCTCGAACGCCTTCTGGCACGGCTCTTCCTCGTCTGCCTGTCGGTGGGGTTGAGCTTCATACTAGTGGAGGCATCGGCGCGACTCCTGCTCCGCTACGTCGCCAGCCCCGAGCAGGTGACGTGGTACGCGTCGATTCCTCAGGCGCTGGAGCGGCCGGACTCGACGCCCAAGTTCGTACCCCATCGTTACCTAGGCTACATACCTACACCGGGTTATCAACGAGGTGGAAACCGACACAACTCGTTGGGATTCCGTGGCAACGAAATCTCGCGGCAGAAGCTGCCGACAGTGCTACGGATCGTTTGTGTCGGTGGATCGACGGTGTACTCCGACGGTGTCGACGATTTCCGCCAATCGTACCCTCACCTCCTTGAAGCCGGACTCAACGATGGCGGCTTGGCGAACGTGGAGGTCGTCAATGCGGGCGTACCGGGCTACGGAACGCTGGAATCGTTGATCAACTTCCAATCCCGGATCTTGGATCTGGCGCCCGACCTCATCGTCGTGTACCACGGCTTCAACGACGTTCACTCACGGCTCGTGTGGCCAGGCGATGCCTTCCGCGGTGACAATTCCGGCCATAACGGGCTGTCGTGGAGAGGCCGCTCGGCCTCACTTTGGGAGCGCAGTACCCTGCTGCGCGCCTTGATGCTGCGGTTCGGTGCAATCGAGCCGCAAACCTCGCTCCGCCGATCGTTCGGATCGCCGCCAGAAACCGATCGCTCGCTCGATTTCTGGATGCAAGTCCGGGACGGCCGCTACCCCGAAGGGTTGTTCCAGACCACGCCGGCAAGCGAAATGATGACTGAGAACGGCCCCGACTACTTCGAGCGCAACCTCCGCGGCCTGGTCAGTCTCGCCGCCGCCAACGAGGTGGCCGTCGTGCTAACTACGTTCGCCTATGCGCCGACTTTCGTCGGCGGGTCGCGTATGGCGACGCTCGAGTATCAAGCAGCGATCGCGGAGCAGAACGCGGTGGTGCGATCGATCGTCTCAGGAGGCGGTGCCACGCTGCTCGACCTGGCTGAGCTCGTGCCCGACGAAGGCCGATACTTCGTGGACGGATACCACTTCAGCTCCGCGGGTAACCAGCTGCGCGCGCACCATACGGCGAATCACCTGCGCGACACCGGGCTCCTGTCGCCGGCGCCATCGGGCGCCGCACGCTAGTTCCTCTAGCCGACCTGCGCGGCCAGCGGCGTGCAGACCGCGCCGCCAGCCAACAAGACCCTTATACGTGCTGAGTGAGCGCGGCGTGTGGCTGGCGCTCTTCCTGCACTGCCGCCAGCACCATGTCGGTGGTGATCGGAGTCCGGTTGAACGCGATCCCGCCGACTGCATCCTGGATGGCGCAGGCAACAGCTGCGGCACCGGCCGGCATGGGTGCTTCGCCGATGCCCTTGCCACCAACCGGATTGGAAGGATCCGGCAGGTCGACAGCATCCCACTGCATGTTCAGCGGAACGTCGAGAATCGTCGGCGGCTTCGCGGCATGGAACCCCTTGGTAAATGGGACGCCCCACTTGGGGTCGTACACCCACTTGTGGCTGCGAGCCACGCCGAAGCCTTGGATCGAGCCGCCCAACAGCTGCGCCCCGAGGCTGCGCGGGTGCATGACCGTGCCGCAATCGGCAACGCACCGATAGTCGACGATCTCCACATGTCCGGTCTCGACATCGACCTCGACGCGCGCGAACCCGACGACGAAGGAAAGGGTGCCATCGTCGCTCGGGAAGTTGTCCTTCGCCGCCGCGATCAAGCCCTCGCCAGCGAGCGCCTCGACAGAGCGAACCGTCATGTTGTCGAGGTCCTCAGCGGTCTCGTGGCCGGCGTACTTGCCACCGAGCTCGATGGCGCGCCGCGCCGCCTGCGCGAAGCTCATGCCACGCCCACGATTGCCACGCGCGTAAACCCTGCCACCGCCTACCTCATAGCCGGCTGGCGAGCCTCCGAGGTCACCCGCTGCGATCTCCTGCAACAGGCCCTTGGCCACTTGTGCGGCGGCGTAGTTCGCCCGGCTGTGGGCCCAGATCGTCTGGCTACCCGACTGTGATGCGGTGTTGGGCAGGTGACGGGCAGTGCTGCCCCAAACCACCTCGCAATCCTCCCACGCCACGTCGAGCACCTCGCAGGCGGTGCGAGCGGTGTCGAACGTCGAGTGGGTTCCCAGGTTGCCGATCCCCTGATGCACGTAGAGCTTGCCGTCGGGTCGGATCAACATCAGCGCATCCCAGCCATTGCTGCCGGCGTAGAACGGGCTCAGGACGACCCCGGTGCCGATCGCCTTGGTGCCCCGGCGCTGGCCGCTGAGCTGCTTCTGCTCCTCCCAGTCGAACACCTCGGCTCCCCGATCGATCGCTTCGCGCACGTAGGCGCTGGTCAGGGTTCCGTTCCCCGAGCCGTACGTGCTGCTAGCGTCCGGCGCGTTGATACGTCGGATCTCCAGACGGTCGATTCCCAACTGGCGAGCGGCACGGTCGACAACCGGTTCGAGCATCGCGGTCGCCTGCACGCCTCCGGGGGCCCGTTGCGCGGCGCGCGGTGGCGTGTTGGTTACCACCGGCACGGCACGGAAACGCATCGACAGCGGCGTATACGTCAGCGACGACATCTCGCCAGCGATCCAGTAGTCCGCTTCGCCGAGGTATGGACCGTTGTCCTGCACAACGTAGTAATCGAGTGCCGTCATGCGACCATCGGCACGGATGCCCATTTTGACGCGCGCCTGGAAGCCGCAGCGCGCCATGCCGAAGTAGTTCTCCTCGGCACGGGTCACCCGCAGCATCACCGGCCGACCGGTCTTCTGCGACAGCAGTGCCACCACCGGCATGTTGACCGAGCCGCCGATCTTGCTGCCGAAGCCGCCGCCACAGTACTCGGCGATGAAGACCATGTTTTCCGGATCCACGCCGCAGGCCTCGGCCACGCCGGGGGCGGCGTTGGCAGTGCTCTGGGTGGAGCCATGGATGTAGAGCTTGCCGTTTTGCCAGTAGGCCATGGCACTGCGCGGCTCGAGCGGGTGGTGGGTCATCGACTGGTGCGTAATGGTCTCGTCGAACACCGCGTCGGCGATCGCGAACCCCTCCTCGATATCGCCATTGGTCCACTCGAAGAACGGCTCACCCATCGGCAGGCGGTCCGCGTCGGCCTCGGCGAAGTCCTCTTCCGTCCACTTGATGGTGTGGAACTCTCGTCCGCCGTACACGTTGCCTTCGGACCGGGCATTGATGCCGTTAGGTCGTAGGCTTTCGAGCGGATCGATGACGAACGGCAACGGCTCGAAGTCGATATCGATGCGGTCGATCGCATCCGCCGCGGTCGTCTCGTCGACCGCTGCCACGGCGAGCACCGGAGAACCCTCGTAGAGTGGCTCGTTGGTAAGCGCCGGCTCCAGGTGCGGCGGGCGTTCGGGCAGATCGTCAGCCGTCAGAATGCCCTCTACGCCAGGCATCGCCAGCGCCCGACTGGCGTCAATACGACGCACGCGGGCATGCGGCATCGGGCTGACCAGCAGCTTGGCGAACAGCATCCCCTCGGCACGAAAGTCCTCGGCGTACTTCGCCTTTCCCTGGACCTTGGCAACGAGATCCGGGGGGGTGTAGTTCTTGCCTAGCAGCTTGTAGTCAGCCATTTCACCTCACCTCCGATTGGCACTTGCACTGACGGTACCTCCGAGGCCCCGTATCGTCCAGTGGCCAGGCGCCGCCGGGGCTCATTATCAGCCTTGCAGCCCGCGGGGAAGTGCAATCGAATCCTTGTGTACGCCTCGCACTACGGGCTCAACTTCCGGCTCAACCCACCTCGAGATCCACGCGGATCGTAGTGCCCGAACCGGGGGCGCTGTCGATCGTCAGGTCGCCCCGAGAAACGCGCGCACGCGACCTCAGGCTGCGGAGGCCGTGGCCGGTGAGCACCCGCGCCGGATCAAAGCCGACGCCGTCGTCCGATACCTCGAGCCAAAGGGTGGCGTCATCACCTCCGAGCCTGATCTCGACCCGCTCAGCACCCGAATGCCGGACTACGTTGTGCAGCGCCTCCTTGAAGATCATCAGCAGGTTGCGCCGCTGCGCCATGCCGATCCGCCCGGTTCCGGGCGCCAGCTCGGCGTCGAAGTCGTACTCCAGGTGCCCGAGCAGCGTCGACGCCACCGCTTTCATCTTCAACAACAGATCGTCGCCGCTGTCGTTTGCCGGATCGATCAGCCACACGATGTCCCGCAGGTCATCGACCATGCGATGTGCCGTACCCGATATCTGGCGCAGGCGTGAGGCATCCGCGTGGTCGAGCCGTGCCGTCCGTCCCACCATCTCGCCGAGCAGCGCGATACCGCTGAGATTGGTGCTCAGATCATCGTGCAGGTCGCTGGCGATGCGCTGCCGCAGGCGCTCTATCTCACGCCGCCGTGCCCGGCGATTCTGCACCACCGCCGCGGCGATAGCCGCTCCGGTCGCTGCCAGCAGCACACGAAACCAAGTCGTTTGCCAGTAAGCCGGGGCGACGTGGACCGGAACCGCTAGCGCCCGCGTGCCCCGAAGCCGTTGACGGCCGATGGTCTCGACGCGAAACACGTAGTCGCCCGGGGGCACGTTGGTATACATCGCCACTCGCCGCAGGCCAGCGTTTACCCAACCCCTGTCGAAGCCCTCGAGCTGATAGCGATACGCCGCCGAGCTTGGATGAGCGTACGTGAGTGCGGCGTACTCGAGCGAAAAGTTGTAGTCGAGATAGGACAGCTCAATGCGATCGAGGCCATTTGCTCGTATCTGCGTCGTCCCTTCCCGGTTCGAGACCCGGATGTCAGTCAGCACGATCGGTGCAGCCGCACGATCTCCACTGCCGTGGCCCGGAGCTAGTCGAAGCCGGGACACTCCCGAAGCCAACACGAGGCGGAAAACACCCGCCTTTGTGCCCAGCAGGATCCCGCCCGCAGTTCCGTCGGCGAAGGCGTAGACCGCGTTGGCAGGACTTCTCGCGTCCCGTTCGCTGACGACGAGATGGCGCCTTGCCTCGCGCTCCCCGGCGGGAGCTCGGTACAGACCCGACTGGGTTCCGATCCATACCGTCCCCTCCCGATCCTCCCACAGGCCCCAATGGGGCACGTCCACCGGTGGGGCCACGGGCGCGATCCGCTCGGCGATCGTGGTGGGCAACGAGACGGGCAGGGGCGCCTTGATCCACAAACGATCATCTCCGTCGATCAGCATTGGTCCGACCTGACCCCACGCCGCGTCGACCTCGAAGCGGGTCACCCGATCACCGGCACTGCCAACACGGTAGAGCGAGGCGTGGTTGGCGCCCAGGTTCTTGGACAGAACCCAAAGGTTGCCTCGCGAGTCTCCTTCAATCGCGCTGATGTAGGGCTCGTCGCGGCGTTCCGGCTCGCCGGTGAACGCGTCGATCGCGCGGAACTGATCCGCGTGTTCGTCGTAGCGAAACAGACGTCCGTTGGTGCCGGTCCAGATGCGTCCGGATCGATCCTCGTGCAACGCCACGATCGACTGTCGCGAGTACAGGCCCTCGCGAGGCAACGCGTAGCGCTTGAACAACCCCGGCGCGGAACGAACCGGTTGAGCCCATCTTCGGTGCCGACCCAGAACCGACCGGCGCGATCACGCAGCATCGCCAGGACCGCGTTGTGTGAGAGGGACGAGTCGTCCGACGGGTCGTGACGATAGTTACGCAACCGATACCCGTCATAGCTGACGAGGCCGCCGAGGGTACCTAGCCAGAGCAGGCCGCGCTCGTCGAGTAGAAGGCCATGCACGTCGCTAATGGGCTCGCTGCCCTCGGCCGTCAGGAGTCGCTCGTAGGTGAGAATTTCCCCAGCTGGGCGCGACAGATCGACGTCGAAAGTCAATCCTGCTCCACGATCCGCAAACGGTGCCCCGACGATGGCGGCAGGCCCGCTAGCGGCAACCGCGTTGCCGAACTTGCTGCCCGGAGCAAGAACCGGAGGCAATAGACGCGCGGCGAGCGTCCATTGCGGTTCCCCGTCGCGGCCGCCCGTGAAGACATAGGCGGCTCCCGCCTCTGCTCCTCCGGCATCGTGGCCGGGTGCCCCGATCACCAGCGCGCTCTCACCCATCGCCACCGTAGATCCGAAACGATTGCCGGACGAGCCATCCGGAGCGCTCAGGATTGCAGTACGTCGCCAGGACCGCCCGTCGTGCCGGAACAGGTACGCGAGTCCGGTTTCCGAGGCCGCGCCGGGCGCTCCGACGATCATCGTGTCGTCGTTTACTGTCAGCGCGTAACCGAAGTCGGCGTCCGGAGAGGCGTCGGGGTCCGGATTGAGCGTGCCAGTCAGAGCCCAGGTACGCTCCGAACCTGCGTGTTGTTCGAATACATAAACTGCATCGCTTTCGGCGTGCACCCCGTCGCGACCGGGCGCACCGACGACAGCGACACCAGTGGCAACCGCCACGCTGGCCCCGAAGTGATCCTGGAAACGGCCGTCTGGAGCTACCAGGCGGGCGCCCAGGTCCCAAGCCTCATCAGCATCCCGGTGATATACGAACACCGCGCCGCTCCGATCTCCCGAACCGTCCGCACTGTGTGATCCGACCAGCGCCACCGAACCGTCTACCGCAACGCCGGAACCGAACGCCATGCCGATCCGCGCCTCCGGCGGATGTAACAGCGCCGTCGGTGCCCAGCGGCCCCTCGCGCCGCGCTCAAACACGTGCACCGCGCCGGTGTCCGGAAGCGGATGGGCGTGATGGGATTCCGCCACCAGCGCGACATCCGTACCAAGCGCTACCCCACGCCCGAACAGCCTTGACTCCTCGTCATTGGGCGGCAGCAGCTTCTGAAACTGGCGCCAGCCGTCGGACCCCAGGGTCATCAGGTAGGCTGCACCAGCATCCACGCCGCGATCGTCGTCGCCCGGCGCGCCGATGAGCACGAACGGTCCGTGGGCGTGAACGGTCTCTCCAAGGTGGTCGTCGGGGTCGAGGATGAGCGACACCGACCGCACTGGCTCCTGGCCTCCGAGCGCACCTGCACATAAGCCGCTCGAAACCAGAACAAGGTTCCCGAACCGTCGGGCAAGACGTGCTGTGCTCACGGCAATATGGTGGGTTCTCCCGATGCGCAGGCCGATCGCGCTAAGGTAGGTTTCCCCTACCCATGCACGCAAGAGCCGCGACGATGGCCGCCACGCGACAGCCGGTGGTTTGGTTGGTCGAGGACAACGACCTGTACCGAACTACGATCGAGTCGCTCATCAATCTGCAGGACGACCTCGCCTGCCCTGTGGCCCGGGACTCGTGTGAGGGCGCCCTGGAGGAGCTCGAGTCCGCGCTAGATTCCGGCTTCGTCCCCGACATCGTGTTGATGGACATCGAGCTCCCGGGAATCGACGGTGTGGAAGGCGCACGGCAGTTCGTTGAGCGCTCACCGGCCACCCGCGTGATCATGCTGACTGTGCACGACGACCGCGAGAGCGTGTTCCGCGCCATCGTCGCCGGAGCGTCGGGCTACCTGCTCAAGTCGTCATCAGCCGACGATGTCGTCGAGGCCTTGCGTCAGGTCGATCGCGGCGCCTCGCCGATCAACGCCTTCATCGCCCGCCGCGTTCTCGACCTGTTCGCCGATCACGTAGCCCCGCAGGCCGATTACGGCCTCACCCCACGCGAGCGCGAGATCCTCGAGCTCATGGTCGAGGGGCTTACCATGCAGCGCATCGCAGATCGGCTGTTCGTCAGCTATCACACCGTCGACACCCATGTGTCGAACATTTACGCCAAGCTGCATGTGCACTCGCGCGGCAGCGCCGTCGCCAAGGCGTTGAAAGAACGGTTGATCTAGGCAAGAGGCCACCAGCCCACGCTCGGCGCGCAAACCGAATGTTCACGTCCGGCGCCTACCTGCCGATCCGTTGCCGGCTCGCTGACAATTGGTGAGTTCTCCTGATACCGCCCGTTCAGGGAAGAGGCCTAGCCTGGATGCACGGTCGAGAAACAGTCCGTCGCAACTATTAGAGCCGTGTACAGGAGGGAGAACATGCTGGCTGGACGCCGACTGGTTGTTGCGATAGCGATCGGAGCCGGTTCGATCGTGGCCATGCATCTTGCACTGGCCCAGCTCAGCATCGCCGCGCCAATGCCGGACAGTCGCGCGGCAGGGAACACACGCGGCACGGGTTCGGGCTTCATGCAGATCTACTCGGTCGGCGGCAATGTCTCCGGTAGCAAGCTACC
>CBDAMQ010000023.1:0-191181 GCA_965197275.1 Acidobacteriota bacterium
CATCGGCCCGGAGCTCACCGGTTCGAACCGCACCGAGCTCGACTATCTGCTCACCAACATCATCGACCCCAGCGGCGACATCCAGGACGACTACAAGACCGTCATGGTGACGACGCGCGACGGTCGCACCTACTCCGGCACCGTGGCCGCCGAGAGTGAGCGAGCGCTCACCCTACGCGTGGTCGGTGAAGGTGAAGTTGTGATCAGTCAGTCCGACATCCAGTCGCGTGACGTGTTTCCCCGTTCCATGATGCCGGAGGGCCTGCTCGATCCCTTCACGGATCGCGAGGTGAGCGATCTGGTGGCCTACCTGATAACGGCCGAGCAGGCGAGCGCCAGATAAGGAGTGCGGTATGAAGAGCGTCGCGATGGAACCCCTTTCGGGAGGCAAGACAATGATGAGATCTGCGCGCTTCGGAATCGCCCTAGTCTTCGCCGCTGGGCTGGCGCTGCTCCCAGCCTGCGCCGATCAGGAGCAGGCTGCGCCCGAGGCGGGCCCAAAATTGGTGAAGGGTGGGGACGACCGGAGCGGAGAGTACGATGGCGTCGCCGACTGGTGGAAGCCTGCGCCGAACCATGACGAGACCTGGCACTGGGGACAGGTCTCGGGAGTCGCGGTCGACAACCCGGACCGGATCTTCGCGGTGACGTGGGGAGACATGAACGACGCCGGGGAGGTGCGGCTGCCGCGCTCCAACGCCATCGTCGTCGCGGATCGGAACGGCAACATCACCGAGGTCTGGACGCAGTGGGACGAGATCCTCAACTGGCCCCACCAGATCTACGTGAATCCCTACGATCCGGAGCGCCACGTTTGGGTCGTGGAGCGTGGCGGCGGGGGACCGTTCATGCAGGTCCTCAAGTTCACCAACGACGGTGAGGAGCTGGTGTTGCGGATCGGTGACTTACCGATCCCGCAGACCCAGGAAGAGGCGCGAGCGAACAAGAACCCCGGTCCCTACAACTACGGCCAGCCGGCGGTGCTGGCCTTTTTCCCCAACGGCGACTTCCTGCTCGGCGACGGCTACTGGAACTCCCGCGTCGTCCGCTACAACGAGCAGGGCGAGTACCTCATGGAATGGGGGGAGAACGGGACCGGCCCTGGACAGTTCAACACCGTCCACGGCCTGGCGATCGACAAGGATCGCCGCGTCTACGTCGTCGATCGCGCCAACAGTCGCCTCCAGGTCTTCACGGAGGACGGCGAGTTCATCGAAGAGTGGCCGAACATTGTCAGCCCGGCCGGCGTCTTCATCGATGCGAGCAACAGCGTCTGGGTGGTCGAACGTGTCCTCAACCGGATTATCAAGTACGACCGGGACGGCCATCTCCTGTATCACTGGGGCACGTACGGCGGTACGTCGGGCGGCTTTCCCGGTGGGTTGATGCGTTCGCACCAGATGGACGTGGACCAGGAGGGCAACGTCTACGTCGCCAACTTCGACGGCGAGTCGGTGGCCAAGTTCGTGCCCAAGCCGGGCGCGGATCCGAGCAAGCTCGTCGGCCAGCCAATGCTCCTGGAGTAGTGGCGGAACGGCTCTTCGACCTTGGCTGCCGCGTCACCTCGGCCACACCTGCGATCCGAGTAGCACTTGTGAATCGTCCAATTGGTGAGTGGGTCACGCCCAAGCGGCATTTCCCGTCCCGACTTCCCGCCACCGTCAAGAGAGTAGGCTTTGCGCTCCTGCTCGCTGCGTCTCTCGTCGGCGCGGGAGATGCCACGCGCGCCTGGGCGGCGCTTCCCACACCCCAGCGTCCCAACATGATCGTCGTCCTTGTCGACGACATGCGCTGGGACGATTTCGGTGCCGGCGGTCATCCGTTCGTGCAGACGCCCAGCATCGACCGTGTTGCCCGCGAGGGGGTCCGGTTTCTGAACGCGTTCACCACAACCCCGCTTTGCTCGCCGAGCCGAGCCTCGTTCCTGACCGGACTCTACGCCCACGCGCACGGGATTACCGACAACCTGGCACGCGACGAGGCCAGCCACCGGTTGCCGACATTCCCGCGGGCTCTGCAGGCGAGTGGGTACGAGACGGCGTTCATCGGCAAGTGGCACATGGGCAACGACGACAGCCCGCGACCCGGCTTCGATCGCTGGGTGGCAATGCGTGGGCAGGGTGAGGCCACCGATCCGCTGCTCAATATCGACGGCACGCGGACACCTTCGGAAGGCTATGTAACCGACGTATTGACAGAGCACGCGATCGAGTTTCTCGAGCAGCCGCGTGATGCTCCGTTTCTGCTCTACCTCTCACACAAGGCCATGCATCCGAATGTGGTGCAGCGCGACGACGGCAGCACTGGCGCCGTCGCCGGCCAGCAGAGCGGCTTCGTGGCGGCGAAGCGACACCGAGGACGCTATGCCGACGCGCCGGTCACGCGACGTCTGAACGCCCTCCGGCCGATCATCGGCAAGCCGGCGCTTCAACGTCCAATCGACGGGTTGTCCGCTCTGATGCCGGGAGGTGGCACCACCGACGCCACCATACGGCAGCGTCTGGAGATGCTCCTGAGCGTTGATGACAGTCTGGGGCGGATCCTGGACGCGCTGCAGACGCGGGATGAGCTCGACAACACCGTAGTGGTGGTGGCAGGCGACCACGGGTACTTCTACGGTGAGCACGGTCTGGGAGGTGAGCGGCGCCTGGCCTACGAGGAGACGGCGAGGATCCCGTTGCTGGTTCGCTATCCGGCTCTCGCCGCTGCCGGGGCCACGCCCGAACAACTCGTGCTGAGCATCGATCTCGCCTCGACCCTCCTGGAGATTGGCGAATCCCAGCCGGCGCGTCCCCTGCATGGTCGCTCCCTGGTGCCGATCCTGCACGGCGAGCAACCCGACTGGAGACGATCGCTGCTCATCGAGTACTACAGCGACACCGTCTTCCGACGCATCGTCAGCATGGGGTACCGGGCCGTTCGCACCGAGCGCCACAAGTACATCCGGTATCTGGAGCTCGAGGGTATGGACGAGCTCTACGATCTGGAGGTCGACCCGCACGAGCTGACCAACCTGATCGACTCGGCCTCCCACGCGCGGATCCTCGAAAGCCTACGCGCGGAGCTGGAAAGGCTGCTCGACGAAAGCCCCTGACGGCGTATGCCGTGGCTACCAGGGCAACCGCAACAAGATCTCGCAGCTGTCAGAATCACTGGCAAGACGGTTCCTGCACGACCGCATAGCGGAATCTACGGCCTGGTCCTGCGGTTGGAACCGGGTGACCTCGCAGTGGTGTTCGTTCGCCGATCGATCGTAGCCAACCACCATGACCGTGCCCCGGTAGAATCCGCCACCTGCGCCGTCCGCCCCAGATTGCGTTTTGAGATACCGGTCGTATTGATACCAGCAGCCGTCGGTCCAGGCGCTCGGATCATTGCGATCAGCTCGGGCGGCAGGGGTCACGTCTCCTCCCGCTAACCCGCCGCCTGAACTGCTGCCGCCCCCGGCATCGATACGACATAGTGGGTCGCCACTATTGTCCCGAATCGTGTAGTAGATCGTGCTCAAGCCAGATGCGTTGTAGTTACGATCGGTGAGGAACTTTTCATACCCGATCAGCTGCTGCGCGGTCGCGAGAACCTGGTCGTAGTTGCAAAGACGGCAGTTGGCAATGCCGTCGTGGTTCTGGTCGAACACCTGGAAGATATGGTCCCGTGCCTCGTTGAGGAGATTGCTCATCGCCTTGCATGTGAACCAAGCCTCGCCGGTACACGAGCCGTTCGCCACCGACCTGGATTGCGTGCTCGCGGCGCCCAGAAACGCCGTGGCTTGATCGAGGCTCCACCGATCCCCGACCGTGCAGCTGGTGTTCGAACCGCTCCGTGACGGTGCCGTCGACGAGACACCGAACATGGCCGCCGGATCTGCCTTCACGATGGTGCCGGATCCACCCGCCACAGGCGTTGGTGCACCAGCCCCGGACGGGCTGCGACCCGCGATTCTAAGAGCGTTTTCAAAGACGACGTCCAAAGGCGATGAGTCCGTGACTCGGAAAAGCGTAGCCACACGAGCGTCGTGCATACCCATGGCTGCTTGCATGGCTTCTTTCCACTTGATCCCTGTTACCAGGGATTGCAGGTTAACCACTTGTTCAACGCCTAGCTCTAGACAGGCGAAGGCCTGTTCTCGCTCCGGAGAACCACTAACGGCGGAGGCAACGCGGCCGAGCGCATGCCCCAGCGCGAGATGGGCATTGTCGCTCTGATCCGGGCCGAAACTATGCGGATACGCCTCTTTGACGTAGTCCATGTAGGCCTCCCAGATCGGGGAATCACGCGGCCGAGGACTAGCACACTCGGCAGCTAGCGCGCTGGCCGACGGTAGCGACAGCAAGAGAGCCAGAATTAGGGTGCGTCTCAGTGTGTGCATTTCGACTCCGTAGTCACCATTGAGAGTTCCGAGTTTGCTTTGATGTCGGCGGGTTGGTCACCGTATCAGTTCACCGCAAGACGGTCATGGAGCCGGATCATCGCGGCTTTTTCCGGATCGGAGCTCAGCTCCGCATGCGATCGCCGGCCGGGTCGAAGAGCGGCTCCTTCAGGAGCGTGGCGTTCCTGCGAACCCCGAGAATCTCGATCTCGAAGCTATCGCCGGCCTCGGCCAGCTCGGAAGGTACGTAGCCAAGCGCGACCGATTGCTGCGACCAGTGAGCGTAGCCGCCCGAGGTGACCCAGCCGACGAGGTCGTCGTCGTGCCAGATCGGTTCGTCGCCGAGCACGTCGGCGTCGACGGCGTCGACCGTGAAGGTGACCAGTCGACGCGCCGGGCCGGCGTCGCGCTCGGCGACCGCGGCGTCGCGCCCCACGAAGTCTCCCTTTTCGGGTTTCACGAACAACCCCAGGCCGGCCTCGTGGGGCCCATAGATCGGACGGAACTCCCGACCCCAGGATCCGAAGCCCTTGTCGAGACGCAAGGAATCCAGGGCACGAAGGCCGAACAGCCGTAGCCTGTGCGGCTCGCCGGCCTCCCGGAGGGCGTGGAACAACCGACGCAGGTACTCCGGCCTGACCCAGATCTCGTAGCCCAGGTCGCCGGTGTAGGTGATGCGGCCGACCATGGCCGGGATCATGGCGACTTCCATGTGCCGGAAGTCGAGGAAAGCGAAGGCTTCGGCCGACACATCGGCCGACGTGACAGCCTGCAAGACGGCCCGCGATGCCGGGCCGGCGACCGAGAGTCCTACGAGGCCGAGCCCCTCGGCTCGAAGCTGTACGCTGCCGTCGCCGGGCAGGTGCTGGCCGAACCACCGCATGTGGTACTGCTCGGCGATTCCCGACCCGAACACGTAGTAGGAGTCGGCATCGATCGCCGCCACGGTGAAATCGCCGATCAGCTTTCCTCGCTCGTTGAGCATGGGGCTGAGCACCATGCGACCGGGCGCGGGGATCCGGTTGGTGAGCAGCCCCGACAGCCAATCGTTCGCACCAGGACCGGTGACCTCGTACTTGGCGAAGTTCGAAATCTCGGTGAGACCCACCTGCTCGCGAACGGCTCGACTCTCCTCGCCGACAATGTCAAAGGCGTTCGAGCGCTTGAAGGTGATCTCTTCCACCGGGTCTTGGCCAGGACGCTGGAACCAGAGCGGGTACTCGAGCCCGAAGGAAGCACCCCAAACGGCGTTGGCGGCGGTCTGCTCGTCGTAGATGGCCGTGGTCTGCAGCGGCCTGCCGGCCGGCAGCTCCTCGTTGGGAAACGCGATCTTGAATCGACGCGAGTAGAACTCGCGCACCTTGGCGTCGGTGTAGCCGGCGGTGGCCCAGCTGCCGAAACGGGCCGCGTCCATGCCCCAGACGTCCGGGCCCGGATCGCCATCGATCATCCAGCTGGCCAGAGTCAGGCCGACGCCGCCGCCCTGGCTGAATCCGGCCATCACCCCGCACGCCAACCAGTAGTTGGGCAGCTCGTGCACCGGTCCGACGAGTGGGTTGCCGTCGGGCGTGAACGTAAACGGGCCGTTGACAATCTGCTTGATCGGCGCGTCCTTGAAGGCCGGAAAGTGAGCGAAGCCGACGTTGAGCGAGTCGGTGATCCGATTCAGATCGGGCGGCAGCAGCTCGGTGTCGAAGTCCCAGGGCGTGTCGTGTGGCGCCCACGGCTTGCCGCCGCGCTCGTAGGTGCCGATCAACATGCCCTCGCCTTCTTGCCGCAGGTACAGCTCGCCGCCGAAGTCGAGCGCTCCGACGAGCTCGCGGCCGTCGTTGGCGGCGTTGTACTCCACCACCTCGGGCAGCGCATCGGTCACCAGGTACTGATGCTCCATCGCCAGCACCGGCAGATCGAGATCCACCATGCGTCCCAGCTCGCGCGCCCACAGACCGGCGGCGTTGACGACGTGTTCGGCATGGATGTTTCCGGCCTCGGTGACCACGTCCCAGGTCGAGTCGGCGCGCTGCACGAGCTCGGTGACCATCGTGTGGAGGTAGACCTCGGCCCCCGCCTTCTTCGCCGCCCCGGCGTAGGCTTTGGGTACGCCCACGGTGTCGACGTGGCCTTCGAGCGGATCGTAGACCGCGCCGACGAAGTGCGACGAGTCCATCATGGGAAACAGGCTCTCGGCCTCGGCCATGGAGATGAACTCGGCCTCCATTCCCAGGTATCGGCCGCGCCCGAGGACCATCTTCAACCAGTCGAGTCGATCCTGGTTGTCGGCCATCATCACCCCACCGGTCAGGTGCAGGCCGCAGTCCTGGCCCGATGCCTCCTCGATCTCGCGATATAGCTCGATGGTGTATTTCTGCAGGCGGGCGACGTTCGGGTCGCCGTTCAGGGTGTGGAACGCGCCGGCAGCGTGCCAGGTCGATCCTGAGGTCAACTCGCGCCGCTCGAGCAGGACGACATCCGTCCACCCGGCCTTGGTGAGGTGGTACAGCACGCTGCACCCGACGACGCCCCCGCCGATCACGACGACCTGGGCGGTGTCCTTCATCTTGGGTCTCTCACGCTAAGGGCTCCTGGTCACGCCACAGCGACAGCTGCGCCGACTCCCTACTGATAGTCCCGCTCGACGGTGTCTTCCCAGCTGCGCTGGCGGATCAGCACGCCGTCACGCCGCAGTCTTCGTGTGTAGTTGTAGTAGAAGTTGTCGTAGTCACTGCGGAACGAAAGCTCGGCTTCCCAGATCAGGGTGTTGCCGCCGATCTCGAGCTCGATCGTGTGATCGCCGGTCATCGAGCTCACCTCGGGGCTGTCGTCGCTGACCTCGTGTGCGATCTGTTCCAGATACCGATAGGTGCCCCACGGGTACTCGGTGCCGCCGGTGTTCCTGGCCTCGACGCGAGTTGTGTGAGTCGCCGTGTCGTACACGATGCGACCGATCTCGCCGTAGCCGGACGCGTTGCCGGTGTCGAGCTTGCGGAAGCCCGGGTACACGGGGTCCGGCTCCGGAGCTGCGAACGGTGGCACCGGTCGCTCCGCGTACGGAGTCACCGGAAGCACGACCCGAGCCGGGCTATCGCCGCCGATTGCGAGCGTCGTGGTCATGGCGTCGCGGCTTGGCCAGGCCATCGGCCACTGCGAATTGCTTACCGACAGCCGGATCCGGTGTCCTTTGGGAAACACCCACGAGGTGAAGTGCATCTCGATGTCGAGCGGAAACACCTCCCCGGGAACGACGTCCTGTGGATCTCGCGACGAGTTCCGATGCGTGCCGTTGAATCCGGCCCCCGCCACGAGCGTCACCGTGCCGTCGGGCGCGACGTCGTTGAGTCGTGCGAACCAGTTGGCCCGACGTGCCGACGCCGAGACGCTCAGGAGGGCGTGGGGCAGCCCGAGGATCTCGATGTCTTCGTCTAACGGTGCCGTGTCGTAGACCAGACTGTAGGCGTCCGTCGGTCTCTGGTCGGGCGCCACGTCGCTCCAGTACATTGTCGGTCCGCCCGCCTCGATTCCGGCGCTCGGCACGTAACGCATTTGGTGCACGGCGTCGGCTGGGACCGACTCATCGAGGGTATGGTTCGGCTGTGCATGCAGGACCCAGTCGCGGGAACGCTCGATCGGCCAGCCCTCTTCCCAGCGCCATTTGCCCGGCGCCTCGACGAGCACCGGACCGGGCGCGTGCCAGTCCCGCACGTACACCGCGAAGGCAGGCTCGTCCATGATCCCGGTGTCTCGGTCGCGCAGCCAGTGGTCGAACCAGCGCACCGCCTCTCGGCGCCACTCGATCTGCGGCAACGGGTAGGCGACGTGCGGATAGTAGTGTGACCAGGGCCCGATGATCCCCTTCACTGGAGCCTGGAGGTTCTCGAGCATGCGCGGCACGGTGTCGCGATAACCGTCGTACCAGCCGCCGATCACGAACGTCGGAATACGGATGCGGTCGTACTGACCGAACAATGTCGATCGGTCCCAGAAGGCGTTCTGCCGTTGGTGGTGGATGTACGTCATCATCGAGGGAGCAACGTCGAAGCGGTCGCGGAAGTAGGCCTCGTCGATGGTGTACTCGGGGCCTCCCGGCCGGGCCTGTTGGAGGTCGTGGCTCATCTGCCACGACTCGGCGAGTCGCGGGATGCCGTCGATGTAGTGCACATCGTCCTGGTACAGATCGTCGGTGGCGGCCACGCTGACGATTGCCTTGAGTGCCGGAGGGTTGCGCATCGCCGTATGGATGGCGTTGAAGCCGCCCCACGAGATGCCGAACATCCCCACGTTGCCGTTCGAATAGCGCTGTTTCGAGAGCCAGTCGATCACCACATCGCCGTCTTCCTGCTCGATCTCGCTGTACTCGTAGGGGATCGTCCGGCCCTCGCTGTTGCCGGTGCCACGGATGTCGACCCTGGCCACCACGTACCCGCGTTCGACGAAGTAGGAGTACAGCGCGTGGTTCCGATCGCGTCTTTCGTTCTTGCGATACGGGAGGTACTCCAGCAGTACCGGGAACCTCTCACCGACCTCGCCCCCGGTGGGCATGGAAATGTCGGCTGCCAGCCGCACCCCGTCGGGCATCGGAATCCACGCTTCCCGCAGTGACATCTCGTAGGTGGGCTGCGAGATCGAGCTCTGGGCGATGGCACTGGTCGCCGGCGGCGCGGCACTGGATGTTGTCGTAAGCGGAAGGACGGCGAAGGCCGCCATCAGGCCTGCCGAGAACGTCACTCGGCGACTGGGTGTGGGTCGCATTTCTACTCCTCCCGCAGCACAGCTTCACCGAGTCTCATCGCCGCGCCAATCGTCACGCATTCCGACGGCTGGCCGTGCCCACTGGCGGGGCACGAGGGTACCACCGTCCACACACGCCGTCCGGCGAGCTGAATGCTGTAGCCGATCCAGACCTAACGGGTATTGGAGGCGCGCACTTGCCTCGGCCCAGTCCCGATCGCCTATCATTCACTTGCGATTTGTCGGGCGGAAAGACAGGAGGATGACATGAGAGTTCTATTCGCGACCGTGCTGACGTTGGCGCTGTCTACGTTGGCGCCTGCTGTGGCGCTTGGCCAGATGCCGACTACCGCCGCCGAGGCGGTGAAGCAATACGAGGGCGACCCCGACCGCTGGCTGGATGGCCCGGTGGAGTACTTGATCCTCGACGAGGAAAGCGACGAGTGGAAGGAGCTAGAGAGCACCGACGAGCGCGCCGCCTTCATCACCCGTTTCTGGGACCGTCGTGACGCCGATCTCCGGGTTCCGGGAAACCTGTTCAAGGACGCTTTCTACGCACGCGTTGCCCATGCCAACAAAAGGTACCGGGACACGCGGTTCCGCGGCTGGAGGTCCGACCGCGGTCGCATTGCGCTGACGCTCGGGTTGCCGGATGCCGAGCGCATCATCCGCGCGGGCAGCGGACTCGTCTGGACATACATGACATTCGGTGCTCACGCCGACGGGAAGGGCTTCAGTAGTGTTACCGGCCGAGTCGAGATCGCATTCGTGGCGCAGGGTTCCGGTCGCCAAAGCTACGCGATCTCCGGCTCGATGGGCACCGGGATCTACCCCGCTTATGTGCTGCGTGCGCTCGAATACAGCCGCCGTGCGGCGGTCGGTGAGTCGCCCAGCCGACCCGTGTCCTGAGGATTGAACCAGCGCCGTACAAAGCTGAGCGCCGAGACGTTACCGGGACGCCGCAACCATGAGCAGGCGTCTCGAGGAGGGACACGATGAAAAAGACGGATCGAGATCTCGGGATGGATCGCGACATCACGCGGCGCGATTTCTTCAACGGTGCCAGTGTAGCGATCGGTGGCACGTTGTTTTCTAAAGCAACTGCGGCCGGTGGAACGCCGCCCGCCGCCGCCGCCGAGCGCCGATCCCAAGCAGCGGCGCTGCCGCAGAGCTCGCCCGATTACTACCCGCCGGGGTTGACCGGGCTGCGTGGCAGCCACGAGGGCTCCTACGAGGTCGCCCATGAGATGCGGACCGGCAAGACCTGGGACCGACCCGAGGAGACCGGCGAGCTCTACGATCTGATCGTTGTCGGTGGCGGGCTCAGCGGGCTGGCGGCGGCGTATTACTTTCGCAAGGCCTTGCCGGAGTCCAAGGTCCTGGTTCTGGACAACCACGACGATTTCGGCGGGCACGCCAAGCGAAACGAGTTCTGGGTCGGCGACCGCCAGGTGATCGGTCACGGCGGCGCTGTCTATATCACCGGGGCCTACACCCCGGAGGGCAAGGAGTTGCTCGCGGACATCGGGCTCAGCGCCGAGCGGTTCCGCCAGCTGCCGGACTTCGATCGCGGCCACTACGGCAGCATGGGTCTTCAGCGCGGAGTCTTCTTCGACGAGGAGACCTTCGGCGTCGATCGACTCGCCGTCGGTGAGCCGGACAGCGAGGTCAGCTACATCGGCGCCGCGGCCAGCATGCAGCCGTGGGCGGAGTTCCTAGCCAAGACTCCCCTCTCGGAAGCGGTGCAACGGGACCTCGTCAGGCTTCACGAGGACGCACACGACTATCTTCCGGGGTTGACCAAGGAAGAGAAGATCGAGCGACTGCGCAAAATCAGCTACCAGGACTATCTCCTCGAGGTCGCGGAGGTAGACCCGGGCGTCATTCCCTTTTTCCTCCGGCGCGGCGACCCGAACGGCGCCGCCGGTATCGATTCCTATAGCGCCTGGGGAGCGCTGCGCTCCGGCTTGTTCCCTGGGCTCGGCGGTCTCGGGATCGAGCGGCCAGACAGAAACTGGCTGGGTGAGGAGGAGAACTCGTTGGATGGCATCCACTTCCCCGACGGTAACGCCGGCGTCGCACGACTCATCGTCCGCTGGCTGATCCCGAAAGCGCTGCCCGGACACACGATGGAGGATTCCGTCGCGACCCCGGTTCGCTACGCGGCGCTTGACGAGTCCGACAGTCAGGTCCGCATCCGCCTCAACAGCACCGTCGTGGGCGCCAAGCACGTGGGCGAGAAGCGAACAGCGAATGAGGTAGCGGTGACCTATGTTCGCGACGGTAAGGCCTACCGTGTGCGGGGTGGGACCTGCGTGCTCGCCTGCTACAACTCGATGATCCCGTATCTCTGCCCCGAGCTGCCGGACGAGCAGAAAGAGGCACTGCACATGGCGGTGAGGCGACCTTTCGTCTACACCAGCGTCGTGGTGCGCGACTGGAAGGCTTTCCACAAGCTCGGTGTGTCGAGCGTTCACTGCCCCGGCAGCTACTACGAATCGATCGACCTGGACTGGGGCGTCAGCCTGGGTGACTACCAGTGCGCCCGTACGCCGGACGAGCCGATGTTCCTGCGCCTGATCCGTTCACCTATAGCACCGGGGCTCACGGCCCGGGATCAATTCCGGGCGGGGCGGGAGGAGCTGCAGACGGCCTCGTTCGAAACATACGAGCGCAATGTGAGAGAGCTGCTGAGCCGAGTGCTGGGGGAGGGGGGCTTCGACCCGGCGCGGGACATCGCCGCCATCACCGTCAACCGCTGGCCACATGGCTACGCCGGGGGAGCGAACGATCTCTACGATCCGGAGTGGTCGTACGATCAAGCGCCGTGGGTAAAGGGGCGCCAGCGGTTCGGACGCATCACTGTGGCCAACACCGACGCCGCCGCTGTTTGCCTGGCACAAGCGGCCTTCGATCAGGCACACCGCGCTGTTGGCGAGCTGCTGACCGACGTCATCCGGCCCGAGTTCCAGTATCCGTGGGCCGAGCGAACATGATCGCGGGTTTTCCGGGAGCGTGGTCAATGCGACGAGCAATCGCGGTCGTTTTTTGTCATCGCGGCGCTGGCCGTCATGGTTGGCCTATGGTGGAGGGGACGTGCTGACGGTGGGGGCGGTGCCGCAGAAGTGTCGGCCGGGCCTTCAACGATCACCGTGCAGTCGGACCTTTCGTGGCAGGCGTCCGGGCTGGAGGTGCGTGTCGGCGACGCGCTAACGCTCAGCGCGACCGGTCGCTACACGTTTCATTCGGCCGGTCATCAAACGGGTCCGGAGGGCATTGCCGATGCCGACCCGTATCTCGGTGCCTGGCCGGCGAAGGATCTGACCGGCCTGGCGTTGATCGGCAAGATCGGCGAACCCGGTGAGCCCTTTCTGGTCGGCACGCGCGTCGAGCGCACCGTTGAGCATCCCGGAATGCTCTTCCTGATGGTCAACGACGACATCCTCGAAGAGAATGACGGCGTGCTAAATGTGGTTGCCGAGGTGCGGCCCTCCGCACGGTGACACTCGAGGCGTGGTAGCCCCCAGCGTCAGACGATAGACGGGCTGCCGCGCATCGACCTCCGACGCGACCTCATCCCAGCCGGCGTCTCTCGCAAGCTGGCCCATCTCCTCGGCGCTCGGGGCGGGGCGAAGAACGAACGGCGTGAAGACGAGTCGCCCCCAGGACGATCGCAGCCGTCGGATGTGACTCCGCCGCCGCGCCGTCGACGCGTTGGGATCGAGCTCTACGATCACCGCGCAACCGCCGGGTCGAACAACCCGCCGCAGTTCTCGTAGTCCTTGAAGGCGGTCGCGAAAGTGACGTATGGAACTCAGACATACCGCCAGATCAACGGCCTCATCGGCAAGCGGCAGACATTCGCCGGTTGCTCGCAGTAGCTGCAGATTCGAATCTCCGACGGCGCACCGAGGCGCATAGGTCGCGCTCGGCTCCACGGCCACCAGCCGCAGGTGTGGGTGGGCGCGTGCCACGCGCCGACCAAAATCGCCGGGCCCCGAACCGAGATCGAGAACGATTCGGGCTGTCGTGAGCGGTGCGTGCAGATCCCGGAGTAGTCGCTCGTCAAGATCCCCGAAAGCACAGCGTTGATGAAGTCTGTAACGCTCCGCGTAGCGACCTTCGAACGGGTGACGATGCAGCCAGCGGTCGAGACCCGCCCGCAGAGCTCTGGTGAAGGACACCGACTCCGCCTACGGCTCCTGGGCAGTCTCAGGCGGAGCCTCAGCCGTTCTCGATGAAGGCCGAGATCGGGTCGAGCACGCCATGAGCATGCTTCGCAGCCTCGATCTCTGGCGACTCCAGGGCCGCTTGCATTGCCTCTACATCGTGAACATCGACGCGCACAGAGACGTGGTTGCTGCCATCCGCACTGACCCCGTCGACGACGTTCGAGCCCCATGAGGCGAACGCTTCGACGCGTTCGGAATGCTTGCTCACCCAATGCTCGACGTCTTTGACACCGTGGGTAAAGACGAAAGTCGGCATGATCCCTCCTGTGCCTACGCCGATTCGCAGCTCGGGAGGCTCCGTGTGACGGTCAGGGTTTCTGGCGTTTCGACTGCGATCGCGTCGCCGGTATCCTCGCGGATTCCTCGAGCTCAAGCAACGCCGTAGGTCGCGCCACTGACTCGGCGCTGACAAGAGCACAGTTTCTGAAACCGATCGGTCTTCTTCGGCGTCGTAACCAAACA
Source organism: Acidobacteriota bacterium (assembly GCA_965197275.1). Lineage (GTDB taxonomy): Bacteria > Acidobacteriota > UBA890 > UBA890 > WLXD01 > DASCOT01. The sequence continues at coordinate 13,789 of CBDAMQ010000023.1, forward strand.
GACGACAACGACTCGCCCACTCGCGCTCATCCCCGGCGGCGACAGGTTTCGGAGTTCCAGCGCCCATGGCCACCCTGCTACAAAACGTCCGTTTCGGGCTGCGTATGCTGATCAAGCAGCCGACCACCTCGGCCATCTCGGTGCTCGCCCTGGCGCTCGGGATCGGCTTGACGACCACGATGTACTCGATCGTCCATGGAGCCTTGACGGAGCTGCCGTTCGAGGACGCCCACGAGATCGTCGCGCTCGACCGCACCAACCCCTCGCTCGGCATCGACCAGATGGGGGTGTCTCAGCACGATTATGTCGACTGGGCCGCGCAGCAGACGAGCTTCGAGCAGTTCGGTGCCTACTATCAGGGCACAATCAACGTCAGCGGCAGTGAGCGTCCGTTGCGTTTCGATGGCGCCTTCATGACGCCGTCGATCTTCCCGTTGATCGGTGTCGCTCCGGCGCTAGGCCGTGCCCTCATGCCGGACGATGCGCGACCGGGAGCCGACCCGGCGCTGCTGATTGGCCACGAGGTCTGGGAAAACCAGTTTCAGGGTGATCCGGCCGTGATTGGCGCGGCGGTGCGCATCAACGGGCGCCCGGGCATCATCGTCGGTGTCATGCCGCCGGGCTTCGGGTTCCCGATGGCCGAGGAGGCCTGGTTGCCGGTGGCGATCGATCTGTCGGCGCTCGACGAGCGCGGTGCCGGTACCGGACTAGATGCTGTCGGACGGCTTCGCGATGGCATCAGCATCGAGGCTGCCCTGGAAGAGATGGATGGGATCGCAGCGCGCATCGCTGCCGACCATCCGGACTCCAACGAAGGCGTGCGGGCACAGGTCAAGCCGTTCACGCGCAGGTATCTCAATGAGCCTGTGGTCGTCATGCTGTGGACAATGCAGGGGGCGGTCTTCATGGTGCTGCTGATTGCCTGCGCCAACGTCGCCAACCTCCTGCTCGCACGCGCCATCGATCGGTCCAAGGAAGTCGCTGTGCGTACGGCGCTGGGGGCGGGCCGCTGGCGAGTGGTCTCACAGTTCCTGACCGAGGTCTTGGTGCTGGCATCGATCGGAGGCGCCCTCGGATTGATCGTTGCCAAGGTCGGCGTGGTGATGTTCAACGGTGCACTGGCGGGCGTTCAGAAGCCCTACTGGATCGAGGTTGATATCGACTGGGTGGTGCTGGCGTTCACCAGCGCGGTAGTGGTGATAGCCAGCCTGGTTGCTGGCCTGGTTCCAGCGCTGCAGGTTTCGGGATCGAACCTCAGCGACGTGCTCAAGGATGAGTCCCGGGGTTCGTCCGGGTTCCGCATGGGACGCCTGAGCAGGGTGCTGGTGGTGGCCGAGGTGGCGCTCTCATGTGGTCTGCTGGTCGGCGCCGGCTTGATGATCAAGAGCGTGGCGCAACTCAGCAACCTCGATCTGGGATTCAGGACCGACGTGTTTACTGCCCGTGTCGGCCTCTTCGCCGCCGACTATCCGGAGGTGGAGCAGCGCCGCCAGTTCTTCGCCGACCTGCAGCGTCGCCTCGACGGCCTGCCCGGCGCCCGTGGCGCCGTCGTCACGCAGGCCTTGCCGGGCAGTCAACAGTCCGGGTCAAGTCGGTTCGCCGTCGAAGGTGAGTCCTACACGAGCCGCGAAGACTACCCCCGCGCCAGCACTGTCATCACCGGCCCGGGGCTCTTTGACACCTTCGAGGCTCGGCTTCTGCAGGGGCGTGACTTCAACCAGTTGGACACCGCCGAGAGCTTGCCGGTTGCGGTCGTCAACACGAGCTTCGCGAAGCGTTTCTACCCCGGCCAGGATGCTCTCGGGCGTCGTTTTCGACTCGGCTCGGATCCCGACACCAACGACCCCTGGCTCACCATCGTCGGGGTGGCGCCGGACCTGCAGATGCCCGGGGTCGGGGACCTCGGTGATCGCGGGCCCGAGGGCGTCTATCTGGCGCTGGCGCAGAACGACCTCAACTTCGCGAGCCTAGCGGTGCTCACCGCCTCCGAGCCGCTGAGTTAGGCGACCGCGGTGCGCCAGGCGGTGAGCGCGCTCGACCCCGACCTCCCCATCTATTGGGTGCAGACGCTGCAGACACAGATCGAGGCCGACACCTGGTTCTTCCGAGTCTTCGGTTCGCTGTTCATGGTGTTCGGTTTCGTCGCCCTGTTCCTCGCCTCGATCGGCCTGTACGGCGTGATGTCGTTCGCGGTTCGGCGCCGTACCGCCGAAGTCGGCATCCGCATGGCCCTCGGCGCCAACGGCGGGCATGTGCTGCGGCTCGTCCTGCGACAGGGGCTCTGGCAGATCGCCCTCGGGCTGGTGCTGGGGCTCGGACTGGCCATGCTGGCAGCAGGCGGTCTCGAGCTGGTGCTGTTCCAGGTCGATCCACGCGACGTGTCGATCTACGCGTTGATCACCCTGGTATTGGCCGTGACGGGCCTGCTCGCTTGCTTGCTGCCGGCGGCGCGTGCGGCACGCATCGATCCGAACAGCGCTCTGCGCGCCTGACCGTCGCTAGGCCCAGGTTGGCCTCGATCGATCGGCGTGGCTCGACTCAGCGTTCGCCGATATCCAGCGCCTTGATCGATTGCCGGTCCCGTAGGTAGAGGGTCGTGCCGACGAGGGTCGGTGCTGTCCATGACGTACCGGTCAGCACTTCAGCCTTCGACGTGACCGTCAGGCCCTGCGGTGAAATCTCTGTCAACGCCAGGTTGCCGTCCTCGTCGAGGATGATCGCTTTGTCATCGGCGTAGAGAAGCTGCGACCGGGAGAACCCGCGCTCCTTCCATGCCGCGGTGCCGGTTCGCAGGTCGAGCGCAGTAATGAACGCTGGGCCGAAGCCGCCGCTGCTTCCGTAGATGAAGTTCCCCAATCGAATTGTGCTACCGAACATGATCTGCATGTCGCGACTGAACCAGAGCTCGTCGACCTCGGTACTGTCGCCCGACTTGGACAAACGCATGCCGCGGCTGCCCGCGTTGTAGGCCGATGAGACGAACAACACGTTGTCCTCTCCCCATACCGCGGTCGTGTTGTTCATGTCGCCATTGGTGTCGTGCGGATGGCTCCAGAGGATCTCACCAGTGTTCGGGTTCAGCCCGTTGACCGTCTGGCCCCCCACGACAACGAGCTGGGTCTCGCCCTCGAGCTCGATCAGGATCGGCGAAGAGGGCGCGATCAGAAAGTCGCCGTTGTCCCAGACCAGCGAACCGTCGCTCTGGTCGAAGGCCATCACCGACTGCCCGTCGCCACCGGCGGTTGCGATCACCGTGTTGTTGTACGCCAGAGGGCTGACGGCGTAGCCGGCGGTAACGGCCGGGCGGATCAACGTCGCCGGCGCACCGTACTCGGCGACGAGATCGTGCGACCAGAGAACTTCGCCGGTTCGCTTGTCGAAGGCGTGGAGCTGCTTGTTCGTGCCGGCGGTGAACAGCCGATTACCGACGATCAGCGGCGTCGCGTGCGGCCCTCCGCCGAACCTGAAGTTCAAGGGCTGAGAGCCGTAGGCATACTCCCAGATCGTCTCTCCGGTTCCGGCGTCCAGGGCGACGACACGCTCTTCGGCGGCCCACTGGTCGCCTGCCCCCTCGAGGTTCGGCCGGTACATCGTGTAGAGGTGAGCGTCGTCGACGACGATCGTCGAATGCCCCTGGCCAAGCGGGCGGCTCCAGATTTCGCGCGGACCTCCCTCGGGCCATGAATCGGCAAGGCTGGTCGCGTCGGAGATGAAGTTCCGGTGTGGCCCGCCCCACTGCCGCCAATTCGCGTCCTCGGTCGGCGATTGGCCCGCCAGCCCGGCGACCGCGGCGAGGGCGAGAGAAACGATCGGCAGCATCCTTCTGTTGCACCCTGATGTCGACATCAGGGTGTTTCGCGGTGTAGCGAGCCAGGCTCTTCGTCCGATCCGGCGTACATCTTTCCGAGCACCGGGCGTCCCGGCCGCGCCGCTGCAACGTTCTCCCCGTCGCGCACCACGAAGGTGCCGTTGACCAGCACGTGCTCGACGCCCTCGGAGAACGACAGGTCGTCCTCGAAGGTGGCGGTGTCGATGATGTCGCCCGGCGCGAACACCGTGATGTCGGCGTCGGCGCCTACCTGTAGGCGTCCTTTGCGCGCCATCATCGGGGCAACTTCCTGCAGGCGTTGGGCCGGCATCAGCGAGATCTTGCCGACGGCCTCGATCAGTGGCAGGAGCTCGAGCTCGCGCACGTAGTAGCCGAGGAAACGCGAGAAGGTGCCGGCGCTGCGCGGATGAGCCTCGGGCGAGTACTGCAAGCCGTCCGAGGCCACCATGACGAACGGCGTACGCATGGCCAGCTCGATCCATTCCGGCTTCATCAGGTGGTCGATCACGATGCCGCCCTCGGCGCGGTACTTGTTGAAGGTCTCCTCGGTGAGGCGCTCGCCCGTGGCCACCCACTGGAGGTCGCCGTAGCTGATGCCCAGGAGCTCCTGCCAGCCCTCGTCAAAGAGCGCCGAGCTGATGTTGGCGGCTCCGGCAGTGTAGGGATAGGACTCGGTGGTGATGTCCAGGCCGCGGGCCTGCGCGGCGCCGATGATGTCGAGCACGGTCGCCATGTCGCTGAGGGCCGAGCTGTTGACATGGACGATGTGCAGCGGGGCGCCGGTGACGGCGGCGTTGGCGATGACCTCCTGGAATGCCTCGACATCCATGCTGCGAACGTGGGTGTAGATGGGCACGTCCCAATCGGCGGCCATCTCGAAGACGCGGAAGATCTCGTCGTAGTCGGCGCCGGGGTAGTACTGGTGCGGAACCCCCAGACCCAGGCCGCCGGCGCGCAGCCCGCGTGCGAATCGATCGCGTAGTCCGCCGATCGCCTGGCGATCAATGGGGTCGTAGCCGGTGCGTCCCATGGCTCTCACGAGCTCGCGCACCGCCGCGGTGCTCGCTGACCCAGAGGCGAACAACTCGTCGAGTCGCGCTGTCTCGGTGGCTCGCCCGGGCATCGCCCAGACGCGATTGAAACTATGCGATACCGATACGCCGAAATTCAGGATCGAGTCACCGCGGCGCTCCTTGATGAAGGTCTCGACATCGCCGACGCCGCCTTCGAGCTCGAGCGCCGTGGTCACCCCATCGCGCGCCTGGTAGGCGTTGGCCGCGTTGCCCTGGCCGTGGAGGTCGACGAACCCGGGCGCCACCACCAGCCCGCTGACGTCGATGACCACTGCACCGGTCAGCGGTCCCTCCGAGATCGCATCGATCCTGTCGCCGCGAATGCCGATGTTGCGCACCGCGTCGAGGCCGGTTTCCGGGTCGAGCACTCGGCCGCCAGCCAGCACGATGTCGAAGCGTTCGCCGGTCTGCGCGCGGGCGGGCGACGCTAGCACGACGATGCTGACAATGAGTAGGCCGAGGCCAGTTCGGCTCGCGGCTCCGCTTGCGGCGCGTTTCATGAGCTCTCCTGGGGTGCAGTCCAGGCCAGTTCGCGTGACGGGTTGAGGCTGACCCGAGGGCCGCACCTTAACAGCGAATTTCGCCGCCCATCAAAGAAGGATAGGAGAAGCGCACCGTCCTATATACTATATCCAGTATATATTATATAAAATATGTGGATCATCTACGAACATCGACGCTTGGAGAAGCGTCTCAAGCGACTGCCTCTCGAGGTCCTCAAGCGCTACGAGAAGTGGAAGGACCTCATCGCGATATCCGGTCCGTCCGGCGTCCGACTCATCAGGGGTTTTCACGATGAGGCGCTTTCCGGAGAGTGGGCAGGACATCGCTCCTCGCGCCTCGGAGACCGTTACCGACTGCTTTATCGCGTCGAGGCCGCGGAGATCTTCGTCGACGTCATCGACATCACTGCGCACGACTACCGAAGGAGGTAGGCATGAACCGACGGGAATTTCGCCGCGCGCGCAAGCAAGTTGAGGTTTCGGTCGGCGAGTCGGTCCGCATCGTCCGAGAGCTGCAGGAGCTCAGCCAGAACGAGCTCGCCCGACTTACCGGGATCCCACAGTCGACGATCTCAGCGATCGAAAACGGCCGCGTGAACCTCGGAGTCGAGCGCGCGAAGACGCTCGCTCGGGCGCTGAAATGCCATCCGGCCGTGCTTGTTTTTCCGGGCTGGGAAAACGAGTCGGCCGCCTGAGCCTGAGACCGGAAGCCCAACTCGTGCTCGGGATGGCCTCGATCGCTCAGCCGGCTGCAGCCCCGGTGATCGCCTCGACCACGTATCGGGTCGGCCGGCGTGCGAGCGTCTCGTTGACGGTCAGCAACAGACGGCCGTCCCGCCCCGGTGACGGCAACAGCACGTCAGCCTCGGCTGCCCGCTTGACCAGCGTCGCCGGATCGCCGTCGACCGACAGCCAGAAGCGGTTGCTGCCGCCGGTGATCCGCTGCACCGCGAAACCCGGGGTGGCGTCGAGCGCCCGGCTCAGCTCTTCGCCGGCCCGCACGCCCGCGGCGAAGCGTTCCTCGAACCCGTCGAGCGAGCGCAGCGCCGCCGCCGCCAGCGGCCAGGCGCCGGGCATGGCGCCGCCGAACATGCGGCGGGTGTGGAACAGATCGTCGAGCAGCGCCGCGGGTCCGGCCAGGATGGCGCCGGAGATGGCGTTGAGATACTTCCACATCGATACATAGACGGTGTCGAAGCGGTCGGCGTACTGGCGCGGCGAGACCCCGGTGTAGGGGGAGGCCATGAACAGGCGCGCGCCGTCCAGGTGGGTGCGGATGCCGCGCTCGCGGGCCCATGAGCAGACGCGTTTCATCTCCTCGTCGTCGAACGTTTCGCCGAAGCGACGGCGGATCGGCGATTCGATCGAGATCACCCCGAGTCCCGTCGTTACCCGCCCGGAGCCCGTTCGTTCGAGGAGCTCTTCGAGCTCTTCTACGGTGAAGGTGCCGCGTCCGTGGGCCAGCGGCACCAGGTTCAGATCGCTCAGCACCGTGGCGCAGTCGCCCGAGTCGTTGTACAGGTGGCTGTCGCGCTGCACCGCCACGCGCCGGTCATCGCCGGCGAGAACGCGCACCGCCAGATGATTGGCCAGCGTACCGGTGGCCAGGAACACGGCGCGCTCCTTGCCCAGCAGCGTTGCCATGCGCTCCTCGAGCGCGGCCACGACGCCGCCCCGAGAGTAGTTGTCGGTCTCGATTCCGTCCGCGCGAGAGATTCGCTGCAACAGATCGACGTACTCGGGCGGTGTCATCGACGGTCCGTCGCCGGTGAGCTGCACCAGGCTGCGTAGCCGCTCGAGGTCCGCGCTGCCGTTCTGCCCTGGGGTCACTATCGGCTCCAGCGGCGATGCGGCAGCCAGCGGTAAGCCCGCGAGGCCCCACTGCATCATCGTCCGGCGGGTCAGGGGATCCATGCATCCTCCTCGCTTCGGCGGTTGCGTTCGCCCCGAGGGTACCGCGCGAGATCTCGCGAAACCCGGGGCTGCCAGCGCTCTACTGACGTTGGTCCCAGTAGTCGATCGGGCGGTCGTCGGCCCGGGTTGCGTCACCTTCCATCCATGGACGCTCACCGTATGGTCGCTGCTCGGGCCACACCTCGTCGAGCGTGTCGGCCTCGAACAGGATGCCGCCCTGCATCACGTAACGAATGTCGGTGGTGTTGCGGATGTCGTCTAGCGGGTTGGATCGCAGGACGAGCAGATCCGCCAGCTTGCCGACCTCGATCGAGCCGAGATCCTCCTGCACGCCGAGGAAGTAGGCGCCCTGCTGGCTGGCCAGCTTCAGCGCGCCCAGAGGCCCCATGGCAGAGGCGGCCATCCACACCTCCCAGTGGGGCGCGATGCCGTGGCCCTGGCCGTGCGCACCGATGGCGCCGTGGCCACCGGCCTCGATGACGTCCTTCACGGCCTGCGCCAGGTACGGGAAGTTGTAGTCGGTGGCGGGGCGCAGCGGTCGCCGGCGCGCGTGCGGCAGGATCGTACGCCACGGCATCCAGCTCATGAGCTTCTCGTCCTCCCAGACGTTGCTCTCCGCGTACCAGTAGTTCTCGTTCCAGGGGGCGGCGCCGACCCCGAAGGTGACCGAGTAGGTGGCCTCGGCGCGCCCGAAGAAGGTGGTGACGTCGCTGTACAGGGGCAAGTAGTCGAGCGGGTGCTCCCAGCCGGTGTGGCCGTCCATGATCATGCTGAGGTTGTAGTTCAGATCGCCTCCCTCGGAGGTGACCATGAGCCCGACCTTCCGGGCCACGTCGGTGATCCACTGGCGCTGGTCGCGGCGCGGTTGCATGTACTGCTTGAGCGACACCGCGCCCCACGACTGCAGGCGGGCGATGTTCTGCTCCGCCGCCTCGTAGCTGGTGATCTCGTTCTGGCGGAAGGCATCGCCCCGATATAGCGGCGGACCGGTGCTGAAGGTGCGCGGCCCCAGCAGGGCGCCCGAGCGCACCAGCTCGGCGGTGGTGAAGATGTTCTGGCTCCACATCGAGTTATCGAGGTCGGCGGTGACCCCGTAGGCCAGGTAGACGGCGGCCTCGAAGCTCTTCCTGCCGATCACCCCGCGGGTCTCGCGATGGTGGTGGGCGTGCATGTCGATGAAGCCCGGGATGATCGTCGTGCCCGTCGCGTCCACCTCCCGGTCGACGTCGAGCGCGCATTCCCCGACGCAGACGATGCGGCTACCGCGCACCACCACGGTGCCGTTCTCGATCACGAGATCGCCGTCGAGCGTGACGATGCGCGCCCCGGTAAGCGCGATCACCGCGTCCGGGATGCGCCGCGACAGCTTCAGCCGCGCCTCGGTGCTCTGGACGTTCGCCGTGTCGACGCGATAAAGGTGGTGGCGGTTGCCGCTGCCGAACTCGAGCTCGTTGGCGCTGCGCCAACGCAGGAACATGCCGCCTTCGAAGCTGACCTGGCGTACGGGAAGGTCGCCGCGGCGTTTGTCGATCTGCGGCGGGTTTCCGCCGGTTCCGAAGGCGGGGAACGCCGTGACGTAAATGTTGTCGCCCTCCTGGAAGGCGACCCAGCGGCCATCGGGCGACGGGGCGATCTCGTCGGCGTAGGGGAAGGTCAGGTGCACCCGCTCACCGCTGCCATCGCGCCGCACCGAGACCAGCGCTACGATCGCGTCGCCGTCAGCGTTCTCCTGATCCTCGGCAAAGTAGACGCGACCTCCGGGGCCGAAGGACGGCTGCATAATCGAGCGCCGCGAGACCCTGTACACGCCCACCTCGGAGGGCGGGTTGACCATCGTGATCACCTCGCCGGGGCCCGATCCTCCCGAGGCGCTGACGTTCACCAGCTCGTAATAGGGGTTGAACATCCAGCCTCGCCCGTGGCTGGTGACCCCCGATCCGCGCACCGCGACGATGTCGCGCCCGCCTGGGCTCCATACCGGATGCAGATACTCGCCTTCGGCCTCGGTGAGTTGCTCGGGAGCGCCACCAGCGACGGATATCCTCCAGACGTGGCCGCGCGCCGCCTCATCGGCGCTGGTGAAGGCGATGAACTCACCATCGGGTGACCAGGCAGGGGAGAGCTCGAAGGGCTCGAACGAGGCCGGGGTCAGGCGTCGCGCCTCGCCGCGCTGCGTGCCACTTTCCGGATCTCGATCCATCACCCAGATGCGGCCGCCGGCCTCGAACGCCAGCTTGCTGCCGTCCGGAGATAGCGTGTGCCAGCGCAGAAACTTGGCGTCGAAGGGCTCGTCGTCGATGCGGAACGGCGCGTAGGCCCGCTCGGAGATGACACGATGCACCCCGGCAGTGAACCGAACCGTGCTCACATCGCCGCTCGCCACATCAACGCGACGGATCTTGCCGCCCTGCGAGATGACGATGGAGCGGCCCTCGGCGTCCCAGCTGTAGCCTGGCAACACGTCCCAGCCGCGCGACTCGACGCGATCGTTCTCGATCGGATCCATGAGGAGGCGCTCGGCCCCAGTCTGAAGATCCCGCAACCAGAGGGCGGTGCGCGGCCCATAGCGGTGGCCCTTGAAGTTCACCGTGCCGTTCGGAATGCGCCGCGCAAACGCCAGCCAGCGACCGTCCGGCGAGATCTCGGCCGCATAGCCGCCGCCGCTGGAGAGGCGAATTTGTGTGTCAGGGATCCCCGCCGTGATCTTGATCACCTCTCCACTGGACAGCTCGGCCCGCCGGATCTGCCGGGCGCCACCCACGGCGCCGACCAGGCCGACGTCCTTGGCGAGATCGAAGTACAGGTAGCGGGCGTCCGGGGAGACCGATGGCCAGCCGCCCGAGGCGAACTCGTCGTCCAGCATCGAGATCCCGTCGCCGCCGTCTCGGTGGTACATCCAGATGCCGCCGGGCCGCCGTTGCACCAGGATGAACTGGCCGTCCGGTGTCCACGCTGGCTTCGCCACACGCACGGCGTCGTCGCGGAATACCGCACGCGGGTTGGACCCGTCGCTATCCATAAGCCAGAGGTTGGGCTGGTTGGTGCGGTCCGAGACGAAGGCGATCGTCGTTCCATCGGGCGAGTAGCTGGGCTGGTAGTTGACCGCCACGCCGCTGTTCTGCGTGAGGGATTCGGCAGCGCCGCCATCGGCTGACACCCGGTAGATGTGCCCCAGCAGGTCGAAGACGATCCAGCGGCCGTCGGGCGAGATGTCGACCGACATCCAGGTGCCCTCGCGGGTCTCGAAGTCGATGTTCCGCGTTTGTCCACGCGCCGCGGTGACGTCCCACGCCGGCGCGTCCTGGCTCGACGCCTCGGTCTGACCCGCGGCCCAGGCGAGCTCGCCAACCGACTGCGGTCGATGCGCGTGAGCAGAGGCCCCTGGCGCCATCCCGACCCCGATTGCCAGCAACGCCACCGCCGTGAAGGTCGGGGCGAGTCCGAGCCGTCTCCGGGATCCGTCGTTCTTCATCCGAGATCTCCTCTGCAGGCGTGGGCTTTGGCGGCCGAGCCTAATCACGGACCCATGCATTAGCAACGAGGAGGTGGCCACGGGAAGTCCCAACCCTGACACCGCCCATTGGATCTCGGAGCATCTGGCGATTAGGCTTCAGGCGCTGAGTGATCGTCGCTAGCCTCCCACATCCGTGATTCCGTCTCCCTGGAGGAACCCATGAAGCATGCGTATCGCGCCGTTGTTGCGGCACTCTTTCTCATCCTGGCCGCGACCGGCCCCGTAGCCGGTCAGGAACTCACGACCTCCCAAGAAGCCCTGATCAAGGCGGAGGCGCAGCGCCACGTCGAGGGCTACTACAACCTCTACTACGAGAGGAATCCGGAGGCGCTATCGACCGATCCATTCCATCTGCCGTGGATGACCATCGGCGGAAACGGAATCTCGGTCCATACGACCGAGGAAGAGAACCTGGCGTTCTTCGAGGCGGCGATTGCGAGCCTGGTGGAGCGTGACTGGAACAGGTCGATCTTCACCACCAAGAACGTCTGTGTACTGAATGCGGGCACCGCGATCGTCAGCGGCACGAACACCCGCACGCGCACCGACGGCAGCATCATGTCCGTCGGGGGCGTGACCTACATCCTCGGAAAGGCGGACGAAAGCTGGCGGATCGTCTCGTATTCAGGCCATGCTCCGAACAAGCTCGTGGTTTGTAGAGTCGATTGAAACCACGACGTGTGCTGTGACCGACTGATCCCAACGGCTCGAGGAGACGGTCCCAGGCAAGACGGACGACGGCTGGCGTATCACTTCGTACTCGGGCCATGCTCCGGACAAGATCGTCCGTTGCGATGGTGAGTAGAAACTGGACGGGAGGTTCCGATGAAGCGTCTCCTGGGTATCGCCGCAGCGGTCGGCGTCTTGACCCTCGCTGCGACAGTGTTCGTCTCGTCGCCGATCGCCGCGCAAGATGAGGCCACGGCTGTGGTCGAGGCCATCGAGGCTTATGCCGCGGCGTTCGAAGTGAAGGACCTCGGGAAGATGGCGATGTACGTACACCCGGACGCACTCTTCTTCGAGGGTACGTACATCAACCGTGGCTGGATCGACTATCGCGACAACCACATCGCCGAGGAAATGGAGGGATTCGACGACTTCGAGTATCGACTCGAGAACATCGATGCGCACTCCGACGGCGACAATGCCTGGGCGACGATGGACTATCGGGCGACCTACAACTGGGACGACGGCGAGGGCGGCTACCGCGACGGACTCTGGGATTGCCGGGGTGTTGCGACGATCGGCCTCGAGCGCAACAACGACGACGGCTGGCGCCTCCGATTCCTGCACACGACCTGCGACGACGTAGAGGAGTAGCCATGCGAAAAATCTTGGCTCTCACGGTCCTCCTGACTCTGGCGAGTCACCTGCCGGGCGCGGCGCAAGTCGAGTCGATCGCCGAACCCTTCAAGGTCGGAACATTCGAGATCGACGGAGCCCCGGAGGTGGGGGTCGTGTTGCGCGACCGCTACATCGTGGCGCTCGATCGCGCCAACGTCGATCTGGAGCGCGATCCGGCGTATCCACAGATCCCGCTCCCTGCCGACATGCTGGAGCTCATCGCCCGGTACGAGTATGGGATGAAGGCTCGGCTGTATGAGTTGGTCGATCATGTGATCGACCAGGACATGCTCACCGTGAATCGCCCCGACTACATTTATGAGGTCGGGCAGGTGCGCACGCTGCCGCCCATTCTGTACCCGGGCAAGATCCTCAACGCGGCGGTGAATTTCTACAGCCACGTCAACGAGTCCGGGTCGGACGAAGAGCGCGCTGAGTCGCGTCGCCAGCGGCGTGAGAATCGCGGCGTGCCGTACCTGTTCATGAAGCCCAGCCGGGGCGCCGTGATCGGCAACGGCGACCCTGTCGTGATCCCGTTCGGTCGCGACCGCATCGACTGGGAGGTCGAGCTCGGTGCGGTCATCGGTCGCACGGCGAAGTACGTTTCCGCCAACGACGCGGAGGCACACATCTTCGGCTACACGATAACGCTCGACATCTCCGATCGCGGCGGCCGGCCACCGGGCGGCAACCCGCTGCGGTCCGATTGGTTCGTCGGCAAAGGCCACGACACGTTCGCCCCGCAGGGTCCCTGGATCGTGCCGAAGGAGTTCTACGGCAACCCGATGGAGATCCTGCGGCAGACGCTGAGCGTCGGCGACGAGCAGATGCAGGAAGCCACGGCGGGGGACATGATCCACACGCTGTGGGAGCTGGTCGAATACGGCTCCTCGATCGTCACGCTGTTCCCGGGCGACGTGATCAACAACGGCACGTCGGGCGGCACCGGTGTGGGCACCGCGGTCCGCGGCGAGCAGCGCTTTCTCCAGCCTGGCGAGGTGATCGAGGCGACCATCGACGGAATCGGCACGTTGCGGATGCCGGTGGTGGGCGAGAGCGAACCGACCGGGCTCACGGGTGCCCAGCTCACACCGGTTGGGGTATACCGGCCTGAGGGGCGCTGAGGCGCAAGCGCGCGTGAAGACGACGCGCCGAGTTTCGTCGATAATCTGATCATGAACAAACATCGATGGCGCCGAACGAGAATAGTTTGGCTGATCCTCCTGAGCTTGGCGGCCGCCCCGGTCGCCGCGCAGGTGGCCAATACGGAACGTTTCCTCGAGCTACTCGAGGACGTTCCTCGGCTGCCGATGGAGCGCATGGAACTCGAGGTCGACCCCTCGCTCGGACTCGAGGAGATCTCGGCAATGTCGGTGGACGCGGAAGGCGACGTGTATGTGCTTTATCGGCCAGAGGCGGCGGATCCCGTGGTCGTGCTCGATCCGAGCGGACGCTTTCTGCGGTCCTGGGGCGCGGGCATGTTCGGGATCCCCCACGGCATCCGCGTCGACCCGGACGGCAACGTGTGGACGGTCGACTCCAACACGTCCAAGGTCTACAAGTTCAGCGCCGAAGGGGAGCTGCTTCTCGAGATTCAGATCGATCGACCGGAGACGGGAAGAGGGTTTTGCGGCGCCGCCGATCTGGCCTTCACGGCAGATGGTCACGTTCTCGTCGCGGACGGGTACTGCAACGGACGCGTGATCGAGCTCGACGCGGGCGGACGTCAAGTGAACGAGTGGGGCACCCGTGGGACCGGGCCGGGTCAGTTCGTCGTCGTCCATTCGGTGGCCGTCGGACCCGACGGAGTGGTGTACGTCGCCGATCGGGAGAACGGCCGGCTGCAATCGTTCGACCGGAGCGGGAAGCTCCTCGGCCTCTGGGAGTACGCCGCACAGCTATTCAGCGTGGCGTTCAGTCCGAGCGGACAACTCTACATCTGCGTGAATCTGGGCGGCGATCCGGAAGAGTCCTACCTGATCCAGATCGATCCCGCGACGGGCGAGATGCTTGGACGCATCGAGGGTTACGGTCATGAGATGGCGTTCTCCCCGGACGGCTCGCTTTGGCCGGCTACCAACAGTGGTGAGGTGTTGGTGTTTCGACCCCGCCGCCGAGGGTGATCCGCCAGGCGACCCGACACCGCGCCGAGATCGGAAGCGCCGGCCTCAGTCGCCGCAGGTGGCCTTGAACGCCTGCTCGAAGAGGATCACCCAACTCGAGCCGTAGCCACCCCGGACTAAGGTGCCGCTGGCAGGAAGCGCAGCGACAGCAAGACCGTAATCAGGATGAGAAGCGCGGGCACCAGGAACATCGCCGGTCCGACGACGCCGTAGAGCAGTCCGCCGCCGAGCAACCCTATGATGCTAGCGAGGCTGCCCACGCTGCTCGAGAGTCCCTGGACGGCACCCTGATACCGGTCGCCGGCGTACGTCGACAGCATCGACAAGAACGAAGGCCACAAGAGCCCGTTGCCGATTGCGAACAGAGCCGCGCCGCCGAACAGGACGGCCGTCGATGGCGAACGGAACAACAGGAAACCGCTCGACAGGATTGCTCCGCCCACGAGAATCAGCGTGATGGCGCGGAACCTGTGCGACAGCCAACCCAGCAGGGGGCCCTGGGTGAGCACGGTGACGAATCCGAGAAACGAGAAAAGGGCGCCGATTCCGCGCGCCGACCAGCCCAGCCCCTGCGTGGCGTGCATCGGGAACGAGGTATAGAAGAAGTTGAACGCCAGGAAGATTAGGAAGTTGAGCCCCAGCAGGTAGGGCACGCAGCGCAACGAGAGGATCTGCCGCAGCCCGGCATCAGCGGTTCCCTCGAGTTGGTAGCAGTCGCGCTGTTCCTGGCCGAAGACCTTGCGTACGGTGTTGCTCTCGGGGTTCCGATCGAGCGCACACAGGCGCGACTCCGGCAGGTAGCGGGCGATGACGATGAGCGCGGCGCAAGAGATCAGAGCCGCAGCGACCACGGCAGGGACTTCGCCGGCCGCCGTCGAGCCGAGCAAACCTCCCAGCACCGGCCCGATGATGAACCCGAGATTGCCGGCCACGGCCATGCGCCCGAAGCTCTTCTGCCGCTCGTCTTCCGACGTGACGTCGGCCAGGTACGCATTGGCAACGGAGACGTTCCCGCCTGTCAGGCCATCCAGGGCGCGTGCCAGGTATAGAACAGCTAGCGGGATCGTGATGACGAACGTGCCGAGTCGCGCGGAGTCCAGGTCGAGCAACGTGGTGTTCGGAAGATACAGGCCGACCAGAAAGATGAGCCACGCGGCCAGCGTGCCTAGCTGGCTGATCAGCAGAACGTGTCGACGGCCGCGGGCGTCGGACCAGCGCCCGAGGACCGGTGCCCCGACGAGCTGGAAGGCGGCGTAGGTGGCTCCGAGACTGCCGTAGACGAGCGCGTTGCCGCCCAGCTTGGCGACCAGCACGGCAAGAAACGGCAGCACGATGCTGAAACCGAGCGTACCGATGAAATTCACCAGCAGGATGGGGAACAGTCGCGTCGTCGAACTCTGACCGGTCATCGTCGCTCAGTGTACTCGCGTTGCGTCCACCCCTCGGCGCGGGGGACCACGGCGCCCGACACGTGGGCCGCGGGCGCCCGCACTCGTGGAGCCCCCGCCACTCGTGCCTGCTAGACTTCATCGACACACAAGTGGAAGTTGTGATTGGCGCCGAGCGTAATCGTGGCTCGCGACGCTCGAACCAGAGCAACGCTGTGCCGTGGTCGGCACTGCCTCCGTCAGGGCAACACCCACCATGTTCCCTAGCGGGAGGAGACTCAATGGCCATCGGTACGGTGAAGTGGTTCAACGATACCAAGGGCTTCGGCTTCATCGCCCAGGACGAGGGCCCGGATATATTCGTGCACCAGACGGCGATTCTCGCCGACGGGCATCGCACGCTGCAGGAAAACCAGAAAGTCGAGTTCGACGTGACCCAGGGGGCCCAAGGGACCGGCGGCGGCGAACGTACGCCCTCTGTAGCCTGATCGCGGAGCTCCCGAATTCCGTATAACGACTGCAGGGGTTTATGGCCAGACGAAGTAGAACATCGGTACTGAAGCGACAGCGAGAAGCCGCCAAGCGACAGCGTGAGCGCCGGAAAGCCGAGAAGCAGGCCCTCAAGCGAGAGCGCCGTCACGGTAAGAAGCCGGGTACGCAGATGGCGTCGCGCGACGATCTCGTCGGCCTTGGCATTCTCAGCGAGCCCGAGGAGTCCCAGGAGGCCGAGGGGTCCCAGGAGTCTGAAGAGACTCAGGAGTCCGAGGCGGCCGACTAGGTCCCGGACTGCCGTCTAGGTCGAGCCGCCGGATCGCCGCCAATGATCGCGTACACTGGGTTCCCGATTCTCTTGCGGGACAGCGACATTGCGCGAATCCTGGGCCAGCCGTTTCGGGTTCATCATGGCGACAGCAGGGTTCGCCATCGGCCTGGGGAATATCTGGCGGTTCCCTTACCTCACCGGAACCAACGGCGGCGGCGCGTTCCTGTTCATCTACGTGGTGTTCGCCATCCTTATCGGCATTCCGCTGATGAGCGCCGAGATCAGCCTCGGCCGCAGGGCGCAGCTCACACCCCTGGCGGGGATGATCAGCCTCACCGGATCATCCTGGAGCCCGTGGAATCTGATCGCCTGGGTGGGGGTAGCGGCGGCAGTGCTCATGCAGTCGTACTACGTGATGCTGATCGGATGGATCCTCGGCTACTTCCGCATGATCGTCGGCGGACAGCTCACGAGCTTGCCTCCGGAGCAACTGGTCGCCACCTACGAGACGTTCATCAGCACCCCCGCCCCGGTGATCGCCTACACATTGCTGGTGATCGTCGTGCTGGCGCTGATCGCCGGACGCGGTCTGCGTCGCGGTCTGGAGCGTGTCGGCATCTACGCGATGCCGGTGCTGTTCGTACTGATGGTGTTGCTGGCGATCCGCTCGGTGACCTACCCCGGTGCCTGGGCCGGGCTCGTCTGGTACCTGACCCCCGACTTCTCGGCGATCAACGGCAGCACCCTGCTGGCGGCCCAGGGTCAGGCGTTCTACTCGATCGGCATCGGCATGGCCGCCTCCTTCGGGCTCGGTAGCTACTTGCACCGTGATGAGAGCGACGTCCCTGGCAATGCCGCCCTGGTGGTCGCTTGCGACACGTTTGTTGCCTTTCTTGCCGGCCTGGTGATCTTTCCGGCGCTGTTCGCCTTCGGGCTCGAGCCCGAGACCGGCCCGGGCCTCCTGTTCGTCACGATGACGAACATGTTCGCGCGTATGCCCGGTGGTAGCGTCTTTGGCGGCGCGTTCTTCTTCCTGCTCATTCTGGCCGCCGTTACCTCGGCCGCCGCCCTGTTCGAGGTCTTGACCACCTCTCTTACCGACCTGACCAAACTGCGTCGACCGCAGGCCACCTGGCTACTGGCCGGCCTGTTCGGCCTACTGTCGACACTCGTGATCCTGTCGTTGGCGCCGGGCTCCAACCTGAGCGTGATGGGCATGGATCTGTTCGCCCTTTTCGATGCCGCTACGGGAAGCTACCTGCTCCCCCTCGGCGGGCTGATGCTGTCGTTATATGTCGCTTTCGTTTGGGGATTCGATCGCTTCCGCGACGACACCAATACCGGCGCTGGCAGGGTGCGGGTCACCGCTGCGTGGAAGCCGCTGATGGTGTTTCTCATTCCGGTCGCGGTAGCCTTCGTGCTGCTGACCGGCGCCGGGATCCTGTAGGGCGGTTCCCGGAGCGGCCGCAACGTCACGCAGGCAGGCTCTCGGTCAAGCGCTGCTCGCCTGTCGCTTGTGGCGACGTTGCCGCTGCATTTGCCGTGCGGGTGCAAGCATCACCGCGCCGATGATCAAGGCCGCGCCAAGCCACTGCACCGCTGCCAGCCGCTCGCCAAGAATCACCCATGCAAGGGCGAGGCCCATTACAGCTTCGATGGGCATCAGCAGCGCCGTCTGTCCGCCACCCAGCAGGCGCACTCCCTGGATCGTTGCGACCCGTGCGATGGCGGTGCCGATGATTGCCGACCAGAGCACCACCGCCCAGCCTACTGACGTGAGCGGCTCACCCGGCGCCTCCAACGGCAGCAATGCGTATCCGATCAGCCCCATCGAGCCGGTGATCCAGAACGCGGTTGTCGTGGCTGGATACGCCACCAGCCGCGCGTGGATGACCAGCATGTAGAGCGCGTAGAGGATGGCGCAGACGACAGCCAACAGGATTCCGAGCGGGTCGACGTCGCCGGTCAGGTCGGAGACCAGAGCGATACCCAGCAGCGCCATTGACAGGCGCGTCCAGTCGAGGCGGGTGATGGTCTCGCCCCGCAACGCCAGGATCCCCAGAAGCAAGGCTGGATAGGTGGCGAACACCAGCATGCCGATGCCGGCGTCGATGCGTTGCAGCGCCCAATAGAAGAACAGCAGGCTCGAGAGGTTCAGCGCGCCGGCGAGGGCGCAGTCGAGCCGGCCACGACGATGGATCAGGATCACCCCCGACCTTGCCAACCACAGGTAGAGGCCGATCAAGCTGCTACCCAGCACCATCCGAGGCGCCAGCAACTGCAGCGGTGTGGCGGTGCCCGCGGTCAAGCCGATCTTGACCGCGGTAGGCAGGGTGCTGAGGCAGGCGCTGGCCAAGAAAACGACCAGGAAGCCGCGGTTGTGCGCCCGCACAGGGCCCCCTGTGTTGCGGGAGAAGGTCGTTGCGATTCCGGCGACCCCGGAACGGTGGCATGGTACCCCGCGGTCGCTGCTCGGGGTGCCGGCGAGTTCCGTCCGGTCTGCAACTCCCCGCACGGCGCGTCGAGGCCAACCGGTAGCTCGCCCTTGCGGTCGCGAGTCGACCTACACTAGCGTGCGTCGTCGGCGTCGCCTGGCTCGTAGTCAGGCGTGAAACCGATACTGAAATGGAGGCCTCATGCACTTCCGGTCTCGATCCCTGCGTGAGCCCGCCGCGCTTGTGGGGCTGGCGCTGCTGGCCCACGTTGTTCCGGGTTGCGCCCCCGGCCCCTCCGGGCCAGCAGCGCCGGAAACCCGCCGCGATCCGGTCACGGACGTGATGCACGGGGAGGAGATCTCCGACGACTACCGCTGGCTCGAGGACCAGGACAGCGGCGAGACGCGCGCCTGGATCGATCGCCAGAATGAGTTCGCAGACCTCATCCTGGAGCCCGCCGACGAATACAGACGGGCTTTCGGGGAGCGACTGACGTCGCTGATCGACGTCGCCGATGTCGGAGAACCCCGCTCGGCCGGCGAGCAACAGATCTTCAGCCTGCGCCGCGTCGGCGAGCCGGTAGCGCGGATCGTTCGGCGTGCGGTGCCAGTCGCCGCCGATGATGGATCTGGTTCAACCGATGCCGGGCCGGACCCGATGCTGGATTACGAGGTGCTCGTTGATCCGCTGGCGCTGCGTAAGGACGGCACAGTGGCGGTACGCATCCTGAGCATCTCCCCGGACAAGCGCGTCATGCTGTACTCGGTGCGCGACGGCGGGCCTGACGAGATCGAAGTCCGCGCCTTCGATCTGCGCGCCGACGTGAACCTGGCGGATCGCTTGCCGACGGCGCTCTACGGCAGCAGCTTCCTGTGGAATTCTGATGCGAACGCGTTTCTCTACGTACATCGGTCGCGCGAGGTCGGGCCGCGAGCTCGGATCCACCGGCTGGGTACCGACATCTCGTCGGATGTCGAGGTCTTTGGCGACGGTATCGGTCCGCAGCAATTCATCTCGGCGTCGCGTATCGCCGACGACACCCGGTTGCTGTTCCACGTAAACTACGGTTGGCAGCGGCACGACCTGTACATCGCTCCGCTGAGCGATGACCAGCTGACCGTGACGGCGCCGGTGCGACCGCTGGCGAAAGGAGTCGATGCCCATTTCGACACTCGCTTCATCGACGACACCCTCTACGTGCTCACCGACTACGAGGCGCCGCTGGGTCGCTGGATGGCGGTGGATCTCACCGCGGAAGGGCCGCAGCAGTGGCGGGAAGTGATTGCCGAGGGATCCCAGGTGTTGCGGCAAGTGCTGCCTCTGGCTGATGGCTGGGTGACGTCGACGTTCGAGAACGCCACGTCGCGTGTTCAGGTGTTGGACGCCGACGGGCAGCACGTTCGCGACGTTCCCCTGCCGCCACTGGCTACCGCGACGCTGTCGGGCGGTGGCGATGCTGCGGTACGCGTCACCGTGACTTCTTTCGCGGTGCCGACCACAGAATACGAGCTCCATCCGGAAAGCGGCGGTCTAGTGCTCCACGAGCCACCCGAGCTCGACATCGATGCTTCGGCCTACGACGTTAGCCAGCGATGGGCACCTTCGCGCGACGGCGTCCAAGTGCCTTATTTCGTCGTGCACCTGCCGGGGGTAGAGCTCGACGGATCCAACCGCACTCTGCTGTATGGCTACGGCGGATTCCGTGCCGCGCTGACGCCGCGATTCAGCCCGGCGGCAGTCGCCTGGGTCGAGGCTGGGGGGGTCTGGGCTCACGGGATCCTGCGGGGCGGTACCGAGCTCGGCGAGGAGTGGCATCGCGGCGGACGATTGGAGAACAAACAGAACGTCTTCGATGACTTCATCGCCATCGCCGAGGATCTGATCGCCAGCGGCTTCACCTCGCCGGAGCGCTTGGCCATACGCGGTGGATCCAACGGCGGCTTGCTGGTCGGCAGCGCGATGACGCAACGTCCAGATCTGTTCGCCGCCGTTCTTTGTGGCGTGCCGGATCTGGACATGATCCGGTTCTTCACCTTCGAGCAGACCAACAACAAGCCGGCGTTGCTGGAATACGGCAATGCCGCGTTGCCCGAGCAGTTCGCATTCCTCCGGCGCTACTCGCCCTACCAGGCAGTGCGGGACGGCACGCACTATCCCGCGGTCATGATCAGCACCGGCGACCTCGATACGCGCGTGTCGCCACTGCAGGGTCGCAAGATGACGGCTCGCCTGCAGGCGGCGACGGCTTCGGACCGGCCGGTGATCCTGCGTTACGACCCGCGGCGTGGTCACGCCGGCGGGCGCACCGTACAGCGCTCGATCGACGACACGGCCGCCGAGCTGGCTTTCGTCTGGTGGCAGCTCGGCGAGCGATGACGGGGCGCTGATGATCACCGACTTCTCGAGCGCCCTTGGTGAGCTGCGCGAGCAAATCCGGGGCGAGGTGCTTACCGACGAGCTGTCGCTCGGCATCTACGCCACCGACGCGAGCAACTACCAGATTCTGCCGGTGGTGGTGGTGCTGCCGCGCGACACCGACGATGTTCGCAACGCGGTTGCGATCGCCGTTCGTCATCGGCTTCCCATCTTGCCGCGCGGCGGCGGCACCAGCCTTGCCGGGCAGACCGTGGCTGCGGCGATGGTGCTCGACTTCTCCAAGCACATGAATCGCATCCTCGAGCTCGACGTTGCGGCACGCACCGTACGCGTCGAGCCGGGTTTGGTGCGCGACGAGCTCAACGCGGCGGTGGCGGAGTACGGCCTGCACTTCGCCCCCGACCCGGCGACCGCCAATCGGGCCAACGTTGGCGGCATGATCGGCAACAACTCCTCGGGCACCAAGAGCATCCTCTTCGGCAAGACGATCGATCACGTGGAGGCGCTCACGGTGCTGCTGACCGACGGTACCGAGCTCGACTTGCGGGGTCTCGACGCCGACGAGATTGCTGCTCGCCTGCTCGTCGACGGCCGCGAAGCCGGCGTCTACCGTGAGCTACGGCGAATCGTGGACGATAACCGCTCCGAGATCGCAGCTCGCTACCCCGAGGTGATGCGTCGTGTCGGAGGCTACGCTCTCGACGAGCTGGTCTCGGACGACGACTGGAACCCGGCCAAGATCCTCGTCGGTAGCGAGGGCACACTCGCCGTCACCCTCGAGGCGACCCTCCGCCTCGAGCCCCTGCCTGGCCACACGGCCGTATGCGTGGCGCACTTCGCCGATCTGCTCGAAGCGATCGGTGCCGTCGAGCACATCCTGCCCCTCGGTCCCTCGGCGGTAGAGATTCTCGATCGGACCGTCCTGCGACTGGCGCGTGACAACCGCCAGGCGGCGCAGATCTACGATTTTCTACAGGGTGACCCGGAAGCGGTGCTCATCGTCGAGTTCTACGGCGACACGGCCGCGGGCGTCGCCGAGCGCGCTCGCCAGGTGGCGGCCGATCTGCCGGCCCGCGGCATCGGTTACGCCTTCCCGGTGTTGCTCGATGCGGAGAGGCAAGCGCGCGTCTGGGAGGTTCGCAAGAACGGCCTCGGCCTGATGCTGGGAATGAAGGGCGACCGCAAACCGTTGCCGTTCATCGAGGACGCGGCGATTCCGGTGCCGGTGCTGCCGGAGTACATCGCCAAGGTGCTCGGCATCTGTCGGGAGCTCGAGGTCGAGGCGGCGATGTACGCGCATGCCAGCGTCGGTGTGATCCACGTACGCCCGATTCTCGATCTGCGGCGTGGCGAGGACATCGAGAAGATGCAGCAGATCGCCGAGCGCACGTTCGAGCTCGTGGTGGAGTACGGCGGTGCCTGGTCCGGCGAGCACGGTGACGGCCTGGTCAGGAGCCCGTTCAACGAACGCTACTTCGGCCCGCAGATCTACGCCGCGTTCGGTCAGATCAAGACGCTGTTCGATCCTGACAACCTGATGAACCCCGGCAAGATCGTCGATGCCCCGCCGATGGACCAGAACCTCCGCTACGGCGCCGCTTACGGCGCTGATACTCGCGACTCGGTGTTCCAGTACCGTGCGGACGGCAGCTTCGCGGCTGCGGTCGAGATGTGCAGCGGTGTCGGCGCCTGTCGCAAGACGCTCGGCGGCACGATGTGCCCCAGCTACATGGCGACGCGCGACGAGGAGCACTCGACACGCGGTCGTGCCAACGCACTGCGCCTGGCGATGTCCGGGCAGCTCGGCGCCGAGGGTCTCACCGGTCAACCCCTGCGCGAGGCCCTCGATCTTTGTCTCTCCTGCAAGGCATGCAAGACAGAGTGTCCGTCGAACGTCGACATGGCGACGCTCAAGAGCGAGGTGCTGCAGAAGGTGTACGACCGCCATGGGGCGTCGGTGCGCGACCGTCTGATTCGTGAGTCGGCGACGATGGCTCGTCGCTTTGCCGGCGGCTGGGCGCCGCTGGTCAATGCTGCGCAGCGGAGCTCGGTATTCCGTTACGCTCTGGAAGCCGTGACCGGGTTCGATCGCCGCCGTTCATTGCCTGTAGTGGCCACCGAGCCGTTGCATGGCTGGATGGACGCGGACGCAGGGACGGGCGCCGGGCGAGAGGTTGCCCTGTTCGCCGACACCTATATGGACTGCCACGAGCCCGGTATCGGCCGGGCCGCTGTCGAAGTGCTAACGTCGCTCGGCTATCGCGTCGAGCTGGCCGGCGGCGGCTGCTGCCAGCGCCCGCGCATCTCACACGGATTCCTGCGGCTGGCACGAGAGGAGGGCGAGGCGACGCTTCGACATCTCGATACCTACGTCCAGCGCGGTGTTCCGGTGCTGGTCTGCGAGCCCAGCTGCGCTTCCGCCCTTACCGATGATCTGCCCGATCTGGTAACCGATCGTGAGCTCGCCGGCCGGGTCGCCGGTGGCGTCATGATGATCGACGTCTTCCTCGACGCCGAGATTGCCGCCGGCCGGCTCGAGCCGGCTTTCGTGACCACCGCCGAACGCGTGCTGATCCACGGCCACTGTCACCAGAAGGCGCTCTACGGAACTGCCGCCATGAAGCGGGTGCTGAGCCAGGTGCCGGGGCTGGTCGTGGACGAGGTCGATTCCGGCTGCTGCGGTATGGCGGGTTCGTTCGGCTACGAGAAGGAGCACTACGACATCTCACGCCAGATCGGCGAGGATCGGCTGTTCCCGGCGGTTCGGGAGCTCGACGAGAATGCCTCGCTGATCGCCTGCGGCTTCAGCTGCCGTCACCAGATCGAACACTTCACCGGTCGCTCGGCGCAGCACTGGGTCGAGGTGGTTCGGGACCAGCTACCACGTTAGCGAGACTGTCCTCGAGACGACGGCCGTCGCGATGGGCGGCCGGTCGAGAGCCCGCCGTTGTGCCACTAGCTCTGCGACGCTAGAGTCTCGGCGACCGATCGTTTTCCGTTGACGCCTGCTCGGAGGCGCGCCGTGCGCTTCATGATGACCTACTCGGTCCCCTCAGATGCTTGGGAAACCGCCGTCGAGCGCTTCCTCGATACCGGCGGCACGGCGTCAGAGGGCATGACAATCATCGATCGCTGGCATGCGGCCGCCGGCCGCCACGGCTTCATTCTGATCGAGACCGAGGAACCGACGGCTATCTACCAGTTCGTTGCTGAATGGAGCGACGTCCTCGACCACACGATCACGCCGGTGCTCAGCGACGACGAGGCCACTGCGGTTCTTTCCACACTGGCCGACGACAGCTAGCAGGCCGTGGTGAAAGTGTGGTAACCGTTCGGGCGACTGGGGGTTGCGCGCGGATGCTGCGTCGTTTGTCGTCAACGATGGGGTAACCATCGCCTCCTGCTCTCTCCTGGCCTGCGCCTCGCAAGACCCTGTCGCCAGACCCATCACACTCTCACCACGGGCCTGCTAGCCACCAGGGGGCTACATCACCCCGGCGCGGATGCTGTAGCCAACCGATCCCGAGAACGGCACGACCTTGAAGTACGCTCTCTCGCCGGCTCTCAGGCGGACAGTGACCGACTCGTTGCCGCCGCTGCCCTGCAGGTCCTGATCCGAACGGTCCATATAGTTGCTGAAATCGTCAGCATCGTAGGCCTCGAGGAAAACGTCATCCTCGCCCTCGGTGATCACCGTCAGCACGATGTCCGCGGTCGCTTCTACGAAGTACCAGTCGGAGCCGTCGCCGGTGGAGGGGTCGAGCGTGTCCTGGATCGGTGTTCCCGGCACCAGCGCCGTGGCGGTGTCGGGAGCGCCGTCAGGGTCGGGTGGCACCTCGATAGCGGCTGCCGGTAGCCAGCTGGCGCCGATGGTGAACTCACCAAGCTCCGACATGAAGCTGCCGACGCGAATGAGGTACTCGCCCGGTCGACGCAGAGCCCGCGAGAAATGCTCCGTGCCGGCATTGCCGAACAGGTCGAAGTCGACGCGGCCGTCCTCCACCAGCTGGCCGACGGCGTCGCTGACCTCGATAAAGAGGTCGATCTCCTCGCCGTGGATCAGGATCGTGAGCAGCCCACTGGTTTCCGCTACGAACCGGAAGGTGGCGCCGTCACCGCTGACCATCTGCGCCGCTGTCATTTCTCCGACCGGCAGGTCGAGTGGGCCCTGAGCGTCGGCGATACCGGCCGAGAAGATGAACGGAACGGCTAGCAAGATCGTCGACATCAGCTTTGTAGCATCGCGCACGGAACCTCCGAGGAACAGGATCGATTCGTCGCGGAAGAAGACCGAATCGTGAAGACGATACATCAGCGATAGAGTGCCCATCAGAAGCGCAACAACACCGCAGACCAGTGAAATCCAGCACCGAACGCGGTGAGCAGCACCAGGTCACCGGCGGCGATGCGGCCGGCTTCGCGCGCTTCCCACAACGCCAGCGGGACCGACGCCGAGCCGGTGTTGCCATACTCCTGCACGTTGGTAAACACGCGATCGGGATCGACGCGTAGCGCCTTGCCTACCGCGTTGATGATCTGCAGGTTGGCCTGGTGCGGCACCACCAGCGCCACCTCGTCGATTGCTACTCCTGCCTGCTGCAGCACTTCGGCCGACACCGTGCTCATGTGATGTACCGCCTGGCGGAACACCTCGCGGCCGTTCATCACCAGATTGCGATGCAGGCCGGCTTCGGCGCGGGCGCGAGTGAAGGGCGCTCGGGTACCGCCGGTTTCCAGCCACAGGATCTCGGCCTTGGAGCCGTCGGTGCCCGCCGAGGCAGCGACGATCTCGACGGCGTCCGGGCCCCGACCCAGAACCACGGCTCCGGCACCGTCGCCGAAGAGCACGCAGGTCTCGCGGTCCTTCCAGCTCACGAGCCGGCTGAGCACCTCCACGCCAACGACGAGAATGCGGCGGTCCTGCTGCAAGACACGGGCGCGGGCGATGTCGAGGGCCAGAACGAAGCCGGCACAACCGGAGCCGCCGAGATCGAAAGCCGGCACCTGCCGCGCCCCCAGCCGCTCCTGCAGAAACGCGGCAGTGTCTGGACAGTACGCCTCGGGCGTGTCGGTGGCGACGATGATCTCGTCGATGTCGGACGCCTGCAGGTCGGCGTCGTCGAGTGCCGCCTGGGCCGCGGCGGCCGCCAGATCGACGGTGCTCTGGTCGTCGTCGACGATGCGGCGGCGCTTGATCCCGGTACGAGCCGTGATCCACTCGTCGGTGGTGTCGACGAACCGCGCCCAGTCGTCGTTGGTCATGCAATGGTCAGGCGTATAGGCACCCAACCCGAGTAGTCCGATGCGCGCTTCCACAGATTCCTGCTCCGGTGGGGCCGACTTCGCACACATGGTATACAGCGCACCGAATCTCGGCCGGGCTCGACCTCCTGTGAGCGTTCGACTTGGCGGCCACTACCGAGGGAGAGCCTCATGGGACGACGGATCGTTGCTGTGCTTGCTGGTGCGCTGGTCTGGGGGGTGCTCTGGGTGGTCGGCAATCAGATTCTGCTTTCGCGCCTGCCGGATGTGGCACAGGATCTGGCGGCTATCAGCGATCACCCCGGCGCGCTGCTCGGTTTGATCGTCTGGAGCGTCGTCCTGTCGGTGCTGGCGGGCTACGTGACCGCGGCCGTGGCCAGCGTCGATCGCATGAAGGCGGTCTGGGCACTGGCAATCCTGCAGCTCGCGATCGGGGTGTTCGTTCAGGCGTCCAGTTGGGACCTCATGCCCATCTGGTACCACCTGATCTTTCTGGGACTCATT
This sequence comes from Acidobacteriota bacterium, assembly GCA_965197275.1. GTDB lineage: Bacteria > Acidobacteriota > UBA890 > UBA890 > WLXD01 > DASCOT01. The sequence goes on from CBDAMQ010000023.1 coordinate 40,817, forward strand.
GTCCCCGCGACCCTGTACGGTGGCCGTCTGCGCGCCTGACCTGGAGCCGGCCCGCCGCCGCGCACCTCAGGGGTGCCGCGCGGCTCCCTTCACCATGTCGTCGCACCAGGTGGACTTGCAGGTGCCGGTTCGATGTCGCTAAAGTAGTCGCTGTCTGTTAAGTAGACAGCGAGGGCGAACATGGGCGGTACGGGGTTCCTGGGAGAGTTCGAGCATCTGGTGCTGCTGGCGGTGATGCAGCTCGGCGACGCGGCACACGCCATCGGCGTGCGACGGCGCATTGAGGAGCGCGCCGGCCGATCGGTGGCGCGCGGGGCGCTGTACGGCACCCTGTCAAGGCTGGAGGACAAGGGGTTCCTGGGCTGGCAAGTCGAAGGTTCTTCACCCGCACGGGGAGGGATTCCGCGCCGGCGGTTCACTGTCACGGATGACGGGGTCGCGGCGCTGCGGACGTCGCAGCGGGCGATCACCAGGCTCTCGAAAGGTCTCGAGAGCGCGCTCGAACAGTGAGTTCGACGGAAGGGCCCGCCGCTCCCGCACCGCCCCGGCGCGTCGAGGCCTGGCTGCAACGGCGCCTGTCGGCGTCCGCGGCAGGTCGGTTCATCATCGGCGATCTTCGCGAGGAGTACGTCGAGATACGGGCTCGGCGCTCGTGGCTCGTCGCGGCGCTCTGGTACGGCGCTCAGGCGTCACGTCTGGCGCTCTCACGTCGTTTGCGATCTCTACGTCGTCCGCATCTACTCGAACCTCGATCCTCGCATCAGTTGGGGTTCCTCGAAATGAGCGTTTCGATTCTGCAGGATCTCAAGTACGGACTGCGCGCCCTGGTCAAGAGCCCCGCCTTCGCTATCGCCGCGGTGCTGACTCTGGCACTGGGGATCGGCGCCAACACGGCCATCTTCAGTATCGTCAACGCCGTGCTACTGCGGCCGCTCCCGTACCCGCAGCCAGATCGGCTGGTGCGCATCTACTCGGCCTACCCGGAGCGCGATGTGTGGCGTGGGACCATCTCACCCGACGATCTTCGTGACTGGCGCGACCAGGGTTCCTCGTTCGAGCAGATCTCCGCTTTCCCCTCCCTGTCGCTCAGCGGCTTCGTACTGACCGGCGGAGATCGGCCCGAGGCGTTGCAGGCGCACTTCGTCGAGGAGATGTTCTTCGAGACACTCGGTACGCCGCCAATGCTCGGTCGCACGTTGCAGCTAGACGACCATGTCGAAGGCGATGACGCCGTCGCCGTGCTGTCGTATCGCGCCTGGCAGGGGCGCTTTCACGGCGATCCGAACGCCATCGGCCGCACAATCACATTGAGCGACAGCCCGTTCACCGTAGTCGGCATCATGCCGCCCGGCTTCCACTACCCGTCAACGGACGCCGAGATCTGGGTGCCGCTGTCGCTCATCCCCGAAAGCGGCATTCCTCGCAAGCGCTACGTACGCTTCCTCGCCGGGATCGCGCGCATGAAGCCCGGCGTGAGTCTCGAGGCGGCACAGGCCGACCTGACGACGGTGGCGCGTCGGCTTGCGGCCGAGTATCCGGAGTCCAACGAGCAACTGACCGAAGTTCGTCTCCTGCCGCTGCACGAGCAGCTCACCGGTGGTGTGCGGGCGGCGTTGTTGATCCTCCTGGGCGCGGTCGGCACGGTGCTGCTGATCTGCTGTGCCAACGTCGCCAACCTGATGCTGGTGCGGTCGCAGGCGCGGACCCGCGAGTTCGCGGTACGTTCGGCGCTGGGCGCGAGTCGCGCCCGCCTGGCGCGGCAGCTGCTGACCGAGGCTGTCTTGCTCGCCGCGGTAGGCGGCACCGCCGGCCTGGCGACTGGCGCCGTGGCGCTGCGCGGATTGATGGCCATGGCGCCGGTAACGGTTCCGCGACTCGACGAGGTAGGGCTGGACCCCACCACGTTGGTCTTCGCGGCGGTGGCGTCCCTGGTCACCGGATCGCTGTTCGGGCTTGCTCCTGCCTGGCGCGCTTGGCGCGGAGACCTTCAAGCGGAGCTCCGGTTGGCGGGTGGTAGCAGTGCCGAGGCGCAAGGTCGCAACCGAATGCGCGGCGTGCTCATCGCCGCTGAGGCGGCGCTCGTGGTGGTGCTTGCCATCGGAGCCGGTCTTTTGCTGCGAAGCCTCGACAACCTGCTTCGCGTCGATCCTGGATTCCAGGCTGAGCGCGCTGTATCGATGCAGGTCACGGCGCCGGGCTACAAGTACGTCACCACCGAGGACATACAGCAGTTCTTCATCGACGTACTCGACGGTGTTCGCCAGGTCCCCGGCGTTGTCGCCGCCGGTCTCGTACGGCCCATGCCGCTGGCCCGCGACACTTTTCAGGGGGAGGATTTTCGATTCACCGTGGTCGGGCAGCCCCAACCAGCTGAGGGACAGGAACCGTCGGCGGCAATGCGCTTCGCCTCCGACGGGATCTTCGAGGCGATGGGGATGCCGCGGATCGCCGGCCGCGACTTCACGGCGGCCGACGACGGCTCGCTCGATCGGCTGGTGGGCATCATCAACGAGAGCATGGCGGAGCGCTTCTGGCCGGATGCGAATCCGATTGGGCAGAGGATTGCGGCGGGGCCCACCGAGCTGGAGATCATCGGCGTGGTCGGCGACGTGCGCCAGGCGAGCCTCGACGAGGAGATCCGCAACGTCGTGTACACCTCTCTCCGTCAGGTGACGCGAGTCGGCATGACGCTGGTCGTGCGCACCGAGGGCGATCCCGTTGCGCTGCTGTCGAACATCCACGCGGCGATCTGGGAGGTCAACCCGGATCAGACGATCGTGGCGGTCGCCACGCTCGACGGGCTGGTGGGGCGGTCGGTTTCGCAGCCGCGGTTCTCGGCGTTGCTCGTTGGCCTGTTTGCCGGCCTGGCGCTACTGCTCGCGGGCGTCGGCGTGTACGGCGTCGTCTCCAATGCCGTGGCACAGCGCGTTCGTGAGATCGGCATCCGTATGGCGCTCGGAGCTCGCGGCCGAGATGTCGCCCGATGGGTCGTGGGGCAGGGGATGGCATGGGTGGGGTTGGGCACCGTGATTGGGCTGGTCGTGGCGACGGGGCTCAGCCGCCTGGTGTCGTCGCTTCTGTTCGGCGTGCAGGCGACCGATCCGCTGACCTACGCGGGAGCGGCCGCGGTGCTCGTGGCCGTGGCCTTCGTCGCGAGCCTGTTGCCGGCGCGACGCGCGATCGCGCTGGACCCGGTTCGGTCGCTGCGATCGGAATAGGCGCTCGCCGCGACGTGTAAGCTACGCCGATCATGAGCAGACGGAATCCGGACGGGCGTGTTCCATCTATCGGCTTTCTGCTGTTGGTGTCGGCACTGATGGTGGCGTGCGGTGAGGCCGATGTCCCGCAGGTCGCTACCGCCTGGGAGCAGTTCCGCGGCCCCAACCGTGATGGAGTGGCGCTGCAGTTCCGCGGCCCTGAAGAGTGGCCGGATGCCCCGTCAGCGGTCTGGGACCAGAACGTCGGCGCCGGCTACGCATCGCCGGTAACCGATGGCGCGCGGGTCTATGTCCACAGCCGAGGCGACCAACGCGAGCACGTTTCGGCGCTCGATTTCGCCACCGGCGACCCGGTCTGGAGCGATGACTACGCTGCCCCGACCACCAAGGCCCCCGAGTTTGCCGAAAGCGAGGGAGAGGGACCCTATGCCACCCCGGTCCTGCACGCGGGCAGCCTCTACGCCTTCGGCGTGCACGGGATCGCGTCGGCGTACGACGCCGAGTCGGGTGAGCTGCGCTGGCGTCGTGATTTCGGTGATCGCATCGTCGAGGTCCAGCGCAGCTGCGGCGCCTCATCGTCACCGTTGATTGTCGACGATCGCGTCGTCTTGCAAATCGGCGACGATGATTCCGGCGAGGTGTTTGCGTTGAGCCTGGCGACCGGTGACACGGTGTGGACCTGGACCGGGCCGGCAGCCGGGAACGCGTCGCCGGTGCTGGCGACAATCGAGGGCGTTCGCCAGATTCTGACCATGACCGACGAGGCGGTGGTGGCGCTCGAGGCCGACAGCGGCGCGTTTCTCTGGGAGCACCCGCTACCGGGTGTCCCCGGTTCCTGCTCGACCAACATTCCCTCTCCGATCGTCGCCGGACAGATGGTCATCATCGCCGGGATCCGGCCGGGGACTGTGGCCATCGCTCCGATGCGAGCCGGCGATGGCTGGACAGTCGACACGGTCTGGACCAACGACGAGATCAAGCCTTTCTGGAGCAACTTCGTGCTCGAGGGCGCCGAGCTGTTCGGCATCTCCGGCCAGCGCAAGGGCCAGCTGTTCGCCCTCGACCCGGTCACCGGCGCGACGCACTGGATCACCGAAGGGCGCTCGGGAGAGAACGGTGCCGTGTTGGCGGCGGGCGACTATGTGTTCTTCGTCATGAACGAAGGGGATCTTCACGTGGCGCGCAGAACGCGGCCCGGGCTCGAGCTCATTGTCGACTACACGATCGCCGACGCTGCCGTCTGGGCGTATCCGCTTATCCACGATGGCGACCTGTTGGTCAGGGCCGGAGATACGCTGACGCGTTGGTCGTTCGACTAGCCCGGGCAGTAGGCGCTTCGGCGTCGTTCGACGCAGCGGCGCAGTCGGCAGGCGATGGATTGCTCCCCTAGCCGAGCGCTTCGAGCACCCACTCCTTGCCGGTTGGCGACGCCAGGGCGCGGGCGAGGAACCCCGTTGCGTTGGCCACCGCGAAGCTGATGCCCCGCACGTTCCGCTCCGGCGCAACGCCGGGAATCGGGCGCGGCAGCGGCGACGCGCGCAGCGTCAGCCCGTCAACAGACGTGGCACGGTCGACGATGATCTCGTCGCGGTCGCACGTATCGTCAGCGACTACGCCGACGACCTCGGCCAAGGTTCCCGGCCACCAGCGCATGGCGCGATGGCTGCGGGCCGAGACCACCAGCACCCCGGCCGTGCGGGCGCGCAGCACAGCGTCGCGCAGCAGCTCGGCGTGTTCGCGCCGGGGCGTGCCGAGGCTGAGGTTGGCCAGCTGCAGGCCCCGCCCGGCCGCCCAGTCGATTCCTCGCGCCAGGTTGGCGGCGCTGGTGGACAACGACGTATCGAACACGCGCACGACATGAAGTTGTGCGCCGGGCGCCTTCTCGTGGATCGCCGCGGTGACCGCGGTTCCATGACCAAGGCGGTCAAGGAGGTCATCGTGCTCGGCGCCGTCGCGATCGATCGCCACGCCGGTGGCGTAGGAGGTGATGTGAGGATTGTCGGTGTTGATGCCACTGTCGATGATCGCTACGTGTACCCCGCTTCCGTCGCCGTTGAACGGCGCCTCGTCGAGTCGGAGCCTCACGCCCGCGTCCGACCGTCTGCCTGGGCAAGATCGTCGCCGCTACCGGACTCCGCCCGCGCCACGTCGCTGGCAAACAGCGCCGCGAAGGCTCCCGATGCGGTCGCCAGTGCCTCGGGGGTGCCTTGCTCGACGATGCGCGCCCCGTCGATCACCACCACGCGATCGGCACGCCGTGCCATTTCGTAACGATGCGAGATCAACAGCGTCGTACGTCCGCGCATGATGGCCTCGTAGCTGTCGATGACATGGCGTTCGGAGACCGGGTCGAGCGACGCGGTGGCCTCGTCGAGCACCAGCACGGCGGGATCAGCGAGGAACGCGCGCGCGATGGCGATGCGTTGGCGCTCCCCCGCCGAGACGGCCATGCCGCGCTCGCCGACGACGGTTTCGTAGCCGTTGGGCAGGCCCTCGACGAAGCCGGCAATGCCCGCTGAGGAGGCCGCGGTGTGCACCTGATCATCGCTGGCGGCCGGCCGCGCGTAGCGAATGTTCTCGGCGATGGTGGTGTTGAACACGAACGGCTCCTGCTCGACGGCCACGACATGGCGCCGTACGTCGTCGAGTCGCAGGTCGGGGAGCCGGTGACCGTCGAGACGAACGTCTCCGTCGTCAGGATCGAGATGACGGAGCAGCAGATCAACGACGGTCGATTTGCCTCCGCCGCTCGGTCCGACGATGGCCACCACCTCGCCCGGGCGCACCGCCAGGGTGACATCGTCGAGCACCGCGGCCCCACGATCGAAGGTAAAGCTCACGGCGTCGAGATCCACCTCGCCGCGCGCTTTCTCCAGGGCGATGGCGTCGTCGCGCTCGGTCACCTCGATCGGGGTGTCGAGGATCTCGTGAACGCGAGCCAGCGATACGCGCGCCGTGGCGAGATTGGTGTACAGCCCCATCAAGCCCTGCACTGGCGACAGAAGGCGCATCTGATACGCCATGAAGGCGACCAGATCGCCCATCGTGATGGCCCCGGAGATGACCCTGCTGCCGCCGTACAGGAAGACGACCGCGGTGCCGGCCGAAAGGATCAGACCCGGTAGGCCGCCGGCCAGGTAGCTGAGCCGACGCATGCCCATGAGCGCCTCGATGAAGGCATCGTTCTTGCCACGGAACCGGCCCTCCTCGCGTGACTGGGCGTTGGACGAGACGATGAGCTTCATGCCCTGCAGCGTCTCGATCAGAAAGCTGCCGATGTCGGCGCTGCGCTCGCGCATCGTCTGAACTCTGGTTTCGAGCCGCCGCCGGTAGTACACCAGCGCCACCATGCTGATCGGCATCAGCGCCACGCTGACCGCGAACAGCCGCGCATCCAGCCAGATCATCACCGCTACGGTGCCGACCAGGAAAAGGATGTTGCCGACCCAGGCGAGCGCGGTCTCGGCGGCGATACGCTGGATCTCACCGATGTCGTTGTTGATACGCGACACGATGTCGCCCAGCCGTGCGTGGGCGTAAAAGCGCGGCGACAACCGCTGCATGTGGCGGTATATATCGAGCCGCATGTCGAAGAGGATCTCGGCCGACACGCGCGTGTAGCGCAGCCCGCTGGTGACGTTGATCGCGAAGCTCAGCAGCGTGATGACGGCGAACAGGCCGATGATGCGCAGCAATGCGCCCATGTTCTGTCCCAGCAGGGCGTCGTCGACGAGCTCCTTGGACAGGTACGGCAAGTACAGCGATAGCAGGGTGCTGACGAAGCTCAGCCCGATCACCAGCGCCAGGCGGTGCCAGTACGGCACCACGTAGGCCAGCGCCCAGCGCAGCTCACCGGTGCGCGCTGCCCGGGCGCTCATGTCGAGGACGCTGGGCTCAGGGGCGCCCGGCGCCGGCGGACGGAACGACGAGCAGATCGGTCGTCGTGTCGCCGTCCAGAGCCAGCGTGTACAGGAAGGTGTAGTCGGCGGCGGTGTAGACGTCGACGGTGTTGCCGGCATTGAAGACGTAGAGCAGCTCGCCGTTGGAGCTCGGCTTCACTCGCATTCGCGGTCGCCCATCGAAGGTCTGGCGGTTCTCTACCTGTCGTCCTTCCAGGTCGAAGGTCCAGAACTCGTAGTGGCCGATGTTCTGAAGGAGGCCGTATGCCTTCTTCGCTCCCGGCGCCAGCGAGAAGCTCACGCCCATGGAGGGACCGAGGGTGTAGAAGTCGACGGCCTTCTCGGCCAGGTTGACGCGCGCCACGCCCATCATGCGACGCCCGTTGACCGGGTCGGTGGTACGGAAGAGCCCGGTGAAGAACCCGGGATCGTCGTAGATGTTACGGCTGAGGCCGAAGTTCAGCAGCCCCATGCCGGTTTCCATAGGACGCGACATGTCCCAGGTATCGACCTGCTCGAAGTTCTCCGTCTCGAGGATCATCACTTCTTCGCCCATGACGTAGAGCAGGTCGCCGTCGGGCGAGAACATCATTTGGCTGAACTCGCGCTCCTCGCCGTCCGGCCATGGGATGTCGCGCACCACCTCGCGAGTTTCGAGGTTGTATTGCTGTAGCACCGGCGGTCCGATCTCGAAGCGGTCGATGAGCTTGGTGTCGGTGCTGGTATGGAGAATCAGGTACTCCTCGCTGGGGTGGATGGCGACCTGCCAGATCCGCACCTTCGAGGTGTCGTGGCTCAGGTGGTGGACGTCGATCGACTCGCCGCTGGCGACGTCGAAGATCTCGATGTACTCGAAATCCGCACTGGAGGAGTAGAGCCGCTCATTGTCGCGTGTCAGCTGCATGTTGCGCGGGATCCCGGCCGTCGCCGCGATCTTGCCGGTCACCGACATCGTGGACTCGTCGATGATCGTGATCGCATGGTCATAGGTACCGACGTACATCGTGGCGTCGCCGCCGCTCGGATGCTGCGGCGCGGCCGCACCGCCGAGCAGTACTACCAGCGCCACGGTGCACGACACCATCAAGCCTGACCGACCCACGCCGGCGATACGATCCCTGACCGAGCTCACGGGAAGATCAGGTCGATCTTGCGCCAGTCCTTCTGGGCTGCGGCGCAGGTCTTTGTCCAGTCGGGCGTGTAGTTGAGCTGATCGGGAACCTGCGCCGGCCAGAAGCAGCCCAGGTAGCAATCGAACAGGTCACGCTCCACCGGTGCGCACAGGCCGGCGGTACCGCCGCTGCGGTCAACCTCCCATCCCGGCTGGAACACCAGCGAGCAGCCGAGCGGAATGTGCGGCTCATCGGGCTGCTGGGGAACACCTTGACCTTCCTGCGGATCACTCAGCGCCACGACGTCGCGCGCCAGGTGGTGCTCGATCCGCCCCGCCTTCTGGTTGACTGGCTTCAGATGCTTCATTAGTCCCTACCTTCGAAGATGGCGAGGTAGCCGGGATTGTGCTCGGCTATTTCACCATAGACGCGCAAACAGGTGTCGGTCCAGGCGCGGATCCACTCGCAATAGTGCAGGTTCGGCCCGCGCGTGGTGCCGTACCGGGTGTGGGCCTCGTGGTAGCAGCCGCCGGCGCAGAGGGGTCGCGCCCAGCACTTCTGACAGTCGGTCTTGTCGTCGACGTGATGCGTCTCGAGGAAATGGAGCTGGCCGCTGCGATCGATGCCGTCGCTGACCGTCCCGAGCTTGTGCTCGTCGGAGCCGGCGAAACGGTGGCAAAGCGCCACGTCGCCGCCGGTGGCGACGCCGAGCAGTCCGAGGCCAGCGCCACAGGGATAGGCCTTGCTCACACCCTTGTGGATCTCCTCGATGGTGTCCTTGACGTTGGAGAAGCCATGATGGCGATTCTGTAGCGCCGCCTCGAGAAACTCATCGGCGAGCTCGTTGAAGCCCGACAACATGAGGTCGAACCCCTCGTCGCCGATGGCCCAGTCGCGGCCCCAGGAAGTGGTGACCGGAGCGAACCCGACCTCCCAGAAACCGATCTCCTCGCGCAGATGGCGATAGATGCGCTTCACGTCCAGTACGTTCTTGGTGAGCGTGACCCGAGCGCCGATCGGTCGTGTGGTGTGGCGCTTCAGCAGCTCACGTACTTTCGGAACGACGATGTCGTAAGTGCCGCCGCCGGTGCCCTTGAAGACACGAAGCTGGTCCTGCATCTCCTTGGGACCGTCGATCGATACGGTGACGCCGATCTCGTTTTCGGCCAGCCACTCGATGATGTCCGGGCGTAGCAAGGTGGCGTTGGTCGTCAGGCTGAACTCGATCCCCTTGCCGAGCTCATCGGCGCGCTGGCGGGCGTAGCCGACCGTTTCTGCCAGGACCGGGAAGTTCATCAGCGTCTCACCGCCGAAGAACGTCAGGTGGACGGTCTCGATCTCGGCCGACTCCTCGAGCATGAAGTCGACGCTCTGGCGCGCCGTCTCCTCGCTCATGAACTTGGGCTGGCGGCCGTTCTCGGTGTCGACGATCTTGTCGTCGCTGTACTCGTAGCAGTACCCGCAGCTCAGATTGCACTGGTTGGTGACATTCAGGACCAGCGTCGTCAGCGGGAACGGTGTCGGTGGCATTTGCCGCGGCAACGGCTGCGGAATCGCGTTCGACTCTCCGACCGCGCGCACCTGCATGAGCTCGTTGACGCTGTGGTACACGGCTTCCGGCGCGAAGCGGTCAGCGAGGTCGTCGACCAGCTCAGCGGCTGCCATCGGTCGCTCGTCGAGACGCGCCAGCACCGCGGCTGCGGTCTCGTCGAGGCCGAATACGGCGGCGCTGGGAACCATGTACAGGAACTGTCGGCCGGCGGCTTCGAAAGAGTGGTACTCGCCTACCGATAACGCGACCTCGCTGCGCACGCTCATTGTCCCGGCTCCCATCCTCTCCAGTTGAGATAAAGGGGCACGGTTACAACGAGATGGGAGCGACCGCGTTGTGGTCGATCACCGTCCGTCTCGCCATAGGTCGCGACCACCCATACGTCGCCAACGTTGTTGCGGTTGCCCTCGCGCTCGGGGTTCGGCCCGTCGAGCGCTGGCGTGAATAGGCCGTTGTCGTCGAGGTTGCCAACATAGGCCAGGTCGTCGTCGTTGAACGTTGCCGAATACTCCTCGAGGCTCCAGTTGACCTCCACCATCCCCAGGTCGATGTCGTCGTCCGTTCCGGCCTCGCCATCGGGACCGTTGGCCGCCCCAAAGGCCTCGAACTGGGACAGCCCCTTCGGTGCAACCCCGCCTCCGAGCCGCGCCATGCTCCAGTCCGGCGAGACCCGGATCGAGTCGACGGTGTCGAACACGACCAAGCCCTCCGGCCGCCCAGTATCGCCGACGAACACATCGCGATTGCCGATCGCGGCATCGGCGGCTGCAGTGGCGAGAACGCGAATCACAGTGTCACTCGCCTCGAGCAACTGGCCGACCTCGACGCCGGGGCCGAGGTCGATATCTGCCGTGGTCAGGCCGGATGGGAGGTTGGCGCCGAAGAGCGTCACCTCGCGGGCGGTGCCATCGTTGCGCAGCGCTTGCGGATACACCCCAGTGATCAGCGGGATATCGGCCCGGTGCAGGGTCACGTCGATGCCGATCTCGTCATAGGCGCCGGTAAACCAGCGGCCTTCCATCGAGCGCCAGTCGCGCTCGACGAACATGACCTCGCGCAACGCTCCCACCGTGCTGCCTTCAGCGCTCGAGCTGCCGCGCCACTGAAACCCTGTATAGACGATTGCCCGCCCGCTGCGCTGCGTCTCGTTGCCGCTGCGCGGGTTGATCAGGGTGGCGCTCGTGCGGAACTCGTCTTCGCTGTCGTTGACGGTGGTCACCTCGACCGTGCCGTACACCGGGCCACGCCCTGGAGAATGTCCTGCCACCGCCCAGCTACCGGCGAGGCGCGCCGGGCGTCGGTTTGCCGACCACGCTGACCATTCGGGGGTCTCGAGCGGAAAAGCCTCGGACAGGTGCGCGATGGCCCTGTCCATCGGATGCCGGGCGTCGGGGTTGTCGTCCGTCGGGCCAGAGCGCGCGGTGTTGCGGAACGACTGGAAGTCGACGTACGGGAAGTAGCCACGGTGCATGGACATGAGGAGCCCCCACTCTTCCTCGGTGCGCCGCTCAGTGATCACTCTTCCCATGGAGTGACACTGAATACAGGTCGTCTCGGTGTCCTTGTCGGCAGTGTAGTCGTGGTCGATCAGTCGCCGCTCGGCCTCGAAGGCGCCCGGCAACGCCTCTTCCGGAGCCAGCCCGTGGTCGTTGGACAGGTAGCGCACGATGTCGCGTGCCATGGCGGGGTCGAGCTCGACCCCGTTGAGCATCACCATGCGGCGGAGCGTCTGCTGCCAACCCTCCGGTGACTTACGGATGTACGAGATCCGGGTCATCCGTCCCGCGTCGTCCACCGCGTGGCAGGAGCCGCAGTTGGTCACCGTAGCGCTGTCGGTCACCGGGATTCCGGCCGCCGCGTCGTCGTCTCCACTTTCCGCTGAGCTCTCCGATTGCAGCGAGGCTGCGGATGTCGAGGCAGGTAACGCGGGTATCCCGACTCCGATGATGGCGACAAGAGCGATCAGGAGCGGGATTCGAGCCGACGGAAGAGCGGTCCCTCTGATCATCGAATCCTCAGTCAAGCGGCGGAATGCCGGGCGGGAGCGGCTGCCCGTGGGGTTCTATCACGCTGCGTCGTTTCTAAGGAAGCCCTTGGCCAAAAGCACCGATACCGCGCCGATGAAGTCAGGCAGGGGAACCGGGGGACAGCGCTCGTTGTAGACCGCAAAGAGGTCCGGTACCTGCTCGTAATCCGGCGCCAGCGCCATCAGCCGTGGCACGTCGACGCCACGCAGGAATCGCAGCCCGCCGGGGAGCGCCGGCGTTGCAAGCCGCTTCTCCATCACCACGCGCCGATCGCCGATGGCGGGCCGGTTGACTACATGCACCTCCGGCTCGGCAATCAGCTGTATCGACCTGCTGTTTCGGAGCTTCTCGAATGCGGTTAGCACCTCCTCATCGTGGCGGAGGGCGTCGATGTCGCCATCCGAGGTCTCCTGATCGGCGCCGCCGGCACGACCGGTCCAGAACGGGTGCTGGTGATCGTCCGCCACCGTCTCGAAGAAACGCGCCGCCTGGGAACGGAAGGTGTCGTACATCTGCCGCTCGCGATCGGCAAAGAGCGCCGAGGCCGCTTCGCGCAGGGTCGGCTCTTGCGCCCAAGTGTTGATCACCACTGCCGCTAGCCAGCCCGACGCCAGGGCTTTCTTCACCCCGAACGAGGACAGCGGATCGATACACGACGCGGCGTCACCGACCAGCAAGAATCGATCGCCGTACACGCGCTCGGCGCGGTACCACGAGGCGTCGCAACCCCAGGGCTCGTCCTCGAGCTCGGCGCCATCGAGCAGTTGGCTGAAGGCGCTTGTGCGGCCCAGTGCGTCGAGATAACGCTGGCGCAGAGAGCCACGGGCCAGCTCCGAAACCTCCGGGTCGATCATGCAGGTGAAATAGCGTCGTCCGGCGCTGACGGGAACCGACCATGCCCACCCTTCGGCGAAGGACTCCACTAGCGTGTGGGTGTCATCAGCGAGGTCCCACGGAGTCTCGCGGCCCCAGGTTCCGATGAGCGCCACGGTACGCGACGGTGCAGTTTCTGCATGCCACTCCAGGGCTCGCGCGATCACGCCCTGGCGCCCGGAGGCATCGATCACGTAGCGGCCTTTGACCTCTTGCTCGCCGGCGGTACTGGAGTAGCGAGCGCAGGTCGGTTCGATCTCCACGGCAACGTCGACCACCGTTGCGTCGCGAACAACGGTCGTTCCTGCGGTCTCGGCGGCGGCCAGGAGCAGGCGGTCGAATTCTGCGTGACGCACCTGGTAGCCGGTCTCACCACCGGCGAAACGCTCGGATCGCGGCTCACCGCCTCCCCACCACACCGTGTTGCCGGTCGAGCGCACGAATCCGGCGACGTCGACCGCATCGAGCACGCCGATCTCTCGCAGCAGCTTGCGTGCACTCGGTGGTACCGAGACCGCCAGGCTCCGTTCGGGGTCCTCGCCGCGGGTCACGAGCACTACGTCGTAGCCCCACAGCGCCAGCAAGCGCCCCGCCGCCGATCCTGCCGGTCCGCCGCCGACGATGACGACGTCGTGCACGTGGCCGCTGGCGGCTACCACGTTGCGGTCACCTGATGACGCCGATCGATCGCGGTGGACACTGGCTTCAAGCGGTTTCTTGAGGACGATCGGCGGGCGCGCCACCGCTTGCCCTCAGGATGACGAAGGCACCGGCGGCGAGCGTGGCGGCGAGTAGGAACGAGACCCCCGGGAAGTTGACCGCCGCATCCATCGCGGTGAAGCGACGGAACAGCTGTGTCATCAGAGGAGGCCCGATGATCGCCGCGACGCTGAACAAGCTCGCCGCGGCTCCCTGAAGCTCACCCTGCGCATCAGCAGCAACGCGCTGCGACATCAAGGCCTGGGTCGACGGCATCACCAAGGCGCCGAGCAGCCAGGTGAACTGCAGAGCAATCATCATCCAACCGTGCGTTGCAAAGGCGTAGCCGACGAAGCCAAGACCGCCAACAACAAGGCCGAGCGACGCTGTGGGCTGCTCTCCCAGCCGCGGAACGATGATACGCGGCAGCGTGCTCTGGCCCAACACCATGAGCGTCCCGAACGATGCCAGCGAGACGCCAACCATGACCTCCGACCAGCCGAACTTCAGCATCGTGTAGTAAGTCCAGATGCTCGGAAATACCTGATGGGCGACCTGCCAAAGAAAGAGCGCCGCCAGCATGCCGAGCACCGCGGGGTGGCGTCGGATCTGCAGGAGAGTTCCCACCGGGTTGGCGCGCCGCCAGCTCAAGTCGCGTCGTTTGTCGTGCGCGAGGGTCTCAGGCAGTACGAAGAACCCGTAGACGAAGTTCGCCAGGCTCAGGCCGGCTGCGACGAAGAACGGAGTGCGTGGACCGTAGCCACCCAGCAGTCCGCCGATCGCCGGACCGAGAATGAACCCGGCACCGAACGCAGCGCCGATCAGCCCGAAGTTTTGCGCCCGCTTCTCCGGCGGGCTGATGTCGGCGATGTAGGCATAGGCTGCGGTGAAGGAGGCTCCCGCGATCCCGGCCAGCGCGCGCCCGACGAACAGCCACACGATCGTCGGTGCCATCGCCATCACCAGGTAGTCGATACCCAGGGAAGCGACCGAGTACAGCAGCACGGGGCGACGACCGAACCGATCGCTGAGGTTGCCCAGGATCGGGGCGCACACGAATTGCATCATCGCGTAGGCGAACGCCAGCCAGCCGCCGAATATCGCAGCGCGGCTCAGCCCTTCCCCGGTGAGCTCCATGATGAGCTCCGGCGTCACCGGAATGATGATCCCGAGCCCCACCGTATCGAGTAGAACGGTCAGCAGCACGAAGGCGAGAGCCAGCTTTCCCGGGGCGCGAGGGGACATGACCGCCTTTCTGCAGGTGAGGATCAAGCTCCGTGCGGCGGCCAGTACGCCGATCGACTGCCACGACCTACTCTGCCATGTACCCCATCCGAATGCTCCGTGAGCCCCAAACACACGTCGAGATGCCAGTGTGGCGGTCGCGTCGAGCGTCGGAGCGCACTACCCGGCACGATGCCGGAGGCTCGGACGGTGGACGCCGGCGGAGACACGGTGCGAGCTTCTTGAGCTGCCGCTGGAGGCATGGCAGGCAGGCCCATATGATGCTGCAGTGCTGAATGATGCCGCGGTGGTGACGATGTCCAATCAAGCCCGGCTCCCTTGCCGACCTGCGGTCCTCGCCCTGATCGGCGCCGTGGCGTTGAGCGCCTGTGGGCGTGCGTCCACGGGTGACCCTGTGGAACTTGTTGCTCCACCGGCCGTGGCGGCACTAGGGCGACTCGAGCCCGGGGACGGCGTCATCGACCTTGGGGCACGACCGGGAGATCGTGTCGCCAGCCTCCTGGTTGCCGAGGGCGAGCGAGTCGCCGCCGGTGACATCCTCGGCTATCTAGACACCCATGAGGAGCGCGCCGCCGAGCACCAGCGCCTGAGCAATCTGCTCGACTCCGAGCGACACCGCTACATTGCCGAACGTGACTACGGCGACGCGACGATCGCTGAGGCAGAGCTGTCTGCGAAACAGATCCGCTCCTCGGGACCGCTGAAGATCGCCGCCCAGGAAGCCCGTGTTCGGAGCCTGGAGGCGCAGACGGAGGCGGCCCGGCTCGATACCCGGAGAATCGAGGGATCGGCGGCTTATTCGGAGCAGGCATACGACCATCAAGTGCTGCTGGCGACGCGCCTCAGTGAGGAGCTCCTTGCGGCCACCAAGTTGCTCGACGAGATGACCCAGGATCATGAGCGCTCGATCGAGACGGCCGACCTCCGCGTCACGGCGGCGCGCGCTAACCGGGAGCGGGCCATGCAGTCGGTTGCAATCGACGCGCTCGAGCAGCAGGTTGCCGCTGCGCAGGCTCGCGTCGAACAGTCGACCCTCGTGGCACCGATCGACGGCGAAGTGCTCGAGATCGAGACCTGGCCCGGAGAAGAAACCGGTCGTCGCCCGGTGATGCATCTCGGAGCCACGCAGGTCATGTACGTTACCGCTGAGGTCTACGAGACCGACGTGCGATGGGTTCGCGAGGGGCAGAGGGTCACGATCTCAAGCTCAGCGCTACCAGGCGAGCTCTTCGGAGTGGTCGAGCGCGTCGGTTCGATGATCTTCAAGAACGATGTGCTCGATATCGATCCCACCAGCCCGGCCGATAGCCGCGTTGTCGAGGTGCGGGCGCGGCTGGATGACAGCGACACGGCGCGCCGCTTCGTGCACCTACAGGTTGCCGTGCGCATCGACACCGGGCCGGTCGATCGAACCCCTGCCGGCGGGTCGTGAACAGGATCTCGCTCGCATGGGCGAACCTCACCCACAACAAGCGCCGGACGGCGGCTGCTCTTGCCGGAGTCGTCCTGGCGATCGAGCTCATGTTCATGCAGCTCGGGTTTTACGAGGGCGTGGAGCGTTCCGCCATGCAGCTGTACGACAGCATGCCCTTCGATGCCGTGCTCGTCTCGCCGCAGTACCTCTTCCTTCGCAACGCACCGGCATTCTCCCGTGCGCACGCCTATCGCGCCGGCGCCGTGGCGGGTGTAGCCGACGTCGAGCCGCTCTACGTGGCACTCGCCACGTGGCGACCACCGGAGACCCGCAAGCCCTCTGAGTCGCTTTTGTTGGGATTGCGACCCGGAGCGGATGTTTTCCACTCGGCCGATCTGAACGCCCGGGTCCGATTGCTGAGCCGCCTCGACACGGTGCTGGTGTCGGAAACCACCAAGGAGTGGTTCGGCATGCACGGCGTCGGCACCGTAGGCGAGGCGAATAATCGGCGCGTGGTGGCCGTGGGCACGGTTCCGGGCTCCGCCGGGGTTGTTGCCGGAGCGATCGTGGCAGCCAGCGACGCGACATATGCGCGTCTGCTTCGCGGCGTCTCGCTCGATCGCATCAACGTCGGCCTTGTCCGCTTCGATGGCTCCAGAGCCGACCAAGCGGTACTCGAAGATCTGCAGTCGACGCTCGCGGGCGGAGATGTCGAGGTGTGGTCCCGGGCCCGGCTAGAACAACAGGAACGGCGTTTCTACCTGCGAGTTCGTCCCACCGGTTTCATCTTCACCACCGGTCTGGCGATCGGCTTCATCGTCGGTGCCGCGATTCTCTATCAGATCCTGTCCGCGGAGGTCGCACGCCACCTCGATGAGCTCGCTACCTTGAAGGCCGTTGGCTACTCGCGGCGGGCGTTGTACGGCGTCGTCGTGGAGGAGGGGATCCTGCTCGCCGTGCTGGGCTACGTGCCGGCGTGGCTGATCGCGCAGATCGTCTATTTCGCCGTGCGTCAGCAGGCGAACCTGCCAGCGATGATGACGGTAAGCACCAGCTTCAGGATCCTGACGCTGACGATGATGATGTGCGTCGGTGCCGCGCTGCTGGCGGCCCGCAAGCTCGGCGCCGCAGACCCGGCGGATCTGTTCTGACATGACCGATCGCCAGCGGTCCAACGCCGCCGCATTGGCGCGGGCCAACCTCGGGCACCGTCCCGCACGCTTTGTCATCGCGGCCGGTGGCGTAGGCTTCGCCGTTTTCCTCATGCTGGTCGAGATGGGGTTCCTCACCGGGGTGTTCGATAGCCAGATCCAGCTAGTCGAGCGCTTCGATGCGGACCTGGTGGTCGTGGATCGGTTCAAGGAATCGGCATACATTGGCCGGCCGTTCGACCGCTCCCGCCTGTACGCTGCGCTCGGTGACACTGCCGTCGCGTCCGTCCACCCTGTCTACCTGCAGGAGTACGGAGGTCGTTGGGAGAGTTCCGCGGCGCGCTCCGAGCATCCGATCGTGGTGCTCGGCATCGATCCAGCCGACCTGCCGCTGGCGATCCCCGAGCTCGAACCGTTGCTAGATTCGCTAAAGCAGCCGCACACCGTCGCGGTCCACGCCTTGGCCCGGGACTACTTTGGTCCGCTCCAGGAGGGCGCTGTGGCGGAGATCAACGACCGGCGGTTCCGTATCGTCGGCACCTTCGAGCTCGGGCCCAATTTTCGCGCCGACGGTCATGTTGTCGTCAGCTCGACGAGCTTCGCGCAGACGTTTCCGCGAGACGCTGAAGGGCGGCCGTCGCTCGAGCGCGTCGAGTTCGGCCTTGTGAGGCTGCATCCCGGGCATGATCCCGACGCGGCCGCGGCCCGTATCGGCCGCCGCTTGCCGCCGGACGTTAAAGTGCTCACCAAGGCCGGTATGGCCGCGACCGTGCAACAGTACTGGCAGCGCGAGCAACCGATCGGCTCGGTGTTTGGTATCGGCATGGCCGTTGGTTTCATCATCGGTGTGGTGATCTGCTATCAGATCCTGTTCACCGACGTGAGCGACCTGCTGCCGCAATTCGCGACGCTGAAGGCGGTGGGCTACCGGGATCGTTTTCTGGTCCAGGTGGTAATCGCGCAGGCGCTATATCTGTCGCTCGCGGGGTTCATCGCCGGCACCAGCGGTGCCCTCGGTGTCTACAGTTTCCTCCAAGCGCAGACCGGCATCCTCATGCGCCTGACGTTGTTCCGGGGCGGCCTCGTGCTGGCGATGACGGTAGCCATGTGCCTGGGCGCCGGCACACTGGCGGCGCGACGGGCGATGGCCGCCGATCCGGCCGAGCTGTTTTGACGATGATCGACGACCCAGCCGCGTCGCCCACCGCCGCAGGCTACGCCGGCTCGACCAGTTCGCCCGAGCCGTCAGCCCAGTCACGCGACGCTGTGGTTCCGACGGTGGACGTCCAGGCGGTTACGCACCACTTCGGCGATGGCGAGGCACGCAAGCGCGCGCTCGACGAGTGCAGGCTCGGCGTCAAGCCTGGTGAGGTGGCGATTCTCACCGGGCCTTCGGGCTCCGGCAAGACCACGCTGCTCACCCTCGTTGGCGGCCTGCGCTCGGTGCAGGAGGGCTCGGTGAGGGTCCTCGGACGGGAGCTCGCAACGTTGACAGCCGACGAGCTGGTCGCGGTGCGTCGCCAGATTGGTTTCATCTTCCAGGCGCACAACCTGTTCGAGTCGCTGACCGCGCAGCAGAACGTCGGTATGGCGCTCGAGCTCGGCGACGCGAGCCCGGAGGCGCGCACCAAGATTGCCATCGACCTGCTAGGCGATCTCGGGCTTGGCGACCGGATCGATTACAAGCCCGAAAAGCTCTCGGGAGGTCAGCGTCAGCGGGTTGCGATCGCGCGGGCGCTGGCCAACTCACCGCGGCTGATTCTCGCCGATGAGCCCACTGCGGCCCTCGATGCCGGAACCAGTCGCACCGTTGTCGACCTGTTGCGACGTCGCGCGGACGAGGACGGCGCCTGCGTTCTACTGGTCACCCACGACGACCGCATCCTCGATATCGCCGATCGCATCGTCAACATGGTCGACGGTCGCACGGTTTCTAACGTGCACGTGGCGGGGTCGGTGCAGATTTGCGATTTTCTCAAACGCTGTCCGGTGTTCAAAGACCAGACGCCGGGGGAGCTTGCCGAGGTGGCGCAGTACATGCAGCCGGCGTGGTTCGAGCCTGGCGAGGCGATCGTTCGCCAAGGCGAGGCCGGCGACAAGTTCTACTTGATTCGCGAGGGTGCCGTGTCAATCACGGTTGACGATGGCGAGGAGCCGGTCGCCGAGCTCGGCGCCGGCGACTTCTTCGGCGAGGCCGCGCTGATAACCGGCGAGCCGCGCAACGCCACCGTCACCGCTTCGCGACATGCGGAGGTGCTCCACCTCGGTCGCGATCAGTTCCGCGCCGCGCTCGATCGCAGCAAGACCTTCGAGCAGGAGCTCCTCGAGGTCTTCTTCAGCCGGCGTTGATACGTTCGGCCTACTTTCTGGGTCGTCCGCGGTAGTGTCTGCGCCATGAACGATAGAGCCCAGCGAGGCGTACCCGCTTCGCTAGTCGACGACTACGCGCGCGACGGGGCGGTGGTCGTGCGCGGATTGTTCACCGACGACGAGATCGACCTGCTGCGCGAAGGCATCGACGCCAATATCGCGTCGCCGAGCCCGCGCTCGATCGTCGCCAGCCAGCCGGACGATCCGGGATGGTTCATGGAGGACTTCTGCAACTGGCAGGAGAACACCGCGTACCGGCGCTTCATCCAGGAGACGAAGCTGGGCGCTGCTGCTGCGCGACTGATGCAATCGCGGCAAGTACGACTGTTCCACGACCACATGCTGGTGAAGGAACCCGGCACGGCGCAACGCACTGCATGGCACCAGGATCAGCCGTTCTACAACATCGACGGGCGTCAGAACGTCAGCTTCTGGATTCCGGTCGACCCGGTGCCGAAGGAGTGGACGCTGGAGTTTGTGGCCGGCTCCCACCTGGGTCCCTGGCTCATGCCGCGGACGTTCCTTACCGCTGAGGCTCGGTGGTTCCCCGATGGCACGCTGCAAGAGGTTCCGGACATCGAGGCGGATCGCGATGCGCATCGAATCCTCAGCTGGGCGATCGAGCCCGGCGATGCGGTTGCCTTCCACATGCTGACGCTGCACGGTGCGGCGGGTGTGCAGGGAACCCACCGCCGGCGGGTATTCTCGGTGCGCGTGCTCGGCGACGACATTGTGCACGCCCCGCGCCGATGGAAGACGTCGCCGCCTTTTCCCGGGCTGAGCGAGGAGCTGCCCGCGGGTAGCCCCCTGGAGCATCGCCTGTTCCCGCTGTTGTTCCCCCACTAACAAACGCCGGGTCGCCGCTGTCGTGCGCCGACGTTGGCAGGCAGCAGGGTGCCATCCGTGGCGCCGGGCCGGCGGCTGCCGATAGAATGCTCCCGAGACCGCGAGGAGTGATTGCTCCTCCGATTGCGACGATTGCGCCTTAGCCTCGGGAAGAGCGCGTCGTCAGCATAGGCCCTGCAGTTCCCCAAGGAAAACCGTGATGCACAAGCGTGCCCTGACCATCTGCGCGGCGGCGGCGATCGCCGCTTCGTTCGGCTGGATCTATCTCGACGAGGAGGCGACGCTCGTCGATCCACCCATGCGCTCGATCGGCGCCCTCGAGTTCTCCGATGGGGTGCTCTTCGCCGGCGACTCGGTGGGCGGCTCACTTTACGCCCTCGAGGTCGGCAGTGGCGCCGCGGCGCCGGAGGAGTTCGCGGCGGTCAGCGATCTCGATGCCAAGATCGCCGAAATGCTAGGCACGGCGTCATCGGACGTCTTCGTCAAGGACATGGCGGTCGACAGCAACTCCGGGGCCGCCTACCTGTCGATCATGCGCGGTAGCGGCAGCCACGCGGAGCCCGTGCTGATGAAGGTCACACCCAACGGGCAGCTGCATCATGTGGATCTGGCAGAAGTGACCTACACACGGCACGACTTCACCAACGCTCCCGCCGACGATCCCGGCGAGCGCCGGAACCCGCGCTCGATGACGATCACCGATATCGAGCTGATGGGCGACGAGCTCTTCGTAGCCGGCCTCTCGAACGAGGAGTTCGCCTCGGTCATGCGGCGCGTGCCGTTCCCGTTCGCGTCGGCCGACGATGCTACCGGACTCGAGATCTACCACGGTGCGCACGGACAGTACGAGACGCACGCGCCGATCTACACCTTCCTGCCGGTCGAGCTTCAGGGCAAAAAGCACGTTCTGGCCGGCTATCTCTGCACGCCGCTGGTGACCTTCGCCCTCGACGAGATGCGCGACGCGGATCGCATGCGCGGCAAGACAATCGCCGAGCTCGGCTTCGGCAACGTGCCGATCGACATGGTGTCGTTCGAACAGGATGGCGAAGAGTACGTCCTGTTGACCAACTCACGCCGCGGCACGATGAAGATCCCGATGGCCGACATCCTCGCAGCGCAGCAGCTGCCTAGCATCGAGGAAGAGGTCGGTCCGCGCACCGGCGTCGACTACGAGGGCGCGCCGCTGGGTCTGGTGGTGCAGATCGACAAGCTACGCAACGATGCGTTGCTGATCCTCGAGCGTATGCCCGAGAACGGCGCCCTGAGGCTGTCGTTGCGTCCGGCGCAGTGGATCTGAGGCGCTGAATACAACTCGGCTGGCTGTGGCCGCGAGCGTGATCGCGGCCGCGGCCCTTGCCGGTTGCGGTGCCGATAGTGCGAGTGAGCCCGAGCTGCGCTTTGTCGGCAGCGCGACAGACGGCTGGCACGTCGAGCTGACCGGAGTTTCCGGCGACTCGGTCGATCTGGTGGTCTACACCGGAACCGCGGACCAGCTGGACATCGATCGATCCCCGGTGCTCGGTCAGCTCACGCTGGACGCTGGGCTGGTTCGCTGGGAGCCGCGTTATCAGCTCGGCCACGGACAGACGTACACCGCGGTGTGGTCACCCGCCGATGGCGATCCGGTCGTGCGGGCGTTCACCACGCCAGCGAAAGATCTGGCGGCGACCACCGTGGTGTCCGCGGTGCATCCGGGTGCCGACGTCGTGCCGGAGAACTTGCTCCGACTCTATGTGCAGTTCTCGGCGCCGATGAGCCGCGGGCGAGCGCACGAGTTCCTCGAACTGGTTGACGACGCTGGCAACCCCATCAGCGGTGCGTTTGTCGTTCCGGAGCAGGAGCTCTGGAGTCCAGCCTCCGATCGTCTGACCCTGTTCTTCGACCCCGGTCGCCTCAAGCAGGATGTCGGCCCCAATCTCGATCTGGGTGCACCGTTGCGCGCCGGTCAGAAGATGACTTTGCGGGTATCAGCCGATTGGCCCGACGGGGAAGGGGCGCTGCTGACGGGCGGCTTCGAAAAGACCTGGCTCGTTGGCCCGGCGGATCGGGCGCGCCCCGATACGGCATCCTGGAGCCTCTCCGCCCCGGCGGCTGCAGACGCGGAAGTCGTACTCACCCTCCATGAGTCGCTCGATCATGCGCTGCTCGAGCGGCTGATCACCGTCGAGTCATCCGACGGTCATCGGATCGAGGGCAGCGCTGTGGTGTCCGACGGCGATCGACGGTGGGGCTTTGCCCCGGCTGCGCCTTGGTCGTCGGGAAGCTACGTCGTTCGCGTCGAGCCAGCGCTCGAGGACTTGGCCGGCAACAGCCTGTCGCGACTGTTCGATGAGCCCCTGGATGCCGATCGGATTGGTAGGCCAGAGCTGGAGCCAGTCGTGCTGCCTTTTGAAGTTGGCGCTGGCAAAGAACGCCAGGCGAGCGACGCTTCCCGCTAGTGCGTTGTCCGACGTGGCCAAGAACGGCTCGGTTCTCGGCACGCCACGTCAGTCCTGCGCTCGCAGCACAACAGGAGTAGGTTAGGCTCTCCCGCGTTACCGTCGACCGTGCGATCCCGGCATTGGAGCCAGGAATGGAAAGCCGTCAGAACCGACTCCATGCTCGTTCACTGGAGGATCCGGCTGGCTTCTGGGCGGCGGCCGCCGAGGATATTCACTGGTATCGGCGTTGGGACACAGTGCTGGACGATTCCAATCCACCGTTCTACCGGTGGTTCACCGGCGGCGTCGTCAACACCTGCTACAACGCCGTCGATCGACACGTGGAGTCGGGCCGCGCCGAGCAGCTGGCGCTGGTGCACGACAGCCCGGTCACCGGCACGGTCACCCGGCTGACGTACGCTGAGCTCCAGGACCGGGTATCGCGCTTCGCCGGCGTGCTGGCGGCCCGCGGGGTCGAGAAGGGCGATCGGGTGATCATCTACATGCCGGCCGTCCCGGAAGCGGTGATCGCCATGCTCGCGTGCGCGCGAATCGGAGCGATTCACTCGGTGGTGTTCGGCGGCTTCGCGTCCAACGAGCTTGCCACTCGCATCGACGATGCCAAGCCGAAGGTGATCGTTTCGGCGTCGTGCGGCATCGAGGGCGAACGGGTGATCGTGTACAAGCCGTTGCTCGATCAGGCGATCGAGATGGCGTCGTTCAAGCCCGGAACCTGTGTCGTCCTGCAGCGTCCGCAGGCGGAGGCGACGATGGTGGATGGTCGCGACGTCGACTGGGTGGCCGAGATCGATGCCGCAGCGCCGGTGGAC
Organism: Acidobacteriota bacterium; assembly: GCA_965197275.1. Classification (GTDB taxonomy): domain Bacteria; phylum Acidobacteriota; class UBA890; order UBA890; family WLXD01; genus DASCOT01. Next base: position 64,476 of record CBDAMQ010000023.1, read on the forward strand.
TGTTTGCCAGTGGCGGCGACCGATCCGCTTTACATTCTGTACACGTCCGGGACCACCGGCGTGCCGAAGGGTGTGGTGCGCGACCACGGCGGCCACCTGGTGGCGCTGAAGTGGACAATGAAGCACGTCTACGACGTCGAGCCCGGGGACGTGTACTGGGCCGCTTCCGACGTTGGCTGGATCGTCGGCCACTCCTACATCGTCTATGCGCCCCTGTTCCACGGATGCACCACGGTGCTGTACGAGGGCAAACCGGTGGGTACGCCGGATCCGGGTGCGTTCTGGCGCGTCATCGCCGATCACAATGTGAACGTCCTGTTCACGGCGCCGACCGCCTTTCGTGCCATCAAGCGCGAGGATCCCGCCGGTGATTTCATGCGGCGCTACGATCTCAGCAGCTTCCGAGCACTGTTTCTCGCCGGCGAGCGCTGCGACCCGGACACCCTCGCGTGGGCGCAGCAGCAGCTCCGCGTGCCGGTCGTTGATCACTGGTGGCAGACCGAGACCAGCTGGGCGATCGGGGCCAACTGCGCCGGCCTCGGCGATCTGCCGGTCAAGCCCGGCTCCTGTGGTCTCGCGGTGCCGGGCTTCGACGTGAAAGTGCTCGATGATTCCGCCAACGAGGTGGCCGCCGGCGATACCGGCAGCATTGCGATCAAGTTGCCGATGCCGCCTGGTTGCCTGCCGACGCTGTGGAACAACGACGACGGCTTCGTCGACACCTACCTGAGCGAGTTCCCCGGCTACTACACGACCGCCGACGCCGGCTTCAGGGACGACGACGACTACTTGTGGATCATGAGCCGCACCGACGACATCATCAATGTAGCCGGCCATCGGCTATCGACCGGTGGCATGGAGGAGGTGCTGGCTTCGCACGAGGACGTCGCCGAGTGTGCCGTGTTCGGAGTGCCCGACGCGCTCAAGGGCGAGATCCCTTTGGGGCTGATCGTGCTCAAGGCCAACGTCGAGCGCACAGAAGACGAGATCGTCGGTGAGGCCGTTCAGATGATTCGCGCCCGGATCGGGCCGGTGGCCTCGTTCAAGGTCGCGGCTGTCGTGCGACGCCTGCCGAAGACGCGCTCCGGAAAGATCTTGCGTGGAACGATGCGCAAGATCGCGGCTGGAGAGGAGTTCAAGATTCCGGCGACGATCGATGAGCCGGCGATCCTCGACGAGATCGCCGCCGACCTCGGCCGTCTCGGGTACCCGCCTGATGAGGGCTAGCCACCGCCGGCGCCTAGTCCCACGTCCTGAATCGTTACCACCCTAGCTACAGTCGAGGCCCTCATGAAGCTCGGTCGTGTTGCGTTCCGCCCTCGTCGAACACGCTTCCCGGCCATCGTTGCGGTGCTCGTTTCCTCGTTCGCCACCGTGTCGATGGCCAGCGCGCAGCGCAGCGGCGGCGCCGGCGACGACGGCCTGCCGCTGGAGCCCGCCGGCAAGCTCGAGTTCACCACCGACGAGGGAACCTGGCTATCGGTCGACGTGTTTCCCGACGGCGAGTCGCTGGTGTTCGACTTGCTCGGCGACCTCTACACCCTGCCTATCGATGGCGGCACGGCGACACGGATCACGGAAGGCATGGGCTTCGATAGCCAGCCCCGAGTGTCGCCGGACGGCGAGTGGATCGCGTTCGTCAGCGATCGCAGTGGCAGCAGAAATCTGTGGATCGCGCGCGCCGACGGCACTGAGCCTCGCAAGCTCTCTTCCGAACGCCGAGCCGCGATGATCTCCCCGGCGTGGACGCCGGACAGCCAGTACGTGATCGTGACGCGGCGCGAGGCTCGAGCGGAGCTGCGCATGTACCACGTCAACGGCGGTTCGGGACTCACCGTCGGACCGGCGCCAGCATCGCCCCGCGGCGAAGGACCGCCTGGGCCTGGAGGCGGACCCCCGGGTCCGACGCGACTGGGGGCGGCGATGTCGCCGGACGGTCATCACCTCTACTTCTCGCAGTCCGGCAATCGTAGCGCGGCGAATTTTCCCAGCTGGCAGATCGGACGTATGGAGATGCGGAGCGGCGATGTCGATCTGTTGACGCAGGCGGAGTACAGCGCTGTGCGCCCCGCACTGTCGCCGGACGGCCGGCATCTCGTATATGCCACCCGCCACGAGACTCGCACCGGTCTGCGAGTTCGAGACCTCGAGTCCGGCGCCGACCGTTGGTTGATCTGGCCGGTGCAGCGCGACGAGATAGAGAGCGGCGGCGCCCCGAGTCGTGACACGTTCCCCAGCTACGCCTTTACACCTGACGGCGAGTCGGTTGTCGCGACCGCCGGCGGAAAGCTGTGGCGCGTGGCTGTCGCTGACGGATCTCCGTCTCCCATTCCATTCACCGCCGACGTTGGGCTGGATATCGGTCCGGAGCTGGAGTTCCCCTACCGGATCGACCAGGGGCCGGTGCGCGCTCGACTCATCCAGGACCCGCAGCAGTCACCCGACGGCGAACGCGTCGCGATGTCAGTGCTCACCAAGATCTACGTGATGGATTCGGCCGACGGCTCGCCGCGCCGGCTGACGAGCGGTGATGCCTGGGAATTCAAGCCCGCCTGGTCGCCTGACGGTGAATGGATTGCCTATGTGACGTGGTCGATGAGCGACGGCGGGCAGATCTGGCGCATGCGTGCCGATGGCAGCGCCTCGCCCGAGCAGCTGAGCGAGCACCGGGCGTTCTACACCGATGTCGTCTACTCACCCGACGGCACTCGGATCGTCGGACTGCGCGGCAACGAATACACCCGTCATCAGACCTTCAGCGAGTTCGGTGGCCTGCGGTTGCCGTTGGATCTGATCTGGTTGCCGGCCGCCGGCGGCGACGTCGAGCTGATCGTGCCAGCGAGAGGGCTGGGCGCTCCGCACTTCGCCAGCGATTCGGAGCGCATCTTCGTCTACTCGCGCGACGGGCTGATCTCGCTGCGTTACGACGGTACGGATCGCCAGGTGCACTTGAAGGTGACCGGCCCGAGCCGTGGCCCGCGCCCGGGACCGGCGAGCCGCGTCTTGCTCCATCCCGGTGGCGACTGGGCACTGGCGGCGGTCAACAACCAGCTATGGGTCGTCGCGGTGCCTCGAATTGCCGGTGAGCCGACGGTATCGATTCGCAACTCCACCGTACCGGTCCGGCAGATCACCGATATCGGCGCGGACTACTTCGCCTGGGCCGACGGTGGCAACACGATCACGTGGGCGATCGGTTCGACGTTCTATCGGCGGGCGCTCGACAGCATCGACTGGACGCCGAAGGCGGACGAGGACACAGATGAGGGCGCGGAGACGAGCGCGGATAGTGCCGCCAGTAGCGCAGGAGCCGCTGACGAACCGGTCGGCGCCGTCGGCGACTCCGACGATGCCAGTGCCGACGCCGCGCAGGACGACGATGGTGAGGATGCGCCCCATAGTCCGCGTGACGACGCCGACGATGTCGAATCGATCGAGATCGTTCTGGAGTTCCCGCGTGCCGTGCCGACCGGCAGCATCGTCCTGCGTGGCGGCACCGCGATCACCATGCAGGGCGACTCGGTCATCGAGGCCGCCGACATCGTGGTGACGGACAACCGCATCGTGGCGTTGGGGCCGCGCGGCCAGGTCGAGCTTCCCGACGGGGCGCGCCAGATCGACATCGCCGGCACCTACGTGATTCCCGGGATGATCGACACGCACGCCCACTGGGAGTTCCGCACGCACGACGTGCTCGAGCCGCAGAACTGGAGCCTGATCGCCAACCTTGCCTACGGGGTGACGACCGGGCTGGACGTGCAAACGACGACCAACGACTACCTTGCCTACCAGGATCTCGTCGAAACCGGCCAGTCCATTGGCCAGCGCGCTCTGATGACCGGTCCCGGCGTGTTTTCCACCAATGATTTCCAGAGCTACGAGGCGACGCTCGACTTCTTGCGCCGCTACGCGCGCCATTACCGCACGCGCAACATCAAGTCCTACATGGTGGGCAATCGACAGCAGCGCCAGTGGGTGGTGAAGGCATCCAAGGAGCTCGGGCTCATTCCCACCACCGAGGGCGGCCGCGATCTGGCGCTTGATATGACGCACGCCATCGACGGCATGCACGGCAACGAGCACACGTTGCCGGTGACGCCGTTGTTCAAGGATGTCGTCGAGCTGTTCGCACGCACGCTGACCGCGTACACGCCAACGCTACTGGTGCAGTACGGCGGCACGATCGCCGAGGAGTACTTCTACTCCCGCACCGAGGTCCACGACGATGCCAAGCTCAACCGTTTCTACCCCCACAACCGCCTCGACGAGATGTCGCGGCGGCGGGGCCGGTGGATTCGCGACGACGAGTTCAGCTTCGATGAAGCGGCCGCTGACGCCGCCAAGATCCAGCGTGCAGGTGGCCTGGTCGGTGTCGGTGGCCACGGTCAGCTGCAGGGGCTCGGATACCACTGGGAGATGTGGGCGCTGGGCATGGGCGGCATGACGCCGCGCGAGGTATTGCAGGCGGCAACCATCGACGGTGCCCGCATCATCGGCGTGGAGCAGGATCTCGGCAGCCTCGAGGCCGGTAAGCTGGCCGATCTGGTGGTTCTCGACGCTGACCCGCTCGCGGACATCCATAACACCAACACCGTGCGCTGGGTGATGAAGAACGGCGAGCTGTATGACGGCGACACGCTGAACCAGGTGTGGCCGGCAGAAAAAGAGCTGCCGCCCTTCTGGTGGTGGGACGCCGAGCCTCGGGAGGCCCGAATAACGAAGCCGGAGTGAGCCGACCGAGCACCGGAGACGTTGCTTGAACTCACGCCGGCCGCTAGCTCGAGTGGAATCACCGGAGTTGGCGGTTGCCACCGGATCTTGCGATGCCCGAACGGCAGTTGCCACTTGGCAACGTGGTACCGGAACGCGGAGCCCCGTTGGAGTAGGCTGATGCAAACGCTCCCCGGCTTCAGAACGTCTAAGAGATCGACCGTCCTGAACCGCCCGGCATGCTCGCAAACGTGCCGGCCGGGAATCCCGTGCCGACTGAACCCGGTTGCGGCCCTGGGAGCCTCTCGATGACCGCCTTCAAAGTCGCCCTCCGAACGCTCACCCACACACCTTCGTCACTGCGGTGGCGATTCTCTCGCTCGCCCTCGGCATCGGCGCCAACGCGGCGATCTTCTCGCTCTTCGACCAGCTGTTGATGCAATCCCTGCCGGTGCAGGATCCTGACGGGTTGGTGAACTTCCTCAACCCCGGCCCGAAGCCCGGGTCGCAGTCGTGCGGCGGTGCGGGTGGTTGCGATGAGGTATTCAGCTATCCCATGTTCCGCGACCTGGAAGCTGCCGAGAGCGGCTTCTCGGGTATCGCCGCACACCTGGCATTCGGAGCCAACCTGGCGCAGGACGGTGAGACGGTGCACGGGCGCGGCATGCTCGTGTCGGGATCCTACTTCGGTGTCCTCGGTGTGCGCCCGGCCCTTGGCCGACTGCTGACCCCGGCCGACGATCGGAACATCGGCGAGCATTTCGTCGCAGTCCTGAGCCACGACTATTGGCGCAACCGGCTCGGAAGCGACCCCGGGGTGCTCAACGGGACGATCGTCGTCAACGGCAAATCGATGACCATCGTCGGCGTCGCGGCGGAGGGTTTCCGCGGCACGACGTTCGGCGGCGAGCCCGACGTGTTTCTGCCGTTGACGATGCGCGACGCCATGTTTCCGAACTGGTGGGGCTTCGAGGAGCGTCGAGGCTACTGGACCTACCTGTTCGGCCGACTCGAGCCCGGCGTCTCGATCGAGCGCGCCGCAGCAGAGATCAACAAAACATACTCGGCCATTGTCAACGACGTGGAAGCCGAGCTACAGACCAGTATGAGCGATGCGACGATGGAGCGATTCCGCGCCAAGGAGCTGGTCTTCGAGCCCGGCCACCGAGGTCAGAGCCAGTTCTACGACGAAGCGCAAACGCCGTTGTTGTTGCTGTTCGGAATCACCGGAACAGTGCTGCTGATCGCCTGCGCTAACATCGCCAACCTGCTGCTGGCCCGCGGCGCCAAGCGCGACCAGGAGATTGCTATTCGCGGCTCGATCGGTGCCAGTCGCTGGCAGCTGCTACGTCAGCTGCTATTGGAGTCGTGTTTGCTGTCGGTGCTCGGTGGAGTTGCCAGCCTCCTCGTAGCCCAGTGGACTTTAGCGGCGATCGGTGCTGCCGTGCCCGACGGGGGGCTTGCCAGTCTGACGCTGACGCTGCGCCCGGCGATGCTGGCCTTTACCGCTCTGCTGGCGCTGGGCACTGGCCTCATCTTCGGTCTGTACCCGGCGTTGCACAGCACCCGCGCTGATCTGGCTACGGTGCTGCGATCCAACGCCGGGCAGCCGGCCGGAGCTGGAGATGCGTCGCGCTTCCGGAGCTCACTGGTCATCGCCCAGCTCGCCCTCTCCACAGCGCTCCTCATGGTTGCCGGGCTGTTCATCAAGAGCCTGCTCAACGTCAGCCAGGTCGATCTGGGGCTGCAGGCGGACAACATTGTCGTGTTCGGGATCTCTCCGGAGCTCAACGGGTACGAGCCCGAGGAGTCGAAGGTCCTGTTCCAGCGCGTCGAAGAGGAACTGGCGGCGATGCCGGGCGTGACCGGTGTGACGGGCGCCCTGGTGGCCATCCTCAGCGGCAACAGCTGGGGCAACGACGTATCCGTCGAGGGATTCGAGTGGGGTCCCGACGTCGACAACAACGCGCGTATGAATCGCATTGGTCCCGCTTACTTCAGCACGCTTGGCATCCCGTTGATGGCCGGTCGAGAGTTCACCGCCGACGACACGCTGCAAGCGCCAGGTGTGGCGCTGGTGAACGAGGCGTTCGCGGAGAAGTTCGGACTCGAAGGGGCGCGCGCTGTCGGCAAGCGCATGGCGGCTGGCAGCGGCCCGGACACCGAGCTCGACCTGGAGATCGTCGGCGTCGTGCAGAACGCCAAGTACGCCGAGGTCAAACAGGCGGTGCCGCCGATGTTCTTCACGCCGTATCGGCAGGACGAGAGCATCGGCGAGCTGACGTTCTACGTTCGGTCGTCGGGCTCCCCGGAGCAGACGCTGCGGGCCATCCCCGCGGTCGTCGAACGGCTCGACCCCAACCTGCCGGTCGAGAGCATGATCACGCTCGAGCAGCAGGCCAACGACAGCGTCTTTCTGGATCGTTTTCTGGGTACGTTGTCGAGCGCATTCGCGCTGCTCGCCACGCTCCTGGCCTCGGTGGGTCTGTACGGTGTGCTGGCCTACACTGTCGCCCAGCGCACACGCGAGTTCGGCATCCGCATGGCGCTGGGCGCCGACGGCGGCCGCGTCCGATCCATGGTGCTTCGACAGCTCGGCCTCATGGCCCTCGTCGGATGTGGCGTTGGTCTGGCCGCCGCGCTGGCGCTCGGCCGCGCCGCTGAGTCCCTACTGTTCGAGCTCCAGGGCAACGACCCGCTGGTGGTCGTGGTGTCCGTAGTCCTGCTCGGCTTGGTGGCGCTCGTGGCCGGGTACGTCCCGGCGTTGAGGGCGTCGCGCATCGATCCGATGAGAGCGCTACGCTACGAGTAAAATGTGGCTGCATGAGAGCTGCCGTCTGCCGTGAGTTCGGAAGGCCGCTGGTCGTCGAGGAGATCGATCTCGCTGCGCCACAGGCCGGAGAGGTCAAGGTCAAGCTCGCAGCTTGCGCTATCTGCCATAGCGACATCCACGCCATCGAGGGAGCCTGGGGCGGGCCACTACCGGTTATCTATGGGCACGAGGCTGCCGGAGTAGTCGAGGAAGTCGGCCCGGGCGTGACGCCGGTCGAGGCCGGACAGCACGTGGTGGTCACGCTGCTGCGTTCGTGCGGCCACTGCTTCTTCTGCTCGCAGGGTCTGCCGGCCCAGTGCGAGACGACCTTCCCACTGCACGAGAACAGCCCCCTCACCACGTCAGACGGTGTCTCCGTGTTCCAGGGGTTCCGGACCGCGGCGTTCGCCGAGCAGGTGGTCGTGGATCAGTCCCAACTGGTGGCCATTCCAGCCGAGATGGCCTTCGATAGCGCGTCGCTGCTGGCGTGCGGGGTCATTACGGGTCTGGGAGCTGTGGTGAACACCGCAAAGGTTGCCGCCGGTAGCAGCGTCGTCGTGATCGGTGCCGGTGGCGTCGGCCTCAACAGCGTCCAGGGTGCGAGGCTCGCGAGAGCAGACCCCATCATCGCCATCGATCTGGTGGACTCGAAGCTCGAAGCGGCGCAGGCGTTCGGAGCGACCCATCGAGTCAACGCCCGAGAGGACGACGTGACTGCGGTCGTCCGCTCGTTGACCGATGGGCGCGGTGCCGACTACGTGTTTGTCACCGTGGGCAGCGCTCCGGCGTTCGAACAGGGGCTCGGTCTGCTGCGACGGGGCGGCACGCTGGTGATTGTGGGCATGCCCGCCACCGGAGAGTTCACCGACATCGAGCTCGGCAACGTGGCCGATGCCGGCCAGACCATCGTCGGCAGCAAGATGGGTTCGGTGCAGATTCGCGTCGACATACCGAAGCTGGTGCGCCTGTATGAGCAGGGCGAGCTCAAGCGAGGGTCACCTCCCGGTACCCGCTCGAGGAGATCAACGAGGCGATCGCCGCCGTGAACCGGGGCGACGCGTTGCGCAACGTCATCGTGTTCTGACGTTGACCTCCCGTATCCAGAGCATCGAGACCTTCAGCAACGAGTTCGTCAGCATGGTGCGTTTGCGCACCGACGACGGCGCCGAGGGTTGGGGTCAGCTGTCGCCCTACCATGCGGATATAGCTGCCCGGGTGATGCATCGCCAGGTTGCTCCGTACGCGCTCGGCGAGGACGCATTCGTCATCGATCCGTTGCTCGATCGCATCCTCGAGATCGAGTTCAAGTTCCCGGGCTCGTACGTGCGCCGGGCGCTGACCGGTCTCGATACCGCGCTATGGGACCTGCGCGGCAAGCACGAGGGCAAGAGCGTCTGCGAGCTGCTCGGCGGCACGCCGCGACCTCTTGCGGTGTACGGCGCCAGCATGCGACGCGATATCGCCCCCGAAGACGAGGCCGATCGCCTCGTTCGTCTGCGCGACGAGCATGGTTACGAGGCCTTCAAGATCCGTATCGGCAAGGAGTGCGGTCACGACCAGGACGAATGGCCGGGTCGAACCGAAGCGGTGGTTGCGCAGGTACGGAGCGCCCTCGGCGACGACGTCGCGCTGCTGGTCGATGCCAACTGTGCCTACACTCCGGCGAAGGCGATCGAGGTCGGCCGCATGCTCGCAGATCATGGCGTGTGCCACTACGAGGAGCCTTGCCCCTACTGGGAGTTTGAATGGACGGCCGAGGTGACACGCGCCACCGAGGTCCCGGTCGCCGGCGGCGAGCAGGACTGTTCCGTGGCGCACTGGCGTCGCATGCTGGATGCGCGGACGTTCGACGTCGTGCAGCCCGACGTGTGTTACATCGGCGGTCTGAGCCGGGCGCTGCGGGTCGCCGCGATGGCCGCCGATATCGGGCTGCAGTGTGTGCCGCATTCCGCCAACCTGTCGATGGTGACCGTCTTCACGCTCCACATGATGGGCGCCATCGCCAACGCCGGGCCGTATGTCGAGTTCTCCATCGAGCCCACCGAGTACTACCCCTGGCAGCAGCGGCTCTACACGCCGGCCCTGGAAGCGATCGACGGAAAGGTGCAGATTCCCGAGGGTCCAGGATGGGGAGTGCAGGTGAACCCCGAGTGGCTCGCCTCAGCCGATCGTCAGATCAGCGAGCTCGACTAGATCTGTACAGGCCACTAGCAGAGTTCCGCCGTAGCCGCGGAAATCGCGAGAATTTCCCAGGGTCGTCGAATCAGCCGAAAAGGAAGCCAAATGCGAACGTTCCACGTCGCCGGCAGCATGCTCGGGTTGTGTCTCGCCGTTCCCGCCTGGTCGGTTCAGGAAGCCACCGAACTGGCCGCGCGACCCATGGTTCCGGGGGACTACTACGCCTTCCGGCAGATCAGCGACGTGCAGATCTCGCCAAACGGCGAGGAGGTGCTGTTCGTCGTGGCGGACGTTAGCGACGATCGTCGCCGCCGTGATCGCACCATCTGGATTGTCGCAGCGGACGGCTCCGCCGGTCCGCGACCGCTCACCGCCGGCAAGACCGATGGCTCTCCTCGATGGTCGCCGGATGGCGCGACGATCGCCTTCCTGCGCAGCGGTGCCGAAACGACAGCGGCAGGCTCAGCCGGTGCTGCGATTCCGGAATCAGCTCAGATCTACCTTTTGCCGCGCAGTGGCGGTGAAGCGCGGCAGGTGAGCAGAATCGAAGGCGGCGTAGGCGAGTTGCAGTGGCTGCCCAGCGGCGATCGGCTGTTGCTGACGCTTAGTGGGCCGAAAGCGCCGGATGAGGAGGCCTCGGCCACGGAGCCCAAGCCGGACCTCGACGTTGTGACGGACGCGCTGTACAAAGCCAACGGCCGCGGGTACCTCGACCAGCGTCGACGGCATCTCTTCCTGTTCGACATCGACAGCGGCACGAGCGTACAGGTGACCGACGGCAGCGCCTGGAACGACAGCTCTCCGCATGTTTCGAGCGATGGCGCCACCCTGGTGTTCTCGTCCGATCGCACCGGGCTCGAATACGACGGTGGCTCCAACTCCGATATTTGGCGCATCGATCTTGACGACGACCTGTCGAGCCCCGAGTCGATCGGACCGGCGCAGCTAACCACGCAAGCACACCGGGACTCCGGCGCGCGGATCTCCCCCGACCGCGCGAGCGTTGCCTACGTCCGCACCGACGCCCCATACGACCAGCCCGACGTCTTCGTGCAGGCGCTCGACGGATCGGATTCGCCGCGCAACATCACGCCGGGCTTCGATCGCAATCCGGGCTCGTTGAGCTGGTCGCGCGACAGCTCGGCGGTCCTTTTCGTTGCTGACGACCAGGGCAGCCGCGGGCTATTCCGTCTCGACGTCGCCAGCGCCGCGGCGACGCGCTTGTTGGAGCCCGATTGGTCGGTTCGAAACCTGTCGGTCGCTGCCGAAGCCGACCGCATCGCCTTTACCCTCGATGACGAGCGCTCGCTGCCCGAGGTGTTCGTCGCCAGCGCGGACGGCGGTTCGATGCGCCAGCTCACGCGTCTGAACGAGGAGTTGCTGGCGCCACTAGCGCGTGGCGAGCTCGAGGAGCTTCGGTTCACCAACGATGCGGGCACCGAGGTCCAGGCGTTTCTCCTGCGCCCGGTTGCTCCGACCGAGGGCAAGATCCCGCTGGTGCTGAATATCAAGGGCGGTCCCGGAGGCATGTGGGGCTATCAGTGGTTTCACGAGAACCAGATGCTCGCCGGTAAAGGCTGGGCCGTGACCTTCGTGAACTATCGTGGATCAACCGGCTACGGCGACGCGCATCAGAGCGCCGTGCGCCTCGACTATGGCGGCGTCGACTATCGCGACAACATGCAGCTAGTTGACGAGCTGCTGGCGCGCTACGACTGGATCGACCCAGAACGCCTGTTCGTCACCGGCGGCAGCCACGGCGGCTTTCTCACCAACTGGATCACCACCCAGACACAGAGGTTCCGAGCCGCCGTTACCCAGCGCAGCGTCTCCAGCTGGGTTTCGGAGGCCGGCACCCAGCAGTACACCCCGCGCGCCATGCGAGACGAGTTCGGGGGCAACCTTTGGGACAACTGGGACCTGTACTGGGATCGATCGCCGCTGAAGCACGCTGACATGGTGACCACGCCGACCCTGATCATTCACAGCGACCAGGATATGATCTGCCCGCTTGGCCAGGCCGAGGAGTGGTTTTACGCGCTGAAAAACAACGCCGTCGACACCGAGCTGCTGGTGTTCCGTGGCGAAAACCACGGCCTGTCGCGCGACGGAACACCGGTGAACCTGGTCGAGCGGCTGCGCCGGATGATCGAGTGGTTCGAGCGCTATGGAGGTTGAGAAGCTCTCGAACTGCCCTGATGACTCAAAGCAACCAGGCTGGCCTCGCGTCCACTACGGCCTGCCAGGGAGGTTGACGCCATGAGGACACAGCGCCTTGCCGTCTTGCCGTTCACCGTCGCCCTGTCGGTGTTTCTCCTGGCTAATCCGCCCGTCGGAGCTGCGCAGCAGGATGAGACCACCGGGCTGCGCCCAGTGGCTCTGAGCGCCGTCGACGCGGTGTTCGCGCAATTCGATGAGCCCGGCTCGGTCGGGTGCGCGCTCGGCGTGGCCCATCAAGGTCGGCTCATCTACAAGAACGGATACGGGTTCGCCAACCTCGACTGGGACATCCCGATGAGCCCGACGACCGTCATCTACGTCGGCTCGGTCTCCAAGCAGTTCACCGCTGCCGCCATTGCCTTGCTGGCGCACGACGGCAAGCTCGCTCTCGACGACGACGTGCGCGAACATCTGCCGGAGATGCCCCATCGCGACCCGCCGGTGACGGTACGGCACCTGGTGCACCACACCAGCGGGGTGCCCGATATGTATCGCGTGATGCGAGACAACGGGCTCACCACCTGGAATCAGTTCACCCGCGACGAGGCGCTGGCGTTGCTGGCGCGCCAGGAGCTCGATTTCCCAGCGGGGGACAAATACCAGTACTCCAACGGTGGCTATCTGCTGTTGTCGATGGTGGTGCAGCGGGCCAGCGGCCAGAGCCTTCGGGAATACACCACCGAGCGGATCTTCGAGCCTCTGGGCATGAGCAACACGCACTTCCACGACGACCCGGTGCACATCGTCGCCAGCCGCGCCATGAGCTACATGCCGTCGCCGGCCACCGGCGGGCAGGGCGCCGGCCGCTACATCCAGAGCTATCAGGGAAACTTCGCCCTGCCCGGAGCCGGCGGGCTCTATACCACTGTCGAGGACTTCATCCGCTGGGACCGGAACTTCCTCGACAACCAGCTCGGCGGGTCCGACTTCATGGACGTGATGCATACCAAGGGAGTGCTCAACAGCGGCGAGGTGCTGGACTACGCCTTCGCGATCCGGGAGGGAGAGCATCGCGGCTTGCGAACCCTCGGGCACACCGGTTCGTTCATGGGATTCAAGGCCTACTACGTACGCTTTCCAGACCAGCGGTTGTCCACCTTCGTGATGTGCAACATGAACGACATCGTTCCGGAGACCCTGGGTCTGGAAGTAGCCGAGCTTTATCTGGGAGACCAGATGTCGCCGTCGGCCGTGATGCAGGTCTCCGACCCGGAGCCTCCGGCGCCCGGGCATGTCAACGCCGTGGCGCTCGGATGGGAGACCACCTTCGGTATTCAGCGCTGGAACACCGTCATCGGTGGCGACTCGATCCCGGACGACGACCTGCAGGTCGGCTTATGGGAGCTTGCGCCCCGGGCGATCTACGCTGGTCACGTGCATCCGGTACCGGAGTTCTACGTCGTTCTGAGCGGGCAGACCGAGTGGACGCTTGGTGACGAAACGTTCATCGCCGAGCGCGGTGAGATCGTGTACATCGCTCCGAATACCCTGCATCGCATGGTGAACCTGACCGACGACATGGTGCAGGCGATCTGGGGACGGTGGGCGCCCGACGGCGACCGAACCGTGTTCGACGGCGAGTACCGATTCGTCGAGCCGCTCCCCGAACAGCCGCCGGAGGCGGTGTTCGCTACTACAGGTCACTAGTGCCGTAGGGCGGTGATCGGGGCGACGTTCGCCGCCCGCCGTGCCGGCAGATAGGTGGCCATCATCGCTGCGGCGGCCAAGATCAGCGGTGCGGCGATGAAGGCGAGCGGATCGAGGGCGCTTACCTCGTAGAGCATGCTGCTCAGGAGACGGGCGACGCCGGCGGAGAGGACGAGGCCGATCCCCAATCCCGCCACCGTCAGCATCAGGCCTTCTCGCAGGATCAGCCATAGCGTGTCGCTGGCGGAGGCACCCAGCGACTTACGAATGCCGATCTCGCGCGTGCGCTGGGCAACGGTGTACGCCTTCACCCCGTAGACACCGACCACGGCCAGGAACAGTGCCAACGCTCCGAACGCCGTGAAGATGGTGGCCCCGAGGCCGACCACCCACAGGCTGGCGCTCTCGCTGATATGGCCCTGTAGCGTCTTGAGGCTCAGTACCGGCAGCCGATCGTCGACCGCCCGGATCTCACGTCGTACGGTTTGCAGCAACGCAGCGCGGGCATCGTCGCCCATCGGCGCAGCGCGCAGGTGAATGTTCATCCCCGACTGGAAGCTCTGCCCGAACGGTATGTACACGTGCGGGCGGGGCTCGGCCGGAAACAGATCGTCGCGCACCGTCTTGACGACGCCGATCACCTCCCTGTCGTTGGTGCCCCGAGCGCTCGGATCGCGTCCGAATCCGATCGAGCGTCCGAGCGGATCCTGCCCCGGCCACAGCTCGGCCGCCAGCAGCTCATCGATTATGGCGACGCGAGGCCCGCTGTCGGTCTCAGACTCGGCGAGGGTGAAGCCGCGGCCTCGAGCCACACCCGTTCCGAGGGCTTCGAAGTAGTCGTCGCCGACAACGTTGGAGGTTGCCGAGACGGTCTCGATCTCCTCGGTGCCGTCCCCGGACACCACTGGTAGGTCCTCGGCGCGGCGCACGCTGTTTCCGCTCGAGACGGTTCCGAACGCCACCGTGGCGGCCACGCTCACCGCCTCGATCTCAGGAATGCTGCGGAGTCGCTCGATGAGCCGGCGGTAGAGGTCCTTGCTCCGTAGATCGTCGTAGCCGGCGAGGCTTGGGTCGATCTCTACCAGCAGGCCGTTGTCGATGTCGAAGCCGGGATCGACGTTCGCTGCCTTCAAGGCGCCGCGGATGAACAGCCCCGCTGACGTCAGCAGTACCAGCGACAGCGCGATCTGGCTAACCACGAGCAGGTTGCGCCGCCCTGGGCGACGACTGTGGCGTCCACCGGTGACGTTCCCGATCTGGTCCTAGAGATCCTGCATGACGTCGGGGCGCGACTGTCGCCACGCGGGTCCGAAGCCGAACAACAGCGTGCCGATCAGACAGAACGCGGCAGTCGCCAGTAGCACGCGAGTGTCGGGGGCAGCGTGCAGGACGATGTCCATGGCCAGGCTGTTCATTGCCAGCAGTTGGTTCATCGAGGCCGCCATCAGCGTGTTCACCCAAAAGGAGATTGCCAGCCCCGCGAGTCCACCCAGAACCGACAGCAGCAGCCCCTCGGTAAGCAGTTGTCGCACGATGCGCACTCGCCCGCCGCCAATCGCGGCGCGGATGGCAAACTCCTTACGGCGAACAGCGCCGCGGGCCAGCATCATGTTGGCGAGGTTAATGCAGGCGATCAGCAGGACGATGCTCGTCATCCCCATCAGCAACGCCACCACCAGCCCGATGCCGTCGTCGCTGTTGGGGCTCGTGCTCACGCCGAGGCGCGACAGCGCGTCGACGATGATGGTCTGATCCTGGTTGATCGCCGGGTGCGCCTTCTCTAGCTGCGCCGCTAGCACCTCCAGCTCGACATTCGCCTCGTCGATCGTCAGTCCGGAGCGCAGGCGTCCGACGAGGAAAAGGTCGTGATTGTCACGATCCGACAGCGACTGACCGCTGTCGCCGCCGAACATCTCGTTCACCAGCAGGTGGTACATTCCCAGTGGGATGTACAGGCTAGGCGACAGGAGCGCCGTACGGCCGGTGAAATTGCGCGGTGCGATGCCGACGATCGTCAACGTCTGGCCGTTGACTTCCACCGTCTTGCCAACGAGCTCGGGATCGCGCCCCGTCTTTCTCCAGTACTCGTAGCTCACCACAGCAACAGGAACGCCGGACTCCGGGGACTCCTCCGTAGCGGTAAAGAACCGGCCGCGGAACGGCACCACACCGAAGGTGTCCAGATAGTCGTGCGAGGCGAACTCGGCGAAGACGCGCCGCGTTACATCGCCCTCGGTCAGCCCCACCGCCGTGATGTCGTGCGCCATCAGGCTGGTGAAGGTGTTGCTCAGCTCCCGCACGTCCTCGAAGTTCGGGTAGGAGAACGCCCGGTACGAGTCCGGGCGGGCGACGTTCTTGCCGTAAAGCGCCACCAGCTCGTGCGGAGCCTCGGCCTCGATAGGTCGCAGCAGGAGAGCGTTGGTCAGCGTGAACATCGATGTATTGGCGCCGATGCCGAGCGCCAGCACCAGCACCGCCACGACGGTGAAGCCGGGGTTCTTGCCCAGCACGCGTACCGCGTAGCGAAAGTCCTGCCAAAGGCCGTCCATCGATCGTTCCCCGGGGTTCCTTTGCGAGCGCCGTGTCCTGCTATGCAGGACGGATCTGGGCCTGAAACGGTTTCACCCGGTTGCCAGTTCCTGGCCGAGGTAGGTGCGCGCGGCCCGCAGGCTGCGCTGGATCGTGCTCACCGATACGCCCAGGGCTTCCGCGGTCTCGCTTTCGGTCAGACCGGCGAAGTAATGGCACTCGACAACCTTGACCAGTCGCTCATCGACGTCGCCGAGCCCTTCGAGTGCACGATCGATCGCCAGGATGGTCTCGGTGTGACCCTCCACCGCGATGCGGTCTGGCTTCAAATCGGTGCGCACACGGTTGCCGCCGCGCTTGGCGCGCCCCTGCGCGCGCGCGTAGTCCACCAGGATCTGGCGCATGGCACGCGCGGCAATGGAAAAGAAATGGCCGCGGTTGTGACCCGCTCCCGCCTGACCCTCGGCCAGTTTTACATAGACCTCGTTCACCAGGCCGGTGGTGTTGATGGTCGCATGCCCACCTACTCGCCGACGCTGGTTGCGTGCCACGAGTCGCAGCTCGTCATAGACGCGCTTGAAGAGCTCCGGAAGCGCTGATTCCTCGCCGGCCGCGTGCGCCGCCAGCAGCTGCGTCACGTCTTGGCGGGCGGTAGTCATCGTTTCCTCCAAAGCGGAGAGTTGATCGAGCCGGCGCCCGGACTTCCGAGTCAGGCGGCGCGCTGGAGATAGGCCTCGAGCAACTCCTGGTCTTCGTCGGTCCAGTCACTATCGCTCAACTGTTTGGCCTTTAGGAGTGCTTCAGCAGCGAGCTGCCACTGCCCGAGCCCGGCATGCGCGCGGCCGACCTCGACGTGAAAAAACGGGCTCTCGTCCAGGCGCCCATCGACCTGGCCCAGTGCCACCAGGGCCTCGTCGTGGCGATCCTGCAGGTTGAGGCAGCCAGCCAGCCTGCGCAGCGCGTTGGCACGACGTCCGGGCAACTCACCCTTCTCAGCGACGTCAACGGCTTGCAGATAGGACGTCTCGGCCTCCTCGAGCTCGTCAAGCGCCTCGTGGAATTCACCGAGGTTCATGAAAGCCGTGGCCATTCCGATCCAATTGTCGATTGAGCGGTGCAGCTCGATTGCCTCGAGCTCGGCCGCTACCGCCTCCCGATGGCGACCCTGGCTCCACAGGCTAGTACCGAGGCGCATGTAGCTCAGCGCTTGCCAGATAACGAGGCCTGCCCGCTCAGCAGTGTCGATCGCCTGGCGAGCTGCTGCTTCGGCAGCGCTCAGATCACCATCGGCCTGCAGGACGTCCGCTTCCATTGACAACGCTTGAGTCTGCGACAACGGGTCGCCGAACTCACTCAGGAGCTCGAGGGCCTGCTCGTTGTACGAGTAGCTGAAATCTGCGGCCTCCGGATCTCCCTCGAGCTCTCTGACCCAGTAGGCCCATCCGAGCGACCGAAGCGCGCTGGCCTCGCCCCGACGGTCGTTGCGTTGACGGTGAACATCGAGCGCCTGCCGCAGCAATTCGATCGCCTCGAGATGCTCCTCAGCGTCCTCCACGAGGAAGATCCCGAACGCCTCCAGCGTTTCGGCGCGAAGCCGATCATCGGCGCTGGCTTCGGCCAGCGTCAGGATGGCTTCGAACTCCTGGCGGGCCGCATCCCGCTCGCCCCCCCAGTCGAGCACCTCGGCCAGCGCTAGTCTGGCGCGATGAAAGTCGGGATCGACTTCCAGTGCTGCGCGAAACAACAACCTGGCCCCAACGGTCTTGTTCGTGGTCGTCACGAAGCGGTGTCGGCCCATGGCGTACAGTCGGTTCACGAACGGGTCCTCGGAGAACTGCTCGGTTAGGCCGACGATCTCGCCACGCACTCCGAGTTGGTTGGCAACTCGCGACGACAGCAACTCGGCGCCCTGCGTCGCCTCGGACACCACGAAGCTTCGTTCGCCACTGCTGCCGAGAACGTTGTGACTGCGGTACTCGAATCGCAATCCCTCGGCCGCAGGCCGCACCCGCGTGACGATCATGAGCTCGCCGCCGATGGCGGCGGCGATTCGCCGCGCCTCCTCCGGCGCCAGATCGAATAGTGATGACGACCGGACCTGGTCCTCGATCGGATCGAGGAGGGAGTTGCCGTCGACCAGGCTCCAGTCGACCACGTCGATCTCGTCGAGCGCGTCGAGCGACTCGACCACCAAGCTCTGGAGGCCCTGCTCGATCCAATCAAGGCTCGCGTCGCCCGTGTCGTTGACGAACGGCGCCAGCAATACCCGGCCCTCCTGGTCGGGTCCGAGCTGCGGCATGTCGTCGTCGGTGCTCCACGACCAACCCAATGCGCCTGCTAGCGAGGTCAACAAGGCGACGCTGACGACAACTGCGGCCATCATCCAGCGTCGTCGTCGCCGCTCGTCGCGGGCGCCGTAGCTCCGCAGTGCCTGGCGCAACTCGGTCGCGGAACCGCGCGACGCGGGATCCGTTTCAAGCAAGCGACCGAGAATGGCCGCCAGGTCTTTGTCGAGTGCCGGATCGACTATCGAATCGCCGGAAAAGGTGGTTCGAGGGATCCCCAGTGTCGGCCGAGCGGCCTGTGAGCAGCTCGTGCAGCATCAGACCCAGTGCATAGACGTCGGTAGACGGGCCCACCGTTTCGCCGCCCAGCTGCTCGGGGCTCATATAACGTCGTGTGCCCAGGATCTGGCCCCGCGCCGTCAGCTCCGGAGAGGGCGCCTCTCCCTCGAGTTCCGCCGTCGCTTCCGGCCCTCCGATCTCGGCGTCGGCGGCGCTATGGGCGATACCGAAGTCGAGCACCTTTACCCGGCCATCGGCCGTCACCATGACGTTGTCGGGCTTGAGATCGCGATGCACGACGCCGTCGCGATGCGCCGCTTCTAGCGCGGCGGCGATCTGGTTGACGATGGAGAGCGCTTCGTTCTCCTCGATGCCAGTGGCGATCCGGGTGGTCAGGCTCTCACCGTCGATGTGCTCGAGCAGCAAGAACTCACCGTCAGGAGTCTCGATCAGGTCATAGAACTGACAGATGTTCGGATGATCGAGCTTCGACAGTAGTCGGGCTTCGCGAAAGAAGCGTGCCTTCGCCTCGGCGCCGAGCTTGCGGCCCGGTCGGATGCGCTTGATCGCCACCAGACGATCGAGCACCTGGTCGCGACCGCGATACACCTCGCCCATGCCGCCGTGCCCGACCAGTGCCTCCAGCCGCACGCGACCGACTTGCTCACCGACCAGCGAGCCTACCGGCTCGTCGCTCTCTTCCGGCGGGTCCAAGAAGCCCGTGGCGCTCGATAGCTCGGCCACCAATTGCTGACCGAGCGCTCCTTGCAGACCTCCACCCTGCGGCAGGTCCAGTGCGTCGACGTCGTCGCCGAGCCTGGCGATCAGCCGTTCGGCGCGGGAAAGGAGGGAGGCGTCGTCGGGGCTAGCCATAGCCGCACATTAGCAGGCCGTGGTGAAAGTGTGGTGGGTCTGGCGACAGGGTCTTGCGAGGCGCAGGCCAGGAGGGAGGAGGAGGCGATGGTTACCCCATCGTTGACGACGAACGACGCAGCATCCGCGCGCAACCCCCAGTCGCCCGAAGGGTTACGGCGATTTGGGGCCATCTGCGGCGTTGGCCTTCCTCGACGATGGCTAGGGCATCGTGTGCGTCAGGCCGCCTTGCATCTGGCCCCAACTCGCCGTAACCAGACCCACCACACTTTCACCACGGTCTGCTAGCGGGCGGATGTGCCGAATTCCAGAGTTGCGCTCGATCTCCTGGAGATTGGGCACATACCCGGTAGAATTCGGTTCTGATGTTATGGTTCGAGGTCGGCAGCGAGCCCCCGGAGTCTCGGTACGCTTTGCCGCTCCGATGTGCCGCTCCCGCCTCCAGGTGACGCTTAAGTGACGCTCCTGTCTGGATATGAAGGTGGCATGAGAAAGCTGGTCCTCGCAGTCCCAATCTGCGCGCTGCTGTTGCTCGGTCTAACGGTCGACGTCGGCCTCGCCGGCCGCCTGGAGCCGCGGTCCACGGAGTCCCCGAACGCGGCGGTGACATTGCTGGCGGGCGAAGCGCACATGTCGTTCGAGGACCAGAACCAGACCATCGGACGGTTCTGTCTTGGCTGCCACAACGACGGGTCGCGCACCGGCGGGCTGACGCTGGAGACGTTCGACGCCGCACGTGCCCCCGAGCGGGCCGAGATCGCCGAGAAGATGATCCGCAAGCTGCGCGCCGGCATGATGCCGCCGCCGTCGGCGCGCCAGCCGGACCGCGAGGTCGTGGAGGCGCTGGTTGCTGCGCTCGAGACGAACATCGACGATGCCGCGGCCGCGGACCCCGAACCCGGCCGCAGGACGTTCCAGCGCCTCAACCGCGCCGAGTACGCCGCCTCGGTTCGTGATCTCCTGGGGCTCGACATCGACGTCAGCGCCTTCCTCCCTTTGGACACGAAGAGCGCCAGCTTTGACAATATCGCCGACGTCCAAATGCCCTCCGCCACGTTGATGGAGGGTTACCTCCGCGCTGCCGGGCACATCAGTCGCGCAGCGCTGGGCGATCCTCACACCGATTCCGCTTCCTCGATGTATACGGTGCCGCGCACCGCGTCGCAGAAGGAGCGCGTCGAGGGGGCGCCCTTCGGGACTCGTGGTGGCATCGCTGTTGTGCACAATTTTCCGGCCGACGGTAAATACGAATTTCGCGTCATGCCGCACGTGGCGGCGGAAGGCGAGTTGTTCGGCCGTACTGCGCTCGGCGAGACGATCGATATCTCTATCGACGGCGAGCGGGCTGCCGTGCTGGAGCTCGACCGCTGGATGTCGGAGTCGGACGCCGGTGGCGCCACGATCGTCACCGACGCAATCGATGTGCGGGCGGGTCCGCGGATGGTGGCGGTGGCGTTCATCCGTCGCGATGACGGGCCGGAAGACGACCTGGTGACGCCGATCGATAACACGCTTGCCGACCAGCAGATCGGGCTCGGCTACGGCGTGACGACGCTGCCCCATCTGAGCAATTTCTCGATCGTCGGGCCGTTCGAGGTCACCGGCGTTTCTGATACTCCCACCCGGCGGCGCGTCTTCGTGTGCCGCCCGACGGCTCCCGACGAGGCTGGTCCCTGCGCCGAGCGCATACTGGCGCGCCTGGCCACCCAGGCGTACCGACGGCCGTTGCGCGCCGGCGACCTGGCTGGTCTGATGCGGTTCTACCAGCAGGGCGCAGCGGATGGTGGCTTCGAGGGTGGCGTCCGCATGGCGTTGCAGGCGCTGCTGGCGAGTCCGCACTTCGTATTCCGGATGGAATCGGCCCCCACGACGCTGCAGCCCGGCGAGGTGTACCGCATCAGCGATGTTGACCTGGCCTCGCGCCTCTCGTTCTTCCTCTGGGGCGCACCGCCCGATCGGGAGCTCGTAGAGGCCAGCAAGCGCGGCGAGCTCTCCACCCCGGACACGATCGAGCGCCAGGTGCGCCGGATGCTGGCGGAACCGCGGTCCGAGGCGCTCGCCACCCGCTTCGCGGCCCAGTGGCTCCGCCTGCAGGACCTCGGCAAGGTCGATCCTGACGCGCTGACCTACCCGTACTTCGACCACACGCTCGCCGAGGCCATGCAGCGCGAAACCGAGATGCTGTTCTCGTTCCTCGTGCGCGAGGATCGCAGCGTGTTGGAGCTGTTGAGCGCCGACTACACATTTGTTAACGAGCGGCTGGCACGTCACTACGGAATACCGGGGGTCAACGGCACCGAGTTCCGCCGAGTGTCGTACTCGAACGACCAGCGACGCGGCCTACTGGGGCACGGCAGCATTCTCACGCTGACCTCGCACGCCAACCGCACTTCGCCCGTGCTGCGTGGCAAATGGATCATGGAGGTGTTGCTCGGCAGTCCACCGCCGCCGCCACCACCCGACATTCCGGATCTAGAGGAAACCGCCAGCGTGAAAGGGGATCGCTTCCTGTCGGTGCGTGAGCAGCTTGCCGAACATCGCGCCAACCCTGCCTGCAGCTCGTGTCACAACGTCATCGACCCGATCGGGCTGGCGCTCGACAACTTCGACGTTACCGGCGCCTGGCGTATCCGCGACCGCGGTGTACTCGTCGATGCTTCCGGCGAGCTCTACGACGGCACGCCAATCAATGGCCCCGGCGATTTGCGAGCAGCGGTGTTGAGTCGCGCCGACGTTTTCGCGACTTTTTTCACCGAAAGCCTCATGGCCTACGCGCTCGGTCGGCGGGTGGAGTATTACGATATGCCGGCGATCCGTGGGATCGTGCGCGACGCAGAGGAGAACGGCTACGCGATGTCGTCGTTTCTCCTCGGCGTAGCCAAGAGCAGTGCTTTTCGGATGAGCAGAACCCAGGCTGCGACAGCCGCCGATATCGACTAGAGGCAACGATGTACGTCACCAAGAAGCACCTCTCCCGACGCACGGTTCTTCGCGGGCTTGGCGCGGGGATCAGCGTGCCGTTGCTGGACGCCATGATCCCGGCGCGCTCGTTGCTGGCCGAGACCGCCGCTGGCAAGGCCTCCGGGCACACCAGGATGGTGTGTATCGAGCAGGTGCACGGTGCGGCGGGCTGCAACGAGCTGGGCGAATCGCTCAACCTGTGGGCGCCCGAGAAAGTGGGTCGTGGCTTTGACCTCAGTGCTGGCAGCCTGAAATCGCTCACGCCGTTCCAGGATTACCTGACCATCGTCAGCAACACCGACGCCCGCATGGCCGATGCGCTGAATCCGGAAGAGATCGGCGGCGACCACTTCCGATCGAGCGCTGTTTTCCTGACCCAGGCACACCCGAAGCTCACCGAAGGGTCGGATGTCTACATCGGTACCTCGATGGACCAGCTGTATGTGCAGCGATTCGGTCGCGATACGCCGATTCCGTCCATGCAGCTGAGCATTGAGAACGTTGATCAGGCGGGCGGCTGCGCCTACGGCTATGCCTGCGTGTACACCGATACCATCTCGTGGGCGTCGCCGTCGGAGCCGTTGCCGATGGTGCGCGACCCGCGCGCCGCATTCGAGCAGATGTTCGGCGCCGGCGGAACGCCGGAGCAGCGCGCCGCGCGCCGCCGTGCTGACCGCAGCATCCTCGACTGGGTGATGGAGGAAATGGCCGGGCTGCGCCGCGAGATCGGTCCGGACGACCGGCACCGGCTCGACCGCTATGTCGACAGCATCCGCGAGATCGAACAGCGCATCCAGCGCATCGAGGCGCGTAACACCAGCGGCCGCCCGCGTGAGCTGCCGGCGGCGCCCGCCGGAGTGCCGGACTCCTTCGAGGAGCACGTCAAGCTGATGTTCGATCTGCAGGTGCTGGCGTTCTCGTCGGACATCACGCGGGTGTTCTCGCTCAAGCTCGGTCGCGATGGGTCCGGCCGCGTTTACCCTGGCAGCGGCGTTGATAAGGGGTTCCACGTGGCGTCGCACCACGGTGGGCGCGAGGACAGGATCATGGATTACGCCAAGATCAACGAGTACCACGTCAGCATGCTGCCGTACTTCCTGCAGAAGCTGCAGGAGACCGCCGACGGCGACAGTAACCTGCTCGACAAGACGCTGATCATGTACGGCTCGCCGATGGCCGACAGCAACCTCCACAATCACCGACGCTGCCCGCTGATTCTTCTCGGCGGTGCCAACGGCCAGCTCGAGGGCGGGGTACACGTCGCCGCCGAAGAGGGCACGCCGATGGCGAACGTGATGCTGACGCTGTTGAACAAGCTCGGCGTCTCCGACCTCGATAGCTTCGGTGACAGTAACGGCGAATTCTCCTTCGCTGTGTCCGAGGCCGCTGCCAGTCGCCCCTGAGGAACATGTTCGCGAGGTGACGAATGCGTAACCGCCCGCTCATTCTCGTCGTCGCCGTCCTGGCGCTGGCAGCCCTGCCGGCAGCTGCCGCGCTACCGGGGGGCGTACCGATTGAAGCGCCCGTTGCCGATGCGGCGATGCGTGGCGACGGCGATACGGTTCGCTCGTTGCTACGCGAAGGTGCCGACGTCAACGCACCGCGCGGCGACGGCATGACGGCGCTGCACTGGGCCGCGATGAACGACGACACCGAGCTGATCAGCGTGCTGATATACGCCGGCGCGGTGGTGGAGCCGACGACCCGGCTGGGCGGGTACACGCCACTCCACTTGGCCAGCCGCGACGGCCGCGCCGACGCGGTGGCGGCATTGCTCGCGGCCGGAAGTCGGCCCGAGACCTTGACGGCGACCGGAGTGAGCGCCGTCCACCTGGCGGCGCAGTCGGGTAACACGGACGCCGTCCGAGCGTTGCTGGAGCGCGGAGCCGACGTCGACAGGCAGGATGCTCGCGCCGAGCGCACGCCGCTCATCTTTGCCACCGCCAAGGGTCGAACGGCAGCGGTGGAGACGCTGCTCGCCTCCGGTGCTGACGTCGGCCTCGCCACCCGGGTGATCGACTACCGCGCCCGCGCCGAGGCCGACGCGGTGGAGCGCCGTCGTCGGCAGCGCATCATTGATGCCGCCAAGGAGCCGGAGGAGGAAGAGGAGGTCGAGGAACCGGACGCTGAGATTCCGGACGAGCCGGATACGCCGACCGAGGTCCCCGACGCCGAAACTCCCGAAACCGAGATTCCAGAGGAGCCCGACCAGCCGACGACGGTGCCGGATGGCCCGGACCCGGACACCCCGGAACCGACCAACCAGGACCCGGCCAACCAGGATCCGGATGCTCCAACCACTGTCCCGGACGTGGAGCCGCAGCCCGGCGCCGAGGAGCCAGAGGACCCCGACAAGCCGGAGGAGCCGGAGCCACCGTCGTACAACGATCTGGTAGGCGCCCAGGGCGGCATGACCGCGCTGCACTACGCGGCGCGTGACGGCCGCACCGATGTGGCCGCGTTACTGCTCGAGGCCGGTGCCGACGTCAACCAGACGACCGCCGGCGACGGTTCGACGCCGCTGCTGGTGGCCATCATCAACGGCAACTTCGACCTGGCGATGATGATGCTGGGGGTCGGAGCCGATCCCAACCTGGTGAGCGAGGACGGGGTCGGACCGCTCTTTGCGACGATCAACAACGAGTGGGCGCTGCGCACGTGGTATCCGCAGCCGACGGCTTCGAAGCAACAGATGACTTCCTATCTCGAGCTCATGGACGCTCTGCTGGACGCCGGGGCCGACCCCGACGCGCGGGTCAACACGCACGTCTGGTACGCTGCCTACAACGCTGGCCGCATGGGCGTCGACTTCGCTGGCGCCACGCCCTTCTGGCGCGCCGCGTACTCGCTGGACGTGACCGCGATGCGCAAGCTGGTGGCGGCCGGCGCGGACCCGGACATCCGGACGAAGAAGCCGGCGGAGCGTCGTCGTCGCTTCGATGGAGCCGGACCGCGCGGCGCGCAACGTACCGCTGAGGAAGAAGAGGAAGACGAGGACAAGTCTGGGTTGCCCCCTGTTGCTGTCGGCGGTCCGGCGGTGCATGCACTCCACGCCGCCACCGGTGTGGGCTACGGAACCTCGCGCGTCGGTCAGCAGCATCGCTACGTGCCCGACGGCTGGATTCCGGCGGCGAAGTATCTCGTCGAGGAGCTCGGCGTCGACGTTGACGTCCGTGATCACGCCGGCTACTCGGCCCTGCACAATGCGGCGGCACGAGGCGACAACGCGCTCGTCGAGTACCTTGTCTCCCAGGGTGCCGACGTCATGGTCGTCAGCCGCAAGGGGCAGACGACGGTCGATATGGCCAACAGCCCGCACCAGCGGGTACAGCCCTACCCCGAGACGGTCGGCCTGCTAGAGAACCTGGGCGGCGTCAACAACGACAACTGCAGCGCCTGCGACTGATCCCCGAACCGTTGCCGGTGGGTACCATCATCAGCGACCGCTTTGGAGATCTGAAATGAACCTGTGGCGCGCTGTTCGCGAAGATATCGACGCCATCATGGTGCGCGACCCGGCCGCCTGCTCGCGGTTGACGGTGTTGTTTGCCTACCCCGGGATTCACTCCGTCTTGATCCATCGACTCGCCAATCTCTTCCATCGCAACGGTCTCTGCTTCCTGGCGCGGATGGTCTCGCACGTCGGGCGCTTTCTCACCAGCATCGAGATCCATCCTGGAGCAGAGCTCGGTCGCCGGCTGTTCATCGATCATGGAGTCGGGTGCGTGATCGGCGAGACCACGGTCATCGGCGACGACGTCACGCTGTACCAGGGTGTGACGCTCGGGGGGGTAACCCTGGACGTCGGTAAACGACATCCGACGCTGGAAGACGGCGTGATTGTCGGTGCCGGTGCCAAGGTGCTTGGGCCGTTCATCGTGGGCACGGGAGCGCGCATAGCCGCCAACGCCGTAGTCTTGAAAGAGGTCCCGTCGGGCGTGACCGTGGCCGGTGTGCCCGCTCGCCCGATGCAGGGCCGATCTTCGGGGGCGGATTTTCGCGCCTATGGGACCCCAGGCGCCGACGTTCCGGATCCTGTCGCCCGGGCACTCGACACCCTCACCGACGAGCTGAGCACGCTGCGCAAGCGGCTGGATGAACTGGAGCACGAATGAGCGCGAGCGATGTCCAGGTGCGAGACGGTTTCGTTGGCACGGTCGGCAACACGCCGCTGATCCGCCTGCCGGGCCCTTCGGAGGCGACCGGTTGCGAGATCCTCGGCAAGGCCGAATTCCTCAACCCGGGAGGCTCGGTGAAGGATCGCGCCGGGCTCTCGATGATCCAGCAGGCCGAGATCGACGGAACGCTACGCCCGGGTGGACTGATCGTCGAAGGCACTGCCGGCAATACCGGCATCGGCCTGGCGCTGGTGGCCAATGCCCGCGGCTATCGGACCCTCATCGTCATGCCTGACAACCAGAGTCAGGAGAAGAAGGACATGCTCCGGTTGTGCGGTGCCGAGGTCATGGAGGTGCCGGCGGCACCCTACAAGGAGCCGGGCAACTATGTGCGGGTGTCGGAGCGGGTGGCGGCCGAGAAGGCCGAGACCGAGCCGAGCGGCGTGCTGTGGGCGAACCAGTGGGACAACCCCGCCAACTGGGGCGCGCACTACCGCACAACCGGACCGGAGATCTGGAGCCAGACCGACGGCAAGCTCGACGCCTTCATCTGCGCCATCGGCACCGGCGGCACGATGGGGGGGATCAGCAAGTATCTGAAGGAGGTGAGCCCGGACCTGACCATCGGACTTGCCGATCCGATGGGCGCCGCGATGTACCGGTACTTCACCGACGGACAGCTCGAAAGCGAGGGCAGCTCGATCGCCGAGGGCATCGGGCAAAGCCGGATCACGGGTAACGTCGCCGAGGTGCGCATCGACGTGCCCATCCGCGTCTCCGATTCCGAAGCGCTGCCGGTGCTCTTCGACCTGCTGAAGAACGACGGCCTGTGTCTGGGAGGGTCGAGCGCCATCAACGTCACCGGCGCGATGCGGCTGGCCGAGAAGCTTGGACCCGGTCACACGATCGTGACGATCCTCGGCGACGGTGGCCAGCGGTATCAGAGCAAGCTCTTCAATCCCGCCTTCCTGCGCGACAATGACCTTCCGGTACCCGAATGGATGTAGGCCGATAGGCGGCGGCAAGCGGCCGCCACAACCAGCCCCCCAACAGAGGGCTGCAGTCCGCCGCTAGAAGGACTGAAAGACGCCGATGTTGAAGACTGGCCCGGCCGGCCAGTTCTGGCCGCTTAGGCTCATGGGCACCGACACCTCGAGCGTCCGGCGCGGCGACAGTTCCAGTAGCACGCCGGGCTCGAAGTACACCACCCGACGCTCCAGCGAGGGCAACGCAAGGCCGAAGCTGGTGGTTTCGAGGCCGTGCAGGCCGCGGATCAGAGCCTTGAGCATGACTCGCGGGATCACTCCGTAGCCCGCCTCGAAGCTCCACAGCACCTCGTCGCCGTGATGGATGCCGGTTTCGGCGTTCGGCGTTCGCCACCGGTAGCCGATCAGAGCGGTGACGTAGCCCGGACGCGGCCACAGCGAGCGGGCCACCTCCGCGGTGACCTCGAAGTCGTACTGGCCCTCGCCTACGGGCACGATCTCGGCGTCGTTGACGAACTCGCCGGTGGGGAACTTGACCGTGGCTCCGACCGTGGCCACCACCGGCCCCGGCAAGAGGTTGTAGCGCAGTCCCATGCGTAGGTCGCCAATGCCTGTCGTGTTGCGTTCGGCGGCGAGGTCATCGAATGAGATTCCGAAGAAGGGCACCTGGACGGCGGCCTCGAGGCGATCCGTGATGCCGTGACGGAGATCGACAAAGGCAGCCAGCGTCTGGTTGTGGCCCTCGAAGAAGTACGGAATCCGGCTGCCGTCGATGAAGTAGCGCTCGTCGGTGATCTGCACCATGAATCCGGTACGCAGCCAGGTAGTGCCGCGCGACAGCGTCCATCCGCCGGCCAACGCGTCGTTCTGCAAACCTGGCAGCAGCAGCAACGCGGCGACGGTGGTCAGTACCAGACATCGACATCGAGTTGGCTTCATGCGTTCTCTATCAGAGAGTTGATCACAGGGGATCCGTTGTGGGGTGCCAACCCCGAAAAACGTAGCATCGACAGCGAGCCAAGCGCTGCGCTACTTGCGCAGGGTTTGTTGCAGCGATGACAGATGCCGGCGTCAATTCGTGCACAGACGCCGGCGCGGTTCGCCTGGGCCGCCTCCAGCGGGGGCACCGAGATCTACTGAGTCCGCCGGGCACACGTGAGGGCGGGGTGTTCATCTAAGCTCTTCTGACACGAAGCCGCCGCGCCCACCAGGAGGAGCACGTTGGTCGGACCGCCCGAGATCAGCAAGGACCACGTCGTGACCCTGTTCTGGAGCCGACTGCGCGACGACCTAGGCGCAGCAGGCCTGGCGGAATATGAGAGCGACCTGGCGCACATCTACAGTCTGGCCCGTAACATGCCGGGGTTCGTCTGCATCACGCCATACCCCGGCACCGATGGCGAGCGTCTCAGCATCGTGATCTTCGACTCCGAGGAATCGCAGACCGCCTGGGCAACGCACCCGGAGCACGTCGCCGCGCAGCAGCGCGGCAAGGATCGCTACTACGACGAGTACCAGATCGTGATCGCCACCCCGACTCGGTTTCACGCCGGTTCGGCGAAGATCCAGTAGCGCTGTCTGCCGTTTTCGTCCGGGCTGCGCAATGCCAGCGTAGGGACCCGGCGAGCACGATTTCGACGGCGCCGCGACGCAGGTGTCAACGGACCTCCGATGTCGTGAGTACAGGTTTGATGAAGAGTGTCCGGATGACCTGACGCTCACACGCACCTGCACCACCCACCGGAGATACCGATGAAGACACTGCACCGCGCGCTGATGACCGGAATGCTGACCGCCGTTCTGGCGCTGGCGGTCGGAGCCATGCACCCGGGAAGTCTGGTCGCTGAGGCACAGCATGGCCATGGTCAGCATGGTACGGCCGACGACCCGCAGGCCCATTTCGACGAGCTTGCCAAGCACCTCGAGCTCACCGCCGATCAACGGGAGGCGATCACGGCACCGTTTACCCAGGCGTTCGCAGCCATGCAGGAGCTGCATCGACTCCACGGCGTCATCGCTGCCGAGTTGACCCCTGATCAGCAGCAGAAGCTCGCCAAGATGATGCACGAGGCGATGGGCAATTCCATGTCGGCAGAGCGGCATCACGGCGCCGAGCAACACTAACGGATCCGGCCGGGTCCCGGGAGCCGCTGACGTATGCTCCCGGGACGGAGCCATGAGCGATGCAGGCGAACGCACCGATGAGGACCTGGCGCGGGCGGCCAAGCACGGCGATGCCGTTGCCTACGACGCCCTGGCCCGGCGCTACCTGCGCCCCGCGATGGCCCTCGCCTGGCAGTATGCGCGGAGCGTCGAGGATGCCGAAGACGTCGTGCAGGACGCGTTCCATCGCGTCGTACGCTCCCTTGCCGGTTACGATGATCGCCGCCCGTTCAGTGCCTGGTTCTATGCCATCGTCCGCAACGTGGCACGCACCGCGATCAGCAAGGATGGTCGACGCGCTGCCCTGGCGCCTCTCACGCTGCTCGACACCGAGCCGCCGGCCCCCATCGAGGTGGATCCCGTCACCACCGGCGATGCCGAGCGCGCCATCGAAGCGCTTGCACCGATGCAGCAGGCGTGTGTCCGTCTTTGCGAGATCGAGGGCTTCACGAGTGTGGAAGCGGCGCGCATGCTCGGCATCGCCGAGGGAACGGTTCGGACGCATCTGCACCGCGCCCGCAAGCAGCTGCAGGTCGTCATGGATCCGCAGCGAGGTATGCTCCGGTGATGGCTGAGCTGCCGAAATCAGAGCTGCCGCGGGACCCCGAATACTGGGACACACTGGCGGCCAAGGTGCGGCAGGACGCGGCCGGGCCACTTGCCGCCTACGCTTCGGCGCACGACGTCTGGTACGGCGTGCTCGCCCAGGGCGCACCGTGGCTAGTCGCTGCGTCGGCAGCCGCCACGCTGATCCTGTGGCTGGCGCTGCCGGTGCCGGATACCTCGTTTGCCCTGGTGCATATCGAGCGCTCCCTCGACCCGAGCGAGGTGGCCGGGATGTTCATCGGCGGTCCGCAACCGCCCACCGTCGACGCATTGCTGGTGCAGTTCGCGCCGGCGGCTGATGACGCGGTGCTCGAGGACACGTTGCCCGATCGCGCGGTGCGACAGTGATCGCGCCGCGGGTTCGTGCCGGGCTCGTTCTGCTGTTCGTCTTCATCGCCGGCGGAGTCGCTGGCATGGCGGTCGAGCGTCATCATTCGATCCAGCTGCACGGACCGCTGTCCGCCGCCGACGAGCACGAGGCTGCCCTGACCGACCTGCGCCAGGCCCTTGATCTGGACGAGCGGCAGATGGAGCAGATTCACGCCATCATGGCCGAACGCCAGCAGATCGTGCAGAGCATGTGGGAGCGGCTTCGTCCCGAGGTGCAAAGCGCCATGCGCGACGTGCACGGGGAGATCGCAGCGCTTCTGCGGCCGGATCAACAGGCGCGATTCCACGAGTGGATTTTGAAGCGCCGCGACCCGGCCTTGCCACACTAGTGGCCTGTAACAGGGGAATCGATTTCGCCGCCATCCTGCGGACAGACGGGCAGTTGCGGGCGATCTCGGCGTTGCGACTCGTCGACGATGCGCCGCGGCATCGTCGTTCTCGCCGCGCCTTGATCTCGCCCGCAAATCCCGTCTGCGGCGCTATCGATTCCCTTGTTACAGGCCACTAGTTCCCTTCTACAGGCCACGAGTTCCCCGCCACAGGCAGACTCGCCATGGACAATTTGAAGGCGGCCGCACGCTCGCTGCTTACGACCCCCGGGCCGACCATCGTGGTGGTCGTGACGTTGGCGCTTGCCATCGGGGCCAATACGGCGATTTTCAGCGTTGTCGACAGCGTGCTGCTGCGCCCACTCTACGGCGACGACGGCAGGCTAGTGGTTGTCTGGGCCACCAGCGGCTCCGAGGGCGACATCTTCCGCCTGTCGCCGGCTGACTATCGCGACCTGCGTGACGGTGCCGAGGGCTTCGACGGCCAGGTGGCACTGTATCGCTCTATCGGGTCGACGTTGACCGGGCTCGAGCGACCCGTCAGCGTCGGCAGCTTCACCGTGACGCCAGGCCTCTTCGGTGTGCTCGGAACGCAGCCCGCCGTCGGGCAGCTGTTCGTCACCGCGGACGAAGTGCCGGGAGGCCCCCGCAAGGTTGTCATCACCCACGCATCGTGGACGCGCCGCTTCGGCGCCGATCCGTCGCTTCTGGGCACCAGCATCGAAGTCGACGGCCAGGCCCGCACAGTGGTCGGAATCACAGAACCGGGTTTCCAGTTCCCGCCGGGCGACGACGAGGTCGAGATCTACTTCCCGATGGCGATCAGCGACGGGATACTGCTCGACCGGGACCATCGCATGTTCGACTCGATCGCCCGCCTGGCCGACGGCACGACGTTGGAGACGGTGCGCGCCGAGATCGCCGCCCTCGCCGATCAACTGGCGGTCGAGTTCCCCGACACCAACGACGGCTGGAGTCTGACGGCCCGCCCGCTTCGTGATGAGTTGCTGGGCGATCTGGCAACCACCCTCTGGGTGCTCTTCGGTGCCGTGCTCCTCGTTCTGCTCATCGCCTGCGCCAACATTGCCAATGTCCTGGTGGCCCGATCGGCCGCTGCCGGCAGGGAGTTCGCCGTGCGCGCCGCTCTCGGCGCCGGAAGGGCAGACCTGTGCAGGCGATCGCTAGCCGAGACACTCGTTTTGGGAACGGTCGGTGGTGCAGCCGGGTTGCTACTGGCTGCCTGGGGCATGTCGTTGCTCCGTGCCGTCATGCCTGGCGCAATACCCCGCGGAGAGGCGATCAGCATGAACGGCGCGGCGCTGCTGTTTGCCGCCGGCCTGTCGATCGGTGCCACGATGCTGTTCGGTCTGTTGCCGGCGTTACGGAGCATGGCACCCGACCTGAACGAGTTGCTCAAGCCAACCGGAGCCTCGGGCGGTGCGACCGTTGCAGGGCGGCGCCTGCGGGAGCTGATGGTCGTTGTCGAGGTCGCCCTGGCGATCATATTGCTCGTCGGTGCCGGCCTGATGGTGCGAAGCTTCGCGCGACTGAGCGAGGTGGACCCCGGCTTCCGGAAGGAAGGTGTGGTCTCGGTTGCCGTCAAGGTGCCGACCCAGAGCTACGGCCGTACGGAATGGCGCCCGTTCTTCGAGCGACTCGTAGACCGCGTCGGGCAGCTACCGGGAGTCAACGCCGTCGGGGCGTCCTCGGATCTGCCGCTGAGCGACGTTGGCCTGGGGTTTGAGATGGAGTTCACCGTCGTGGGCCTCGATGCATTGTCGCCCA
The DNA here is from genome assembly GCA_965197275.1 of Acidobacteriota bacterium. GTDB lineage: Bacteria > Acidobacteriota > UBA890 > UBA890 > WLXD01 > DASCOT01. The sequence goes on from CBDAMQ010000023.1 coordinate 97,347, forward strand.
CGGCGCGGCCCAACGCCGACTTCCGGCTCGTGTTGCCGGGCTACTTCGAGGCGATGGGGATGGAGATCGTGCGCGGGCGCGCCTTCGACCGGCTCGATCCGACCAGCGACCGCTTCGTGGCGATCGTCAACCAGACCGTCGTGGACCGCTACTTCCGCGATATCGATCCGATCGGAAGGTCGGTGCGCGTGCAGTCGGTGGGCGAGGTCGAGGTAGTGGGCGTGGTGGCCGACATCCGCCACGGAGGACTGCAGTCCAAGTATGAATCCGAGCTATTCCTGCCATACGGACGCATCGCCACCTACGAGATGCATGTCGTTGTGCAATCGGATCTCGACACCGGGGCCGTGGCCGCCGCCGTGGGTGATGTGCTCGCCGACATCGACCCCCAGCTGACCCCCTCCCGGGTTGCCTCGATCTCCGACCTGCTATGGGAGTCGGTTGCGCAACCGCGGTTCAACACCGCCTTGCTTGCCAGCCTGGCGTTGTGTGCTGCGATCCTCGCCGTGATCGGCACTTACGGCATCGTTGCCTATTCGGTGTCGCAGCGGACGACGGAGATCGGTGTGCGCATGGCGTTGGGGGCCGACTCCATGGCCACCGTGACGATGATCGTGCGTCAGGCGCTCGTCGTGGTCCTGGTCGGCGCGGTCCTCGGCGTCCTCGGCGCCCTGGGCGCGACTCGATTCCTGGGACAACTCCTGTTCGATGTACAGCCGACCGACCCGCTCACCTACGGCGTAGTGATCGTTGCGGCTGTGGTTGTGGGTGCGCTGGCGGCCTGGTTGCCGGCCCGGCGGGCGACGCACATCGACCCGGTGGCGGCCTTGCGCGACGAGTAGACAGCTAAGCTGTTCGGACTATCTGCTCGCCAAGCCAGGGAGAAGCCATGCGCCGCTCGATCGCCCTCAGCAGGACCGTGGTTCGGAGCGTCATCGGATCAGCCCTCATTGTCTTCACGTCGATGTCCCTTGCCGCCGACGGGGATTGGGACGTGACGGATACCGGACAGCCGTACATCGACGCGGAGTTCACGGTCACGGAGGGCACGTGGATGAGCGTCGACGTTCATCCCGACGGTGGAGAGATCCTTTTCGACCTGCTGGGCGACATCTACAGGATTCCCGCCGGCGGTGGCGATGCGGCGCTGGTGCATGGCGGACCGGCGATGCAGATCATGCCGAGCTACGGCCCGGACGGAAGCAAGATCCTCTACCTCAGTGATGCAAGCGGAAGCGACAACATCTGGGTTTCTGAGGCGGATGGTTCGGCCGCGTACCAGATAACGAGCGAGACCACGGACGTGCTCACCGGTCCTGCATGGGATCCCGGCGGCCAATACGTCGCCGCAGCCAAGCGGTACGGGACGTTCCCGAAGGTGCGTGCCTCGGAGATACGGCTCTTCCATCTCGACGGCGGGAGCGGGCGGCTCCTGGTCGAGACGCCGGCAAACCAGAGAGACGTCCACGAAGCCGAGCTGTCGGACGACGGGAAGTTCCTCTACTACACGGAACGAGTGGGCAGCCCCAGCATTTTCGTCGACGCCAATCATGCCGGCTTCGCCATCAAGCGCAGGAATCTGAGCAGCGGCGTCACCGACGAGATCCTGAGTGGTCTCGGTGGCGCAACGACCCCGCAGGTGTCGCCGAACGGCAAACGCGTAGCCTTCATCCGCCGCGTCAAGGCGAAGACCGTTCTCTTCGAGCTCGATACCGAGAGCGGTCGACAGCGGCCTGTGTACGACGATCTCGATAGGGACGCGCGAGCAGATTTCATGCAACAGAGTGCCTACTACCCGGGGTTCGATTGGTTTCCGGACAACCGCCACGTGGCGATCTGGGGCAAGGGCAAGCTGCTGAAGATCGACATGGACACCGCGACGAGCGCCGAAATTCCCTTCCGGGTCCGTGCCCGCCACCGCATCACGCAGGCGGCTCGCTTCGAGACCAACCTGGCGCCGATGCAGATTGCGGTGCGGGCCGTTCGTCACCTGGCGCCGTCGCCGGACGGGAACACCGACGTGTTCAACGCCCTGGGACGTCTGTGGCGCAAGAGGCTGCCCGGAGGAACGCCGGAGCGCCTCACGGACTCTTCGGCGTTCGAGGCGGAGCCGGTGTTTTCGCCGGATGGCAACTCGATTGCCTATGTGGAGTGGGACGACGAGCGCGGCAGCACGCTCAAGATGATCTCTGCCAGCGAGGGCGATGCCGCCACCATCGCCAACAGCAGCGGCGTGATCCGACAACCGGCGTTCTCCGCCGATGGGCAGCGCCTCGTGTATCGAATCGAGGCACCCAGCAAGCACATGGGGGGCTACCGCGCCAAGCCGGGGATCCACTGGGTCTCGATCGCCGAGCGCGACACCCACTTCGTCGTTGAGCGCGGCCTCGCTCCCAAGTTCTCACCCGATGGGGAGCGCGTCTTCTACTCCTACATCAGCTCCGAGGGTGGCGGTGGTGGCTTCTACTCCACCGCGACGCGCATCGGCCGGCTCGAGAGCAGCAATCTGGACGGGTTCGACATCCGCGCGCACGCCTCCGGGACCGACGTGCTCGAGATGACGTTGAGCCCCGATCACCGCTGGCTGGGGTTCAGCTACCACAAGCAGTACTACGTCATGCCTTATCGGGAAACCGGGGTTCCGTTGCAGGTCAGCCCCGACGGCAACGCCGTTCCGGTGGCTGCGTTGACCGCCTACGGCGGCTACAACCTCGTCTGGAGCGCCGACTCGGAATCCGTGCACTGGACACTGGGATCTGCTCTGTACCGCGCGTCGGTCGCCGAGCAGTTTGGCGACGACGCCGCGCCGGCCGAAACCACCGCTTCGATCGGCCTGGTCGTGCCTGCCGATGCCCCCGAGGGCACTGTGGCCCTGACCAACGCCCGCGTCATCACGATGCGCGGTGAGGAGATCATCGACAACGGCGTCGTCATCGTCGAGGGCAACCGAATCGCAGCGGTTGGCGACAGCAACGAGATCGCGATCCCTGATGGCGCGACGCTCATCGACGTCAGCGGCAAAACCATCATGCCCGGTCTGATCGACATGCACGGCCACATCGATTGTTGCTATCCGCCGGCCGACAGCATGCCGCAGAAGCAGCCCGAGCGGTACGCGGCACTCGCCTTCGGGGTGACCACCAACTTCGATCCATACTCGACGGACCTGCCGGCGTACGCGATCAACGAGATGAATATGGCCGGCATCACCGTCGGCCCGCGCGCGATCAACGTGGGAAGCGTCGTCTACGGCCGCTCACAGAAGCGCGACTTCGTCTTCGAGCCCATCAGCAGCTTCGCGGACGCTCAGGTTGTCATGGCGCGCAAGACCGCCCTCGGCGGCACGATCGTCAAGAGCTACAAGCAGCCCATGCGCAGCCAGCGCCAGCAGCTCGTCAGAGCGGGTCGCGAAGCCGGGATCATGGTCGACATCGAGGGCGAGAGTCACTTCTACAACAACGTGTCGATGGTGCTCGACGGTCACGTCGCCGTGGAGCACAACTTTCCGATCGCCAACTACTACGACGACCTGGTGCAGCTGTTCGCTCACAGCCAGGTGGCTCACACACCGACCCTCGTGGTCGGCTTCGGCGAGCTGTTTGGCGAGAACTTCATCTATCAGACCCGCCGCGCCTGGGACGACCCGAAGGTAAGGACCTACGTTCAAACGGTCACCTCGGGCTACAGCCCCCTTGCGACCCCCGGGGCGGCGCCGCCCCATGTCCGGGGAATGACGACCATTCACGTCGCCGACGAGCTCTGGGACATCGGATTCCGAGCTGTGTCGCGCTCGATGAAGAAGCTCGACGACGCCGGCGTGTTGATCAACGCAGGATCACACGGTGAGGTTGCCGGCCTGGCGCTGCACTGGGAAATGTGGCTGCTGGCGCAGGGCGGGATGTCGAATCACCGAGTGTTGCGCACCGCAACGCTCAACGGCGCCCGGACACTCGGCCTCGACGCCCAGATCGGCAGCCTGGAAGAAGGCAAGCTGGCCGATCTGATCGTGCTGGACGCAAACCCGCTGGCGGATATCGAGAACACCAATACGGTGCGCTACTCGATGGTCAACGGTCGCCTGTACGACTCGCTGAGCATGAACGAGATCGGCAACTACGACCGGGTTCGCACCAAGTTCTACTGGGAGCTCGAAGACAACAACGGGATCGATTGGAGCGAAGCCTGGGCACAGTGACATTGCTGAACTTCTGGTCCTGACCAACCCTCGTGGCCACGCGACGGCGGGGTGGATATAGTCCTCCCGATTCGTTAACGAAGTCACCGTCGAGACAGGGAGCGTGTTGTATGGGCCTCGGCCGCAGGTTGTTCGTTCTGTCGAGCGCGATTCTGATCCTCTGCCTTTCGGCTCCAGGCGGCGCCGCTGGCCAGGGTCAGGGCCGTCTACAGGACGCCGACGTTCCAATCGAGATGGAGCGCAGCAACATGGTGCCGATGCGTGACGGTGCCGGGCTGTCGACCGACGTGTACTTCCCGGAGGGTCCTCGGGAAGAACTCCCCACGATCCTGATTCGCACTCCGTATGGCAAGAACGGCGGCAGCGGGATGGTGTCGGCGTTCGTGAAGGAGGGATACGCGGTAGCCATTCAGGACATGCGCGGCCGCTTCGAATCGGAGGGACGCTACAAGCCATCGACCGGTGACCGCACCGACTCGCACGACACAGTGACCTGGTTATCGGAACAGCCGTGGTCGAATCAGAGAGTCGCGACCTACGGGTGCTCCTATACGGGCGACGTGCAGGTCGTGCTGGCGGCGACCCGGCATCCGAACCACGTTGCGGCAATGCCGATGGCCTCGACCACCGGCTACTACGCACATGGTCGTCCGTGGGTGTCGTATGACGGTGGTGTCTTCGAACTCGCCCAGACCGCCGGCTGGTTTTCCGGTAGCGGTACCAAGATCTACTACGGGCCGCCCGAGGGGGTGGATCGGCAGGAGTGGTTCAACTCCGACGCGGCGCAGCTGTTCCGTTCGACGCCTGAGCGTCGCCGGAGCGACCACCATTCCTTGCTCGGTACCCTGCCGATCGTCGACATCCTGAAGAAATCCGGCGCGCCACCGACCGACTACGTGGACTTCGTCTCCAACAACCCCGAGGCGGAGTACTTCCACGAGCTCGATTGGGTCGACGAGAGCGACCGCTTCGACGTTCCCGCCCTCTTCTTCGACTCCTGGTATGACTACGGCGTCGCCGAGACGTTCGAGCTGTTCAACTTGTTTCAGGAAAACTCCGTCAGCGAGCGGGCGCGCGACAACCAGTTCGTGATCATCGGCCCGACGACGCATTGCGGCTGGGCCAGGGCGACCGAGAACACGATCGTCGGTGAGCGTGACCTCGGCGACGCGCGCCGCGACTTCATGGACATCTACCTGCGCTGGTACGCCCGCTGGCTCAAGGACGACGACAACGGCATCACCGACATGCCCAAGGTGCAGTACTACCTGATGGGCAAGAACGAATGGCGTAGCGCCGACGAGTGGCCGCTGCCAAACACCACGCTGCGAAGCCTCTATCTGCACAGCGACGGTCGCGCCAACAGTCGCTACGGCGACGGCGCGCTGTCGTGGTCGACCCCCGGCGAGCAGCCGCCCGATCGCTACGTCTACGATCCCGGCACCCCGGTGCCATCGATCGGCGGTCAAGCATGTTGCACCGGCTTGGACACCGGCGCCGGAGCCTACGATCAGTCCGAGACCGAGATGCGCAACGATGTGCTGGTCTACACCTCGCCGCCGCTGGAGGAGGGTATCGAGGTGACCGGGCAGCTCGAGGTGGTGCTCTACGTCGGGTCGTCCGCCAAGGACACCGACTTCATGGCCAAGCTGGTGGACGTGTATCCGGATGGCACGGCGTTCAACGTGCAAGAGGGTGCCCAGCGGATGCGCTACCGCGAGGGATTCGATCGCAACGTATGGATGCAAGAAGACGAGGTGTATGAGATCCGCCTCGACCTGCACGCCACCGGTAACTACTTCGGCCCCGGGCATCGAGTCCGCCTGGAGGTCTCCAGCTCCAGCTTCCCGCGCTTCGATCGCAACCTGAACACCGGTGGCAACAACTACGACGAGACCGAGTGGGTGGTGGCGCAGCAGACGCTGCACCACTCGGCAGAACATCCGTCGCGCATCGTGCTCCCTGTTATTGAATGACGAACTCGATGCTGCGATGGAGCGCTTCGACCGGCTGTCGATGCTCCAAGCTCCAGGGAGCCTCCCGGTGTCGTTGATCCGCTGGGAGATGACCAGCTAGACCGACGAGATGCAGAAGCTGTTGCAGTGACCGGCGCGCCCACGGGGCGCACGGGGAGCGCCATCGTCAGGATCGGCGCAACCTCGGTCAAGCCATGATTTCTGCGGGGGATCGGCCCGTAGAGGATGAGCTGCGACGCCGCTCGCGGCATAATCGTGGCGCCGCGACGCCGCCTGTCATCGCGTGATCGTCGCGGCGCGACGAAGTCGCCGGGTCTCTCTCCGCCCTGATCTCCCCAAGTGAGAGACCCTGTATGCCCTCGAAGGCTGCGATGATGATGGCGGCGCTGCAGATTGCCGGTGCCGGGCAGGCTGGCGGAACAGCACAGGTACCGGCGGAAGTTCGAAACGAGACTCTCCGTCTCGTTGTCTCCGACCGCTTCGGCTTCGGCGACGACTTCCTGCAGGTGATCGGCCAGGAGGTAACCTCGACCTTCGGCGACGCCGGCATCCGCGCGACCTGGCATCGCGAGCGGCGGCTGGGTTTTGATAGCGGCCGCTACGCCTGGCAGGCGACCGTCGCTGACGGGTTTCTCGTGGTGTTCTCCGGCAGACCCCCGTCCGACTGGGGCGTGAAGCGTCGAGGGATGGGCGGGTGGTCCCCGGGTCTCGTCCTCCGCGCGTCATCGTGTTTCCCGGCAGGGTCTTTCGCGTCATCGACGCCTATCGGGATCTCGGCGGCCCTCGTGCCGTGCGCTACAACCGCGCCACTGCCCGCGCCCTCGCGCGCGTCGTGGTGCACGAGCTAGGACACGCGATCGCGCCCGAGCAGCCGCACGCCGAGGAGGGCGTCATGCGCGGAACGCTGAGTCGACGGTTCCTGGAGGCCCGCGAGCTCCGAATTGATGCTGCCTCGCGGGCCGCCATAATCAGGGCTCTGCGAGCGCGGGAAGCGGTGGAGTTCGGCTAGGGATCGCCGGGTGCGTTGAGATCCAGCGCCCGGCCTGACGCCGTCTCGTGGTTCGCCCTCGTCATCTCCGGTACTCTGGCGGCCCACAACCGCTTCGGAACGGAGATGCGATATGGATTTCGGCCTCCAACGATCCTACCGAGGCAGCCCGGCCGAGGCGCGACTGGCGCGCGGTGAAAGGCCCTGACGTCCGTTCTGACCCGCGAGCAGAAGACCTGGCGCAGGCGGGTCTTCGCGGCCACGTGGCTGGCCTACGCCGGCTTCTATTTCTGCCGGCTGAACTTCAGCGTCGCGATGCCGCTGATGGCCGCGGACCTGGGCTACACGAAATTCAACTTCGCCACGGTCATCACGCTCTATAGCTTGCTGTACGCGCTGGGGCAGTTTGCCAGCGGTGCCTGGGTGGATCGTTACGGTCCACGGTTGGTCGTCAGCATCGGGCTCTGCGTCTCGGTGCTGAGCAATCTGCTCATGGGGTTTTCGGCGTCGTTGCTGGCGTTCGCCGTTCTGGGAGGCCTCAACGGCGCCGGCCAATCCACCGGGTGGCCTGGGCTGATCAAGAACATGACGCCCTGGTTCCGTCAGCGTGAGCGCGGGGTGGTGATGGCGTGGTGGGGTACGAGCTACGTGCTCGGGGCCTCGCTGGCGACGGTGTTCGCGACTTTCTGGGCAGTCAACGCCGGCGTTCTGCAGCAGTGGGGATGGCGACGCGCTTTCTGGGCGCCGGCGCTGGTCCTGCTGTTGATCGCGGTCATCTACATGCTCGGCAGCCGCAATACCCCGGGCGATGCCGGTGTACCGGACCTCGACGTCAGCGACGCGGTAGCCGCTACCGCGCCGGTCGCCGAAGAGCGCATACCGACCGATCACCGCGCGGCGAGCGCGGGGACCCTCCGTGCGCTCGTCGCGATGTTCTCGGATCCGGGTATCTGGCCCATTGCGGCGATGTACTTCTTCTTGAAGATGACGCGCTACTCCTTCCTGTTCTGGCTACCGCTCTACATGACCGAGCACATCGGGTATGGCGCTGGTGAAGCCGGATACACCTCGGCGCTGTACGAGCTAGTGGGGCTTGGCGGCGCTGTCATCGCCGGATACGTATCCGATCGTCTGCTCGGCTCCCGACGGTTCCCGGTGGGCGCGGTCATGCTTTGGGGCCTTGGTTTCGTCTGTCTGCTACAGCCGCTGGCAGCGAGTGGTGGGCGTTTGTCCGTAACCCTGTGGATCGCCGCCGTCGGCGTCCTTACCTATGGCCCCGACACGCTGATGTCGGGGGCCGCAGCTCAGGATGTCGGTAGTGCCGCGCATGCCGGCAAGGCCGCCGGCGTGATCAACGGCGTCGGCTCGTTCGGCCAGCTATGCTCCCCGTTCATCGTCGCCTACGTCACCGAAGCATACGGCTGGGACCAACTTTTCTACCTGTTCGTGATCCTCGCGTGGATCGGTGCTGCTCTCCTCACCGCTCGCTGGAACTACTTGCCGCCAGCCAACCGCGACGCGACACAGATTGAGCGCCCATGACCGTACGAAAGGGGCTTCCGGGCTGGAAGGACAAGGCGCTCTTTACGCCGGGGCCGCTGACCACGAGCCAGACGACGAAACAGGCACAGCTGCGCGACCTGGGGTCACGCGACACGGAGTTTCTCGAGCTCGTTGCCCGCATCCGTACGCGGCTGCTGAGCGTAGCCGGTGTGGCCGCCGGTGAGTACGAGGCCATCCCGATGCAAGGCAGCGGCACCTTCGCCATCGAGTCCGTCGTTGCCTCTACGGTCCCGCCAGACGGCAAGGTGCTGGTCGTATCGAACGGTGCCTACGGCAGGCGCATTTCGGAGATCGCGCGGGTGCAGGGTATTGCCAACGACAACCTTAGCTTCCCGGAGAGCGGCCTCCCGGTGCTCGGTGAGATCGAGTCCTGCCTGCAGGCCGACGACGCCATAACCCACGTCTTCGCGGTCCATTGCGAGACCTCCACCGGCATCATCAATCCGGTTCGAGAGATCGGTGAGCTCGTTCAGCGTCGCGGCCGGATCTATTGCGTCGACGCCATGAGCAGCTTTGGCGGCCTGCCGCTGCCGATGGCTGGCTGCCACATCGATTTTCTGGTCTCGTCGGCCAACAAGTGCCTCGAAGGTGTCCCCGGGTTTGCGTTCGTCCTCGCCCGCCGGACCGCGTTGCTCGCCACCGCGTTGCCGCCACCCGGGGTTACGCGCGCAGCTTGAGCCTCGATCTGCTGGCGCAGTGGGAAGGGCTGGAGAGGAACGGACAGTTCCGCTTCACTCCGCCAACTCACGCCATGCTTGCTTTCGATCAAGCCCTGGTCGAGCTCGATGCAGAGGGAGGCGTCGAGGGACGCGCCGAGCGCTACCGTCTGAACCACGTAACCCTCGTGAAAGGCATGCGAGCGATGGGGTTTCAGGAGTACCTCACCCCGGAATTGCAAGGCTACATCATCACCTCGTTCCGTTATCGCTCGGACTCTCGGTTCGAGTTCGACGCCTTCCACCGTCGTCTCGCCGACAAGGGCTTCGTCATTTATCCGGGCAAGCTGAGCGACGACGACTGCTTCAGGATCGGCACCATCGGCCGCATCTTTCCGAGCGACGTGACCGGCCTGTTGGCCGCGATAAGGCAAACGCTGCAAGAGATGGACATCACGGTATGAAGGTCCTTCTGGCAGGCATGCTTGCTCTGGTGGCGGGTACGGCGGCTACGCCCGGTGAGCCAATCAATCAGTCAGATGCCGCAGTCAGGGAACTCGTAGGGGTCCCTCGTCGTGGTGATCTTCGGGTGCTGGTGTGGAACGTCCAACTCGGCGCCAACAACTTCACCGACGGTCCGGAGAAGACGCTTGCGGTTATCCGTGCCGTACGACCCGATGTCGTCCTGCTCCAGGAGAGCTACGACATCGACGGTGACCGACCGACGCTCGGTCGCTGGCTGGCTGCAGAGCTCGGGTGGAACGAATGGCAAGGCGTCAGCCGGCACCTCTGCGTGCTGACTCGACTGGAGATCGAACAGACCTTCTTCCATGAAGACTGGCACGGGCTCGGTGTGCAGGCGGTCGATGATCTGGGTCGCGCGTTCGTCGCCTACTCGATCTGGATCGACTCGGCGGCGTACACCCCGTATCACCTGCGTGACGAGCCGGCTGTATCCGACGAGTCGCTGTTGCTGGACGAGACCGAGCGCTCCGGCCGGTTTCGGCAGGCCACCGCGCTCATCGAGCACCTGAACCGGTCGGGCCACAGCAGCGGCGACGTCCCGCTGCTCGTCGGCGGTGACTGGAACTCGCCATCGCACCTGGACTGGACCGCGGACGCCGCCCGGATCTTCCGATTTCGCCGGGCGCTCGATCTTCCGGTCAGCCGTGCGATGTCGGACGCTGGGTTCGCCGACGCGTTCCGCCAGCTGCATCCGGACCCGGTTCAGTCTCCCGGCATCACCTGGTCACCGCTGCTGCGCGGTACCGCCGAGCAACCCGAGACCGCCGATCGCATCGATCGGCTCTACGTTCATCAGACGGCTGGCCAGGCGCGACTGCAACCGGTCGCCGCCACGGTCATCCCGCTGGTGCTCGAGAGAGCGTCCATCCCCCAGGCGGACCGCATCTTCCCGAGCGATCACGGTGGTGTGGTGGTGGATCTGCAGTGGCGCTGAACGCTCGGCTACGACATCCCGATTAGACGGCGCAGGCGAGCAGAGACGGCAGCAGCTGCCGCCAGCAAGGCCGGCCGCCTCCGCGTTGTGCCGATCTGGTGCCGGATGGAATCGAGAATCCAACCTATCTCGGTGGCCGACTGGTAGCGCGCTGCGGGCTCCTTCTGGAGCAGCTTGGCGATCGCCTCGTCGAGCTCGGGCGGCAGCAGCTCGTTCAGCTGCGCCGCCGGGACCGGCGTAGCGTGCAGAATGCCTTTGATCACAGCGTCCTTGTCGTCGCCTGGGAAGGGCCGTGTGCCAGTGGCCATCTCATACAGCGTTACCCCGAGCGAAAAGAGATCGCTGCGGGCGTCGGCCGGCTTGCCGAGCGCCTGTTCCGGAGACATGTAACCCACCGTCCCCATGATCCGACCCACTTCAGTGAGCGGCTGGTGGAGGCGTTTTCTGTCGTCCACGGGGCGTGCCGAAGAGTCGTCCTCGACGGGTAGCGCTACCTGGTCCGGCTTCGCCAGGCCGAAGTCCAGCACCCGCAGCCGTCCGTCGTCAGCCACCATGATGTTGGCGGGCTTCAGATCTCGGTGCGTGATCCCGTGGGCATGTGCGGCGCTGACCGCATCGACCATCGGGATCGCCAGGTCCAGAAGCTCGTCGAGCGGCAGTCCGCCGACCGGAATCACCATGTCGAGCGTTCTGCCTTCGACAAGCTGCATAGTGAGGAAGTGAACCCCGTCCCACTCCTCCACCGAGTGCACGGTGACGACGTTGGGATGGTCAAGCGTTGCGAGCACGCGCGCCTCGCGTATGAACCGCTGTAGCGTGCTGGCGTCGCCCCCGGCCGACATCACCTTGATGGCGATCTCGCGGTTCAGTTCCAGGTCTCTGGCACGCCAGACGTCGCCCATACCGCCGGTGCCGAGGGCGGCAATAATCTCGTACCCTGCGAGCCGACTCCCTGGGCCGATCGGAGCCACTGGACGATCTGCGTCCCCGTCCGCGTCGCCTGGCCGCAGTGGTAGCAAGACCGAATCGGCTTCCGCCGGCTGCTCGGCCGCGTCGTCTGGAGGCGTTGAAACCTCCGCGATGAGCCGGTAGCCGCGCCGCGGGATCGTCTGGATGTACGTCGGCTCTCGCGGGTCATCGCCCAGAGCCTCCCGGAGCTCGCTCATGGCGACCGTAAGGGAGGCCTCGGCGACGAAGGCGCCCCTCCACGCCGAAGATAGCAAGTCCTCCTTGCGGACGACTTTCCCGGGACGCTTGAGCAGCGATTCGAAGACTGCCAGAACCCGTGGGCGCAGCAGGATCTCCTCATTGCCGCGATAGAGGATCCGCGACTCGGGGTCGTAGCAGCAGCCGCCCAGCTGGATCATTCGGGGTGGATTCCCTCGTCACTGGTTGCCGGTATCCGAGGTTTCCGTCCTGGAGAGACTGTATCGAGGTTCGTATTCAGCTCACAAGAGGACTCCAAGGGCCCGTTGTTGTTGAAGATCTATCCAGATCTAGCCTCTGCCTGGGATCTTTTGGAGTTCTTTTGGGACTTTCCCCGATTTCGTAGGCTAGTGTGATCTGCGACTCGGGTCTCGCGACCTCAGTCGCCAAGTACCGGACGGCCACGGGTGAGGGGTGTCTGATGGAGCTCGACAGCTGCTATGACCCCGCCGGGCGGATTCTCGACCGCGATGGCGAGGAGATCCCGCCGCCCGTGTCGCCGTCGGTGCTGGATGTGTTCCTGGAGCGGCCGGACGGGGTGGTCATCAAGTTCTCGTGAGCCGTCCAATGATCGAGTTCGGTAACTACCGCTACGATTCCGAGTCGCGGAGTCTCTACCGCGACGGCGAGAAGATCTCCGTGTCTGCGGAAGTTCTGGCGGTGTTGGAGTCATTGCTCGAGAAGCCGGGCGAAGCGGTTAGCGAAGAAGCGTTGCTGACCCTGGCGGGCAAAGGGAATATCGCCGCCGACGCATCGTTGACGGAAACGATCACCCAGTTGCGCGTCTTGTTAAGTGACGATGACGGTGAGCCGACGTATATCGAGGAGACCTCGGAGCGCAGGTATCGGCTGATCACCAAACCTCCTGTTGCGCCGGACGGGGATCGGACCGATCTGTCGACGCGAGTCCGAACGAGGGCAGATTCGGCCGTCGGGTCCGACGGCGAAGACCATCCGCCAGCACCGGGCACTGCACTGCTCGGTCGGGGCTCCCGGCTCGGCGACTACGAAATCGTCGCGCCCCTGGGTGCCGGCGCCATGGGTGAGGTGTGGCGAGCCCTTGACACAACGCTGGACCGCGAGGTGGCGATCAAGGTGATCCCCGAGGAGCTCGCCGCCGATCCGGAGCTCATGCAGCGGTTCTCGCGCGAGGCGCGGTTGCTGGCGGCGATCGATCACCCCAACATCGTGACCGCCTATTCGGTGGAGGAGAACGATGGCTTCCACTTCATCACCATGCAGCTGGTGGATGGTCGCACGCTAGATGATTCGATCCCCGACGACGGCATGCCGCTCGGCGAGCTGTTGGAGCTGGCGATCCCGCTGGTGGGCGCTATCGGTGCGGCACACCAGCGGGGCATCACGCACCGGGATCTGAAGCCGGCCAACATCATGGTGTCCGACGACGGGTGGCTGAGGGTTCTGGACTTCGGTATTGCCAAGCCTGGGGACGGGCCAATGGCCGCCGACAAAGCAGGGACAGCGGGAGAGCGGGTCGGTGTGGCAGACGACGCGAGCCAGAACCTCACCCAGGCCGGAACGGTGATGGGGACGCTGACCTACATGTCACCGGAGCAGGCGCTCGGAAAGCCGGCCGACGCGCGCAGCGACCTGTTCTCGCTTGGGGTAACGCTCTACGAGATGGCGACGGGCATGCGTCCGTTCACGGGCAGTACCTCCACGGAGGTCATCGACGCGATCCTGACCGTCACGCCCGTTGCGCCCGAGGAGCTCAACGATCGGGTGCCCAGGGAGCTCGGCCGGGCCATCGGCCGGCTGCTCGAAAAGGACCCCGATGCGCGCTTCCAGTCAGCCGGTGAGCTCGCCGAGGTGCTGGAGGAGATGCGGCGCGAGCAGAGCGCCACCAGGAAATGGGCCATCCCGGTGGCGATCGCCGCCGCCGCGCTCCTCGCCTTCGCGGTCTACGCCGTCTGGCAGGCGAGCAACGTGCGCTGGGCGCGGCAGGAGGCCCTGCCCGAGATCGAGCGGCTCGCCGCAGCCGGTGATCTCCTCGCCGCCTACGAGCACGCCGTCGATGCCGAGCGCTACCTCGCCGACGATCCGGCGCTGATCGACCTGTGGAGCATCGTTTCCCGGCGCATCACCGTCGAGACCGACCCGGTCGGCGTCGACGTCTACTTCAAGCCCTACGCCGATCCCGATGCCGAGTGGGAGCTCCTCGGCACCACGCCTGTCGAGGCGGCGCGCATCCCGCGCGTCTACTTCCGTTGGAGGCTGACGAAGGAGGGCTACGGCCCGGTAGAGGCCGCACGGCATGTCCTCGCCGAGCAGCAGGACGCTCCCCTGCGACGCACGTTGTTGCCGGAGCACGACGCGCCTGCCGGGATGGTGCGGGTTCACGGCTCGGCGAGCTGGGCCCCCTACGACGGGTTACCTGCGTTGGCCCGAAACGTGGATCTCGAGCCCTACTGGATCGACAAGTACGAGGTGACCAACCAGCAATACAAGGTGTTCGTCGACGCCGGTGGCTACGAAGCAGAGCAGTACTGGAAGCAGCCCTTCGTCGACGATGGCGCCGCGCTCAGCTGGCGGCAGGCTATGCACCGTTTCCGCGACGCCACCGGCGCGCCCGGACCCGCGACCTGGAAACTGGGCGACTACCCGGACGGCGAGGACGATTACCCTGTCGCAGGAGTCAGCTGGTACGAGGCTGCCGCGTACGCGGAGTTCGCCGGCAAGGAGCTACCGACCGTACGCCACTTCGGATGGGCGGCCGGGCCCGGCCTCGGGGGCCACATCATCCCGGTGAGCAATCTGGAAGGGACGGGGATCACCGCCGTCGGCACGCATCAGGGCATGAGCCCCGTCGGTGCCTACGACATGGCTGGCAACTTGAAGGAGTGGACCTGGAATGCGATGGGCGACCAGAGGGCCGTCGTCGGCGGCGCCTGGGACGAGGTCATGTATTCGGCCAATGCCGCGCTGGGCGCGCGGCCGATGGCGCGCGACGCGAACGTCGGATTTCGAACCATGACGCGGCTCTCCGACGCGCCCCTTCCCGACGGCGTGGCGGACCCGATCGACGACCCGGTGGCGGGACTCATCGTGCCACCGCCGGTGTCCGACGAGGTGTTCGAGAGCTTCCTGAGCCAGTTCGACTACGACCGGAGGCCGCTCGACGCGCGCGACGAGTGGACCGACGACACGGCCGAGCACTGGGTCGGCAGGAAAGTGTCGTTCGACGCGGCGTACGGCGATGAGAGACTCGGCGCCTACTTGTATCTCCCCCGCAACGTGGTTCCGCCGTACCAGACGGTGATCTACTTCCCCGGCTCGTATCCCACGGAGCTGAGCTCGAGTGAGGGGCTGATGACCGGGCCCAACGGCGTGGCGCAGGGCGCACCGCTCGACTTTCTGCCGCGCACGGGCCGGGCGTTGATGTATCCGATCTACAAGGGAACGTTCGAGCGCGAGATCGACCTCAACGGCAACGTCGACCCCGACGACTCGGTGCGTTATCGCAGCCTCCTGACCATGTGGTACCAGGACTTCGCGCGCTCGATCGATTACCTGGAGGAGAGCGAGGAGTTCGGCGATCGCGTCGCAATGTACGGCTACAGCTGGGGCAGCGTGCTGGCCAACATCTTTGCCACCCTCGAGGCTCGACTGGACGTAACGATCCAGCTGTCGGGCTGTCAGTGGTGGGGGTACGAGCTTCCGCTCAACGTCGATCCGCTGGTCTACATGCCGCGCGTACGGCTTCCCTCACTCTTGATCTACGGGCGGTACGACTATTGGTGCCCGTACGAGAACGTCACGCTCCCGTGGCACGAGCGCTTGGGGACGCCGGAGGAAGACAAGCCGCTGAAAACGTCGCTGTCGGCCCACCGTGTGCCACGACACTTCGTGATGCGAGAGACGCTGCCGTTCCTGGACAAGTACCTGGGAACCGTTCAATGATCGAGTTCGGTAACTACCGCTACGATCCCGAATCGCGGAGTCTCTACCGCGACGGCGAGGAGATCTCCGTTTCTGCCGATGTCCTGGCGGTGCTGGAGTCGTTGCTCGAGCAGCCGGGCGAAGCGGTTAGCGAAGAAGCGCTGCTGACTCTGGCGGGCATTGAGGATCTCGCCGCCGACGCATCGTTGACGGAAACGATCACGCAGTTGCGCGTCTTGTTGGGTGACGATGACGGTGAGCCGACGTATATCGAAGAGACGTCGGAGCGCAGGTATCGGCTGATCACCAAACCACCTGTTGCGCCGGACGAGGATCGAACCGATCTGTCGACCCGGGTACGAACGCGAGCGGATTCCGCCGGGAAGTCGGACGGCGAGGACCATCCGTCAGCATTGGGCACTGGTGTGCTCGGTCGGGGCTCGGGGCTCGGCAACTAGGAGATCGTCGCGCCCCTGGGTGCCGGGGCGATGGGAGAAGTCTGGCGGGCGCGGGACACGACGCTGGACCGTGAGGTGGCACTCAAGGTCATCCCTGAGGAGCTCGCCGACGACCCGGAGCTGATGGAGCGGTTCTCACGCGAGGCGCGATTGCTGGCGGCGATCGATCATCCCAACATCGTGACGGCTTACTCGGTGGAGGAGAGCGATGGCTTCCACTTCATCACCATGCAGCTGGTGGATGGCCGCACGCTGGATGATCTGATTCCCGAGAACGGCTTGCCGCTCGACGAGCTGTTGGAGCTGGCGATCCCGCTGGTGAGCGCTATCGGTGCGGCACATCACCGCGGCATCACGCACCGGGATCTGAAGCCGGCCAACATCATGGTGTCCGACGACGGCTGGCTGAGGGTCCTGGACTTCGGCATCGCCAAGCCCGGAGACGCGCCGATCGCCGCCGACAAACCAGGGGCAGCGGAAGCTCGCGTCGGTGCGACAGACGATGCGAGCCAGAACCTCACCCAGGCCGGCACGGTGATGGGCACTCTGACCTACATGTCCCCGGAGCAAGCGCTCGGAAAGCCGGCTGACGCGCGCAGCGACCTGTTCTCGCTAGGGGTGACGCTGTACGAGACGGCGACGGGTGTCCGTCCGTTCCGGGGAGGCACGTCAACGGATGTGATCGACGCGATCCTGCACGTCACGCCGCCCGCGGCCGAGGAGCTGAATACCCAGCTACCGCGCGATCTGAGCCAGGCGATCGCCAGGTTGTTGGAAAAGGAACCTGATGCGCGTTTCCAGTCGGCCGACGAACTCCTGGAGGTTCTCGAAACGATCCGGCGGGCGCAGAGCGTCACGCGGAAATGGGCTATCCCCGTAGCCGTTGCAGCCACCGCTCTACTCGTCTTTGCGGTCTACTCGGTCTGGCAGGCGCGCAACGTCCGCTGGGCTCGGGAGGTGGCGCTTCCCGAGGCCATGCGCCTGGCACAGAAGGAGCAACGATTCATCGAGGCGAACGATCTGGCGCTCCAGGCGCGGCGGTACATTCCCGAAGATCCGATGCTGAACGACCAGTACATGCTGATCGCCCGCGAGCTCACGGTGACCACTGAGCCTGAGGGCGTCGAGGTGCGCTACAGCCCGTACGACCGTCTCGACGGCGACTGGACGCTGGTCGGTGTCACGCCGCTCAACGCGGTGCGCATTCCCCGTGGCTACTACCGCTGGCGCCTCACGAAGGAGGGCTACGAGCCGGTCGAAACGACGGGTTTCGGCGGCGGGATATCGGGCGTCACGATCGAGCGCAGGCTATTGCCGGAGGATCAGTCGCACCTCGGAATGGTCCGGGTCGGCGGCGGATCCTATAACGCGCTCGACGTCGGACCCGAGGCGCCGGTGCCGGCGTTCTGGATGGACCGCTACGAGGTGACGAACGAGCAGTACAAACGGTTCGTGGACGCGAGTGGGTACGGGAATGCCGACTACTGGAAGCACCCGGTCGTCCGCGACGAGCAGCAGCTTACCTGGGAGGAGGCGATGCTGCTGTTCACCGATGCAACCGGGTCGCCGGGGCCGGCGGGCTGGCGGGCGGGTACGTATCCGGCGGGCAACGCCGACCACCCCGTTACCGGCGTGAGCTGGTACGAGGCGACGGCCTATGCCGAGTTCGTCGGCAAGAGCCTTCCGACCGTCTATCACTTCGCCGCCGCCAGGCGGACCGGCAACTTGAACTTCATCGTGCCCCAGAGCAACTTCGCCGGCGTCGGGACGGCGCCGGTCGGCAGCTATCCGGGCATGAGCGTCTACGGTGCCTTCGATCTGGCGGGCAACGTCGTGGAATGGTGTCTGAACGCCAGTGCTTCAGGTGCCCGATTCGCCGCCGGCGGCAGCTACCTGCACATCACGTATGCGGCCCAGTACGCGTACGAGATCGATCCTCTGACACGCGATGAGGGCACGGGGTTCCGGACGGTCCTGTCGACTGACGAGGAGTTTCCTGTCGCACTGGCGGGTCTGCTGGGCGTGAACCGAGCCGAGCCGTTCGAGCCCGAGCCGGTTTCCCGCGAGGAGTTCGAAGGCTACCGAGGTTTCTATACGTACGAGCCGGAGCCTCTGGAAGCAGAGATCGAGATCGACGACGACAGCGCCAGCGGCTGGCGAGTGCAGAAGGTTTCGTTCAACGCGGCGTACGGCAACCCGAGAGAGCGGATGGGCGCGAACCTGTACTTGCCGAAACAGGTCCGACCTCCTTATCAAACCGTCATCTTCCTTGGCGCTGACCCGACGACGACCGGACCCTCCAGCGAGTTCTTTCGAGAACCGAGCACGCTGCACTGGGCAGGCATACCCCGCCTCATCGAGAGCGGCCGGGCCGTCATGTACCCGTTCTACAAGAACTACTTCGAGCGCGGCGCCGATGGTAGCGAACCGATCAATCCCATGGAGTCATCCGCGGAGCTCTTCCGGTACGTGAGGATGCTGACCAACGATGCGGGGCGCTCCATCGACTACCTGGAGGGCAACCCGGACCTCTTCAGCGACAGCGTCGCCTACTACGGCTTCAGCTTTGGCGCTGACGTCGGGAGCTTCTTCACGGCGATCGAGAAGCGGATCGACGCGTCGATCGCCGTCGCCGGCACGGTCCTTCCGCCTAATCCTTTGGAGGCGTTGCCGGCAGCGTACCCGGTCAACTACATGCCCCACATCACGATGCCGACGCTGCTGATCAACAGTGTGTTCGACGAGGGCTGCCCGCGCGAGACTTGTGCCCTCTTGCGCTACGAGCTGCTGGGAACGCCGGAGGAGCACAAGGACCTCGTTCAGCCGACTGGCGGACACCTCGTGCGGCCCGACGACATTATGGACGCGATGATCCCTTTCCTCGACGAGTACCTGGGGCCGGTGCAGTAGCAAGGCGAGCGCGGCGCGCCTGCCCAGGGGTTACCACACGGCCCCCATAGGGATCCCAGCTACACCAACAAGGGACGTCGATCGTCGAGCCCTCGCTCCGATCTGAGGTTTTGGAGGTCTTTTGGAGTTCTTTTAGGACTTCTGCGCATCCTTGGAAGAAGCTGGCGTCGGCCATTCTGATCGATTCATCCCCTGGACTTGCTACCGGGCGCAGCTGGCGTCGTGGATCCAGGCAGGAAGAGAAGGAAGGTGGATGATGCGCCGACAGCCCTCCAGAGGCGTGATTGTTGCCATCGTGGCGACCTTGTTGCTGATCGTTCCCCAATTCGCACGGGAGGCCTCAGCGCAGGGCGCCATGGCCACGGGTGAGATCCAGGGCATCGTTCAGGATCCGGACGGTGTCGGCTTGCCGGGTGCGACGGTCACCATCCGCGGCGACACGCTGATCCAGGAATCGCTGACCAAGGTCGCGGGCGCCAACGGCGACTACCTGTTCCGCGCTCTGCGACCGGGTACGTACACGGTCACGATCGAGATGCCCGGGTTCACCAGCCAGGAGATCCTCGCAACACCAACCCGACGATCGGCACCACGCAAACGCTGTACGTCAGAACCGACGACAACCCCATACAAGAATTCTCGCTGACCAACGACGACTACTACTTCCGTCGTCATCACATGGCCATCGTGGGCTTCCGCAAGCGTCCGAGCGCTGGGTTCAACTTCGATGCTTCGCTGACCTATCAGAACTCGCAGGGGAACATCGGCAACACTGTGTTCACCAATTGGGGCCACGCGGGCCCCTTCGGTCAGCACGACAATCCCAACTATGCCGGCCATCCGTTCACCGTCGGTCCGTTGGACTACGACCGTACCTGGCAGTTCAAGCTGCTGACGAACTACCGCTTGCCGGGCGGGATCCTAGCCAGCACCTACC
Organism: Acidobacteriota bacterium; assembly: GCA_965197275.1. Taxonomy (GTDB): domain Bacteria; phylum Acidobacteriota; class UBA890; order UBA890; family WLXD01; genus DASCOT01. The sequence continues at coordinate 117,595 of CBDAMQ010000023.1, forward strand.
TGCAGGGGCTGTCGGGCCGTCCGATGGACGCCCAGGATCCGGGCCCGCGCCACGGGCATCAACTTCAACGACCCGACGATCAATTTCGTCGGTTTGGAACCGAAGGGTAGCCGCCGTGCGCCGGCCGGGTCAGCTCAACGTCGACCTGAGGCTGCAGAAGAGCTTCTTCGTGGGCGACAACACCATCGAGCTCATCGCCGACATGTTCAACGTGACCAACCGCGCCAACCCGTGGCGCCGCGGTTTCGCAGGTGGCGAGGTCGAGCCCACGTTGGGCGCACAATATCCCCTCTCGGGTGAGCCGTCCTTCGGGGAGGTTATTTGGGTGTCGAAGCCGCGCGAAGTTCGCCTCGGCGTGCGCTTCATCTGGTAGACAGGGAAACTCGACGAAGTCCCGCAGCGCCGCGGGCGCACCAATGATCGAGTTCGGTAGCTGTCGATACGACCCCGAGTCGGGGATCCTCTACCGCGGCGACGAGGAGATCTTCTTGCCTCCGCGCGTCCTGGCGGTGCTGGAGTCGTTGCTCAAGCGGGCCGGCAGGGTGGTTGTCAGGGACGTCCTCTTCGCCTCGGCATGGAACGGGGCGTTCGTGGGCGATGCCTCGCTGACCTACGCCATCAGCCGGCTGCGCGCGGCGCTCGGGGACGATTCGCGGCGGCCAACCTACATCCAGACGATCCCGCGGCGTGGCTATCGGTTCATCGCCGAGGTTTCGCAGGTGCTGGATGCGGACTCTACCAATCTCGCCCCCCGGGCGCGGCGGCCGTGGCGCGGTTGACGGGATCCGTGAGGTCTCCGACAAGCCGGCTGGACGGTACCATCGTCGCCCATGATCAGCCCCGAGCAGCGGCAAACCCAGGTCGGAATCGGTTGGGTCGTCTTCGGCATGCTGCAGTTGACGTTGACCGACGTGCTGCTGAAGTGGCTGGTTCCCAACTATCCGCTGCTGCAGATCGCGTTCGTCCGATTCTCGTTCGCAGCGTTGCTCCTGGCGATGTTCTCCCGCTACACGACCGGCTGGGGCAGCCTGCGAACCCGTCGTCTGCCGCTGCTGCTCGGGCGCTCGCTGTTGAGTCTCGGGAGCATGGTTTGCTTCATGCTGGCGGTGGCCCAGATGGAGCTCGCCGATGCCATCGCGGTCACCTTTGCGGGACCGCTGTTCGTCGCCGTCCTGTCGGGGCCGCTGCTTGGCGAGCACGTCGGGGTCCATCGGTGGGGTGCGGTGATCGTCGGCTTTGTGGGTGTGCTGCTGATCGTGCGCCCGGGCAGCGGCGTTGTCAGCTCCGGCGCCGGCTTTGCTCTGGGCGCGGCGGCCTTTCATTCGCTGCTGATGCTGAGCCAGCGCGCGCTCAGCCGGACCGAGAGCAATCTGGCGATTGTGATGTTCGACATACTCGGTGCGGCGGTGGTCACCGCGTTCTTCATGCCGTCCCAGTGGATTATGCCGACGGCGGCCGATCTGGCGTTGCTGATGGCGCTGGGCCTGCTCACCGTCGGAGTTCTGATGACGCTGGCGCAGGCGTATCGGCTGGCGCCCGCCGCGGTGCTGGCGCCGTTTGACTACACGAGCCTGTTCTGGGGCATCCTGTTCGGTTTTGCCATCTGGGGTGATCTGCCAGGCGCCGCCGTGGTTGCTGGCTCGGTGGTTATCGTGAGTAGCGGGCTGTACATCCTGCATCGAGAGACCATGAGCCATCGACGGCACGAAAGGTGATCTCGTGGTCCAGGCCCTGACGGGGTGCCTGCGTATTAGTATTCGGTCCATCAGCGAGGTGCGGAATTCTACGTAGCGGGAGACGACATGAGCGACGGCGAGCACAACGGCAGGAACGAAGCAGAGGCAACCAAGGTGAGTCGTCGCGACTTCGCGAAGTCGTCCGTCGCCGCCGGTGCAGCAGCGGTTGCGCTCCCGGGCGCGGTGCGCGCCGAGGCGTTGACGAAGTCGCATGCAGCGACCACGGCGGCCACCGCCCGCAAGACGCCGATCGCGCATCGAATCGCGCCGCCGCCGAAGGCCGTGGGCTACGGCGGCAGCGGCGCGGAATCGATCGTTGCGCCGACGCCCGCGACGGCTAAGCGGTACGCCAGCGGCTGGCAGCCAGGCACAACGATCCCGGCCGAGTACTACCTCGGCCAGGAGCAGTACGAGCGCGACGAGGCGTTCCTCAAAGAAAACCAGTGGATGTTCGCCGATCATGTTAGCCGCATCCCGAATGCCGGCGACTACTTCGTCTATCAGTTCGGGCGCAATGAGAGCGTCATCGTGGTGCGCAACCAGGCCGGCGAGATCAACGCTTTCCACAACGTCTGTCGGCACCGCGGCTCCCGCCTGTGCCGCCACGACGCCGATACCGTCCCGAGTGACCCACGACTATCGGTGAAGCAACTGGGCGAGAGCGGTAGCAGCCCGGTGTTCCGCTGCCCGTACCACGCTTGGACCTACGATACGGATGGCGCCCTGATCTACGCCTACGGCATGCAGGACGACTTCGATCCGGCCGCCAACGGCCTCATCCGCTGCCACCTGAAGGTCGCCGAGGGCAACATCTTCGTGCACCTGTCTGCGGACGAGCCGCCCGACTTCGAGGAGCAGGTGGGCAACGACATCCGTCCGGTGTTGCAGTACTACGGCACCGCCGATCTCAAGGTAGCGGCGCGCGACACCTACGCGATCCACGCGAACTGGAAGCTGGCGCTGGAGAACTTCCAGGAGTGCTATCACTGCGGTCCGTCGCACAAGTCGCTGGTCACGACGCATAACTGGGACGCCGAGATGACGCCGGAGCAGCGCGCCGAACGCAACACCCAGGTCGCTGAGTGGGTCACGGCGGAGGGCAAGCGCGTGATCTCCGACGAGGCCGGCATGGGCGGCGCCGCGGAGTACGAGTCGGGCATGGGCGGCAACCTGAACCCCGGGTTCAAGACCGGTTCGCTCGACGGCAAGCCGGTGGCGCCGTTGCTGCCCAACATCAAGGAGTGGACCTACGGCACCCGCATCTCCGGCACCCGCTTCTACTCCTTCTACGCGCAGTGTTACGACGACCACATCGGCATTGCTCGGTTCACACCGCGGGACGCCGAGTTCACCGATTGTGAGCTGATCTGGCTGGTGCATCCCGACGCCGTGGAAGGCCGCGACTACGACCCGGAGGCGGTGAAGGCGCTGTGGCACGTCACCATCCAGGAAGACATCTGGGTAGTGGAGAACAACCATGCCGGCGTGCGCTCGGGTGCCTACGGAGCAGGTACCTACACGCGCGCAGAGGGTGGCCCGTCGAGCTTTGTCGAGTGGTACATGAAGGAGCTCGTCGGCACCGCCTGACGGTCGGGCTCTGGCTGGACGCGTCTCAACCGGACGATTTGATCGGCGGCTCCTCGCCCTCGCTGACATCGATCCGCAGCCGCTGGATCTCCAGCAAGTGTGCGGGTGGCACCAGGAGCTGACCGACGCGCGACAGGAAGAAGTCCTGCACCTGGTCCCAGTTACGTTCGCCTTCGCCGGGGATCGTCCGATGTTGGGGCGGGCCGGCACGGGCGCCACCCGTTGACCCCGATCCGCTACCACCAGTACCGTGGCCCGGCCGTGTCGACGTGGTAGACGGTCCGGAAGACTCTCAGGGACGGAGGTGGAGATGGTCAGACGCGCGGTGTTGCTCTCGATCCTCCTCGGCGTGCTGCCGGCGGCCTGCTCGCCGCCGCCGGTACCCGAATCTCCGCCCGCAGACGCAGTACCACCTGCCGGCTCCGATTACGAGGGCGCGGCCTTTGAGTTCGTCCCGATCTCGGACGACATCTACCTGGCCGTCGAAACGGGGAATCTGGGTGCGTGGTGCAACGCCATAGTCTTGGTCAACGACAGCGACGTGCTGCTGGTGGAATCCCATGTATCCCCGGCCGCTGCCTGGGCCCTGCTGGGCGAGCTGAAGGAGATCACCGACAAACCGGTGCGCTACGTCGTCAACACACACTTCCACTTCGACCACCTGCACGGCAACGAGATCTATGGCGCCGATGTGGAGATCATCGGCCACGAGTTCACCCGCCAGGCGGTGCTCGCGGGAGACTCGAATCGGGGACGGACCCTCGACTACTTCGCCGGTTTCATGCCCGGACGAATCGAGGCGCTCGAGGCCGAGCTGGCGGCCGGAGACGACCCCGATGGAGCAGGGGACGCGCGTCACGAGCTAGACGTCCTGCGCAACACGAAGCTGGCCATGGATTCGGTCAACCCGACGCCGCCGAACCTGACGATGACCGATCGGATGACGCTGCATCGCGGAGGAGGCGAGATCCAGCTGCAGTTTCTCGGGCGTGGCCACACCGGGGGAGACATCGTGGTCTACCTTCCGGACGAGCGGGTTCTGATAACCGGTGACCTGCTCACCGAGGGGCTCCCGTGGATGGGCGACGCCTACGCCGGGGAGTGGGCCGACACCCTGGAACGGTTCAAGGCGCTGGAGTTCGACGTGATGCTGCCGGCGCACGGGCGTGCTATCCGCGACCTCGAGATGATCGATCAGTGGCAGGCGTACCTGCGCGACTTCTGGACGAGCACGGCCGCGTTGCACGAGCAGGGCGTTTCCGCGGAGGAAGCTGCCGGTCGGGTGGATCTGCGCGGCCACGTGGGAGTATTTCCCCGGCTCACGGAGATCGGGGCTCGGCTGCCCGAGGTCGAGCGCGCGTACGAGGTGCTCGACGGTGCAATGCAATGAGCGCTGCGTACGGGTGCTCGACGGCAGAAAGCAGTGGGCTGCAGTGGCGGGTGCGTCAGCCTGCGGCCGATGAGTGTGGCGCTGGCGTTGTCTTGAGCGCTTCTAGGGCTCGAGCCCGAAGGTGAAGATGTCGTTGCCGGCGGCGATCGTCACGTACTGGTCGTCGCCGGCGAGGTAGGTGATCGGCGCGGCGTACACGCTCCCGCCGACATTCATGTGCCAAAGATCGTCGCCGGTGCTCGCGTCCAGCGCGAAGATATACCCGTCGATGGTGCCGCCGAACACCAGGTCTCCCGCCGTCGAGAGCAGCCCCGTCCGACCCCGCGGCTGCACGCGATGCTCCCATTTGCGCTCACCGGTTTGCGGCACGATGGCGCGCACCGCCGCTACGTAGCTGTCGATCGGCATCGTTCGCGCCCAGCTGCCGCCCTCGAACAGCTCGCCGGGGACGTACTCGTCGTCACGAATGAAGAACCGTTCCTCGGCGTCATGCGTCATGACGTACAGCAGCCCGGTCTTGGGGCTGTAGGTGGTCGACCACCAGTTGGCGGCGTCCTCGACCGGTGGGGACACCACGGTGCCTTCGGCACTCGGCATGATGCCGGGCCGGAAAATCGGGCGGCCGGTGTCGTCGATGCGCTCCGCCCAGGTCTGCCTGGCAAAGGGTTCCCCGAGCAAGAACTCGCCGGTTTCGCGGTCGAGCACATAGAAGAACGCGTTGCGGTTCGCCCACAGCATCAGCTTGCGCGGTCGGTCATCGAAGTCGGCGTCGACCAGTACCGGGATCTGCGCCGCGTCCCAGTCCCAGACATCATGTGGTGTGAACTGGAAGTACCAGCGCATCTCGCCGGTGTCGGCGTCGAGCGCCAGGACGCAGTCGGAGTACAGGTTGTCGCCCTCCCGCGCCTCGCCGTTGAAGTCGGGGCCTGGATTGCCGGTGCCCCAGTAGATGAGGTTGAGCTCCGGGTCGAAGGAGCCCGTCACCCACGTTGCCCCGCCCCCCGTTTCCCAGGAGTCACCCTCCCAGGTATCGTTGCCGGGCTCGCCGGATGCCGGGATCGTGTAGACGCGCCAGACGCGCTCCCCGGTAGCGGCGTCATAGGCATCGATGAACCCGCGAATCCCGTAGTCGCCGCCGGCGATCCCCGTCACCACCAGGTTCTTGACCACCAGCGGAGCCGCCGTCTTGCTGTAGCCGGCCGCTTGGTCGATTACTTCGGTGTTCCAGATCACGTTGCCGGTCTTGGCGTCGAGCGCGACGAGATGCGCATCGAGGGTGCTCAGGAACAGTCGATCCCCGAGGATCGCCACGCCGCGGTTGTTTCGTCCGCAGCAATAGGGGACACCGGCGGGAACGTCGTGCTCGTAGCGCCAGTACTGCCGACCTGTTCGGGCATCCAGCGCGACGACGGTGCTCGGCGACTCGGTGACGTACATGATGCCGTCGACCACCAGTGGGGTCGTTTCGGCGCGGTCGAGAGTTCGCAACTGGTGCACCCACTTGAGGCGTAGCCGAGCTGCGTTCTCTCGGTCCACCTGGTCCAGTCCACTGTAGCGCTGGCTGTTGTATTGCCCCGAGTACATGAGCCAGTTGCCGGGCTCACGGTGAGCGTTGACCAGGCGCTCGTAGCTCACCGGGCTGAAAGCCGGCGCTGATGTCCCAGTTCCGGATTGCCTTGCAGCAGCGAGTCCCTGGCTGGCAACCACAGGAACAGTCACGGCGACCAGGGCCAGGAGCGCGTGAGGCCTCACGGTCGCGCCTCTGTTGTTCGCAACGAGAACAGGTAGGCCACCAGATCATCCAGCTCGGCCGGGGTTAGCTCGCCTTCGTAGCTCGGCATGGTAGAAGTCTCGATGCGCTCGCTGTGGCGCAGATCGCGCTTCGCGAACGACCAGAGGTTCTCGTCACCGTCGATGATGCGCACGGAATACGTATCCTCGTTCATGCGCAGCCCTTCGACACGCGTGCCATCTTCGTGGGTAACCCGCATCGACCACCAGCGCGGCCCTACCTCTGCGTGCGGCTGCAGCAGGTCGGCCATGAGGGCGTCCGGTGCGCGTCGCTGGCCGACACCGGTGAGGTCGGGCCCCAGCCGCCCCCCGGCGCCCTCGACCATGTGGCAACTCTCGCAAGCACCCTTGCCGCGATAGACGGCCTCACCCGCGGACGGATCGCCGGGCAGCGTGATGTCCTCCGGCGCCTGGTTCAGCGCTTGCAGATACGCCACCAGCTGCCAGACAGACCTTTCCGAGCCGCTGCGATGAATCGGTGGCATCGCGGTACCGGGGACTCCATCGGCGACAATCCGAAACAGACCTTCATCGCCATGCGTCAGAATCCGTCCGGTCGTCAGATCGGGCCCCCGACCGCCCTTTGCGTCGTAGCCGTGGCACCTACCGCAATGCACCAGGAACAGGCTTTCGCCGACAGCAACATCACCCAGGCCGTTGAACGGATTGCTGTGGGCCTGGGCCGCGACGTTTGTGGCCGTGGCGGCGAGTAGCACGCCGGCCACGGGCGCTACCCATCCGCGACGATGGTGTCGGGTGCGGAACATGGTCAGATTGGAGCACAGGAGCGCTGGTTCCTCCACCTGTCTGTGGACTACAGGCAAACGCCGTGTTTCGATAGCCAAGCTCGTGAACTGGGCACCGCGCCGGAGGAACCTCGATGAGAAAAGCTCTGCTGGTCGCCGTCGTTTCCCTGCTCTTGATCGGCGGCTGGACGACGCTCCCGGCTTCGGGCTCTATGCCGCAAGAAGGCGTGCCCAGCTGGACCGACGACATCGGCCCTCTCATGGCTGCCAACTGCATGAGTTGCCACCGACCCGGACAGGTGGCCCCCATGTCGTTGCTGTCGTACGACGACGTGGTGCCCTGGGCACGGTCGATCCGCATGGTCGTGGGCGAGCGCATCATGCCGCCGTGGCACGCTGATCCGCAGTGGGGCCATTTCGTCAACGACCGCCGGCTGTCCGAGGACGAGATCGGGACCATGATGGCGTGGATCGAGGCCGGGACTCCGCGCGGTGACGGCACGTTCACCGCGCCGACCTATGTGGACGGCGACTGGTCTCTCGCCGCCTCGGAGGGGCCGCCCGACTATGTCTTCGAGATGGACGAAGAGTGGCAGATGCCGGCGGCCGGACCGGACATCTACCAGCACGTCTACATCTCCACCACCCACACCGAGGACATCTGGTTGCGCGGGTTGGAGGCGAGGGGCAATTCGCGCATCGTCCACCACATCGACATCATGGCCGAGCATCCGGACGAGAGCCGCGCGCTGTTGGGGATCGATCTTCCGGGGAAGCCGCCGGATTTCTTCCCGGAAGGCAACGCCATACTGTTTCCGGCCGGAGCACAGCTGCGGCTGACGATGCACTACCACCCCAACGGCGAGCCGCAGACGAATCGCACTCGCGTCGGCGTCTGGCTGGCCCGATCTCCGGTCCAGTACCAGGTCATCGGCGACCTGGTCACCGACCAGACGTTCGAGATCCCGCCGTACGAGCCGAACTACGAACACAGGGCGGAAAAGGTGTTCGAGGAGGAGGCCGACCTGCTAGTGCTCAACCCGCACATGCACTATCGGGGGACGGATTTCATGTTTCAGCTGGTCCACCCGGACGGGCGCGAGGAGACCCTCCTGTACGTGCCCAACTACAACATCTACTGGCAGATGGTCTACAAGCTGACGGAGCCCATTCACCTGGCCAAGGGAGCCAAGCTGCGCACGATCGGGCACTTCGACAACTCCGCCAACAACCCCTGGAACCCGAACCCCAGCGTGCGGGTGATCTACGGCATGGACTCGCGTGACGAGATGTTCGAGGGTTGGCTGCACTATCGCCGCAAGCTGGAAAAGCCGGTGATGCCGTCGTACGGCGAGCTCACCACCGACGGCGGGGCGCGCTAGTGACCCGACGCTTCGGCTCCTGGACACTCTGCTCATGGCCGAAGATCAGAGTTTCTGGCGCACTCCTCCTCGCGCTCAGCCTGGGAGTTTCGGGTGCGGGGTGTAGCCGCGAACCCGCGCCGGATCCGGTCGGGGTGTGGAATCTGAAGTTCGGCGATCAGAGCCAGGCGTCGACCGGCAGGATTCCCACCTCGTTGCTCCAGGTGGAGGAGGTCGACGGGGAGCTCGAGGCACAGCTCACCTCGATCCGCGATCGCTTCCTTCCGGTCGACGAGTTTGTTGTCGAGGGCACCGCCATGAGCTTCGCTTTTGGCGCCTACGAGTACGACCTCGAGTTCGACGGCGATCTGATCACCGGAACCGTCGTCAGCCCGCGTGGTACCGAGCAGGTCAACGGTCGCCGACAGGTCGAGACGATGATGTACAACCGCCCGGAGGAGTTCCGCACTTCCCGCGACGGGGTCATTGGCCACCGAGTCGATCTGGCGCCCCCGGACGACGAGGCGGATCCGGCGGGTTGGGTGCTCAGTCGGGTGCAGGCTCCCAAAGACCTGGCGCTGATCGTCTTTCTGCGCAATTACAAGACGGCCGTCCCCTTCGTCAATGCCGAGGATTTCGAAGAGCAGCTCAGAGCCCACGCCGGCCAGCACGTCGACATCACGGCTGTCTGGGAGGGGGAAGAGCTTCGCCTGGAGAGCATCGGGCCAGCGGAGGGAGAGGACTGATGCGAAAGGCAATCATCGTCGGCGCGGTGGCCCTGGCTCTGATCGGAAGCTGGAGCACACGGTCGGCCGCGAGCGCGTCGCCGCAAGAACCGGTGCCCACCTGGACCGACGACGTTGCTCCGCTGATGGCGGTCAACTGCATGGGTTGCCACCGGCCGGGCGAGGTATCGCCCATGTCGCTGTTGACCTACGACGACGTCGTGCCGTGGGCTCGGTCGATCCGCATGGTGGTGCGCGAGCGCATCATGCCCCCGTGGCATGCGGATCCGCAGTACGGTCACTTCGCCAATGAGCGGCGGCTCACAGACGACGAGATCGGCACGCTCGTCGATTGGGTCGAAGCCGGGACACCCCGTGGGAGCGGCTCGTTCACGCCGCCGACGTTCCCGACAGGTTGGGCGCTCGATTCCGAGCTGGGGCCTCCCGACTACATCTTCGAGCTGGAGGAGGACTTCGTCGTTCCGGCGTCCGGTCCGGACATCATCCACCACGTGATGACCTCCACCACGCACACAGAGGACATCTGGATCCGGGCGATCGAGGCACGCGGCAATTCCAGGGTGGTGCATCACATCAATGTCGATGCCTACTGGCCCGATGGCACCTGGGACGGACTTGCGCTGGCGGTGCCGGGCAGACAGCCGGATCTGTTCCCGGACGGGAGCGCGCACCGGCTCCCGGTCGGTTCAGAGTTCCGCGTCGAGATGCACTACCACCCGAACGGCGAGGAACAGGTCGATCGCACCAAGGTCGGCGTCTGGCTGGCCCGATCACCGATCGAGTACGAGATCCGCGGCAGCTTGGTCACCGATCAGAGCTTCGAGATTCCGCCGCACGAGCCCAACTACGAGAGCGTCGCCGAACAGGAGTTCGACGAGGACGTCGAGCTGCTGCTCATGACCCCGCACATGCACTATCGCGGCAAGGACATGAAGTTCCAGGCCATCCATTCGGATGGCACCGAGGAGACCCTTCTGTTCGTGCCCCAGTACAACATGTACTGGCAGATTGCCTACGTGTTGGCGAACCCGACCCAGCTGACCAAGGGATCGAAGCTCCGGGTCACGTCGCACTTCGACAACTCGGACAGCAACCCCTGGAACCCGAACCCCAACCTGAAAGTCATCTGGGGGATGGACTCGCGCGACGAGATGATGGAGGGCTGGATCCACTACCGATACAAGCTGGACAAGCCGGTCGTTCCCTCCTACGAGGGTGACATCACCGACAGTGGCGGCGGTTAGGTCCGTCCCGGAATGGTGACTGGCAAGGCTCGCTGTCTGTTGCTCGCAGGCGGCTTCGTGCTCGCGATGGGAATCGGCGCCGGGTGTGCGCCGGTCGCCCAGCAAGACCCTGTGGGGATCTGGAACCTGAAGTTCGGCGAGCAGAGCCAGCGGGCGACCGGCAGGATTCGCACCGTGCTGCTGCGTTTGGAGGAATCAGACGGCGCGCTTGATGGACAGCTCACCACGGTCCGCGACACCTTTCTTCCGGTAGATGGTTTGCGGCGCGACGGCGCCGGCATCAGCTTCGGATTCGGCGCCTACGAGTACGACCTCGAGATCGACGGCGATCAGCTCAGCGGCACCGTTGTCAGCCCGCTCGGCAGCCAAAAGGTCAACGGTTTTCGACAGGGCGAGGGCCTCTTGTACAACCGACCCGAGGAGTTCCGCACCTCACGTCAGGGGTTGATTGGGCATCGCGTCGAGCTGGCACCGCCCGAGAATGAGGCCGATGCGGCGGCTTGGGTACTCAGCAGGGTGCAGGCTGCCGAAGACCTGGCGCTAATCGTCCCGCTGCGGAATCACACCGCCGTCATAGGGTTTGTCAACGCCGAGGATTTCGAGGAGGAGCTCAGGGCGCACGCCGGCCGGCAAGTGGAGGTGACCGCCGTCTGGGTGGGCGAGCAGCTCCGTCTCGAGCGCATCGCCGCGGCGCACGCGGAACACTGAAGCTCACAGACAAGACTGCAGTCGGAGAACGTCGATGAGGATCAGGGAGTTCATCCGGGCGCTCGCTGCCGGCAGAGGCGTGTCGCGGCGCGAGCTACTCAAGCGCGCCGGGATCGTCGGTGCGACGGCGACGCTGCCGACGCTGCCCTCGATCGGGGGCTCCGTGCGTACGCAGGGTGCCTTCGATACCCTCACCGCGGCGGAGTCCGCAGTGCTGGAGGCGGTCGTGGCGCGGTTGATTCCCACCGACGACAGCGGACCCGGTGCCACCGAGGCAGGGGCGGCGCGTTACATCGACCGCGGGCTGTCCGGCGCCCTCGCGTCGTATCGCGAGGCCTACTCGGTAGGCTTGGCGGCAGTGGACGGATATGCCGAGACCAGCCGCGGCGCGCGCTTCGCTCTACTGTCAGCGGACGATCAGGACGACGTCCTGAGCGACATGGAGCAAGGTGCCGCCACCGGGTTCGACCCGAGCTCGGCAGCTTTCTTCGGGCTGCTACGGTCGCACACGATCGAGGGCACCTTCTGCGACCCGCACTACGGTGGCAATCGCGACCTAGTCGGCTGGGAGTTGATCGGCTACCCCGGCGTGCGCGTCGTGGTTACCGATTCGCAACAGCGGATGGACGCGAACGTTGAGTCGAGTGGACGCTCGGCGTACGACTATCGGGCGTTTTCTACCCCGGGTGGTGGCCGTGACCGTTGAGCTGAAGAAGACCGACGTGGTCATCGTCGGCCTCGGCGCTGTTGGAGGCGTGGCCGCACTGCCGCTCGCGGAGGCCGGGCTCGAAGTCATCGGGCTGGAAGCCGGAGACTGGATGGGTCCGCCCGACTTCGCCCCCGACGAGCTGCAGCACCGGCGCGGTTGGCCACGCGCGGTGCAGAAGGCCAACCGCGAGGTACCGGTGCACCGACCGAACGCCTCGGCCCCCGAGTCGCAACGGTACTCCGTCCACCCGATGATGAACGCCGTCGGCGGTACCTCGCTGCACTACTGGGCGCAGAGCTGGCGCCTCAACCCGTGGGACTTCAAGGTCGTCAGCGAGACTACTCGGCGCTACGGCGCCGGGCGCATCCCGGCGGGCTCCACGGTGGAGGACTGGCCGTTCGGATTGGAGGAGCTCGAGCCCTATTACGACCGCATCGAGTACGAGATCGGGATCTCGGGCAAGGCCGGCAACATCAATGGCGATCTCGATCCCGACGGCAACATCTTCGAGGGGCCGCGCCGGCGTGAGTTTCCGATGCCTCCGCTCCGGGGCACCGGGTTTACCGATCTCATGTCCGGTGCCGCGAGTAGCCTCGGCTGGCATCCGTTCCCGGGCCCGGCAGCGATCAACTCGCGCCCATACCAGGACCGATCGGCCTGCGTCTATCACGGTTTCTGTAGCCGCGGTGGGTGTCACGTCAGCGCCAAGAACTCGACCGCGGTAACGACCATTCCCAGGGCAATGGACACCGGGAACCTGCAGGTCGTGCCGCGGGCTCACGTGCTGCGCATCGCCGAATCGGAGGACGGAGGTGCCCGCGGGGTTCAGTACGTCAAAGACGGCGAAACCTACTTTCAGCCAGCGTCAGTGGTGCTGCTCGCCAGCTTCACCTACGAGAACGTACGCCTCCTGCTGCTGTCGACGTCGGCCAAGTATCCGCACGGTTTGTCGAACAATGGCGGTCAGGTCGGCAGGCACTACATGAGCCACGCCATGTTCTCCGGGCTCGAGGCGCTCTTTCCGCACGATCTCAACACCTGGTATGGCCTGCCGGCTCAGGGGGTGGCGATCGACGACTGGGCCGATGACAACTTCGACCACGATGAGCTCGATTTCATTGGCGGCGGCAACCTGTGGGTCCACACCGAGCGCAAGCCGATAAGCGCCGCGAGCATGAGCACGTTTGGCCGCGCGCCGCGCTGGGGCTCGGCCTGGAAGTCGTTCGTCAACGAGAACGCCGATCGCTCGAACCGGCCCTTTCTTCAAGCGACGACGCTGCCCTACGAGGACAACTACCTCGACCTCCATCCCAGCGTGGAGGACCCGCTCGGCGATCCCGTCTGTCGGATCACCGCCGACTTCAAGGACAACGAGAAAAAGCTCTTCGGCTTCCTTCAGGACAAGATGGCGCAGTGGTACATGGAAGCCGGAGCGGTGGAAATCACCAGGCGGTCGCTCGGCACCATGGGTCCGTCGGATCATGCCTACGGCGGTACCCGCATGGGCGACAACCCCGCCACCAACGTCGTCGACCGCTGGGGCTTCTCGCACGAGGCCCCCAACCTCGGTGTGCTCGGAGCCTCTGTCATGGGCACCAGCGGGGCTCGAAACCCGACGCTCACCGTACAGGCGCTCGCCTGGCGCGCCGCCGATCACCTGGTGGAGAACTGGGACTCGATCGCCAGATGAGCGCGACTTGAAGACCGCGTCCCTTTGGGCGGACGCGCGATGCACCCTCGGCGAAGGCATCACATGGTGCGAGGGCCGGCGCGCGTTGCTGTGGACGGATATCCAGGAATCGCAGCTGTGGATGCAGGCGCCCGGGACCGATAGCGCACGCACCTGGTCGCTACCCGATCGACTCGGCTCTTTCGCCCTGTGCGAATCGGGCAAGCTGCTGCTCGGGCTTGCGAAGCAGCTCTGCCTCGCCGATATCGATGCGGGTCAAGACGCGGAAGTACCGGGTGGAGCAGAGACTCTGGGTATCACACCGCTCGTTTCAGTCGAAGGCTCCCAGCCTTCGACACGCGTGAATGACGGCCGCACCGACCGCGCCGGCAACTTCGTATTCGGGACGCTGAACGAAGATCGCGAGAAGGCGCCGCTCGGAGCCTTCTATCAGTTCTCCTGGGAACGGGGCCTACGCCGCTTGAGCTTGGGCGCGGTGGTGACTTCCAACAGCATCTGTTTCAGCCCGGACGGGAGCACGATGTACTACTGCGACACACGCGAGCGACGGATCATGCAGTGTGACTACAACGCCGACGAAGCCGGCGTGGCGAACGTTCGCGAGTTCGTCCGTTTCGAGACGAACCAGGGTTTCCCGGACGGTTCTGTCATAGATGCAGACGGATGCCTGTGGAACGCCGAGTGGCGTGGCGCCATAGTGCGACGATACACGCCACAGGGGAGCATCGATCGTGAAATTGCCGTGCCGGCGAAGAACCCGACGTGCGTGGCCTTCGGCGGACCTGACCTTGACCGGCTGTACATCACGTCGGCCCGGCAACAGATGAACGATGAAGAGCTGGCCCGGACGCCCGACGCGGGCGGCGTCTACCAGGTCGTTCCCGACGGCGTGCGAGGACTGCCCGATCAAAACTTCAAGGACGGCTGAGGCCGCGGGCGCGCTGGAGCGCCCGAGAGCGGCTAGCGGATGACGATGATCTTCTCGTCCACCGGGCTCAGGTACTCCACCCCGCGGTTTGTGACGATGGCGTTGTCTTCGAAGCTGATCCTCACCCGCCGGTTCCATTCAGGGACCCATGTGTTGACGTAGTCGGTTGCCCGCTCGTTTGGTGAGAGCTGGCCACAATTTACTATACGGGGTATAGTAAATGGAGCCTCCGCTTCCCGCTACAAGGATGTCGAAGTGTCACTCGGTGAGTTCGAGCAGATCGTGCTTTTGGCCCTGCTTCGGCTCGGCGAGGGCGCCTACGGAATGACAGTGCGGCAAGAGATCGAGTCGCGGACCGGCCGCGACGTATCGATCGGCGCCCTGTACCGGACACTCGCACGGCTCGAGAGCAAGGGTTTCGTCGGCCACTCGCTGGGAGCTCCGGTGGCCGAGCGTGGTGGACGTGCCAAGAAATACTACCGTGTCGAGGCTCCCGGGAAAGCGGCGCTAGAGCGTACTCGAATGGCGCTGGCGCAGATGTGGCAGGGCGTATCGATCGATACCGAGGGCGGGGTTTGAGCGGTCAATTCAAACCCCGCCCGCTAGCTCGGCTAGCCACACGCTTGCTGGTCGCCGTGGCCCACCCCGAAGACTGCACCATGCTGGGCGATCTGAGCGAGGAGGCCCGCGTCCGTCTGGTTGCCGGCGAGCGGCCCCGGTCGGTGCGCCGGTGGCACGCTCGCCAGATCAGGCGCTCACTTTGGCCGGCGTTCGCGCGCCGCGCATTCGATCGCCCCTGGACGACTCCGCGCCGCTCCCGTGAACGAGGTGACGGATTCATGGCCAAGCTTCTGCAGGACCTCCACTACGCGGTGCGCGTGCTACGCAATAGCCCGGGCTTCACGATTTCCGTGCTGGCAACGCTGGCTCTGGGCATCGGTGCCAACACGGCCGTCTTCAGCCTGGTGAACGGCATCCTCCTGCGCCCGCTGCCTTTCGAAGCGCCAGAGCAACTGTGGATGATCTGGTCGAATAGCGACGGTACCGATTTCTGGAACTCCGCGCCCAACTATCGAGATGTCGCGGCGCGCTCCAAGACGCTGGCCGGGGTGGCGGCGCTGAGCCCCGATCGGGTCATAGCGTTGGGAGACGGAGGGCCCGAGAGCATCCGTGGCGCGGAGACGACGATCAACTTATTCGACGTTCTCGGCGTGGAAATCGCCGTGGGGCGTGACTTCGTCGACGAGGATCGCGATGCCGCGGTGGTGATCATCAGTGATGCGCTCGCGCGGCGTCAGTTCGGCTCGCCATCGGCTGCTCTCGGCAGGCAGTTGAACCTCGATGGGCTGCTGTTCGACGTCCTTGGCATCGCGCCGGCGGGCCGGTTGCTGCCGCAGACCGCCGATCTCTGGGTCCCGATCCGGCTCGGAGAGCCTTCGTGGCGGCAGCGTCGCGGTATCGGATGGGTCCAGATGGTGGGGCGTCAGCGGGACGGCATGACTGCCGACACGATGCGTGCTGAGCTGGCGCAGATTGGCGAGGCGCTGGCGGTGGAGTTTCCGGATTCGAACGCTGACCAGACCTTCGTGGCGCAATCGGTCGAGGACGACCTGGTTGGCGCCACGCGACGACCGCTGGCCGCCATGATGGCCGCCGTCGCACTGGTCTTGCTCGTTGCGTGCGCTAACGTCGCCGGGCTGCATCTGGCCTGGGCGCAGGGCCGTCGAGGCGAGATCGCCGTGCGCGTTGCGCTGGGCGGCGGTCGCCGACGTATCGTCAGGCAGTTGCTCACCGAGAGCCTGGTCATCGCGATCGCCGGCGGTGTGCTCGGTTTGGGCGTTGGCTACGCGGCCCTGCGCTCGCTTGTTGCGCTGGCTCCGCCCGATACTCCGCGACTCGGTGAGGCGGGGCTCGATGCCACCACGCTCTTTTTCTGCACCGCGCTGACCCTGTCGGCAGGGCTGGTCTTCGGGCTTGCTCCCGCGGCCAGGGCCGCCCGACTCGGTAGCAAGGGGCCTCGCGCGGAGCTGGCGCGGGCGGTGGTATCGGATCGATCGCAACTACGTGCATGGCTTGTGGTCGCCCAGGTCGCGCTGGCGGTCGTCCTCGTGGTCGGGTCGACCCTTCTGATCAGAAGCTTCTGGACGCTGCGCAACGTCGATCCCGGATTCGAGCCCGCCGCACTGCTTACCGTCGGGCTGCCGCTCGTTGAGCGAGAGTTCGATGACGGCGCTCGACGTCAGCATTTGGAGCGCCTGCTCGATCGGGCGCGAGTGTTGCCCGGCGTTGAAGTCGCAGCGCTGGTGAACACGCTGCCGCTTCGCGATCAGGGCCCGACCTTTTCCTTCGAGCTGCGTGTGCCGCCGGATGATCCGGACGAGCAGCTGCTTGCCGGCTACCGCGTCGCGACTCCCGAGTACTTCCGCACGATGGGCATCAGCGTGCTTGAAGGGCGGACGTTTGACCTCGTGCAGGACGGCGGCGAGCCGGGAGTGGCGATCATCGACGAAGCCTTCGCGCGGCGCTATTTTGCAGGGCGCTCGGCTGTGGGCCAGGAGCTCTACCTGCTACAAAGCTGGCGTCGGATCGTCGGCGTTGTCGACAACGTTCGGGACCGGTCGCTCGCTGACCCCTCAGGGCTACGCATGTACGTGCCGTTCACGCAGGCACCACGACAGCAGATGACGCTTGTCACCAGAGTCGCCGGGGCAGCCGAAACCAGGATGCAGGAACTGCTCGGCGTCCTGCACGAGCTGGCTCCGCGGCAGGCGTTGGTAATGCCCATGACCATGGAGGCCTGGGTATCGCGGTCGATCGCCCAACCACGCTTCACCACGATCGTGCTCACTTTCTTCGGAATGTCATCCCTGTTGCTGGCGACGGTGGGTCTCTACGGGCTGCTGGCCCACACGGTGGCGCAGCGCGCGCGAGAGATCGGGATCCGCATGGCTGTCGGTGCCGCCTCCCACCAGGTTCGTCGACTCGTGGCCGGGCAGGGTCTGCGGCTGGTGGTCGCAGGTCTGTTGCTCGGTACGGCCATCGCACTTGCCACCTCCCAGTTGCTGGCGTCGTTGCTCTACGAGGTCGAGCCACATGACACGCTCAGCTTTGCCGCGGTGGCGCTGATCCTCCTGGCGGTGGCGACGGTCGCCACCTATCTTCCGGCACGCCGCGCTAGCCGCGTCGACCCGGTTCAGACGTTACGCGGCGGGGGGTAGCAGCGTCCGGGGTAGTGGCGGGATGAATGCTTCACGGCCGCCGGAACCGATGAGCCAGGAAACGCTGTTTCTGCGCGTATAGCTCGAAGGAAGGCCCCGCTGTCGCCCGTGACAGGGCGACGGTTCGTACTTCCAGCTGCCCGGATCGAGTGATCACGCGGCACACGAACCTCTGAGGTGAGAATGCTCGACCGACGCGGCCTGGCGCCGGGTGTTCCGATGGCTTCGCTGTGGTTGCTGCTGGCGCTGTCGATGACGGCGGCGCCTACGGGAGCGCCAACGCACCAGCCGGAGCTTCCGGCGGGGCGCCACGAGACTTCTCAGACCCAGACGGTTCCATTCGTCGACGAATTCAGCGGCCGCATCGGCCTTTACGTCGCCACCGTCGATCCGAATAGCGATACGTTCGAGCCGCTGCGGGCACTGCGCCACGACGAGTCCGTGTCCCATCCGCTGGCGAGCTCGTTCAAGCTCTTCGTGCTGCTGGAGGTAATGCGCCAGCTCGACGCGGGGTCGCTGGAGTGGCACGAGCGCCTCGAGATCCCCGGGTCGAGTCAATCACTCGACGGAGGGCGGCTGCCGAAGCGCATGAAAGTTGCCAGCTGGTGCAGCGCATGATCACCCGCAGCCACAACACCTCCACCGACGTGCTGTTCAAGCGCGTCGGGCTGGAGGCGCCGTCACAGAGCCTCGCCGAGGTCGGACTCCATCAGGTGCGCGTTGTGCTGCCGACGCGAGAGTTCTGGCTCAGCCTCTCGGGTTTCCTACCCGGTGTTTTCCCGACCGCCGACCTACCTGGCGCGGCGGCCGCTTTCGCGGCGCTTCCGCGCTCCGAACAGGTCGAGATAGCCGAACGGCTTCGTCAGGACGGTGCGCGATTCACGCCTCGAGAGATCGAACGGGGCAGCGACGACTTCTACGACTTCGCCAACTACGACCAGGCGACGAGCTTCGCGATTCTCGACGACATCGATAACGTATCTTCACCTCCAGAACTGGTGGCATTTCTTCACCACCTCTTCTTCGACAACGGTCTATCGGACCGCTGGAACACTCAGCTGCGAAAAACGCTGACCCACGGCGACAATGGCGTCGACCGCAAGGCCATCACCGTGCCGCTGGCGTACTGGGGCGGCAAGGGCGGCAGCGACATGGGTATGGGGTCGGTGGTCGGCTATGGCGAGACCGCCAGAGGTCGCCACGTGCTGTATGCGATCACCGGGTCCCACATGCGCCGGGAGAACGCCGACTGGCGGATCATCGAGCGGCTGCTCGGCTGGGCGTTCGAGACCCTCGATGCCGAGTCCTGAGTCGTCCTAGGTAGAGTCGGCCGGCTTCCCTGCCAAGCTCCCTGCGCTGCGCCGCCAGCCCGCTGTGCCTCGGCTGTGCAGCGCTGCCACCCTCGCTGTGCCGCGTTGCGGTGATAGCCTTCGCGGCAAAAAGGGAGTCGGCCATTGAAGAAGCTCATCTTCGCCACGATCGTTGGATTGATCACCGGCGCGAGCCTCCTCGCCCAGGAGGTCGGGCACCGCCCGTTGACCGTAGACGACGCGTTGAACATGGCCCGCGTGCAGAGCGCATGCATGTCTCACGACGGCAACTGGGTCTTCTTCTCCAAGTCGGAGCTCGACTGGGACCAGAATCGCAGGAGGCTACGGCACTATCTCATCGCCGCCGACGGCGGAGAGGCGAAGGAGTTCATCGGTGATGCAGGCGGCAGCGCTTTCCAGTTCGTCCCGGACGGCGAACACCTGTCGTTCCTGAGATCCGTAGACGGTATCGAGCAGTTGTTTCGGATCAACCTATCAGGCGGCGAAGCGCAGCAGCTGACCGACCACGACGCAGGCGTCGTCTCCTATCGGTGGACCGCCGACGCGGAACAGGTGTTCTTCACCGCCGACGAAGTCCGAAGTCGTGATGAACAGGATGAGTACGACAAGGGGGCCGACGCGTTCTATGTCCGCGAGGGGCCGAATGGCCGACAGGAGGCAAGCTGGCGCAATCTCTGGGTGTTCGACATCTCATCCAGGAGCGCGGAACGCCTCACAGATGAGGAACTCATCGTCACTGGGTTCGACGTGTCGGCTGATGGGGGGCGGATTGTTCTTGCGGCAGCGCGACAAGACCTCGACAACTACTTCCATCTATCGGAGCTGTATGTCGTCGACACCGGAAGCGGGGAGCTGGTGCGGCTGACGGACAACAACGCGCCCGAGCAGAGCGCCCGATGGGCCCCGGACGCAACGACAATTGCGTACCACGCGCCTACAGACGACGAGTTCGATCTGACCCACGGCTTCGTCTGGGTGATGAACGTTGACACAGGTGAGAAGAGAAAGCTGGAAGGCCAGCAGCAGGGTCAGATCTCGGGCCTCACGTGGGCCCCGGACGGTAAGAGCCTATTGTTCGGCGAGACCCGCCGTACCAACAGCAACCTGCACCGAATCGACATCGCTACCGGCCAGGTGACCGATGTCACCAGCGTTACCGGTACGCTTAGGGCGCTCGATTTCTCCGCCGACCAGAGGCGGATGGTGTACTCGTTCAACGACTTCCAGACACCGATGGATCTGTACTCTTCCTCGACGGCGGACTTCGAGCCTGTTCGACTGACCAACGCCAATCCGTGGATCGGTAAGGAGATCCGACTCGCGGACGCGGAGATCGTAGGCTGGGCAAGCAAGGACGGGATGCAGATTGAGGGAGTTTTCTATCGTCCTGCCGACGCCCAGGAAGGTGCCCGCCTGCCGCTCATACTCGACATCCATGGTGGTCCGTCGGGCCACTTCGCCAACGAGTTCCGGTCCGACTTGCATGTGTTCGCCGGCCTCGGGTACGCCTCGTTCGGGCCGAACATCCGCGGTAGCGACAGCTATGGCGACGATCTTCTGACCGCACTCATAGGCGACGTCGGCGGTGGCGAGTACGATGACGTGATGACCGGCGTCGACTATCTGATCGACGAGCGCCACGTCGATCCCGACCGGTTGGGGTTACGCGGTTGGAGCTGGGGCGGGATCCTCGGCAGCTGGGTTATCACTCACACCAACCGCTTCAAGGCCGCATCCCTGGGTGCCATGGTCGGAAGCTGGACGGCGGAAACCGGACCGGGCCTCAGCTACGATCTCCGGCTCCACTACATCGGTGGCGCCCATTGGATCAACCCGCAAGACTGGCGGCGGGCGTCGTCGCTCTGGTACGCGAAGAACGTCACCACCGCGACGCTCCTCTTGCACGGTGAGCGCGATCTGGTCAGCACCCCGCAACAGAGCATGATGTTCTTCACCGCGCTGAAGGACATCGGCAAGGCGCCGGTTCGCTACGTGAGCTTCCCGCGCGAGCCGCACGGGTTCCGCGAGCCGAGGCACCAGCGCACCCGCGACGTCGAAGAGATCCAATGGATGCAGAAGTACGTCATGGACATCGACTGGACTCCGTGGAAGCGGCCAGAACAAGATTGAGCCGGTCGCCCGATCCTGCTCGGCGCGCAACGCCTCTAGCGGAGACACTGTCGACGCGCGCCTGTCGAGTCTGACGCGTTGCCAAAACCGTGTCTCCGGGGGCGCAGGGCATCCGTGATGACGTTCCCCTCGATGAGGATGTCGTATACGCACACCGAGGGGCCCCAGGGCCTGGCAGTACGTCGGCGTTGCGGATCACCAATCGCTCGTAGGGCCCCTCGGCCATTTCGCCGAACTGGCGGGCCCGCGGTCATCTACTCCTCGGTGCCGTTCGTGCGACGGACGCGGCAGACGCCGTTGGCCGGGGCGTTCGGATGAACCATGACCCGCCGATAGCAGTCGGTCCGAATGATCGAATCATGCTCCAGCGACCGGTACGCGTTGGCTACTGTGTCGTGGCTGACTCGCAGTTCATTGGCAAGCTGTCGAATCGACGGTAAGCGGGCCCCGGGGCGTAGTTGCCCGCGACATACAGCGCTCTTGATCTGCTCGGCCAGCTGCGCGGACAGCGGCGCCGCGCTCGGACCGGGCGTCCACCGCGCCGCCCAGTCCGGGACCGAGATATCGATGTTGACGATCACTTCCACGACAGGTCCTGCTTCAGGTCTTCCAGGGTGGCGTCAGGTCACAGCGCGGCGACAGACGACCGGACCGAAGGATCCTCTTTGTAGACCTCGAAGTTCACATCGTCTATTCGCAGCGCTCGGAAGCCGATCAGCGCCAGGAGCTGAAGGTACAAGCTCAGGGAAACAGGAATGAGAGCTCCCAAGTCCAGGGCATTGAGGGTAACCGTCCATATAATGAATACCGTCCCCGCGATGCTGGTGACGAACATCGTATTCACGCCAAACCGGATTTGCCTCAGTCGGTCGTCGTATGCCTGGTACGGGTCCTTGTTCTTCCCGTGCAGAAGCTTGACGACCATTCCGGCCAGGAGGAGGTTGCCGGCCGTCATAAAGAAAACGTTCCAGTAGCCACCGAACCAGGGAAAGTCGAATTGCCTGATGTAGATGATGAACAGGATGAAGGCGAAGTACAGGGCGATGGATCCGACGACGATTGTGGGTGAAACGAAGTCGAACAGTCTTCGCCGATGCAGCTCTGCGGTGCGAGTCGTCCGCGAATCCGCCCGTCGCTTGAGGTTGAAGTAGGTGAACCCGGCGGTCGCCGCGATCATCATCGGTGAATACTGGATGGCCGTATAGATCGCGAGAACCGAAATGCTGTCCCAATTGAGCATCTCCTCACTCGGTGAGGCGATACCGATCAGCAGCAACACGAAACCGGCCATGAGCGCGAACAGGTTCATGTTTCTGTAGTTCCGCTGTGCTCTCACCACGGAGTCCAGCGGCACCGGGTAGAGCCTCGGATAACTCGACGGCGGGTACGTGTCGACCACAAACCTCACACGGCGGAGCAGTTGTCGTGGAAGGTAGAAGGAGAGCAGGAGGATCTGGCTCGAGAAAACCAAGTAAAAGATCAGATGCACTGGCATGGTCGTCTCCTCAGCTGCCGCGACGATTCATCACATCGCCGAACGCAATTCGAATTTCCGAGTCCGTTACGCCCGACTCTCTGAACGCTTCGATCAGGTCGCTCAGCTGCGTCACAACCGACGCGGTCAGATCGACCGTGCTATTGGCTTTGGCATCCGGGTGAACGAACGTGCCGCGATAGCCTTTCGTTTGAATGACCGAGTCGCGCTCCAATAGACGGTAGGCTTTCGCCACCGTCTTGTTGTTCAGAGCGAGGTCATTCGCGAGCTGTCGAATCGAAGGTAGCGCGTCCCCGGGACCCAACTCGTCGCCAAGCACGGCCTGCTTGATCTGCTCGATCAGTTGCGCAAACAAAGGGACGGAATCGTCGATGTCGATGACTATTTCCATTGGCTACGTATCCTTCGTGCCAGATGTACCATCTGAGATAAGGGTACAACTGGGTCGACTTGGACGCAAGTCGGGAAGCTCGGCGGCCTGGTAGAGGTCAGACGGTCACGACGCGGAACCGTTGAAACTCGCGGCTCTGGCGATAGCCGACTCTTCGTCTACGCGTTTGGCCTTCCCGAACAGGCCGGTGCGGCGACCTAGTCTGGCAAGGCCATCGCGGCTAGCGAACCGGAGTGGGTCGGCCCGCCGATCGGCAGCACGATGTACTGCTTGCCCTCGTGCATGTAGGTCATCGGAGCGCTGTTGCTTTGCGCCGGAATGTCCACCGTGCCGAGCCGCTCGCCGGTACGCTTGTCGACGGCGTGCATCAGCGCCTCACCGCGACGGCCCTCGGCGTAGATCAACAGCGTTCTGGTCACCACCTTGGTGGCGTGCGATGGCTGGCCGGTATTGGGGATGTCGAGGCCTTGCAGCGCCGGGTGGTGGGTAACGGAGTTGGGCGTGTCGCCATTCGGGATCCACCATAGGTGCTCGCCGGTGTTCAGATCGATGGCGGTAATTCGACCGTACGGCGGCTTCAGATAGGACAGCCCCTGGATCCGGCCCGGCCCGACGCTCGGCCCACTGGCCCACGCCATGATGGTCTTGCCGATGGGGTTGGGGTCGTTGGCATCGGCCTCGACGCCGGGGATCAGCGTTTGTCCCGAGCAGGTCTTGGTCGACGCCACGTAGAGGATCTGGGTCTCCGGGTCGACCGCGGCGCCGCCCGGGATGTTGGTGCCGCCGCCTCCCCCGGGACAGATCAAGGCGTTCTTGAAGCCCAGGTCGTTGTCGCGATGCAGCGGCGGGTTGAACAGCGGACCGAGCTCGTACTCGCTGAGCATCTCGAGGGCCGCCTCGCGTAGCTCGGGCGTGAAATCGATGATGTCGTCCTCGGTGACGCCCTGCATCTCGTACGCAGCCGGCCTGGTGGGGAACGGCTGCGTCGGCGAGGTCTTCTCACCAGGGATCTTCGAGGCCGGTACCGGGCGCTCGACGATCGGCCACACTGGCTCGCCGGTCTCGCGGTTGAGCACGTAGGCCCAGCTTTGCTTGGTGGTCTGCACAAGCGCCGGGATCTTCTTGCCGTCGACGGTTATGTCCACAAGGGTCGGCGCGGTGGGGTTGTCGTAGTTCCAGATGTCGTGATGCACGGTCTGGAAGTGCCAGCGGCGAACGCCGGTCTTGATGTCGACGGCGATGATGCTGGTGGCGAAGAGGTTGTCGCCGGGGTGGTGGCCGCCCCAATAGTCGTTGGTTGGTGGGTCGGTGACGAAGTAGACGAGGCCGAGCTCGGGGTCGGCGGCCATCGGTGCCCAGGCGGAGACGTTGCCAGTGAACGACCAGGCGTCGTTGTCCCAGGTGTCGTGACCGAACTCGCCGGGCTGCGGGATGACGTTGAACTTCCACAGGTGCTCGCCGGAGCGGGCGTCGTAGGCGAGCACATGGCCGGGCACGTTCTCCTGCCGCGTTTGCCGGTAGCCCTGCTCGTGGGAGTTGCCCACCACCACCACATCGTTGACCACCATCGGCGGCGACGAGTTGGTGATGTAGCCGGTCTCCTTGGGGAGCCCCTCGTAGGCGTCGTACTCGTAGCCGAAGTCGGCCAGCAGGTCGACCGTGCCCTCGTTGCCGAACTGTTCGACCGGCCTCCCGGTCACGGCGTCGAGCGCGTGCAGGAAGAACCCGGGGGAGATCATGTAGATGATCCCCCGGCGGTCGATGTTGGCGTACCCCACACCCTTGCCGTAGTTCTTGCGCATCGAGTCTTCCCACCGCGGCGTGAAGGGCTCGCGGTAGGTCCACAGCGTCTCACCGGTGGCCGGGTCGAGGGCGACGACGGTGCGCCGCTGACCGGCGACGGTGTACAGCACGCCGTTCACGTAGGTCGGGGTGGAGCGCATGATGTTGTCGACCGAGGGACCGAAGTTGTCGCCGCGCCACACCCAGGCGACCTCGAGGTCCTCGAAGTTGTCGGCGTCGATCTGATCCAGGGGCGAGTAGCGTGTGCTCGCCGTATCCCCACCCCAGTGACGCCATTCACCGTTCTCCGTGCCGGTGCTCGGCGCGCCATTCTGCCCCACTGCCGGCATCGACATCAGGCAAAAGGCCGCCGCGATCACGCCGCACAGCGCTCGTCCGGCCCACGTCGTCTTCGATCGATCGATCATCGGCATCTGCCTCGGTCTCGTCATCGCATTCCACCTTCGGAAACGGACACTGGAACGTATCCATTCGTCCAGCAACATTGATCGCCGGAGCTACTGTCGTTGGCAGTCCAGTTGTCCACCCGGACCCGGAGCACGTACTCGCCGGCCTCGCTGAAGGTCGCCGTGGTGATCGCTTCGCCTTCTCCTTCCTCCAGCACGATCACCTGATCCTCGAACACGACCGCGCCGGCGGGTCCCTGGTGCTTGAACCAGGTGAGCGTCACTGCGACGCCATCCCGGTTGGCGAGGTCGTGGTCGTAACGTTCCGAGACCTCGCTGGCCCATACGGCCAACGGCAGTGGGCTTCCTACCTGCGCGATCCGTGGCTGCATCAGAGTGACACCCGTTGGGTGTTGGCCCTCGGGCCCATCAGGACCTAGTCGCAACAACGGTGGCACGGACCCCATGCCTCGCGGTCCGTAATCGAGCTGAAGCGCCTCGATGCCCACCCTTCCCGGTACCGAATACTCCACGCCATTGGAACGGATGGTCCACACAACCCGCTGCTCTCCGTCGGCATACGACGCTGGCACGGTGACCGTGAAGACACCCCGGTCGCGACGCGGATCGACGGGGAAGTGCGTTGGCTGCCCACCGTCGAATTCGGCGGGCTCGACGAAGTTGTCCGGTCCGATGGGTATCTCGAGCACCTCCTCCATGTTCAGGTTGAAGTACCCGAACGAGAAGGTGTAGGTGCCGTCGGAGTTGGCGTACCAGCCTTCGAAGAACGGTGCTATCGGTTCGCCCGTCGGTGGTATCGGCGCCAGGGGAAGCCGCTGCACCTGCTGTGCCTCGACAGATGCCGGGCTCAGGATGACGATGAGCGCACAGCAAAGAACGGTCAGGAGCGAGCGACCCTTCATCGTCTGGTTCCTTCGGTCAAAGGCGATCTCGGAGCGAGCGAGTCAGCTCCCGGCACTGTCTTCAGCCGCAACCTCTGACTTCGCTTTCCTCTCCGCCGCCAGCGCTTCGTAGCCCGCTTCGTCCAGGTGGGTCACCGCCAGCCAGGCATGCGACATCTCGTCGGTCGTGCGGGCGCCGCGCGCATACCAGACTTCCGGATCGGGATTCAGGGGGTTGTTCTCGGTGTTGTCGTACCAGGCGGTGATCACGAGCACCGTGCCCGTGGGCAACAGCGGCGCCACGCCGTCCTCGTAGATATAGCTGTGGTGCCATCGCGCGTTGAAGTTGGTCACCATGCTCAACAGCTCCTCGGAGCCGTCCGGATAGATCGCCCGCATCGACTTGGCATGAAGATGCACGTGCCCGTGGGGCTGGAAGCTGTCGATGCGAACCGGATGATCCCAGCGGTGGAAGCCCTGCGTCATCGCGGTTCCGCCGGGTGCCAGGGCAATGTCGCCTTGCAGGCGGTACATGTCCAGGTCTTGCATGTATTCCGGCTCGTAGCCCTCGGGGTAGAGCCAGAGGCCAAGCTCGAGCTGATCGTCCGCGATCTCGTACCCCATCGGGTAGTAGTGGACGTCCCATTCGATCAGCGAGTTCACCGGCAGCAGGCGGGCCGCATCCGTAGGGATGATCTCGCCGACCTTGCCCATGGCGTATTCCGACAGCATTGCCGTCCGGACCCATTCGCCATCCTCGTTGGGTGTCAAGAGTCTGGGGATGGCGTGGTGCACGACTTGCCGCCCGCCGGGGAAGGAAGGCCGGATTTCGAAGGCCCGGATCAGCCGGTCGGTGTTGAGCCCGGTCTCCACTCGCGGACGCCACCATATGTCGCCGCCCTCGGCCGGCACGTTGTAGGGGCGTGACTCGATCACGTGATCCGGCTTGCCCAGGTGGTCTTCGAGCTGCCACTTCTGGGCCTCGGGCCATTCCACCGGCGGCGGCATGTCCGCGACATCTCCCATCGCCATACCGCTGTCCACCCAGCCGACGATCGTGTCGATCTGCTGCTTGCTCAGCCGCCAGTCGCCCTTGATCGCCTGGATCCCGACCTGCGTATCGAGGTGATAGGGCGGCATTGCGCGGGTGGCCACCTGCGCCTTGATCATCGGCGCGTAGCTCTTGGCCTCATCGTAGGTAAGCAGCGACATCGGTCCGACCGAGCCCGGCCGATGGCAGATCTGACAGTTCTGCTGCAGGATCGGCGCCACGTCGCGGGTGAATGAGACCGCGTCTTCCCCGGCCGACGCCGGCCCATCGGACTGCTGCATCGAGACGGCGTTGCCGCTGAAGGTCAGCAGGGCGAGGAGCGCTAGCAGCGACGTCCCCCATAGCCGTGGATGTCGCGCGCGTGCCGATTCGTTGTCCATTATCCGCTCTCCTGACAGAAGAGAATAGCGTCGCGGTGTGCCGCCCACGGGAGGCAGGCTAGACGTCGATCAGCGCGACCGTCAAGGGATCGGAGCTCGACCTTCTCTCGGCCCCGGTGTGGCTAGACACCGTTGCCCGGCGCTCGGTCCTGCTAGCATCGAGCGCGGCCGCTGGACCACGACACATGAGGCCGGGCACCGCCAAGCTAGGCAGTACCTCAGCGCGCCCGTTCGGGAGGCACACGGCAGACGACGGTCGTCACTGAGCAGGGATGACCATCTCCGGTTTCGTGCTCGAGCACGTAGGCTAGAAGCGCGTCGAGTCGCTGGCGCAACCCGGCGATCGCGTCCGGAGGTAGGCGTACCGTGAGCTGGCGCAGGTCGGTCGTCCGCTCAACGCCGCGGCTTTGCGGCTCCAGTTCGACAAGCGCGCGACGGTAGTCGCGGTCGGCGGCTCGTAGCGCCGCCGATCCTACCTTCGCCAGAGCATCCAGGTACTCACTGGAACGGTTTTGCGGATCGAGCGAGAAATGCCTAGCAATGGCCTCGTACAGTGCCTCGGGTCGCGTCGCTCCACGGCGTTGGCCGGTGCGCCGAAGCAGCCCGGCACGCACGAGCGCGTGCACATGGTAGTAGAGCGATTCCGTCGCCATACCGATGCGCTCGGCGAGCTCCCGCACCGAGCTCGGACCCGAGCGCTCCAGCAAGGTGATCAATTGCTGGCGCACCGGCGATCGCAAGGCCGCTAGCTGACGGACGTCTCGAAGGACATGGGTCTCGCTGGGGTCGGGGAGGCCGGAAACGGGTTGTCGGGCAGGTGTTACGGGCATTCTCAAGACATAACTTGAAATGAATAGATTTTTCAAGTATTTCTATAGCCAACGTCGAAAGAAACCGATTCCCAGCCTGGTGCGTCGCCGGGCGCGGAGCTGTCCCACACGGAGCCGTCCGGATGACCCGTTACTCGATCCGAGGAGAAGCCGCGATCATCGGCGCCTTGTCGGTGTGCCTCACGCTTCCCGCTGTGGCGCAGGAGTCCGGTTGGCAGGCCTTCGCCCAGGGAGACATCAGGGCGGCGGCGTCCTGGTCGCGTGAGACGCTCGAGATTGAGCCCGACAATCACGGCGCCCGCCACCTGCGACTGCTTACCTCTTACCTGTCGGGCGACTATCAGGACGCGTTGGCGCAGCAGATTCTGCTGCCCGTCGACTACTCCGGGCATGACGAGGCGTTGACGCGCGTGGTTCTCAACGCGTATCTGAATCTGGGTCGGTACCAGGAAGCCGTGGCGTTCTCCAGACGGATGCAGCTGCCCGAAGCTGAGCGCGTCTGGCTCGAGCGGCGGGCCGCGTATCCGCCGACAGTGCAGCTACAGAAAACAACGATCGTGCCGTTTGCCGCCGACAACTTCCTCGGTGATCTCATGCCGGCGGTCGAGATCGAGCTCAACGGCGTGCGGCTCGTCGCCCACCTCGATACCGGCGGCGCGTTTGTGACGATGTCGCCGAGCCGGGCAGAGGAGCTTGGTATCGTCGTCCATGAGCTCGGCGAGGGCGTCGCGAATAACCGGGCTACGAGTATCTCGCGGGGGTACGCCGAGTCCATGCGATTGGGCGATGCGGTTTTCACCAACGTGCAGGTCTCGACTGTAGATAGCCTGCAAGGCCCGCAGACAGAAAAGCTCGTCATCCTCGGGACCAGGATTCTGTCCGAATTCCTGGTCACCTGGGACAACCAGGCCAGCCGCCTAGTGTTCTCGCCGCGCGGCGACGAGAGCATGCGCGACAACCACCTTTCGGCGGCGCGCGCCGACGTCCGGGTGGCTGATTTCTTCATGCACTCTGACCACTACCTGTGGGTACACGGCACCGTGGCCGGCCACCGCGCGCTCATGTTCTTCGATACCGGCCTGGTCACTCTCGACCCGCGCGGCAATCAGCCAGCCGGAGGCATCGTCGCCCAGAAAGCGGAGGAGTGGGGTCTTGCTACAAACGACGCGTTCACCGAGCCCGTCGCGGTGAGTGTCGGTACAGCGAGCCGCGAACGGAACTCCTTCAGCGTCTTCGCCGACGACCGGAACTTCGCGTCGCTCGGCGATCTGCGGCCGGACGTTCTGATTTCGCACGGCTTCTTCAAGAACTACACATGGACGTTGGACTTCGACACCCGCAAGCTCTATATGCGGCCGGTAGATGAAACTCCGATCTCAGCCTCGGACGACTCGAACAGCGTCACCGCCGGCCTCGATGCCTACGCTGGCTCGTATGAGGTCGCTCCCGGTGTGAACCTCGAGGTCACCGTAGGAGAACAAGGGCTGTTGCTTCAGGCACCCGGCCAGCAGCGTGTCCCCATGACCCACGGCTCTGCCCCCGACACCTTCGAGATCACGCTGGCCGGCGCGACGATCGAGTTCGGGCGCGATGACGTCGGCGAGGTGGCCTCGCTGCTGCTGCGGCAGGCCGGCAACGAGACGCGGGCGCAGAAGGTTCGGTAAGGCTCGCTGATCACGCGGCGGCTAGACGCCGTCGCGCGGCACCCGGTCCTGCCAGCGCCGCGTGCGCACCATCTCGTCGTTGTCGAGCAGGGTGCACTCGACGTCGAGGGTGAAGGCCTGCGCGTCGCTGGAAAGCGTCCCCTCGGCGCGCGCGTCCACCCGCCGTCCGTCCGCCTGCCCGCTGCTGGTGCCCTCGAACCGCACCGAGGCGACGGCGGGGTCGTTCTCGTCGACCTTGCACCAGATACGGTCCATCCCGCGAGTTGCCGTCTCACCCGGCTGCAGCACGTTTCCGAGCTCGAAGTAGGCGGTGTGTTCGCCCGAAGCCACATCGTGCGTGCGCTGGTAGGCCTGTACGTTGTCATGCGTCGACCGCCGAGGATCGTCCGCATCCATGAGCTGCAGCTCCGACTCTCCGTAGCCTGACGCCGTAAGCGCTGGCAGCTCGACGTACGATGGACGGTCGCCGCCGGTATGAAGCGTGGTCGTCATCTTCGCGGGGGAAGGCCAGATCACCGGGAAGTCGGCGTTGGTGACAACGACCCGCACACGGTGCCCGGGCTCGAAGGTGTGGCCGACGCACCACATCTCCACCTCGATCTCGTACACCTCGCCGGGCGCGAGCGGTTCCGGCTCGCTGTGCGAGTCGCGGTGGGTGCCGTTCAGGTAGCCGCGCGACACCATGTACGAGGAGCCGTCCGGGGCGACGTCGTTGAGGCGCACGATCCAGGTGGCGACCGGGGCGGTCGCAGATACGAAGAGCCGGGCGCGCGCGAAGCCGAGAATCTCCAACGGCTGGCGCAACGGCGCGGTGTCGAAGCTCAGCCCGTAGGTGTCCTCGGCGCGGTGGTCGATGCCGTAGTAGCCCTCGCTCGTCGTGGGGCCGAACGACTGGCCCCAGCCACCGGTCGCCGGGTAGTAGCGCAGCTGCAGGGCCGACGCGTCGCCCGATTGCTCGTCGAGACGCCCGCCGCGGCCCGGTGCGGGCTCGGCCGCGAGCGCCGCCTCGACCGGTGTTTCCGGCTCGGGCCGCAAGTACAGCCGTTCCGGGGGCTCGAAGGCGGAATCGGGCCAATCATCGAGATGGCGCCACTCGCCCGGCACGTCATCGATGTAACGGAACGACTGCGGCTGCCAGCGGGGCATGAAGAACGACGCCCGTGGCTCGCGATCGACGCCGTTGTCGACGCCCTTGAGCCAGCGATCGAACCAGCGAACCTGCATGGCGTTCCAGTCCATCTGTGGCCCCGGTACCAGGCCGTGGTGCCAGGGCCCGAGCACGCCGCGGCTGATCGCGGGCGAGTTGCGCATGATGCGCATCACGAAGTTCTGGTAGATGTCGAGGTAACCGCCGGCGACGAAGGTAGGTGTCTGCAGTCGCTCGTAGCGCGGTGCCAGAGAGGCACGTTCCCAGTAGGGGCCGTAGCGCTGATGGCGCAGGAACCCCATGAGCCACGGGGGTGTGTCCCAGCGGTCCATCGAGGCCTCGTTGTAGAGCGGGTAGTCCGGGGCGCCGGGCATGACGTTGCTGCCGACCATGCCGATGGCCCACGAGTTGTCGACCATCAGCATCGCGCCACCCGGGAAGTGGATGTCGTCGGTGTAGCGGGCATCGTGACCGGCGCGCACGAAGATCGCCTTGAGCGCCGGCGGCTGCACGGCGGCGGCCACCCAAACGGAGTTGATGGCCGAGTACGACACCCCGTGCATGCCGACGTTGCCGTTGCACCAGGCCTGCTTGGAGAGCCAGTCGATGGTCGCCGCCGTATCGCGGTGCTCCTGGTCGGAGTACTCGTCCTCGGGGACCCCCTCGGAGGCGCCGCTGCCGCGGACATCGACGTAGATCGACGCATAACCGTGGCGTGCGTGGTAGCTGTCGGCGCGCGGCATATTGCGGTACGGCGTGGTGTTGAGCAGCGCCGGGACCGGACCCATCTCCCGCAGCGACTCGGGCAAGTACAGCAACGCATGCAGGTGGACGCCGTCCGGCATGCGCAGCCGTAGGCTCTCCAGGTGTACGCCCGGCACCATCTGTGGCAGCGACGTCCAGGGCCCGGGAGAAACCCCTACGCTGCCCGCGTCGGTCGACCACGGGGCCTGCGCCCCGACCGAGCGCCAGCTCCCCGTTGCGTATGCTGGCCAGCCGCTCAGCCCGTCGGCAAGCAGCCCACCACCAGCGAGCATGCCGAGCCCGCCTACGAAACGTCGTCTGGATCCGGGTGACATCGTGGCCTTTATCTACACTGAACCCATCGCCGCCGATAGGGGGCCGTCGAGCATCGACGCGCTGATTCCCGAGTCGACTGAACGGCAACCGCGGCCGGTACGTGCTATCGGAACGCCTCGTGTGTCAGGCGACGACGATCAACTCCGCCGGAATGTCGGTCAGGATTCGGGCACCGTCCGGCTCGAAGACAAACGTGTCGATCAGCGCCGTGCTGCCGGTAGCGAAGCTCTCGTAGTTGCTGATCTGGCGCTCCTGGAACGCCTCGTAAGGTCTGCGGCTGGACGTCGACTGAACGTCCGTGTCGGTTACCGAGAAGCCATGCCAACCGACCCAGCTGGGCGGGAAGCTGAGGCCGAGCTCGTAGCCGCCGGTCCAGCCGGGCAAGTCGCCGTTCTGCTTCATCTCCCACACCCCGACTTCCTTGTAGTAACGACGCAGGGCCCTGGTGAGGTCGGCGACCGGAGTGCCGGCCTTGGCAGTATCCAGCAGCACCTGCGAGGCATGGCCGTTGCGCTTGTAGATGTCGACGAGCGCCGCGGGCGGCTCTCCCACATGCCAGCCGCGGCAGGTGTTGGTGTGGTAGCGGTGCTTGACCCCGCAGATATCGGCGACGACGTGATCGCCTGCCTTGATCACTCGTGTCGAGGAGATGCCGTGCAGGAACTTGCAGCCGCCTGCCTTCACGCCCTGCAACAGGCCGGCGGTCTCGCCACCGGCATCCGCCATTGCCTGCATCATCGCCCCGTACATCTGCAACTCGGTGACCCCCGGGCGCAGATTGTCGGTGATCGCTTGCAGCCCGAGGTCACAGATACGGCCGGCCTCCTCCATCACGGCGATCTCCGCCGGAGATTTCTGTACCCGCACGTCAGACAGAACGTCGGAGCCGTCGACCAGCGTGCAACCGTGACCCGCGTACACCGCCTTCAGGCGCTCGTAGTTTCCCGGGTTGGGACGATAGCTCCAGTACTCGAGCCCGACGGTCCCCTCCAGCCAGCCCTCCGCCTTCAGCTCCTTGGCAACGGATTCGTAGCGCTGGGCGCCGCCGCCGGGTGGGCGGATGTCCTCGGCGACCGATGTGGTTGCCATGATCTCTGCGTGGCTGTCGAAGTGGATCAGCTTGTCGTGATCCACGTGCACGGCGGTCACGTTCAGCATCCTCGACCGGCCATCGTTCTGCTGGTACCAGTTCACCTGCAGACCGTGCAGGTAGCACATGCCCTCGGGCATGGTGACCAGTAGCATGTCGATGTTGTCCTGCGCCATGCGCTCGCGAACGCGACGCAATCGGTCGGCGTACTCGGCTTTCGAGAACGGTGGGCCAGGGTGCCCGTCCAGGCTGGGGGTAAGCGCCTCCTGCACGGCCTGCGCGTTGACGCCACCGCTGGCCGCTGCCTCGCGGCCGGAAAGCGCCCACGCGGCTGATGCCGCCGAGCCGGCAAGAAAAGCCCGTCGATCTAATTCGTAGTTGGCCATCGGTCTACTCCTCCCTGGAATGCGCATGGGTGTCGGAACCGCGCCTGGTCGGGGTGGGGAACGCCACGCTGTCCGTTGTATTACCACCGCCGTCGGGATTACGCTCGGGTGGCGAGAAAGACCTGCGGTTTCAGCCTCGATGAACGGAGGGCGGTATGAGCAAGCGAGACATAGACGAGACGACCGGTACGGAGACCAAGCTGAGCCGCCGAACCTTCGCGACCAGCTCCGTTGCAGCGGGCACAGCGGCAGTGACCCTGCCCAAGTCGTTGTTCGGCTCGACCCCGGCCAAGACGGCCGCCAAGAAGACCACCTATGGTCGCGCCGCCCGTGTCGAGATGCGCAACGATCCTGTTGGCTATGGTGGCCGCGGTGCGCCTGCCCTCACCGCGCCGCTTCCGCGCAAGGCCAGCGTGAACGGCTGGAAAGAGGGGACCACCATTCCTGCCGAGTACTACACCGAGGCGCAGCACTTCGACGCCGACGAGGCCTTCGTGGCGGAGAACCTATGGCAGTACACCGACCAGGCGAGCCGCATTCCCAACCCGGGTGATTTCTACGTCTTCGAGTTCGGCCGCTCCGAGTCGATTCTGATCGTGCGTGGGAACGACAACGAGATCCGCGGCTTCTATAACGTCTGCCGCCACCGCGGATCACGGCTGTGCCGCCACGACGCCGACGAGAAGCCCGGTGACCCGCGCCTGTCGGTCAAGCAGCTGGGGCAGTCGGGTAGCTCGCCTGTGTTTCGGTGCCCGTACCACGCCTGGACCTACGACACCGAGGGCAGCCTCATCTACGCCTACGGCATGCAGGACGACTTCGACCCGGCGGACAACGGCCTGCTGCCCTGCCACCTGCGGGTCGCCGAAGGCCAGGTCTTCGTCAACCTGTCGAAGTCGGACACGCCGCCCGACTTCGAGACGGCTGTGGCCAGCCGGCTTGGTCCCGTTGGCGAGAAGTGGCCCCTGGCGGAGCTCAAGGTTGCGGCCCGCGAGTACTACCCGATCAACGCCAACTGGAAGCTGGCGCTGGAAAACTTCAAGGAGTGCTACCACTGCGGACCGGCGCATACTCCGCTGGTGACCACCCACAACTGGGACAACGACCTCACCCCCGAGCAGCGGGCCGACAAGGCCGCTGCGGTCGCTGCCTGGGTGCCGCCGCATGCCCGTCGACGGCGGAATTCCACGTCCGCTGATGCGGGCGCCGAGGGCATGGGCGGTGAAGGCATGGGCGAAGGCGCCGCCGACACGCCCGCCTACGGCAGCATGGGCGGGTTGCTCAATCCCGGCTTCGTCACCGGGTCAATCGATGGCAAGGCGGTGTCGATCCTGCTCCCGGGTATCACGGAGTGGAAGCACGAGACGGGCGGCACGACGACCGCCGAGTCGACTGGCTACTGGCAGACCTACGACGACCACGTTGCCGTGGCTCGGTTCACGCCGCGGTCGGAGAAGTTCACCGACTGCGAGATCGTCTGGCTGGTGCACCCCGACGCCGTCGAGGGTCGCGACTACGATCCGGACAACGTCAAGGCGCTGTGGCACGTCACTATCCAGGAGGACATCTGGATTACCGACAACAACCACGCCGGCATCGAGTCGGGTGCATACGGCTCCGGTCGCTACTCCACCCATGAGGGCGGCCCGTCCCGCTTCATCGACTGGTACATGAAGGAGGTCGTACAGGCGGGGGACTGACGGGACGCAGGGCGGCCAACGGACGCGGGGCGGCCAACGGACGCGGGGCGGCGCCGACTAGTTGTGCATTCCGAGGACGTTGTTCACATCGGGGCTCACTTCTGAGATCAATGGGGTTGTCAAAGACACCAAAGCTCAGAAGGAGCGCCCGATGCAGTTGCATGGTAACGCCCGCACGACGCCATACCTACGCCGCGAGATGGTACGCCGTGTCCTGGAGCAGGCGAAGCCTGTGAAGGATACGGCGGCAGCCCTGAGCGTGTCGGAGCGGACGGTGTTCAAATGGCTGCGTCGATACCGGCAAGAAGGCGAGTCGGGACTGGTTGATCGGAGCAGCCGACCGCACCGGTGTCCGCATCAAACGACTCCCCGGACGGTGCGCAGGATCCAGCGGCTGCGTCGCCACAAGTTGACGGCCTGGCAGATCAGCCAGCGAGTGTGTGTGCCACGCTCCACGGTATCGGACTGGCTGCGTCGTTCGGGAATGGGTCGGCTCCAAAACCTGGAGCCCAAGGTGCCGGTGCGGCGTTACGAACGCAAACGACCTGGCGAGCTGCTACACCTGGATACCAAGAAGCTGGCGCGGATCACCAAGCCTGGCCACCGCATCCATGGCGACCGCTCCAAGCGTATCTATGGTGCTGGCTGGGAGTATGCCCATGTCGCCGTGGACGATCACTCGCGGGTCGCCTACACGGAAGTGCTACCGGCTGAGGATCAGCACACCTGCACGGCCTTTCTTGCCCGGGCCGTGGAGATGTTCGCAACCCACGGCGTATCGATCCAACGCCTCATGACCGACAACGGCCCCGGCTACATCTCCAAGCGCTTCAATCTGCTGTGCCAGCAGCTCAACATCCGCCACATCTACACGAAGCCCTATACGCCGCGCACCAACGGCAAGGCCGAACGCTTCATCCGCACACTCAAGGAGCAGTGGGCCTACGGCACCTGCTACCGGACTTCGGCTCACCGAGCTCGCGCACTTGTCCCCTGGACGAATCGTTACAATCGTCACCGACCCCATGCTGGCATCGGCAGTCAGACGCCTATGTCCAGGCTCGAGGTGAGTCCGTGAACAACCTACTCAGAACTCACAACTAGTCGGCTCGGCCACGAGCTAGTGGGAGGCGCGGATCCTGTAGCTGAAGCTCCGGGTCACCGACTTGCCGTCCAGATGGACGGTGATGACGTCGCCGCGTACACCACGGACCTCGACGGAGCGATGCTCGTCGGACTTCCGTTGGCGCTCGTTCGTGTCGTTGAACCACTTCGTGTCGACCGTGGTTCGCCCGTTCTTCTCGTCGACCTTACAAACCACGACCGATGCTCGTCCCTCGCCACCAGTCTCGTCGATCGTGATCGTCACCGGCGTCGCGGGCGCAGGGAAAGACACGAACATCCTGCCGCCGGTGCCGACGAGAGTCCCGGTGAGATTGCGGTTGAATTCGAGTCGGCGCGGCCCGATTCGGCCCCACCCGCCGGACGCCATCCTGTTCCAGAACTTGATCAGCTTGTCGGTCAGAAGCGCGCCCTGCTTGATGGAGCAGTCCACGGGTGACGAGCACGGGTATGCCTTGACGAACTGATCCACCTCGTCCCAGATGTCGGAAGTCACTTTGGACGCCGACGAACAGGCCTGGGCATGAGCGGCTGCTGGACTGAACCCCCACACCACGATGACGGCAACACACGCGAGGCGCTTCATGACCGAGACGCTACGCGCGGAGCGGCACGGCCGCAACCGGGGAGGGTCCAGGGTTACGCGATGTGAGGCGTGACGTCAGATAGACTTCGCCATGCCTTTCGATGCGATCTTGGTGCTGGCGATCCTGGTTGGAGCGGTCGCGCTCTTTGTCTCCGAGAAGTATCCGCTCGACTTCGTGGCGCTGCTGGTGCTGGCGATGCTGCTCGTTCTGGGCCTGGTCACGCCGGAGGAGGGTGTCTCCGGCTTCAGCAATCCGGCGACGGTGACGGTGGCGGCGATGTTCATCCTCAGCGCCGGTCTTCAGAAGACCGGTGCCACGGCGGCCGTCGGGCGCCTGATGGTCCGCTTCGGACGCAGCTACTTCACTGCCCTGGTCGTGATCATGGGGACGATCGGCGTGATGTCGGCCTTCATCAACAACACCGCGGCTGTCGCCGTGTTCATTCCCCTGGTGATGGTGGTGGCGAACCGGCGCAAGATCGCCGCCTCGCGGCTGCTCATCCCGCTGTCGTACGCCTCGCAGTTCGGCGGCGTGTGCACGCTGATCGGCACGTCGACCAACCTGCTGGTCAGCTCCATCTCTGATCAGGCCGGCTACGGCGCCTTCAGCATGTTCGAGTTCAGCCGCATGGGGCTGATTCTCTTCGTCACCGGAGTCGTCTTCTTCCTTACTCTGGGGCGCTGGTTGCTTCCTGAACGCAAGGCACAGGAGCTCGCCGTCGCTTATCAGCTGGGCGAGTACATCACCGAGATGCGCGTCGGCAGGAACTCACCGCTGATCGGCAAGACGGTGCGGGAGAGCCGTCTGGGTGAGGATCACGACGTCACGGTGCTGCGGCTGCTACACGTCGCCAAGGCGGTCTGGGCACCGCTGCGACAGACGCTCGAGCTGGGCGATGTGCTGCTCGTGCGCGGCAGGCTTGCCGAGTTGATGCACCTTCGCGAGTCGGCGAGGTTGGAGCTCAACGTCGAGTTCAAGCTGCGGGATTCAACGCTGCAGACGGAGGAGATGCGGCTCGTTCAGGCACTGGTGGCGCCGGGATCGGAGCTCATCGGCCTCACCCTCAAGGACCTCGATTTCCGCAACCGCTACAAGGCGCTCGTGCTCGCGGTTCAGCGGCGTGGAGAGACGATCAGCGACAAGCTCAACTCCGTGAGCCTCGGTCTGGGTGACGCGCTGCTTATCCAAGCGCCCGAGGCGCAGATCAGGGCGTTGCGGAACGACGAGGACTTCATCGTCCTCGACGAGGTGCCGGGGGCCGGGATGCAGCACAAGGCACCGATGGTGCTGGCAATTCTCGCCGCTGTCGTCGGGCTGGCGGCGTTCAACGTCCTGCCGATCCTGGTCTCGGCGCTGCTCGGCTGCGCCGCCATGGTGCTGACTCGCTGTCTGCGACTGGACGAGGCCTACGGTGCCATCAACTGGCAGGTCATCTTTCTGCTGGCGGGCATCCTGCCGCTTGGCATCGCCATGCAAAAAAGCGGTGCGGCGGGTTTCATCGCCGACAACGCCGTTGGCATGGTCGGAGACATGGGTCCGGTGGCCGTGCTCGCCGTCGTTTACCTGATGACCTCGATCATGACCGACTGCATGAGCAACAACGCCGCGGCGGTGCTGCTCGCCCCGATCGCCATCTCGACGGCCGAGCAGGCGGCATCAACCCGAGACCGCTGCTGATGGCGATCACGTTCGCCGCCTCGACCGGGTTCTCGACGCCGGTCGGCTACCAGACGAACACGATGATCTACAACCCCGGTGGCTACAAGTACACGGACTTCCTGCGCACCGGGGTGCCGCTCAGCATCCTGTTCTGGATCATGTCGGTGATCTTCATTCCGCGGTTTTGGAGCTTCTGAGCCTGCGGTTGACGGTGCCTCAGGGAAGCAGCACTCGACGAGGTCACCGTGTCGATCGGTCGGCCAATCGACTACGCTGTGCGCAGCCTGAACTGGCCAGCCGGGCAGGATTCGAGTTTGAGACGGAGGAGTGTGTTGAGGCGAATCACGCGGGCGATCGCGATTCAGCTGGTCCTGGTGTTCGCGGTCGCCTGTACACCACCCCCGGCCTCCGATCCCGCTGCGGAGTCAGGCTCTGGCCAGCCCGAGCCAATCGAAAGCCAGCCGGCGGAAGGCGATGAGCAGGAGGAGCCCGAAGTAGACCCCGAGGCGGCCATCATCCGACTGGATCCGAACGACGAGAACCTCGAGGTGTGGAGAGATCGCGACATCTCGGACGATCCACCGCGCGAGCCGGGACCGGTGGACATCGGATCGGCCCTGAGCTTTTTCGGGCTGCCTGTCGCCCGGACGCTCGAGGACCTGACCGCCGGTGAGGTGGAGGTAGCGTTCATCGGCGCCCCGGTCGACATGGGAGTCGGGTATCGCGGTGCTGGCGAGGGACCCACTGCGTTTCGCGCGCTGCGGCGCGGCGGCGGCAGCATGGAGACGATGATCAGCTGGCGGCAGGAACTGAAGGCCGTCGACTACGGCAACTCTCCGATCGACAACCTCAGTGTTGAGCGCAGCATGCCGCCGATTCGACGCATGGTGCGCGAGATTGCCGAGGCGGGCGCGATCCCGATCATCATCGGCGGGGATCACTCCATCGAGTTCGCCAACGTTGCCGGGCTCGCCGACGTGTACGGCAAGGAAACCGTCGGCGTCATCCACTTCGATGCCCACTACGATGCCGGCGACACGCGCAGCGGTCACCTTATCTCCCATGCGCAGCCGATACGCCGGCTTGTCGACGACGGACACGTCCTCGGCCAGAACTTCATCCAGGTGGGTCTGCGCGGCGCCTGGCCGGGGGAGGCCGGGTTCGAGTGGATGCGGGCCAACAACCTCCGCTATCACACCATGGCAGAGATCAATCGCGACGGCTGGGGCGCCGTCATGGAACGAGTTCTCGACGAGGCCAATGACGGTCCGGAGTATCTGCACATCTCGTTCGACATCGACGTCATGGACCCGGCGTTCACCCAGGGGACCGGCACGCCGGTACCCGGTGGGCTGATGCCTCGGGAGGTGTTCCCCATCGTTCGCGGCCTGTGTGCCGAGAACAACGTCGTCGGTTTCGACCTCGTCGAGCTCAACCCCCTCCTCGATTCCGGCTACACGACCGTGCTCAACTCCAAACAGGTCGTCGACGAGTGCCTCACGGGTATCGCGATGAGGAAGAAGGGGATCAGCGGCAGGGACTACCTGAGCCCGCTGACCGCGACCGACGCCCGACGCTAACGATCTCCAAGGCGCGCCCGCAAGGGGTTCGACCCTTCGCCCTGAGGGATGGTCCGACGTGAGCTCAGCGACCGGCCGTCGAACCGCCGTCAATCGCCAGCGCCGCACCAGTAATGAAACGCGCCTCGGATGAGGCCAGATACAGCACCGCCTCGCCGATCTCGGCTGGGGTCGCGATGCGCTTCATCGGCGCGTAGTCGATCATCCCCTGCTCCGCCGCGGCCGGGTCATCTTTCTTGTCGATATGGTCGCGACGGATCATGTCGGTATCGACATAGCCGGGGCAGACGGAGTTGACTCTTACCTCTGGCGCCACTTCCAGCGCCATGGCCTTGGACATGTTGACCACCCCAGCCTTTGAGGCGCAGTACACCACGATGCCCGGAATCCCCATCAGGCCGGCGTCGGAGGCGATGTTGACGATGTTGCCGTTGGACTTGCGCAGCTCGGGCAGCGCGGCGCGGCAGCAGAAGAACGTGCCCTTCAGGTTGACGTCGATGTGAGCGTCCCACATCGGCTCGTCGCTGTCCTCGATGGGTCTGCCAGAGCCGACACCGGCGCTGTTCACCAGAATGTCGAGACCGCCGAAGGCATCGCTCGCCGTCTCGACCGCTGATTCGCAGCCGGCAACGGTGCCGATATCGCCGGGCGCTGCCACCAGGCGATCACTGGCGCCAAGCTTCTCGATCGCTGCGCTCACGGATTGCTCTGTTCTGCCGTTGATGGCAACGCGCGCGCCGGTGTCGACAAAGGCTCGTGCAATCGCAAAGCCGATACCTCGACTGCCGCCGGTCACCAGGACTCGCTTGTCGGTGAAATCCATGTCGTTCAGTTGCCGTCCACGAAAGCCCGGAGGTTATTCAGCAGATTGTCTTCCACTTCCAGCTCGCCAGTGTCGAGGATGCCGGCTCTGATCGTGTCGCCGCGCTCCCCCGGCACCATTACCTCCTCAACGCCATCGAGTCTCTTGGCTTGCTTTATGGCGGTTGTGATCTTGGTCGTTTCTTCGATGAAGCGCGACACTCCGATCATCGCGTCAGGGTCGATCGCAATGACGACGTTGCCGTCATGATCGCTTCCATTTCAGAAATCCCCACCAACCAGAGCGCCGCCGATGATCTGCACCATCAAGGCCAGACCGGCGCCCTTTACTCCTTGGTCGAACGGTCTGATCGCCCCTTCCATGATCTGGGCGGGGTCTGTGGTCTCGTGGCCCTCTTTGTCATAGCCGAGCCCTTCGGCGACCTGGACTCCCTGGGTCTTCGCTTCTAACAGACCGAAGAACGAGATCCCCGATGACGACATGTCCAGGACAATCGGTTCGCCGTCGGTAGGAACGCCCCACGCTATCGGGTTGGTACAGAACAGCGGTTCGAAGGAACCGGCGGGAGGCACCATCGCGTGCGGGTAGCTCGACATGGTGATACCGATCAGACCCGCGTCCGCAATCCTGCGTGACCAGTATCCGATGGCACCGGATGATCCGTCGCCGGTATGCGTCCCCACGATCGCGATGCCTGTTTTCTTGGCCTTGTCGATCACCATGGTCACGGCTTGCTCCATGGCGATCGCCTCCATCGACAAGTTGGCGTTGATCACCGCGGTCGCGGGCGTTTCTTTTTCTATCGTTGGCGGCTGTGCGTCGGCGTGCTTGGGTATCCCCTTGCCAATCAGCTTCACGATGCCCTGATCGTTGCCTCTGGTCTGGGCATACATGAGCATTTCCAGGATGATGCGGCTCTCCTCTCCCGAGTAGCCGTACTTCAGAACGGCTCGTTCGGCCAGGTCTCGCAGATCTTGGAGGGGGATCTTCACACTCTCTCCGCCCTTGCCGTCTGCTCCCGATGGCGTAACCGTTGAGCCAGGTCGGTCACAGTCGGCGCGTCTGAGGATCTGGGCGTCGGGAGCACCCTCACGGCGCCGTTGACGGGCTACACGGCTTGAGGGTCACGTAGACAAGATCCATCGTCGTGTCCCCGACGTTGCCGGAATTGTGCCCCTCGGACAGTTCGATGGGGTCCAGCCATCCGACCGAGCCAACCTCCGAAGGTGGCCCCCGGTAGACCTCGCGGCCGCCCATGCGTCCGGCCCAGATACCGCCCTTGATGTGGACGTAGACCTGGTTGCCCGCATGCGAGTGGACCCCCTCCCACTCCCCCGGCTCGATGACGAACCGCTGCACGACGACGCGCTCGTTCTCGAACAGCATCTCAATCGGGATGTCGGGATAGAACAGACCGACAGTGTGGTTGGCCAGTGGTTCACACGGCTTCAGCGTGATCCAGACGAAGTCCATCGGCGTGTCTCCGATGTTGCCGGATTCGTGCTGCTCGGAAAGATCGACGGCGTCCATCCATCCGACGGAGCCATCCTCCGAAGGCTCAGTCATCCTGTATACTTCTTGGCCACCGCGGCGTTCAGCCGTTAGCCCTCCCTTGACGAACACCCAGAGGTGGTTGCCCGGATGGGAGTGAATCCCCTCCCACTGCCCCGGCTCGATGATGAACCTCTGCACGACCACGTACTCGTTCTCGAGCAACAGCTCGCCGGGGATGTTGGGGTAGGACATGCCCACCTGTTGGGCGCCGATCCCGATCGCAGGTATCCCGGCGACCAGGGCGACGAGCACCGCACGAGTAAGGACTCCCGCGGCCGAGTGGGCCCGCCTTCGGCCCAGTGCGTTAGGTGCGTGGCTTTTCTTGAAGCCAAGAGTCGACAGCATCGTAGGTCCTCCTGGTACTGAAGGGGTTGCGTTTTTCGCCGGGCGCGCCTGCGCACGAGGAGCTGCTCGCGGGACGCCCGATGCGCCTCGTCGATGGCCGAGTCCGTGTGTGTCGAGGCAGCAGCAT
This sequence comes from Acidobacteriota bacterium, assembly GCA_965197275.1. Classification (GTDB taxonomy): domain Bacteria; phylum Acidobacteriota; class UBA890; order UBA890; family WLXD01; genus DASCOT01. Next base: position 161,012 of record CBDAMQ010000023.1, read on the forward strand.
CGGAGTTGGCGATGGAGATCCGGCCGAATCGCCGACTTCCGACCACACACGGCCGGTCGTCGGGCGTAAACAGCGCCCACTCGATCGGATCGTCCAGGGTGTTGTAGCTGTAGGCGTAGCCGTGTGGCCAGCGATTCACCGTGATCGCTTCGATGTCCCGGGCGGGGTCGAAGCCCCCACCCTGCAGCATTCGACCGAGCTGGTCGCGAACGTTGCGCTCGAAGGTCTCGAAGGTGGTGGCCAGCAGATCCTCTCGACCGATGCGGTGCTGCTCCTTCTTGGGGCGTCCAGGGGCGCAAGGCACCCGGTACATCTCCACGATCATGGGGTCGTCAGGCGATCTGGAGGGTTGATAGTCGCCGAACTGTATCGATCGACCGAGGTTGATCCCGCTGTGGTACATCCCCGGAGCGGTCACCTGTGAGACGCCCAGGTTGGTGAAGGACGTCCAGTCGCGGATGAGGACGCTAGTGGATACGAGCGGCATCTTGACGCCATACATGAGCGCCACCTTCTGCTCGTCGGACATCTCGGGGCACAGGTGCGGGATGACCCTGTTGTAGCAACCCATCACACAATGAGCCGCCCTTACCTTCTCGGCCTTGCCGCCGCGCACATAGGTGATCTCGACCTCGCGGGCGGTGTCGGGATCGCCCAGGTGCCGGGCGGAGATCACCGTGCTGTTGAGCCGAATCCGGGCATCGGAGCCCTCGCGGTCGATGCGGTCGTAACTGAGGCGCGACGTCATCGAGTCATCCAGCGTGGTCCCCGGAAGCGCGTCAGGGATCATCGCCCGAACCAGCAGCCGCGCCACCGTCGCGTTGCCGTCGGGAAAATAGATGTCCGGTCGTTCGTCAAACTCGTTCTCGCGACCGTGTTGTCCGCCACCGATGTGGGCCAGGGGGCCCACCGGGGAGAGAGGCTCGAGGTTCATCCCCTGGAATCCTGGATAGCCCTGGGCCCATGCATAGAGCGCCGGATGGGCGTCGATGCCGACGCAGAAGCTGCCCTTCGGGCGGTCATCGAAGAACGGGATCACGTCGGAATGGACCTTAGCGAGATCGAGGAGGAAGGCTCGATAGCTGATCCGCGCCAGGCGCTCCTTCTTGTCAGCATCCGACAGCCCGGGCATGCAGTCCGGGTTCGCATGATCGTCGTAGAGCCGCGCGATGACTCGCTGCGCCTCCGGTGACATCGGCGTCTGTGCGAGCCAGTCCGGCCAGCCACCAGATTGGCGACCGGATTGCCCACCGCGTCCCATCACTAGCCGATCCTCGCCGAAGACCTCCTTGGCGAAGAACGTGGCGTTGCCGAGGCCCAGCGAGCCGTAGAACTTCCTACCAGCGGTGCTGGTGGCATTCGCGCTGTCGATGTCGATGCCGATCGCAGCGAGGAGCGTCCTGGAGACGGCGCTGTAGTGACCCACGGATTCCAGGTACGACGTGCCGCCGGGCAGCATTAACGTGCGGCCTCGGTAGGTCATCTCGTTGCGCTTGGCGTGGCCGCCGAAATCGTCGTGGTTGTCGAGCACCAGCACACGGGCCCCGGGCCCGGCCGAGGTGAGGAAGAAATAGGCTGCCGAGAGCCCGCTCAGCCCGCCGCCGACCACCACGAGGTCGTAGCTCTCACGCGTGTCGGCGACATCGGTCCAGGTTTGCCCGTCACGGTGCGCATGGGCGACCTCGAACGAGCCGGGGTGGCTGCCGCGCATTCCTGTGAGGGCCGGTGGATAATACTCCTGCGCCGGGGAGGCCTGGCGCATAGCCTCGCGCGCCGACAGCCGGCCAGGTGCGATCAGCGACCCCCCGATCGCCACCCCCACGCCATTGACGAAGTCGCGCCGGCTGATATCCCGGTGCATCCCGAGATCACGATCCTCACTCCTGGACATACGTCCTCCGGATTCTCTGACGCGGAAACTGCGTCGACCGCCCGCCTTTTCTCGAGTCCGACCCATGGGGCCTACGCAATGATTCGTTTGAACACGTCCAGATTGATGTTTCGGCCACAGGCGACTGCAACGACCTTCTTTCCCTTGAAGCGCGCTTTGTGCTTGAGCAGGCCCCCAACCGCCAGCGCCCCCGACCCTTCTACAACCAAGCGATGCTGCTCGAACAGAAGGCGGATGGAGTCCTCGATCTCTTCCTCGGTGAGCAGGAGGATTTCATCCACATGCTGCTGGCACAGCTCCAGGGTGATGGTGTCCAGATCCACGCCGCCGGCGCATGTGTCGGCCAGCGTCGGGAAGGTCTCCATCTCGACCACTTTGTTGGCCCGCATGGATTCATACATCACCGGGGAGTTGTCCGGCGAGACGCCGAAGGCCTCGATGTCGGCGTTGTGGAACTTCAACCAGCCCGCCGACCCGGTCAGCAATCCGCCGCCCCCGCATGCAAAGAGCGCTGCATCCAGGTCGGGTAGTTGACGGGAAATCTCGTATCCGCAGGTCCCCTGTCCGCCGACCACGATCGGATCGTTGTACGGCGATACGTAGATCTTGCCGTCCTCCCGCGCAGCCCGTCGGGCTTCCTTCTCCGCATCCCAGGCTCCTTCGCCATGGATGACCAGGTCCAGGCCATGAGCTCGCAGGATCTCGAGACGTGACGGCTCGAGATTCTCGGCCACGTAGACGGTGGCGCGACGTCCCCGAACCCTCATCGCCTCCGCGACCGCCAAGGCGTAGTTTCCTGTCGAGGCCGACACCACCCCGCGGTCCAGTTCCTCTTCGCTGAGCGAGAGGATCTTGTTGATCGCACCGCGGAACTTGAAGGAGGAGGTTCGCTGCATCGAGTCCAGCTTGAGCCAGACTTCGCCCTCGATCTGTTGGCTGAGGTACAAGGAATACTCCAGAGGTGTGGGCGAGAGGTGGTCCCGGCATCTCTCGCTGGCCTCCAGGACCAACTGGTGTACATCCAACTGCTGTTGGGTTTCAGTGGGCATGATCGCGACCTCGCAAGCAGTGTTTGCCGTCATCTGAAAGCTCAATGTGTACGGCGATGAAACACCGTAGAGTAGTCCAGGGGCGAGATCCAGAAGAGAGGCGTGCCGGGTGACCGAGCGAACGATCGCCGCGCAGGCGCGCGTCGAGAAGAGCAAGCTCAAGAAGGTCATCGGACCCCGCGACCTGGTGCTCTTCTATGTGGCCACCACCGCTTCCATGCGCGTCGCGGCCCCGTCGACCGAAAACGGTCCCAGCGTGCTGGTGCTCTGGGTACTGGGATTCGTTCTCTTCTATGTGCCGCAGGCGTTCACGTCGGTCGAGCTCACCGCCCGGCACCCCGACGAGGGCGGCATCTACATCTGGGTCCAGCGTGCCTTCGGCGATTTTCATGGCTTCATCACGGCGTGGTTCTACTGGGCCACTATCCTCGTCTACTTCCCCGCCGCGCTGACGTTTTCTGCCACCAACGCGGCGTTCGTCATTCCGCAGTGGTCACATCTCGCCGAGCGTCCCGGGTTCCTGATGGTGGCCTCGTTGGTCGGGGTTACCATCGTCGTCGTGGTCAATGTCCTCGGTCTCGACGTCGCCCAGCGTCTGCACAACGCCAGCGGCTATCTGAACTTGGAGTTGACCCGGTTTCGTGGACACCTTATGGCTAGGGCCAAAGGAGTCCTGAGCTGCTCCCCAACGCTGGACACATCAGAACGAGAAGATCTCGGGGTTGGAGTGATCATCCTTCGGCAACCTGTTGGAGCTGTTGGACATACACAGCCGGCGGCAGATTCCCCAAGGAAGAATGCGGTCTCATTTCGTTGTAGTCGCGGCGCCAGGCCTGCAGCTGTTCCTGAGCCTCGGAGAGGCTCAGGAACCAGCTCACGCCCAAGCACTCGTCCCTGAGCTTGCCGTTGAAGCTCTCTAGCCGTTCTTCGGCCGGGACTGATGAAGTTCCAGTTGGATACCGGCGTGTGAGCGTCGTTTGGAAGTGACCTCGTGCGTTGTCGAGCGTCAAGGCGAGCGGCGCGCCTCGTTTGTCCCACGACCTTCTCGAGCACCTCGTGACTCGCCTGGACGGCGCAGCGACACCGTCCGCCTCCAGTGCAGGCATTCGCGGCTGTGGATGTCGATCACCGTGAACACGCGGAACCTCCGGCCGTTGGCCAGTTCATCGCTGACGAAGTCCAGGGTGAGCCCGCGGGCGCGCCGCGACCTTTCGTCGACGGGGTCGCGTTCGAGATCCAGAAGAGAGGCGTGCCGGGTGACCGAGCGAACGATCGCCGCGCAGGCGCGCGTCGAGAAGACGCAAGCTCAAGAAGGTCATCTTGACCCCGCACATCCTGGAGAATCTTCTATGTGGCCACTCATCGGCTACCAGCTTCTTGAGTTGGCCGTTCTCCCGCTCCCTTGATGCTCGCTTGGGGCCAGCCCGCCGTACTTGCTGGCCCTGTCGCTGGCGATCCCGTACTTGCGGCACAGCTCCGGGATCGGTCCTTGATCGCCGTGACGATCTGCGCGGCGCTGAATCGGGTCACGACTTTCGATTACGGGATTTTCTCGCTTCGACGTCCAGTTTCTCAGTCTATATCCGCCCGAGTGCCGGCAGATCGTTCACGTGAGCTTGCCGAGGGTTCGAGCCCTCGTACTCGATCCGCACATGGATCAAGCAAGCGGACCGAGATGACGGGCTCAGTGCCCGACGAGGGCGGCTCGCCACCGCCAGTTGGAAAACGGAGCCTGGCAAAAGCCGCGGCCTGGTTGTCTCGAGACCGGCACGGTACCCAAGAAGTCTTCGGGTTCGTGAGAGTTCGCCAGGCCTGCTCGATGCCACGATGTCCGAGCGTGCCTTCGGCGATTTTCAGCTGGCTTCATCACGGCGGTGGTTCTACTGGGCCACTATCCTCGTCTACTTCCGATGCCGGCCGTACCGCTGACGGCCGATGCGCCCGATCGTCTCTGGGTCGCCGACATCACGTACGTGTCGACATGGTCTGGGTTCTTGTACCGCGTGATGGATGCCTTCGTCATTCCGCATGGTCACATCACCTGAGCGTCCCGGGTTCCTGATGGTGGCCTCGTTGGTCGGGGTTACCATCGTCGTCGTGGTCAATGTCCTCGGTCTCGACGTCGCCCAGCGTCTGCACGATCGTCTACGAGAGGAGGTACTCCGAACCCGATCTTCGGCGAAACTGCCGTGTCCCAGATCGCTTCGCGATCCGCACGTTGGAAGCTATCTGAACTCCCACAGGGGGCGTTGCCGGGGTAACTCCAACCAACTTGGGGATGCCCGGCCTGATGATCGTGGGGTTGGGCTTCCTCACCTGGGTCAACTACGGCTCGGCGACCGAGTTCTCCGCGCGCACCGTGACCCCCTCCTTCGGTGGACTGTCCGACGTCATCCTACTGGCGGCGGTCGCCTACGCGTTCGCTGGCATCGAGGCGGCATCGGTGATGAGCGAAGAAGTGCAGGAACCCAGGCGCAACGTCCCCCGGGCGCTCGCCATCGCCGGTGTGATGGTGCTCGGCATATACATCCTGATCTCCTGGACGATGATGACGGTGCTCCCGGCAGATCAGGTCACGGGCCTGTCCGGGCTGACCGACACCGCTCGTGTCGCCGGGACGCGGTTGGCCGGTGCCACGATAGGCGGCGTATTGGGCTCGCTGGTTGCACTCTGCCTGGCCGTAGCGGCGTTCGGAACGGTGAGTGCCTGGATGGCGACCTGCGCGCGGGTGCCGTTCGCCGCCGGGCTCGACGGCTACCTGCCGGCCGCCTTCGGAAAGCTGCACCCTAAGTACGCTACGCCGCACGTGTCGGTGATCACGCTCGGCGTCGCCACGGCGGCATTGATCATCCTCGGTACCATGGGCGGCACCGCGCAGCAGATCTACCGCATTTTCGTCAGCCTCGAGATCGTCGTCTACTTCATCCCCTACCTCTATATGTTCGCGGCGCTCCTGGTCATGCAGCGGCACCCGGTAGCAGAAGGCGTGCAGCGTGCGCCGTTGGCGCCCTACGGCGCCTACTTCGCCGGCGGGACGGGCTTCGTGGTGACCGCCGCGTCGCTGGTGTTCGCGCTCATCCCGAGCGAGAGCGTCGCCGATCCGACCTTCTTCTACATCACCGTCTTCGGGATGCTGGCGGTGTTGACGATCGTCGGAGTGGGCTTGTACGCCAACGGCAAGCTGCGGCGTCAGCGTCTAGAGGCAGCTGCCCCGGACCCGAGGGAGTAGTCGCCTCACGAGGCTGCGCGCGCTACGGGTGGCGCCATCGCGCGACGCTGGCCAGTACTGCACCCAAATTGCGCTAGCCTTGTGTATCGCTGGTTAGCTCGCGCAGGACGTCGACCTGCCGCGCTATCTCTGACGACGACGAGCCGCCGTGTGACCGGCGGCGTTCCGCCGCATCGCGTGGCGAGCCGACGCGAGACACCACCTCGGCGAGCCCCGCGTGGACGGCTTCGAGCTGATCTTCGGCCAAGTCGTCGAGCGTGCAGCCCAGACTCTCGCAGCGGCGGACCAACCGCGCGGCGATGCTGTGCGCGGTACGGAACGGCAAACCACCGCGGGTGAGGTCGTCGGCGACCTCCGTCGCCAGACACGGGTCGCCGATGAGGTCGGCTTCGTAGCGCTCGCTGTCGATCGAGAGATCCCGCCACACTTCCGTCATGACGAGGATGCAGTCGATGGTCGTGTCGACGGCCACGAACAGCGCCTCACGATCCTGCTGCATGTCGCGGTTGTAGGCCAAGGGTTGGGAACGGGGCAGGGCAAGCAGAGTCGTGCAGCAGCCGAGCACCGTTGCCGATTTGCCGCGAACGAGCTCGGCAGCGTCGGGATTGCGCTTCTGCGGCATGATGCTAGAGCCAGTGGAGCAGGTATCGCTGAGGCGCACGAAGGCGAACTCGGTCGAGCTCCAGAGGACGAGCTCCTCGGCCATGCGCGAGAGGTTGCAGGACAGGATCGAACACGCTGCGGCAACCTCCTGAACATGGTCGCGCGCTGCCACCGAGTCCATCGCATTCTCTGTGGGCAATCTGAAGCCGAGCAGCTCGGCGGTGCGATGCCGGTCGATCGGGAAGGAGGTGCCCGCCATCGCGCACGCTCCCAAAGGACACTCGTCGAATCGATGCGACGCATCGCGTACTCTGCCGAGGTCGCGTGACAAGGGCCATGCGTAGGCCAGCAGATGATGGCCGAATAGGATCGGTTGACCTCGCTGCAGGTGTGTGAACCCCGGCAGAAGCGTGGAGCCGTCGCTCTCGACCCGATCCAGGAGCACACGCAGCAGGTTGATCAGCGCGCTATCGAGTCGTCGCAGACGCGTCTTTAGCCACAGGCGCAGGTCGGTGGCCACCTGATCGTTGCGCGAACGCGCCGTATGTAGTTTGCCTGCGACCTCACCGAGGATCTCGGACAGGCGCGCCTCGACTGCCATGTGCACGTCCTCGAATTCATCGCCCGGCACCCAGGCCCCCGAGGCAAGGTCTTCGCGCACGCGTGCCAGCCCGTCGCACAGGGCTGTAGATTCCAGTTTCGAGATGATGCCGGTCTCGCCAAGCATCTGCGCATGTGCCGTCGAGCCCTGTATGTCCTCGTCGAGCATCTGCAGATCGAGCTGCAGCGACGACGAAAAGCGCTGCATGAGCTCGCCGAGCCCTCCGTTGAAACGATCCCTGAGCAGAGACATCATTCGCCTTCCGAGATCCGCCGCGCGCCCAGGGTGCGCAATCGCAGCGCGCGCAGCCGGATGAAGCCCGTCGCATCGCCCTGGTCGTAGACGTCGTCGGCCTCGAAGGTCACGGTTGCGTGGTCGTAGAGCGTACGTGTTGTCGATCGCCGCCCGACGATCGTGGCCGCGCCCTTGTACAGCTTCAGGCGTGCATCGCCGGTAACGCGCTCCTGCAGCGAGTCCATGAATTGCTGCAGCGCTTCGCGCTCGGGGCTAAACCACAGGCCGTTGTAGACCATCTCGGCGTAACGCGGCACGAGCTCGTCACGCAGGTGGTGCACCTCGCGGTCAAGCGTGATCGACTCGATGGCGCGATGGGCGTGTATCAGCAGCGTGATGCCGGGGGTTTCATACACGCCACGGCTCTTCATGCCCAGAAAACGATTTTCGACGATGTCCACCCGGCCAACGCCGTGGCGTCCGGCGATCTCGTTGGCTCGCTCGAGCAGAGGCACCGGCGAGAGGCTCTCGCCATTGATGGCGATGGGCACTCCTTCGTGGAAGGACACTTCGACGTAATCGGGATCGTCCGGAGCATCCTCGGGGTCTGTCGTCATGCGAAACATGCCGGGCGGAGGGCCTGCCCACGGGTCCTCGAGCACACCACCCTCATAGGAGACGTGCATGAGGTTGGCGTCCATCGAGTATTCAGGCTTTGGCACCGTCGACAGGTCGATGCCATGTTCTCGTGCGTAGCCGATCAGGTCGGAGCGCCCCTTGAGGCTCCATTCGCGCCATGGAGCGATGACCTTGATGTCCGGCTTCAGGGCGTAGGCGGCCATCTCGAAACGGATCTGGTCGTTGCCCTTGCCGGTGGCCCCGTGCGCGATCGCCTCGGCGCCGTGCTTCTCGGCCGCGCGTACTAGCCCCCGGCCGATCACAGGCCTCGCCAGCGCCGTCCCCATGAGGTAGTACGACTCGTAGACAGCGTTGGCGCGCAGCGCTGGAAAGACGCAGTCGGTGACGAACTCCTCGCGTAGATCGTCGATCTGGATGGCCGCCGCTCCGGTGCGCTCCGCCGCCAGGCGCGCATTGTCCACCTCTTCGCGGCCTTGACCGACATCTCCCGTGTAGGCGATTACCTCAGCGTCGTAGTTCTCTTGAATCCAGCGCAGGATGACCGACGTGTCGAGTCCTCCGGAATAGGCCAGCACGACCTTCATTTCAGATCTCCAGCATCGATTCGAGTTTGCGCGTCAGCCTGCCGCGACCGGTTGCGGACGAGATATATGCGCATATTAGCGGAGGCTCAAAGTTGCGGCTGGCGATGATCGCGTGTGGCTAGTCCCCTGTTCCAGGCCACTAGAGGCGCTTCTTGCTCTTGGGAACCACCGTCGTGCCTGTGGCCCGACACACGAGGACAGGGTCCTGCAGCACATCCGCGGCAGAATCACTCACATCCGGTCGAACGGCGATGACCTTGTGGGCTTCGAATTCACAACGTCGCGAGGTGTTGCCGATCTTGACGATGCGACCCTTGGCCTCGATGAAGTCGCCACTGTAGACGGGGGCGAGAAACTCCACTTCATCGTAGCTGCGAAACAGGCCCTCATCGCCGTCCTGTTGGATGGCGAGCTCGGTGATCAGATCGCCGAATAGCTCGAGCATCTTGGCGCCTGCCACCAGGGCTCCACCGTAATGGGCATCGCGGGCCGACATACGCACGCGCAGCGCTGCCTCTTTCGACATCAGTCCTCTCCTTTTTCTTCTTTCATGACGGCCAGCGCGTCCACAGCGACGGCGCGGCCATCCGTGATGATGACCGGATTGGCCTCAATTTCGAGCAGCCGATCCGCGAGATCAATTCCGATCCACGAGAACCGATCCACAGCTCCAGCCAGCGCTCGCAGCTCCGAATCCGACAGTTTGGCTGCAGCCTGAGACGATGCCTCGGCAGCGACGTCCTCCGCCTCGCCCTGGCGCAGAGGAAGCATTCGGAACTTCGAAACCCCGGAGACGTCGCCGCCCCCGGGCCGAACGGTCATCGCCGGCCCGTAGGCGGGATCCACGGTCACGCCGAGCAACAACTCCGGCCCTGCCGGGAGCTGTTGCTGAACAAGCAGACTGCCACCGGTGCCGAGTTCCCGCGCGCGATCAAGCACTTCTTGGGCGGCCACCTTGACTTCCGAAGGTGACTCGAGCCGCAGCCTTACCAGACCCTCGCGCGCCTTGTGCGCCACCTCGGCACAGACGAGCTTCACCACCACACGGCCGCCGATCTGCTCGGCGCGATCCGCCGCCTGTTCGGCAGTATGCGCGACCAGCTCGCGGGGTCGCTCGATGTCGTACGCGGCGAAGATGCGGGCGCTCTCTGTCTCATCGAGCACCCCCGAGGGAATCGAGATGTCGGGCCTGTCGACGCTGCGCTCGGAGATGGGTGGCGTCTGTCGAGAACTGCTTATCAAGCCAGCGATCGCGTTGGCGGACGCGGCGTGGCCTTGAAGCACGGTTACCCCTTGTTCAGCTAGCAGCGTCGCCGTGCGCGGAGGATACGAGAACGGGGTTGCGAGCACGGAGATGACAGGCTTTCCGCTGGAGCGCTGTACCTCTCCCGCGTGCTTCAGGATCACGTTGAGCAGGGAGCCGTCCGGATCGCGGCGACTGGGCGCGACGTCGATCACCACGATGCCGACTTCGGGGTCCGCTGCCAACGCGTCGATCGCGGCGCAGTAGATCTCGCTGTCGAAGACCGCCTGGCCGGTTACGTCGAGCGGGTTCCGGGGCTCGGCGAAGTCCGGCAGAATCTCCCGCAGCGCGAGCGTTGTTTCCCGGCTGAATTCACCGAGAGTGACCTCGCTATCGTCGAGCGCGTCGGCGAAGAGTGTGCAGTTTCCGCCAGACTGCATGGCCACGGCGACCGTGCCACGAACCCGTGCTGGGGAACCCTCGATCAGGAGGGCAGTCTCAAACAGGGCGATGGGGTCGTGAACCACCACGGCGCCGCGCCGACGCAGGAAGGCGTCGCGCAGTGTCGTGTCGCCCAGCAGTTCGCCCGTATGTGCAATCACCGACCGGCGCGCGGCGTCAGCCACCACGCGCGGGCAGCACACCACCACGGGCTTGCCTGCTTGCGCCATGGCGTCGAGACCGCTGCCCAGACTGGAGACGTCGCGAATCGTCTCGACGTAACACGCTACGACCGAGGTCGCCTCGTCGGCTGCTGCCCACTGGAGCATGTCTCCGATGTCGAGGGTGGCCTCCACGCCGACCCCTGTGACGAGTCGCAGGCCGACACCGCGATCACCTGCCATATGCGCGAACGTCCATGCCGCGGTGCCACTCTGGGAGAACATCGAGATCGAGCCGACGCTGGAGCTCGGAGGCATCTCGGCCCCGTAGCCCGCCACACGATCGCGATAGTTGATGAAGCCCTCGACGTTGGGTCCCAGCACGGCGACGTTGCTCGCCTTGGCCACTGCGACGAGCGCGTCCTGGATCTCGGCGCCTTCGCTCCCAGCGTCTCGGAAGCCGCTGGAAACGACCATTGCCGCCGGGATGCCGGCCGCGCCGCACGCTGCTACGGCGTCGACCGCCGCGGTGGCGGGAATCGCGATGATCGCCATGTCGACCTCGTCGCGAATCTGTTCGAGGCTCTCGTAGGCATCCCGGCCCCAAACGCTCGGCCGCCCGGGGTTAACCGGAAAGATCTCGCCCCGGAATCCCAGGCTCTCGAGATTGTTGTAGATCTCGAGCGTCCAGGAGCTGGCGCGTTCGCTCGCGCCCACGATTGCGACGGCCCTGGGGTTAAACAGCGCATCAAGCCGACTGGTGTTCACGAGGTTCTCTGCTTCTGCGTTGGGTAACGCGCTCTGAGCGAAACGGCGAGGCCGGCTTCCGCCGGCTACTGTACGTCACCGCTCTCACTGCCGTGGCTTCTTTGGGCTCTCCGTGATCGGACACCCTCGAGCGGAGGTGCTCGCTTGGCTACTGCTGCTGATCGCGAGGGTAGTCGAAGCTCAAGTCCGGATAGTCAGGCGGTGTCGGAATGGCGCGCGGATCCTCGGCGATCTTCTGCAGCAGGTACTCGACGGCGGTGTCGAGCTGGGCATCCTCGCCGTTGAAGGTAGCGTGCGGCAGGTTGATCACCTCGATGTCGGGCACCACGCCCCATTGTTCGATCAGCCATTCTCCCTCGGGGCCATACACGCCGTTCATCGGGGCTCGGGCCAGCCCACCGTCGCTGAGTCGATTCGACGACGACAGCCAGATCTCACCGCCCCACGTACGCGTGCCAATCACAGGGCCCATTCCCAGGCGACGGAATCCCTCGGCGAACGCCTCACCGTCCGAGGCGGTGTTCTCATCCACCAGCACGACCATGTGGCCCCGGAAGGCGTACTGCATGTTCCAGGTTGGCCGACCGACTCGGCTCTTCCAGTAAAACCAGGCCGGTCGCATCAGCTTCTCGAGGATGACGCTGTCGATGTTGCCGCCGTTGTTTTCGCGCACGTCGACGATCAAGCCCGGCCGATCGTGAACCGGGTAGAACTGTCGATACCAAGCGTTGATGTCGTTGGATCCCATGGCCCGCAGGTGGACGTAGCCGATCTGGCCGGCGGCCGCGTCTTCGACCTCCAGCCGCCGTGAGTACTCCCAGTCGGTGTAGCGCAGGTTTCGCTCGTTGGCGGCGGGCACGACGACGACGTCGCGGCCATCTCCCCCGGCTCCAGATCGGACACGCAGCAGCACCTGCCGACCCTGCTGATTCCGCAGCAACGCGCCGATGTGGCCTACGGACAGCGTGGCGACGCCGTTGACCGCTTCGATGACGTCACCGTCGGCAATGCCCAGGTCGGGATCGGCCAGGGGCGACAGCTCATCCGGGTAGTCCGGGTCACCCTGGTAGACGTGGTCGATTCGGTACCCGCCAGCACCCGGTTCGCGAATCAGGCGAGCCCCGAGGCTGGCGACCGCCACGTCTTCCTCCCCGTCGCGAATGTCGCCGCCACGAACGCTCGTGTGCAGGGCCGACAGCTCTCCGATCACGCGGCCGATCAGCTGGTTCAGCTCAGCGCGGGTGGTGACGCGGCCGACCAGCTCGAGGTATTTCTCCAGCACCACATCCCAGGCGAGGCCGTGCATGCCCGGGTCGTAGAAATAGTCGCGTTCGAGACGCCATGCGTCGATGAAGATCTGCCGCCAGTCGGCGGCGACATCGATCGAGAACGTCCAGCCGTCGAGATCCACCTGGTTGTTGGCAAGGGTGCCACTCGCACTGCTGGGCTTGGCATCGATGACGTAGATATCGCTGCCGCGCCGCACCATCAGCTTCTTGCCGTTGGCCGACATCTCATAGCCACTGATCCCCTCGAGAACCTGCTCGGGCTCCGGGTCGTCATTGCCGATGGCCATGCCCATCAGATGCCTGCGCGAGCCGCCGGATTCGCGCGCCCACCAGAACAGAGCATCTTCGTTCACCGATAGCCCCGTATAGTTGCCGGGCTCGACCGGCACCTCCTTGACCCGCCGTGATATGCCGTCGAGGTCGACGGTCATGCTCCGGTCACTCGGTTCCTCAACGTCGTCGCCGTCTGACGAGTCCGCCGGCGAGTCCTTGGCCGCCTCGAGCGCACGACTGATCTCGTCATCCGGTGCGAACGGCGAGCGCAGGCCGGCGCGCATGGAGATCTGGTAGATCTTCATCGTACGGTCGAAGTACGGCTCCGGGGCACGAGGCCCCCACGGGCTGCCGACCGACGTACGCAGGTTGCGGTCCGACAGAAAGTACAGCCAGTCCCCGTCGGGACTGAAGGCCGCGCTGAAGCTGTTGACGCGGTCCGAGGTCAGCGGCGTCCGTGTCCCGGTTGCCACCTCGTACAGCCACAGCTGCGCGTAGGTATTCACCGCAACCTGCGCATAGGTCAGCCAACCACTGTCGGGTGACCAGGCGACGTCGCGCACTCCTTCGCGGTTGGTCGACACCAGGTGCTGCTGGGCGGTACCCACTTCGAGCAGCCACAGATCGTTGTTGTTGTCGCGATAGGCGACTCGGGAGCCATCTGGCGACGGGGTGCCCTGGAAGCGCAGTACCGCACCGTCGTCGGTGATGGGCGACTCATCGCCAACCCCGTTGGCCGGGATGGTGGTGAATTCGATCTCGCCGCTAGCGTCGGTCAGCCCGAGCAAAGTGTCGCCATCGGGCATGAACACGACGTCGCGATAGCGCACGCCCTCGCGGCGCGAGGCGCGAACGAGCCGACCCGAGCCGGCTGGTGCCACGAACACGCGCCCGCGCGAGGTCAGCACGATGCTCTCACCGTTGGGGTGGATGTGGGCCGAGGTCAGGTAGTCCATCGGCTCCGTGACCCACTTCTCGCGCAACTGATCAAAGTCGGAGGCGAGGCTGATCGGCACTAGCGCATACGAGTCCGCGGCGATATCGAAAGTCCAGATGTCGGCCCCCACCTGGTAGGCAATATGCTCGTCGGAAAGCGACGCTTCCTTCACGTCCCATCCACTGTGGCGCGTGTGCTGCTGCAGATCGTCGCCCGACGGGTTCATCGACCAGATGTTCATCGTGCCGTCGCGAGGAGTCACGAAATAAATGGGGAATTACATACGATGTTACCCACGGGAGGGTAAAACCGTATATTATTCCCAATAAATGCGGCCGTTCGACCACATCGGCGTGTGGCTCTCGCCGTCGTAGTCGGCGGTGAGCGGTTCAGCATCGGTCGAACTCGAGGCGTACTTCCAGATCTTGCGCGCGGTGCCGCCCGTGTAGCGCTTGGTGACGTTGCCGTGGAAGGCCGGGCGGACGAAGAAGACCGTTGCCCCATCGTCGCCGTAGGCGGCCTCGCTTGCGTCAGCCAGCGGTACGACGCTGCGTGTGTTCGCCATCAGGTCGAGCTCGACCAGCTGACGCTTCGGCAACGTGGAGTAGCTGGCGGTGGTGTACACGAGCTCGCCGGACGGCGTCCAGCCGACGGGTGTCGAGGGATCGGCCTCATAGGTCTGCCGTTGCGGCAGCCCGCCTGCCAGCGGCATCGTGTATACCTCGGCCACGCCCTCGTAGTTGCCGCGATAAGCCAGCGTGCGGCCGTCCGGCGATATGGTCGGGTGGCTCTCTTCCGCCGCGTGGGAAGTCAGCCGCTGCGCCAGCCCGCCGGTCGTGGGTACCTGCCACAGGTCGCCTTCGGCAGCGAACACCAACGTGTCGCCATTTAGCGTCGGATAGCGGTAGTAGCCCTGTCGGCCCTGTTGCGACCAGGCGGCGGAAGAAAACAGCAACATGGCAACAACTGCGAGAACGCGACGCATGGTCAGTCTCCTTGATTGCGGCGAGGGCGAGCGCGAAGCGCTTGGACTACGGCATTGTCAACTTAACGGAGATCCTGGCAGAGTGCGGCTGAATAACGCCATGAGCCGACATCCACGGCACCGTTTCTCGACTACAAGTCATGTGGCTCCTACCGCAAGGAGACGACCGTGATGCCCCGCCCTTTGTCGCTGGTTCTTCGGTGCACGCTCCCGCTCGTATGCGCCGCGTTTGGATGCTCCAGCCTCACTCCCGACGACTTCGAACATGACCTGCTTTCGGCAGCGACGCCGTGGACCCACGAGGAGTTCGACGATGAAGATGGCAAGTTCACATTCGCCGTCTTCTCGGATCTCAACGGTTCGGAGAGGGACCGCATTTTCGAGGTCGCGGTGCGGCAGCTCTCGCTGCTGCGTCCCGAGTTGATCCTCAGCGTCGGTGACCTGATCGACGGCTACAGCGAGGATCTGGCGGAGCTAGCGAGCCAATGGGATGCCTTCGATGACCGCGCCGACCAGGCATCTGCCCCGGTGTTTCGCGTCGGGGGAAACCACGACCTGCCAAACCACGTGATGCGGGATGTTTGGGCGCAGCGGCACGGACCTCGCTACTACCACTTCGTATACAAGAACGTGCTCTTCCTGGTGCTTGACACAGAGGACTACACGGACGAACGCATGCGCCAGATCTACCGGGCTCGCGAGGCAACAGTCGAGGCTCGCGCGCAGGGCGCCGAAGGCGTCGAGGAGATGGAGTATTCCCAGATACCGGAGCGTCGAACCGGGGATATCGGGCCGGAGCAGTCGGACTACTTCCGTGCTGCCCTGGCCGACAATCCGAGTGTCCGATGGACGATGCTGTTCATGCACAAGCCGGTCTGGGTGGAGGGCCAGGACCCCGACTTCGTAGCGATCGAGGCGGCCCTGTCGGATCGTCCGTACACTTTGTTCAACGGGCACCGCCACACGCTGTCTCATGCCGTGAGGAACGGTCGCGACTACATCATGCTCGGAACCACCGGTGGTGGTCAGTCCAGCAGCACGATGGCGTTCGATCACATAACCCCGGTCACGGTTGCGGAGGGATCTGCCCCCCAAATAATCGGGCCAGTTTGAGAGTTAGGATTTGAGGCTCTCAGGGTGGCTCGAGAAGGGGGAAGGATGGCCCGGAAGCGGTAGACCGTGGAGCAGATCATCGCCAAGCTCAGGGAGGCAGAGGTGGGCTAGCGAAAGGAGCCAAGACCCCGGAGGCATGCCGGAAGCTAGGCATCAGCGAGAACACGTACTACCGGTGGCGTAAGGACGGTGGCCTGAGGGGGATCAGGCCGACTCAAGCAGCGGAGCGACGGAGAAGTTGCTGGCGGGCCTCGATGCCATCCTCAAAGAGGTGTCGTCGGGAAACTTCTGAGCCCGGCGCGTCGACGTCCAGTGCAACAGGCGCAGCAGTCGCTGGGGGTGTCCGAGAGGCGACTGCAGAGGCTGGGCCAGGTGCCTCCACGCACAGTATGAGCCAAGGTCACGGCGCCGGATGACTCAGCTAGCTACGCAGTACGGGCGCTATGGGTACCGGCGGATTACGGCTCTGATGGTGCGTGAGGGATGGCGAGTGAATCACAAGAGGATCGAGCGGCTGTGGCGTCGTGAAGGACTGAAAGTACCGAAAAAGCAGCCCAAGCGAGGGCGCTTGTGGCTCAATGATGGATCGTGCGTGCGACTGAGGCCGGAAAGGACAGATCACGTCTGGGTGACTTCGTGCACGAACGAACCCACGACGGCAGAGCGCTTCGTCTCTGACGAGACGAGTACACCAGGGAGTGCGTTCGACTCCAGCCGACGGACCCGGTTTCGGAGAACGGCGACGGATCGCCTTGCGACGCCGCCGCGGCGTCCCGACCGAGCTGCTGATGGGGAGATCCTACACCTCACTGAGGCGCAGAGCTTGGTGCAACGATGGCGCCGCGTACAACCAGGTGCGGCCTCACTCGTTGGGTTATCGGCCACCCGCACCGGAAGCGACGTTGTTGATTCCCGGACTTGGGGCAGGTCGAGGGTGGCCCTTCGGACCTGCGGCTCGACGGCATCCTCGACAAGACGGGCACCGTGCCGGACGACGGAGAGGGCCTGTGCTTCCAGCGCTCGGCCTGCGGATCGGGAGACTAGGGCGCTCCTACTTGAGCGTCACCCAGATCAGGTCGATCGTGGTGTCGCCGGTGTTCCCTGATTCGTGCTGTGCGCTCAAGGGAACCGCGTTCGACCAGCCGACGGACCCGGTTTCGGAGAACGGCGACGGATCGCCTTGCACGCCGCCGCGGCGTCCCGACCAGATGCCTCCCTTGATGTGGATGTACACCTGGTTGCCCGGATGCGAGTGGATGCCTTCCCACTCACCGGGGCGGAGGACAAACCGCTGTACGACGACACGGTCGTTCTCGAGCAGCAAGTCACCGTCCGGGTCCGCCAGGTTCGGATAGGTCAACACGACCTGCGTGTCGGCGGGGGCTACTGGCCCGTCCTTCTTCAGCGTCACCCAGATCAAGTCGATCGGAGCATCGCCGGTGTTGCCCGATTCGTGCCCCTCGCTGAGGGGGATCGGGGCCATCCATCCCACCGCACCGTCCTCACGGTTGGCGCCGAGGACAGCCTCGCCTCCCCCGCTGCGGCCGGACCATTGCCCGCCCTTGACATGCACGAAAACCTGGTTGCCGGGGTGAGCGTGGATCCCCTCCCATTCGCCCGGGCCGACGACGAACCGCTGCACGACGACGAGCTCGTTCTCGAGCAGCACCTCACCGCCAGGATTCGCCAGGTTCGGGTAGGTCAACAGAAACTGGTTGTCGCTGGCCCCAGCCGGCGCTTCGTCGGGCCGCGTCACAGCTTGCTGACCTGCACAGGCGGCGGTGAGGAGGATCAGGACAAGGTTTGATATCAGCCTGCTTCGCACGGTGTCCCCCTGCGTAACGGTGGGCCGGGTGAACCTGATCGCGGAACCCCGGGCCTTGCGGTCCCTCAGCGTCCAGGAGCGGACGGGGGCTACATCCAGCCGAGTTCCTTCATCGCCCAAGGGGCATTCCATATCTTGATCATGCGCTCGACTTTGTCGCTGTCGTTCATGGTCAGGACATAGACATAGTGCGTGCTCGTTGCCTTGTTGGTCGGAGGCACCGGACCACCGTCGCCAGAGTGCGTGGCGTGGAAAGTCGCGAAGAACACCGCGTTTCTCGTCGCCTCGTCATAAGAAGAGGTGTGTAGGTCGTAGCTATTGCCGGGAACCGTCACGTTGCCAAAGCCATCCATCCACTCGCAGTAGGCCTCGACCGTGTCTATCTCGACCAGCGGCTCACTCTGCGCGTTGAACGTCGCACCGTCAGCGACATACTCCTTACAGGCCTCCCATCCCGCTGCTGTGTCACAAGCCTCCAAGAACTTCTTGGCGTTATCGAAAGCGCCCATCTTCTACTCCTCTAGGTTTGGTCCGATGACGTGGCCGCCGGCGGCGGAGTTCGGTTCAGCCGATAGGTGACAAAGCCATCCGTCCCGCCGGTGAGCTTGTCGTATAGCCCGCGTGCCCGAGTATTGTCGTGCATGGTATGCCAGTAGACGGACGCCCAACCGCAACGCTCCGATTCGTCGCGAACAGCTTCGATAAGTGCGGCTCCCACGCCGCCGCCCCGCACGGGTTCATCGACGTACAGATCTTGCAGGTAACAGACGAGCTCAGGCTCCCAGGTATCAGGATGTGCGAAGAAGTGCACAATGCCGACTAGGCGCTGAGTACTCGTATCCACCGCGACGAAGCAGCGAAATGGGTGTTGCGGATCCAGCAATCGCCGCCACAGCACCGCCGTCGCGACCTCAGATAGGGACGACTCGTAGAAGACGAGGTAAAGCCGCCACAGCGTGAGCCAATCCGAGTGGTCCTCCGTGGCGACTGATCGGATGTCGTACGAATCAGGCATTTTTGTACTCTTGGTGACCGATGGAAACACGCTGCTCACGCAAACGGTTCATGGCTGGGCAGTGGCGCATTGTACCTAGCCACCGCCTGGGCCGACCGTCTCGTTCGCCGTGCGGTGGTGTCAAGGGTCGTCGTACCCGGCGATCCTGCTACCCGACTCCCGTTGTAATTACACCAGCGTCGTGATATCCGTCGTTCTCCAAGTGGAAGGCACATCGGTACCAGGCTCGACGGATGGAGGGCGGCATGAGCAACCAAGACAAAGGTAGAGCGGATCGTGCGGAGACCAAGCTGAGCAGGCGCACCTTCGCCAAGACGTCGGTCGCCGCGGGTACAGCTGCCGTCACGCTGCCGAAGACTTTGCTCGGCGCCCCATCGGAGGCCGCTGCTCCGAAAGCAACCTACGGTCGTGCGAAGCGCGTCGAGCTGCCGAACGACGGCATCGGCTACGGTGGCACGGGCGCGCCCCTCTTGAAGGGCCCGCTGCCGAAGCGAGAGAGCGTCAACGGCTGGAAGGAAGGCACGACGATCCCGTCCGAGTACTACGTGCAGGCGGAGCACTTCGACGCCGACGAGGCGTTCGTGGCGGAGAACTTCTGGCAATACACCGACCAGGCGAGCCGGATTCCCAACCCCGGTGACTTCTACGTCTTCGAGTTCGGCCGCTCCGAGTCGATCCTGATCGTGCGCGGCCAGGACAACGAGATCCGCGGCTTCTACAACGTCTGTCGTCATCGAGGCTCGCGTCTGTGTCGCCACGACGCGGACTCGATTCCCTCGGATCCGCGTCTGTCGGTCAAGCAACTCGGCCAGACGGGAAACTCTCCGGTGTTCCGCTGCCCGTACCACGCGTGGACCTATGACACCGAGGGCAGCCTCATCTATGCCTATGGCATGCAGGATGATTTCGACCCGGCCGACAACGGCCTGCTGCCGTGCCACACGCGGGTGGCGGCCGGGCAGGTGTTCGTAAACCTGTCGAAATCCGATACGCCGCCGGATTTCGACGCCGCAGTGAGTCGCCTGCGCGGTATTGCCGACAAGTACAGCCTCGCCGATCTGAAGGTCGGAGCGCGCGAGTACTACCCGATCAACGCCAACTGGAAGCTGGCGCTGGAGAACTTCAAGGAGTGCTACCACTGCGGCCCGGCTCACACGCCGCTGGTGACCACTCACAACTGGAGCAACGAGGTCACCGCAGAGCAGCGCGCCGAGCGTGCTGCGGCCGTCGCGGCGTGGGTTCCGGAGAAGGCATGGCGCGACCGACGACCCGCCGCGGGCATGGGCAGCCAGGGCATGGGAGACGATGAGCCGGAGTACAGCTTCGGCGGGATGCTCAACCCCGGCTTCGTGACCGGTTCGATCGACGGCAAGGCGGCGTCGATCTTGTTGCCCAACATCGATGGCTGGAACAACGAGACCAACGTGGTCACGACGGCCGAGTCGACCGGCTACTGGCAGTGCTACGACGACCACGTCGCCGTGGCGCGATTCACGCCGCGGACGGAGAACTTCACCGACTGCGAGATTGTCTGGCTCGTGCACCCGGACGCTCGCGAGGGCATCGACTTCGAACCCGACAACGTCAAGGCGCTCTGGCACGTGACGATCCAGGAGGACATCTGGATCACCGACAACAACCACGCCGGCATCGAATCAGGCGCCTACTCAGCAGGTCGGTACTCCGCTCACGAGGGCGGACCCTCCGGTTTCATCAGCCGGTACATGAAGGAGATCGTCAAGGCTGGGGACTAACGCGTCAGTAGACTCTGCTGCCGAGTCCGGCGCGCCGACTCGTCGTCAACAGCGACACCTTCTCAGGGTTCTCGTCTGAGGGAGCACCCAGGATCAACACCTCCGACATGAACCCGGCGATGTTCTTCGGCTCGAAGTTGACAACGCAGAGCACTTGGAGATTGAGCAGCTCTTCCTCTGTGTAATTCGTCGCCTGTGCAGCAGAGCGTTTGCGACCGATGTCTGAATCGCCGAAATCCACGGTGACCTTGTAGGAGGGATTGCGAGCACGAGGAAACGGATCAACAGCAACGATCGTTCCGACGCGGATGTCGATCCTCATGAAATCATCGAATGTCGCCATGTGGCCCGTGAGACCTACTTGCGACCGATCAACTGCGCGGTCGTCGTCGGCTTGAGGTACTTCTCCCACCACCCCAGCTCGGTCATCATCCGGTGCACGTTGTTCCAGTGGCCACGGATTCCGTGCGCCATCCCTTCGTAGATGACGAGCCTCGTGGGTACACGCTGCTTCTTGAGCGACGTGTAGAGCTGGATGGCACCTTCGAGCGGCACGCGATAGTCCACTGAACCGTGTACGAAGAGCGTCGCCGCCTGAACACCTCCCGAGTTGAGGTAGGCAGACTGTCGGATCATGACATCACGCGCCTCGGGGTCCCACGGAGGCCCGAGGAACTCGAGCTCCTTCGTACGCGCGACGTCTGACAAAGCGTAGTTGCTCGTCCAGTTGGAGGCGCCGGCACCGGAAACCGCCGCCCTGAAGCGGTCCGGGTACCGGGTGATGAGCCAGTTGGTCAGAATCCCACCGTACGAATGACCCGTCGAGCCCACCCGGGCCCGATCCACGGGATACTGCTCGATCAGATGGTCCACACCGGCGAGCACATCCTCGCCGTCGTTCGTCCCCCATCCTGCCCACGTACCCCACTTGAAGTCGTCCCCGTAGCCCGTCGAGCTGCGGAAGTTGGCAAGGAAGACGAGGTAGCCGTTGGCCGTGAAAAACAGGTTCTTGAAGTTGAATCCGTACCCCGAGGCGGAGTGCGGACCCCCGTGGTTCACGACGATGAGCGGGTACGATCCCTGCGGGTCGTAGTCGTGCGGATAGAGCAGGAATCCCTCGACCGGTGTCCCGTCGAAGCTCTCGTAGAGGATTCTCTCCGACGGGCGACTCGCGAGCTCGACCTCGGCGAGAAACTCGGCGTGCACGTCGGTAAGCCGGCGCTCGTTGCGTCCGTCGATGTCCGCGACGTAGACCTCGGAAGGTCGTTCGAACTCTCCCACGGTGTAGGTCATGCGTTGGAACGCCGGATCGATGTCGAGATCTCCGATGCGACGTTGGCCCGTCGTCACCTGTTCTACTTCACCGCCTTCAGGAGACACACGGAAGAGGTGGCGCGCTCCCCCGATGCCGGTGGTGAAGTACATGTAGCGGCTGTCCGGAGACCACATCGGCGAGCTGGCGTCGAGATCCCAGTCCTCCGTCAGGTTCACGGGCTCGCCACCACCGGCAGGCCGAATGTAGAGATCGCGGGGCCCACCGTGTCGAAGGTCCTGCTGCGTGATCATGTCCGTGCCGAAGTTGCGGACGTACGTGATCCAGCGTCCATCCGGCGAAAAGCTCACCCCCGAGTGCGCGTAGCCGTCGTCGGTGATTCGTGTGAGCTGTCCCTCGATCGTGACCAGGAAGAGATCCGACCTGCCGTACGCCAACTCGTCGAGCACGGACTCATCGGCGGTGAACAGCAAGCTCCTCCCGTCGGGGTTCCAACTGAGGTTGCCGGGTCGCAGCCCGAGACGCGTGAGCTGTCGCGCCGGGGCGCTCCCCTCGAGGGGATCGATGAAGATCTCCGTCAGCGGCGCCTCGTCTGGTGCGGGTAGCGGGAACGCCCGCCCGTCGCGCCTGAACGGATACCAGTCGAAGTCCTCGCCCACGAACCTCACCTGGTGCCGCCGCTCGAACTCTGTCATCTCCGGCTCTGGGGGCTTCGGCAGCTCCATGTCTTGAGTGCGGGCCACCCAGCGGCCGTCCGGGCTCACGTCACCCTCGGGCGTGAAGCTCCGGTCACGGACTGCGGGCTGCGTGGGTCGAGCGGGGTCGACGAGCCAACGAGCCTCCTGGTGAGTGAAGCGCAGGCGGCCGTCCTCGGCCCACTCCGGATCCGCCACGTCTGCACCCGTGTGCTGAACGCGCACGGGCTCACCGGATCCGTCGGCCCGGACGATCCACGACTCGGTCTCGGTCTCGTTCGTCGCCTCGATGCGGACGGAGACGGTGTAGGCGACCCACTCCGCGTCCGGCGAGATCTGTAGGTCGCCGACCGATTTCACCCGGTAGTAGTCCTCGAGAGCCAACGGGCGCCCTTGAGCGAACACCTGGACTGCGACCGAAACAGTGCCGACGAGTGACAGACCGAGGCAGAGGAGCGTGCGTCGCATGGATATATGCCTCCCGCGCAAGCTTCAAGAAAGACCGAATAAGCAGACTCTGCATTCTAGATTGCGAGGCCTCGCCGGACCATTGACGCCGAGACTCGGCTGAGCGTTACGGCCCTGAAGGCATGGGTGGTCCTTCTCCATTGGATCCCCGCGCGCACCGGCGATAGACTTCGGGCGCTCAACCCTGCTTGGGTAACGCCATGGGCCGGCAGCACACTAGGCCCTACGATCAGTGCACCCCACCCCACGGAGGCGAGATGGCTAAGCGTGAGATCGATCGACGCGCGTTTCTTGCAACGTCGGCAGCGACAACAGCGGGAATGCTCACTTCTGGCACGGTGAACGCGGCCCCGAGCGGCAGCTTCACGCCCCGCTCGGTGGTGCCCGGAAACACGATCGGTGCCCATCCGCCACCGCCGTTCTCCAAGGCTGAGTATCAGGAACGGTTGCGTCGCGTGCGGGATCGGATGGCGAAGGACAACATCGACATGTTGTTCGTCACCATGCCCGAAGACATGTGTTACCTGCACGGTCTGGAGCTGAGCTGGTATCAACAGAACTGTCCGAAGAGCTGGGCGCCGAGTTCGCTCACCGCCGTGCACGTCGACCACGACACCCTCATCCACTTCGACAGCCACGACGAGCTCATGGCGGCGACCTCCGTCGCCACCGATATCCGGCGTCCCCGACCCGGTGGGGAGCGCGCCTGCGAGGGGCACGTCATGGAGCTGGAAGCGGCCGGGTGGCTCAACGGCACGGTGGGGCTGCAGTACAACAGCTATCGTCCGCGGCCCCTCCATATGAAGCAGATCGAGGCGGTGTTCAGCGATCGGGGTTGCGAGCTCATCGACGCTTCCGAGGTCATGATCGACGTCAAGGTGCACAAGTCGCCGGCCGAGATCGAGGTGGTCGAGGAGGCGGGCCGCATCGCCGATATCGGCCTGCAGGCGGCCAAGGACACCGTCCGGCCCGGTATGACGGAGCTAGAGCTCTACGGCGAGATCGTGCGCGCCATGACCCGTGCCGGCGGTGGGATGTCGGGCCTGCTGTGCGCCGTCAAGGCAGGGGGCAACCATTTCATCCACGGCATTGCATCGGAGCGCGTGATCCAGGAGGTCGATCACGTCGTCGTCGATGTCTGCGGGGTCAAGAATCGCTACCACTGCAACACCTGCCGGGCCTTTTTCGTCGGTGAGCCGCCCCAGGAGCTGGTGGATCTGTACGCGATGAACGGCCGGGCCATGGATGTTGTGCACGCTACCGGCAAGCCCGGCCTGCCGCTCAACGAGCTGACGCGGACCCTGCGGGAGTTCTACAAGGAGACCGGCGCCTGGCAGCTGGCCCAGCAGGGCAAGATCGATGGCTGGCTCGGTGGCTATGAGCTGGGGATCAGCTTTCCGCCGGATTGGTGCGGCTGGTGGACCTTCACCGTGGGCGAGGAGGATCGCTCGGATTGGGTCATGCAAGAGCGCCAGGTGAGCAACTACGAGAGCTTCGCGACCGGCACCACGGGGCTGATCGATACCTTCATCTACGAGAAGGGCGGATGCCGCTCGCTAACGACGATGGCACCGGAGCTGATTGTCGTCTCCTAGCGCGAGGCCGTAAGAGACCTATTTGCGTGGTAGGAAGAAACGACTTGTAACGATCTTGGTACACGTTAGAGGAGGTAGGGTGATGAAAAGAGTAATCAGCATAGCGGTTGTTGCTGTTGTCGCTCACAGTGCTTTGGCATTTGCGCAGAGCACGGATGCGCTAGAAAAGAACAAGGCTCTGGCACACCGGTTCCACATGGAGGTCATTCAGGGGAAGAACCTGGCATTGATCGATGAGATCTTCACGGCCAATCCCGTTATTCATTATGGGTCCCCAGATGTCACAGGGCGTGACAAGGCCAGAGAAATCGCCCTAGTAGATCACAGGCTCTTTCCGACGAGCATGAATTTCGAACACGACAATGTTGTGGCAGAGGGAGACTTGGTCGCATTCCACTGGACCATGATTGGGGTAAGGGAGTCTGGAGAGCAGGGATCGTACGAGGGAATCGACATCGTGCGCATCGAAAACGGCAAGATTGCGGAGTTGTGGATCGAGTTGCACGCTGTCGAAGGACAGTAGCAGCCTCACCGAGGGAGGCGTCCGCCCATGTCAGATCGAAATAGTAGTTTCGTGGGTGCCCTCGGTATCCTCTTTGCTCTTGGAATCTCGGTCGCGATCTCTGCCCCTTCTGAGCTCACGAATCTGACAAGAAACCCTGCCTATGATGCCGACCCGGTTTGGTCGCCGGACGGCACCAAGATCGCGTTCGTCTCGAATCGAGACGGAGGCATCAAGAACCGCGAGATCTACGTGATGAACGCGGACGGTACCGGGCAGATCAACGTCTCAAACAGTGAATTCGACGACTGGGCTCCAATCTGGTCCACCGATAGCACAAAGATCGGCTTCGAGTCCGATCGGCATGGCAGTACAACAGGCTGGAACTACGTGATGAACGCCGACGGCACCGAAGCCGACGTGCTCTCGAGAAGCACGTACATCAACTCGACCCCGGTCTGGTCACCGAGCGGTGAGATGATTGCGTTCGCAGGGAGCACGGGCCGGCTTGGCAATGGTGACATCTTCATCATGGATTCCGACGGTACCGAATATGTCGCGTGGTACGGCAAGTACCTGAACCTGACGGAGAATGGCCTCGGCAACCGCGACCCAGCCTGGTCACCCGATGGCATACAGATCAGCTTTATCAGCCAACGTGATGGAAACCGCGAAATCTATGTGATGGACGATGGCGGGGCGGAGCAGATCAATCTGACCAATCGCCCGAGCGAAGAGGATCACTCCTCTTGGTCGCCGGATGGCACCAAGATTCTCTTTGACACCAGCTCGACCCTTGCCCAGAGCGATGTCGCAGTAATCGACGTTCAGAGCGGTGAGGTGACCAATCTGACCGACAGTAAGGCGGTTGATCGCAACCCGGTATGGTCGCCCGATGGGAGCATGATCGCGTTTGTCAGCGAGCGGGATGGCAACGCCGAAATTTATCTGATGCGCTCGGACGGCGGGGGGCAAACCAATCTGACTCGCAACGACAGTACTGATGACAGTCCAGTCTGGTCGCCGGACAGCTCGCGGCTCGCGTTTGTGAGCGAGCGCGATGAAAACGGCGAGATCTATGCTGTCAGCGTCAGCGCCACAGATTTGGGGGCTGAACGATAAAGGCTACGTCGCGGTTTACGCTTCCGGAATCTGCCATAACGCTAGCGTGGAGTGGTCTTTGATCAGGATCCCCGCGTTCGTGAAGACCGGATGCGCCCAGGTCGGGCTGTCCGCAACACTGTAGTCGCGCAGAGGCGCGAACTCCTCCGCGTCCGGATCGATCAAGAAGAGCTGCGCCTCCTCCGTCAGCAATGCGATCAGGTCGCCGACAACCACCAGGGAGGCGTTCTGTCCGTCTCTACCGATACTCGTCCAGAGAGTTTCGCCAGTGGCCGGGTCCACCGCAAAGAACTGACCTTTTCGCCGGTGGGTCATTCCGAAGACACGATCGCCGACCATTACCGGTGAGCTCATGTAGAGCGAGAGTGCCGGGTTGCTCCAGATCTGCTGGGGTGTCCAACTCTCTTCGTCTCGTACGAGCTCGATGGCGAACAGCGGATGGTACAGACCTGACAACAACAGTTGCTCGCCCGCTATGAGAGGTGTGACTACATTCTGATCAAACTCGGTCTTGAAGGGGATGCGCCACAAGAGCTTGCCATCTTCCAGCGCCAACCCGACGATGTGTGCGTCGGTCTGCGTGATGACCTGGCGCTGTCCCTGAAGTGTGACAACGATCGGTGAGACATAGCTAGGACCGTCGCCTCTGAATCTCCAGATGACGCTGCCGTCTTGAGGATCCAACGCCATGAAGGCGCCGTTTTGTGGTCCCCCCAAATGGACCAACAGCATCCCATCCTCGATTTGCGGTGACATCCCGGCGCCGAACAACGGCACGGTAGCGACAAACTGAGAGCTGAAGTCGTCGCTCCAGAGCAACTCACCCGATTCGATCGCATAACAAGAAAGTACGCTCGCCTTGCCCAGTGTGTAGAGCTTGCCCTCCCAGACAACAGGCGTCGAAACGGGGCCCTTGCCAAAGGCCAGCGCGGCCGGATGCATCCGATAGGGTACAGACTGGGAGCGGGTCCAGACCGTTTCTCCAGTGCCCAACTGCAGCGCAAAGACAGTCTCTTCGTCCGCCTCCTCGTTGCGGGCATGCAGGTAGACGCGATCCTCGACGACGACAGGACTCGAATGGCCGGTTCCAACTTCGACCTGCCAGGCGCGGTTTAGTCTCTCCGGCCAGCTGCTGGGCGGAGTGAACTGGCTGGCGATTCCATCACGGTTCGGCCCTCTCCACTGAGCCCAGTCTTCAGAGACTCGGCCCGAGCTCGCGAGCACACTGGCAGTGACCGTACTGAAAGCTGCTATCACGAGCATTGCTATCGGAGCCAAGAATGCGATCATCAGGGTTGGACGATCTCTTTGCCACATATCTACCATCCTGAGTTCGATCGGGCAGAAAGCTCCAATGTGCCCATATTAATCGGTGACCTGAGATGTGCACAGGTCCCACAACAACGCTGCCGCCCCGCGGCTACTCCACTCTTTTATATATAATCCAACGGGTTCATCGCCAAGGTGCTCGCATCACGAAAAGGGTGCCGATCGGATCCAGGAAGGGTGAACGATGAGAAAAAACCAACAGCTCCGCTGCGCGATTCTCGGTGTATCGGCGCTGGTCGTCGTCTCGGGAGCCCCTATCGGCAAAGCTCAGGCGTCGGGTTCGACGATGCCGAGGTGCTCGCTGGCGGCTCGATGCACCGAGGGGACGGCCGCCCTTGGGACGCCGGTACGAGAGGGGGCGCAGGCGCCGACGCAAGCCGAGCTCGGAGAGCTCCTCGATCCGGAGCATACGGTGCTCCTGGTGCACGAGGTGCTCAACGCCTTTGTGGCCGAGGGGGGTTCGTTCGACGCTCGGGGAGCGCGCGTCGACGTTTCCGGCATCATGGCTCCGATGGTGGAGCTTCTGGCGGCAGCCAGGGCAAACGACGTGCGGGTCGCCTATGTTCGATGGACCTCCTACCCCGATGGCTCTACCTATGGGAGGCCTCCCTCGAGCTACGATGAAGATGAACCGCCGTCGACCATCTCCATGCACGAGGGCACCTGGGGTTGGGAGAACCCGGAGGAGATCAAGCCGGAGGCCAACGATTGGGTGCTCAGGAAATACCGGCCGGACGCCTTCATCGCCACCGCTCTCGATGAGCTGCTGCGTTGGAACCGGCTCACGACCATCGTCATCGTCGGCATCGGGGCAGAGATCGGCGTCGTGCCGACGATGATGACCGCCCGCAGCCTCGGCTACAGCACGGTCGCCATCGGGGACGCTATCGTACCGGCGGACCCCGCCCGCACCGAAGATGCCATGTTGTACATCGGCGACAACGCGACCTTGCTCGGGTATCAAGACGTGATCGATATCTGGAACATGCGCTGAGCGCCGCCAGGTCGTCCTCCTCAAGGGAGGGGGCCATCACGGAGAGCGAGACTCGGAGCTCCGTTGCATCGCGATCGTTCCATCCAAAGTAGGGCCCCGGGTCGTCGGATATCGCGACGAGCCGAGACCCGAGACAACTCTCCCTTCCGCTGACGTGGGTGCACGAGCTCACCGACTGACGTACATCTGCGGGCTGTCGATCCTCCTGCTCGGCACTCAATCGCCTCAACGCCAGGACGACCTCAACAAGCAACTGGTGACCGCAGCGGCAGACGGCGATCTCGCCGCGGTGAGCGAGCTCCTTGCGGAGGGAGCCGATGTAAACGCCGACAACGGCTTCGGCGTAACACCTCTCTATACCGCCGCCGACTGGGGCAACCTCGAGCTCGTGAGGCTGTTGCTGGAGCACGGGGCGGATCCCGACTCCAGCCCCCCCTCGCTCGGCAGATCTCCGTGGGGCAAGACGCCGCTGATGCTCGCTGCCATATCGAACACGGACGTTCGGGCGCCGGAGGCGAGGGCGGAGATCATCCGGTTGCTGGTGGAGAAGGGAGGCGGAAGGGATGGCAAGCCACTCGTCGATCTGATCCGCGCCGGCTACGTCGAGGCCGTACGCACGATCGTCGGCCGGGGTGGTTCCAACCCCTCCTACGTGAACATGGCGCTGGCGGCGGCGAGGCGGGCCGAGCGAGCGGAGTTGGTCGAGCTGTTGATCGAGGCGGGGGCCAAGGAGCCGGGTCCGCTCGATCAAGTGCGCTCCGCGGAACGGCTCGCTCGGATTGCGGGGATCTATCGCAGCCAGGCGCAGGAGGCGCTGACGCTCGAGCCCGGCCTCGAGGAGGGCGAGTTGATGCTCGAGCGCCGCGGCGGCAAGCGGGTCGCGCTCGTGCCCGTCGATCAGATGTTGTTTCGGTCCCGCGAGCGAAAGATCTTCGTGGCCCTGAGCGGTCGGACGCTTCCACCGACCGAGCTGGATCTATATGAGGGCGAGCGATCCGAGCGCTTCCGTCGGATGGCTGATGTAGCCATCCGGCCAAGGCCAGCCGGCGTTGACATCCGCGCCGTCGATGTCGAGGCGCGCGCCGCCGATGCGATCAGCACCGAACCGGCGATCGCCGGTCTTGGGGAGTGGGCTTCGTTTCGGGGACCGAACGGCTCCGGCATCGCCGACGGAGCCTCGCCGCCGACCGCCTGGGACGTGCGAGAGTCGATCAACATCGCCTGGAGGACGCCGATACCGGGCCTCGGACACTCCAGCCCCATCGTCTGGGGGGATCGCGTGTTCGTGACCACGGCAGTTCCGGCCGATGAGACCGCGTCAACCTTCCGTGATTTCTCCGAGGCAGCGGACTCAGGCGTCCTGGCCTACGTCAAGGAAGACGCTCCGCACTCGTGGCGGGTGTACGCCCTCGACAAGCACAGCGGCGACATCCTCTGGGAGCGGGTAGCGCGACAGGGCTTGCCGAGAACGGCCCGCCATGTAACCGCGTCGCACGCCAATCAAACCCCTGCAACGGACGGCACCCATCTACTTGTCTGGTTCGGCTCCGAGGGCATC
>CBDAMQ010000024.1:0-216041 GCA_965197275.1 Acidobacteriota bacterium
GCGTTCCATGGACACTGGGTGAACCGTCTCGCTGGAACCTCGAAATCCTCCGAGGCGCGCTGCGTCATCACAGACTTCCGGGAGAATCGCCGAGCCGCAGAACTGGCCGCGATTGATAGAGAGTGGACCCTCGAACATTACGCCGGCTCTTCCGAGACCGATGGGCAGGGTCGCCGCCTAGACCGCCGTGAGTTCAAGGAGACTGTGGAGGCACTGCGATGGGTCTCGACTTGTCAGATGGGCTGGTATCGCCGGCTTGGGGAGTATCGCGAGGATCTCCTCGAGATTGTTGCCAGCTACTTCACCAAGTGCGGCCTACCTGAGGAGCATGGCGTGAATCTACGCGTTGGCACTGACGGGCAATCCTGGTACGCGTGGCGTAGGACCGTATCCGGCTGGTGCTTCGCGATCGGTGCCACGATAGGTGGGGCGGTAGAGGCGGATAACATCGCGTTACGTCGCCGCCCGAGATTCATGTCTACCCGCCGACAATCGTCCGTGTGACAACAGGTCGGCCCAAACTGCTGTCTAAGGCACCAACGCCCCCGGAGACCTTGCAGGGTTCGCGCCGGGGGCGAAGGAGGTACATTGATGTATAGAGAGACTACCACCGAAGCGCCGACCCATTCGAAGCCGTCGCCTGTGCACGGTATCCCCGTATGGCACGTGGTCGCGCTCGCGCGGGCGGGCACCAGTGGCGTAGTCCGGATCGACTAACCATCGTCTGGCCCATAGGCGGCGTTGAATGGCAACAGCCCAGCCGACCCGTCGAACCCGGGTCAGACGAGAGAGTCGGCGCGCACGTTCCGGATCGCGCGTGCAGACGGGTTGGCATAAGGCCATACGCGATACCCTGAGGACCTGTCCGTGTGCCGTCCTTTTTTTCGCAACCGGAGAGTCGATATGGACAAGGGTGATTTCGGCAACGTGCGAGTGGGTGACTTTCAAGCCCGCCCGAACATCAAGATACCACGCAGCGTGACGACCCTGATTCCGGCCGTGATCATTGGAATCTGGCTGCTGTGGAGCGTCGTCTACACAGTGACCCCTGAGCAGGTTGGCGTGGTGCTCACCTTCGGCGAGTTCACGTCGGTGACCGAGCCGGGGCTGCACTTCAAGCTGCCCGGTCCGATTCAGACCGTGCAGAAGGTCGAGGTACAGCGGCAGCTGAAACAGGAATTCGGCTTTCGTACGCTGTCGGCCGGTGTGCGGTCGCAGTTCGACACGGTCGGCGAGGAATCGGCCATGCTCACCGGTGATCTCAACGTCGCGGTGGTCGAGTGGACGACGCAATATCGCGTGTCCGATCCATACCTGTATCTGTTCAGGGTTCGCAACATCACCGACACCTTCCGCGACATGAACGAAGCGGTGATGCGGACGGTCGTTGGCGATCGCAGCGTTACCGAGGTGCTGACCATCGGGCGTCAGGAGATCGCCTCGGAGGTGGAGCGGCGGCTGCAGGAAATGTGCGACCAGTACGAGACCGGCATCCGCATCGAGCAGATCGTCCTGCAGGACGTCAATCCGCCGGATCCGGTGCGTCCGTCGTTCAACGAAGTCAACCAGGCGCAGCAGGAGCGCGAGCGGATGATCAACGACGCTCGGGCGCAATTCAATCGCGAGGTCCCCGCGGCGCGCGGCGAGGCGCTGCGCGCGGTGGAACAGGCACAGGGCTATGCGGTGGATCGAGTCAACCGTTCCGAGGGTGATGCCGCCCGCTTCCGATCGGTGTACGAAGCGTATCGACGTGCCCCGGAGGTCACGCGGCGTCGCCTCTATCTGGAGACAATGCTCGATCTGTTGCCCTCCATCCGGCACAAGATCGTCGTCGATCAGGACATCGACGGCCTGCTGCCCATGCTCAACATGCAGGGCCAAACCATGTCGCCAGCGATTCCGGCAGCAGCCGCGATCCGGGAGCAAGGCCAATGAAGCGCGCCGGTATGATCGTCCTCGGAGTAGTTCTGGTCGCCGCCGTGCTGGCGCTCAGCGGTGCCGTCTACGTCGTCGACGAGACCCAGCAGGTAATCATCACGCAGTTCGGCTCACCGGTCGGTGGACCGGTGAACACGCCGGGCTTGCATTACAAGCTCCCCTTCATCCAGCGGGCG
The DNA here is from genome assembly GCA_965197275.1 of Acidobacteriota bacterium. GTDB lineage: Bacteria > Acidobacteriota > UBA890 > UBA890 > WLXD01 > DASCOT01. The sequence continues at coordinate 2,115 of CBDAMQ010000024.1, forward strand.
AACTTCTTCAACAAGCGCTTTCTGGAGTGGGACGGCGACAGCAATCAGCTGCCAACGCGCGATAAGCGATTCATCCACGTGGATACGTATGCGCGCTGGCACATCACCGACCCGTTGCTGTTCTTCCAGCGGTTGCGGGACGAGCGCGGCGCACAGTCGCGACTCGACGACATTCTCGACGGCGAGACACGCAACACGATCGCCAATCACGACCTGATCGAGGTGGTGCGCAGCAGCAACCGCGACATCGCGGTCGGCGATGAGCTTGGCGAGATCGCCGAGGGCGAGACGGTGCAGGACATCGAGGACGGGCGGGATGCGCTGGCAATCGAAGTGCTGGCGGCGGCGCAGACGCGTACCACCGATCTGGGGATCGAGATCCTTGATTTCCGCTTCAAGCGCATCAACTACGTCGAGGAGGTCCGCCGCGAGGTCTACAACCGCATGATCTCGGAACGGCTGCGGATCGCCGAGCAGTTCCGCTCCGAGGGGGCCGGCGAGGCGGCGCGCATCAGCGGTGAGAAGGAACGTGAGCTGCGCACGATCAGCTCGGAGGCGTATCGCCAGGCCCAGGAGATCATGGGTACGGCCGACGCCTCCGCTGCCGATGTTTACGCCGCTGCCTATAACCGCGACGCCGATTTCTATCGCTTCGTCAAGACTCTGGAGGTCTACCGGGAGACACTCAGCCGGGATACGACCCTGCTGCTGGGTACCGACGGGGAGTTTCTGCGCTTCCTCGAGAGCTCGAGGTAAGACGCGGGGAGGTGGCCGGGTTTTCGGCGCCGGCAGTAGGTGCTCGTGTAGGATGAAGTAGGCCTGTGGAGATTTTGGAGGTCCGCTGTGCAACGTCCCGCACTGATTGCCGCTGCGCTTATTCTGCTCATAGTGGCAGGAGTCTGGTACTTCCGCGGTGGCGACGAACCGGTCGAGGAGCCGGTGGTCGCCGTCGAGCCCGCGCCGCCGCCGCCGCCGGTCGAGCCGTCCGAGCCAGCGTTGCCGAGCCTCGATGGCAGCGACGGTGTGCTGCGCCAGGCCGCTTCGATGCTCGGTCTTCCGCCGTTGCTGGCCAAGGCACTCGAAGAGGCCGACGTGATGCGCCGCTTCGTGGCAGTAGTCGACGCCGTGGCTAGCGGCGAGAGCCCGGCCGCGCAGCTGCCGTTTCTTGCCCCGCAGGAGCCCTTCGACGCCGTCTATCGCGACGACACCTGGCATATGGATCCCGGCAATTACCGGCGCTACGATTTCGTCGGCGACGCCGTCGATGGGCTGGATGCGGGTGCGGCCGTAGATGCGTTTCGACGCGTGGAGTCGTTAGCCGATGATGCCTACGCCGAGCTGCTGGGTGAGCAACGTCCGTTCGAGCCGCGGCTGCGTCGAGCGCTGAGCGTTCTGCTGGAGACACCGGTGGTCAACCAACCACCGGAGCTCGTCGACGCGGTGGGGCGGTTGACCTATCGCGACGAGGCGCTGGAGGCCCTGAGCCTGCCCCAGAAGCACTTGCTACGGATGGGGCCGCAGAACGTCGGCAAGATCCAGGCGAAGCTACGGCAGATGCTCGACGGTCTCGTGGCGAGCTGATCGTCGCGGGTACCCGAGTTGATTTCCCGGCTGCCGATCGCCCGGCCCGATCCGCACTGACGGCGCGGACAAGGGTATTGCGGCATCCCGGAGTTGCCCGGAGATCGGCATGCGGGTCGTAGTGGCCCTCGGGGGCAACGCCCTCATGCGTCGTGGCGAGCCCGCGAGCAGCTCACAGCAGCGCCCCAACGTACGGGCGGCGGCTGGCTCGCTGGCGCCGGTGGCCACCGAACACCAGCTGGTGATCTCCCACGGCAACGGGCCACAGGTCGGGCTGTTGGCGTTGCAGGCCCACGCCTATGACGCCGTCGAGCCGTTCCCGCTGGACGTGCTCGGGGCCCAGACCGAGGGCATGATCGGCTACCTCATCGAGCAAGAGCTCGGCAACCTGTTGCCCTATGAGCAACCGTTCGCCACCGTCCTCACGATGGTCCAGGTCGATCCTGAAGACCCGACGTTCGCGGATCCGACAAAGCCCATCGGACCGATATACGAAGAGGCCGAGGCCAAACGCCTGGCCGCGGATCGCGACTGGACGGTGGCGCCCGACGGCGCCGGCTGGCGGCGGGTGGTGCCGTCGCCGAGGCCTCAACACATCTTCCAGATCCGTCCGATCCGGTGGCTCGTAGAACAGGGTGTCATCGTCATCTGCACCGGCGGGGGCGGTATCCCGACCATGTATGACAAGCAAGCCAATCTGCACGGTGCCGAGGTCGTGATCGACAAGGATCTCGCCAGTGCGCTGCTGGCGATCGAGCTCAACGCCGACATGCTGGTGCTGGCCACCGATGTCGATGCCGTCTACCGGGGCTGGGGTGGACCCGAATCCGAGGAGATCCGGCGAGCGACTCCCGAGGAGCTGCGCCGGGAGGAGTTCGGCGCCGGGTCGATGGGACCCAAAGTCGAAGCTGCTTGTCGATTCGCCGAGCTCGCCGGCGGCACGGCGGCAATCGGTTCTCTGGAACAGCTGCAAGCGATCGTCGCCGGCGAGCGTGGGACGATTATCGCCCCGCCGGGCGTTGCCGCGGCGGTGCGCCTGCCAGGGCTCTGAAGCGGGGTCCTCCCACACCGGTCACGTCAGGGGTGGATGGAAGTGCGCCGTGGTATCTTCCAGCCGCTCTGACACCCATTCCACAGAATTCTCATCCGCAAGCGAGGCGCTCGAGGTGGGAGGGCTCGACCGACAGGCCTATCGCGAGCTCGAGGTCGGGGAGGACTATCGCCCGTACGTCTCGGCCGAGGAGAGCCCCAAGGAGGCCACTCTTCGCGCCGTGTTGGCGGGGGCGGCGTTCGGAATCCTGTTCGGCGCCGCGAACGCATATCTGGGACTCCGCTCGGGGCTGACGATTTCCACGTCGATACCCGTGGCGGTGCTGACGGTGGCTTTCTTCAACGCCGTGCGCGCCGCCGGAGGACGCTCGAGCATTCTCGAGGCCAACCTCGCCCAGACGATCGGCTCCGCGTCGAGCTCGGTCGCCAGCGGTGCCATCTTCACCCTGCCGGCACTGTTCCTCTGGGGCATGAATCCCGGACTACTGCAAATGACGGTGCTGGCGATGTGCGGCGGCGTGCTCGGGGTGCTTTTCATGGTGCCGCTTCGCAAGCTGCTCATCGACGGCGAGCACGGGCGGCTACCGTACCCGGAGGGCACCGCGTGCGCTGAGGTCCTGGTGGCCAGTGATGCTGGCGGCGCGCGAGCCAGGCCGGTGTTCTACGGGTTGGCGATCGGGGCGCTGATCAAGGCGCTTACCGGGCTGGCGCGCGTGATCCCCGGCGAGGTCCACTTACGCCTGCCGATCTTGCCCAAGGCGCAGGTGGGGACCGAGGTCTCGGCGGCGCTGTTCGGAGTCGGCTACATCCTCGGCCCGTGGATCGGGTCGGTCATGGTTGGCGGTGCGCTGCTGTCGTGGGTCGTGCTCATTCCGGCCATTGCTATTTGGGGAGCTGACCTGGCGTCGCCGTTGTATCCGGAGACCGTGCAGACGATCGCGGCGATGGGGCCGTCGGAGATCTGGACGCGCTATGTGCGCTATATCGGCGCTGGCGCCGTCGCCACCGCCGGCCTGCTGACGCTGTTCAAGAGCATTCCGACGATGCGCGAGAGCTTCCGCGTCGGAACGCGTGAGCTGCGGGCGCGGCTCACGGATGCCGAGGCCGCGGTGTCGCCGCGAACCGGGCTCGACGTGTCGTTGCGAACGGTGGCGGCCGGAGCCAGCCTCGTGTTGCTGGTGCTGGCCACGGTGCCGCAGGCCTTCGGGCCGCTGCCGAGCGTCTACGCACGTCCGGTAGCGGCGCTGCTGGTCGGGATTTTCGCCTTCTTCTTCGTGACCGTATCGTCGCGGATCGTCGGTCTCGTCGGGGTCACTTCGAACCCTACCAGCGGTATGACCATCGCCTCGTTGCTCGGCGTCTCGTTGCTCTTCTATGCCGCCGGCTGGACCGATGACCTCGGCAAGGCAGCGGCGCTCACGATTGGGTGCGTTATCGCCATCGCGGCGTCGATCGCCGGCGATACGTCACAGGATCTCAAGACCGGATACCTGCTGGGCGCAACGCCACGCCGCCAGCAGCTCGGCGAGGTGATGGGGGTGCTCACTTCCGCCCTGTTCGTGTGTCTCACCTTGATCGTGCTGAACGGCAGCTATGGTTTCGGCACCACCGAGCTGCCTGCGCCACAGGCGACCCTGATGAAGCTGGTTATCGAAGGCGTTCTCGATGCCAACCTGCCCTGGGCTTTCGTCGGGATCGGCGTGGTTCTCGGTCTGGCGGCCGAGCTCGCGGGCCTGCCGGGTCTGGCATTCGCGGTGGGTATCTACCTGCCAGTGGGGACGATGGTGCCGGTGTTTCTGGGCGGTGCCGTGCGTTGGTGGATGGAGCGGTCGGCCGCCGACGCCGACCTGGGAGAGGTCCGCCGTGAGCGCGGCGTGCTCCTCGGATCCGGAATGGTCGGTGGAGCCGGCCTGTTCGGAGTGCTGCTGGCAGGCATTGCATTCTGGAATGGGGCGGCACCGAGAGGCGTTGGCACAGAGTGGGCCGGAGCCTGGGCGCCGCTGGTCGGTTTGCTGGTATTCGTGGCCATGATCGCGTGGTTCCTGAGCTCCTGCAGCCGCCGGGAGGACCAGTGACAACCGCGATCTCCGTCGCCCTGTTGCTGGCCTCCTTGCTCCCGCAGGCGCCGGGCCCGCCGCCAATCGATTCTCAGGTCACGTTCCTCTACTACGCCGACCTCGATGCTGCGGCGAGTTTCTACGGCGACGTTCTCCAGCTCGAGCAGACCTTCGACCAGGGATGGGTGAAGATCTTCGCGATCACGCCAACCGCCTCGGTCGGCATCGTCGATGAGAGTCGCGGTGCGCACCGTGCAAGCGACGACAACGCCGTGATGCTCAGCCTCGTCACCGCCGACGTAGACGCTTGGCACGCGCGTTTGATCGCAGCGGGGGTAGAGATTCTCGGCGACCCTGCAGATTCCGCCAGTGTCCCTGTCCGCGCCTTCCTGGTCCGCGATCCGGGTGGTTACACGGTGGAGTTTTTTCAATGGATCGATTGAACTCGCGGCTGCGATAGTCGTATGCGGCCTTAGGCGGAGACACGCTTGATGCAACTCCTTGTTGTCTGGCTGATCAGCGCGGTGTCGCTCCTGATAGCCGCTTACGTCATACCCGGCTTCGAAATGCGCGATTTCGGCACTGCCCTGCTTGCGGCGCTGGTTCTGGGGCTCGCCAACGCCGCCCTTTGGCCGTTGCTGATGCTGCTGGCGCTGCCGCTCAACCTGTTGACGCTGGGCCTGTTCACGTTCGTCGTTAGCGCGGTGCTGCTGATGCTCACTTCAGCGCTTGTAAAGGGGTTCCGGATCGACGGCTGGCTTCCGGCGGTCATGGGGGCAGTGGTCGTCGCGGTTGCTATGACAATCCTGCGGGCGGTGATTCCATGATCGGCGGAAGGTCCAAGGTGATGGGCTGGGTAGGCCTGGCGGCCGTTGCGTTGGCACTGGTGGCGCCGCTGGCCTCGGCGCAGAATCCGCAGGCTCCCGCTCGGACGGTAGGGGAGGGGCCGTTCGATCGACTGATCCTTCGAACGGCGACGTTGATTGACGGAACCGGAGCGCCGCCCCGCGGCCCCGTTGACATTGTCGTTGAGCAAAACCGCATCGTCGACATCCGCAACGTCGGCGTGCCGGGGGTGACGATTGACGAGTCGCGCCGCCCCCAGGCGCGGGATGGCGACCGGGTGCTCGAGCTCGGCGGCGCATACGTGCTGCCGGGATTCGTTGATCTGCACGGCCATCTCTCCGGACCAGAGACCCCGGCCGAGTACATCCTCAAGCTGTGGATGGCACACGGCATCACCACGAGCGCCGACCCTGGCAGCGGCAACGGTATCCGTTGGATGCTCGAGCACCAGGCCCGGAGCCGGGCGAACGAGATCGTCGCACCACGGCTGTACCCATCGGTGTCGTTCGGACAGGGACACGACGGCCCCATCGCCACGGAACAACAGGCTCGCGCTTGGGTGGCGGAGATGGCGGATATGGGCGCTCACGGGGTCAAATTCTTCGGCGCCCGACCCGACATCATGGGGGCGGCGCTCGACGAAGCGCGCCAGCGCGGGCTCTACTCAACCATGCACCACGCCCAGCTCGACGTAGCGTGGATGAACGTGCTGGATTCGGCGCGACTTGGTCTTACATCGATGCAGCATTGGTATGGACTGCCAGAGGCGCTGTTCGAGGACCGGAGCATCCAGGACTTTCGCCTCGACTACAACTACAACGACGAGCAACATCGGTTCGGCGAGGCCGGCAGGTTGTGGCAGCAGGCGGCGGCTCCGCATTCGCCGCACTGGAACGCGGTGATGGATGAGCTCCTCAGCCTGGATTTCACCCTCGTGCCGACCTTCGTCGCCTATGAGACGACGCGTGATTTCATGCGCATGGCGCGTGCCGAGTGGCACGAGGAACACACGTTGCCGTCGTTGTGGCGGTTCTACTTGCCCAACCGGGTCGCTCACGCCTCGTACTGGTTCTATTGGGGGACCGAAGAGGAGGTGGCCTGGAAACGGAACTACCGGCTGTGGATGACCTTCATCAACGAGTACAAGAATCGTGGTGGGCGGGTGGCCGTCGGAACCGATTCCGGCTACGCGTACAATCTCTACGGCTTTTCGTTCGTGCGCGAGATGGAGCTGCTGCGCGAGGCCGGTTTCCATCCCCTCGAGGTCATCCGCGCAGCGACGCTCGACGGGGCGGAGGCGCTCGGTACAGCGGCCGATGTGGGATCGGTCGAGGTCGGAAAGATGGCCGATTTCGTCGTCGTCGACGAGAACCCGCTCCAGAACCTGAAGGTCCTCTACGGTATCGGGGCGTTGAAGTTGCTGGAAGACAACAGCATTACGCGCGTCGGCGCCGTCCGATACACCGTCAAGGACGGCATCATTTTCGATGCGCCGGCCTTGCTAGCCGACGTCCGACGCATCGTTCGTGAAGCCAAGGACCGCGAGGGCTTCGAGATAACCCAGCCAGGCAGGGGCCCCTTCCAGTAGCTAGACCCGATCCGGAACAACAGCGCCTGCTCCCCGAGCTCTGATCGGGATTCTGATCAGGCGAGCACCACTGCCTCCTCGCCGCGCACCTCTATCAGCTGCTGCAGGTGCTCGACCAGAGCCTTGCGCCGGTCGAGCAGCGAGGCGATCTGTAGGGGTTCGAGAATCGCGCGCACGGCGTCGCGGATCTGGTGCTCTGGCACGGTGCGGAGCGCCGACCAGAATGACCGTGGCACCTGAACGATCTTGGCGAAGTCGTAGGCGCCGCGAGGTCGCTGGAAGGTTCGCGTGTGGTCGATCATCCAGAGATTCCAGTCCGCGTCGATGAGGCTGTTGCCCGTGTTCCGATCCGAGTTGTGCACCAGGGCATCGAACGCTCGCATGATCAGGCGTTGGCGACGCCAGCGACCGGCTTCCGGTGGGCTGAGGCTTTGTCGAGCGCGCTCAGCGTCGGTCATGGAGTTCTCCACCCATAGCTGAACGGTACCTGGCGTCCCATCGATACGCCGCTCCACCACCGGTGGAATCATGTCGATGCCATAAAGGCGAGCCAGCTCGAAAGCAGCTACCTCGAACCGTGCGCTGTCGTAGAACGCTGCGAAGACGTCGCCGTTTCCCATTCGCAGGTCGGCGCGTCGTACCTCGACGCTACGGAACACCGCGCGCGCGCGTACGCTGTTGGCTTCGAGCAGTAGCCGGACGGAGCCGCTCTTGCCGCTACCCACGGGCTCGCTCGAGACCACCGACGCATGGCGAAGGAAATCGAGTACCTCGGCGTCGTCGCGGAAGGGCAGCGCTTGGCCATCCGGACCGAGGAAGACGCGCTGCGCGGCGCCGAAGGTGGGGGGCGGGGTCGCGGCGGTGGTGATGACCGACACGAGTCCCAGGATCAAAACAAGAAGGGGTGGTCGCAACCCGATGGCGCAAGGGGCGCATGGCAACCTCAGCGGGGAGCTGTGGCTGGAATCCAAGGGGACCAACGGGTCTATTATGGTCCGCTGCGGGGGGGAGGCCGCAAGTCCGTGCCGCCACCGCCCGACGACTGGCTACGACGGATCGGTCGAAGCCGGGAGGCGGATTTCCACCAGCAAGCCGCCATCGGCGGGGTTGGTGGCGCCGATCGTGCCGCCGTGCGCGCGCACGGCGCGCTCGCTGATCGAGAGGCCCAGCCCGGTACCGCCACGCTCTCGATCGCGCGCCGAGTCGACACGATAGAACGGACGAAAAAGGCGTTCGAGATCATCGTCGGGGACGCCAGGGCCGTGATCACGTACAAGGATCCGGGCTTCTGCAGAGCCGTTGTTCCGCGTGACCTCGAGCGACGCCTCCACCGTGGATCCCTCTGGCGTGTAGCGAATCGCGTTGCGTACGACGTTCTCTATCGCGCGTCGCAGCAGCTCCTCGAACCCGGTCGTGATGCACGGTCCGTCGGCCTCGAGTCGGACCGCCTTGCCACCCTCGCGTGCTTCGTAGTCGGCGTCGTCGGTCACCGCTCGAACGAGAGCCAGGAGATCGACCGGCCGTCGTTCGACGAGCGCCTCCGGATCTTGAAGGCGCGTCAATGCCAGTAGCTGGCCGATCAGGTCGTTGAGGCGCTCGGTCTCCTGCTCGATGCGGTCGAGCGCATCGGTTGCCGAGTCGTCGGTGTGTCTTCGTGCCAGCCCGAGAGCGACGTAGAGACGGGCCAGCGGCGACCGCAGCTCATGCGAAATGTCGCTCAGCAGCTGTCGCTGGTTCTCCAGCAGCGACCCGATGCGCTCGGCCATATCATCGAAATCGCGACCGAGAGCGGCAAGTTCGTCGCGGCGGCCACCGAGGTCGCCGCTGACGCGCGTGTCCAACTCACCGTCGGCGAACCGCTGCGTCGCCGCGCTAAGGGTGCCGACGGGCGACAGCATGTAGCGCGCCATGGCATAGCACACGAGGCCGGACATCAGCAGGACTCCCAACCACCTGATGACGATCGGCAGGACGCTGGGAGGTGGCAGGTCGAGCCGGCTGGGGAGGCGCTGGACGACCGCATAGGTATCGTCGAGGCGGTCCACGAACGAGCGTCCGGCGTACGGGGTGGAGCCACGGAATCCGCCGTGGACCACGCCGGTCTCCAGGGTCTCGGCGGCCGTCGCGCGAGCGGCATCGGGCGCGGCACGCCCGGTGATCTCGTTGAGCTCGGCGTCGAACACGAACGGGTACGGGGCCCCTTCTTCCTCCAGATCCGACATGAACTGTGCGATCGCATCGGGCGACCGGCGCCCCAGGCTGACCGCCACTCGGCCCGCGAGCACCAGTCGCTGGCCGGTGAGCGCCCGGAACCTGTCGACGACCTCCTCGTTCTGGGTCAGCTGTGTGGGCAGGGAGAACGCCGACCAAACGAGCGCCATTGCGAGCCAGAACCACAGAAAGATCTTGATGAAGAGCCGGTGCATGGCGCTAGCTCCCGGCCAGTGGGCGCTGGTCGGCGCGGCTTGCCGGCAGCGTGTAGATGTAACCAACGCCACGAACCGTCTTGATGCGCTCGGCGCCGCCCTGGCCGAGGCCGAGCTTGCGGCGCAGGTTGCTGACGTGCATGTCAATGCTGCGATCTAGCGCGGAGTATTCGCGGTCGAGCACATCCAGCGTCAGGTGCTCGCGCGACACCACCTTGCCGGCGGCGCGCATCAAGCGCTCCAGCACCTCGAACTCGACTGCGGTGAGATGGACCTCGTCGCCGCTGCGCTGCGCGGTGCGCGCGCCGACGTCGAGGTGCACGTCGCCAACCTCGACCACCAGACCGGTCGCCGTCGTCCGCTCGTCGGCGCGGCGCAAGATCGCCCGAATTCGGGCCACCAGCTCGCGCGGATTAAATGGCTTCGGCAAGTAGTCGTCAGCGCCCATTTCGAGCCCGACGATGCGGTCGATGTCGTCGCCTCGCGCGGTAAGCATCAGTACCGGAATCTGCGATGTAGACCGTAGTCGGCGGAGAATCTCGAAACCGTTGATGCCGGGCAACATGACGTCGAGCAGAATCAGGGCGTAGGTGCCGGTGAGCGCCGCCTCGAGTCCGGCGTCGCCGTCGCCGACAGCGTCGACCTCGAAGCCCTCGGCGCGAACGTACTCGCTGACCAGCTCATAGAGCTCGGCATCGTCGTCAATTACAAGGATCCGCTGCATGAACACAGCTCTGCCCAATGGCGTACGGTAGCAAGCGGTGAGCTTAGCACCGTAGCTGGTGAGGGCCAGAGCGCGAGACGGTAAAGAAGTGTAATGAAGTCAGGTCCTCGTAGCAGCGCGTCTGTCGCTGGCCCTAAGTCGCGTCGTTGCAGAGACTTGAGAGTGCTCTGGGTCGAGCGCAGCAGCGGCCACTTTCCCGTCCAATCCGGCCTCTCTTCGAGGGCCCCTTCTTAGGTGGGCTCTACGGGATCTTCGTTGGCGGAGATGACTACGCGGACTACGACGTAACGAGCGATGGCCAGCGTTTCGTGATGTTCCCCGACACCGGCCAGAGCAGCCAGAGCGACAGCGATCATGTGACGCTGGTCACCAACTGGTTCGACGAGCTAAAGCGGCTCGTGCCGACGGACCCGTAGCGGCCTTAGCACAGTCTTGCGAGCCTGCTTGGAGCGCGCTTTTCTCAGGGTGCCACCCTAGGTGCCACTCTATGCAATTCGTGGCACCTGCACAGAGTTGCCGCGCTGTTGACCAGGGGTGCCCGTGAGTTGCGAGAGTGTGATCACGGTTACGCCACTAGGCCCCGCCACCCCACAGCGGGGTAGCCGGAGGGCCACAACTCTGAGTAAGCTGACGCGCCGCTCGGTCGGCCGTGGTCACCTGACGAAGAGACCAGAGGAATCCTCGATGAGGGCCCTGATGCTTGTGGGCGTGATCTGTTTCGGGCTGGGCTGTTGGCTCGGGGCGAGGGCGATGCTCTCCCGTGTAAACCAGGTGCTACGCCGGAAAAACGTCGAGGTGGTCTTCTATACCGATCCGCCGACAGTGATGAGGTATCTGTTCGAGCAGCTGATCAAGCGCTGACGCCGGGGCAGGAAGACGCCGCTTGACCGAGCCGGCGCGGGTCCGATCGAGAATGCTCACCGCAAAGCAGGTGGCGGAGATGCTGAGCCCCAAGACCATCTACGAGATGGCCCGCCAGGAGCGAATACCCAACACGCATATCAACCGCTGTGCGGGACACGCCCGCGGCCTGCCTTAGCGGTAGGGTTCGTCGAGTGCGTCATGGACTTATTATTCTCGCAAAAAACCTGGGTTCCCCAGTGGATCAGCCGCCATGCGACCAACAAACTCGATCTGGAGCACCATGACGAGACGGGCCGTCGTCGGCGCTGTGGCGGTCATGTGGATGAGCCTTTACGGCCTTGCGTTGGACGTCGGTGCGCCGGAGGTCGCTGCGGCACAGTCGTCGACTCGGCAGCAGTCCGACGGCGGCCAGATTTTCGCAACCTCGTGCGCCAGTTGCCACAGCGTTGCCCAGAGCGGCCGCACGCCAGGGCTCTTTTCGCTCGCCCAGCTGTCACCCCGGGCGATCGTGGCCGCTCTGGAGGACGGCGTCATGCGCGCCGAAGGCGCTGAGCTGACTGCTGAGCAGCGAGTAATGGTGGCTGAGTACCTCAGTCGCAGGCCGTACGCGACGGAATCGTTACCAGAGGCGGCGTTTTGCACCGATCGTGGGTTCGCACCGCTCGATGTCGGCGCCGTATCGTGGATGGGGTTCGGCGGCGACCCTGAAGGAACGGGGTTTCAGGCTGCCGAGCGCGCCGGCCTCGCCGCGGCGGACGTACCGCGCCTCGAGCTGCGATGGGCGTTCGCGTTTCCCGATGTCGGCCAGGTGCGCACCAAGCCCACGGTCGCGGGCGAGACCGTCCTCGTCGGGGATCAACTCGGGGGCCTCTACGCCATCGAAGCAGCGACGGGGTGTGTCCGGTGGAGATTCGATGCCGACGCAGCCATCCGCGGCGCTGTTCTCGTGGACGAAGACGCGAACGGACGCTCGCTGGCCTACTTCGTCGACTTTCGCACCAGCGCCTATGCCCTCGATGTGGGCGCCGGAACGCTGGTCTGGAAGATCCGCGTCGGCTGGCATCCGGAGTCCAACAACACCGGCTCGCCGGCGTTGCACGATGGACGCCTGTTCGTTCCGATCTCGACGATGGAGGTGGTTACCGCCGGCAATCCGGAATACGAGTGCTGCACCGCGTCCGGAGCCGTAGCTGCTCTCGATACGGCCAGCGGCGATTTGCTCTGGTAACCACCGTGTGATCCCCGACTTCGCGGAAGAGGCTGGACGGAACGCCGCCGGCACCCAGCTCTATGCACCGTCCGGGGCGCCGGTGTGGGCAAGTCCCACGCTCGACTTGGCCCGCGGGCTGGTGTACTTCGGTACCGGCGAGAACTACACGCATCCTAGTACCGACAGCAGCGATGCCATTCTCGCCATCGACATGCAGACCGGCGAGGCGGCTTGGTCGTTTCAGGCTACCGAAGCGGACGCTTTCACCATGGCCTGCATGACGGCGGAGAACCGCGACAACTGTCCGACGCCGATCGGCCCCGACCTCGATTTCGGCATGGCGCCCATCCTGACGAAACGCGCCGATGGCAAGGAGCTCCTCGTCGTAGGTCAGAAGTCCGGTGTGGTCTGGGCGCTCGATCCGGACGCTGCCGGAACCGTTGTGTGGTCCACGCGGGTGGGCAAGGGAAGCGCCCTTGGAGGCATCCACTGGGGCATGGCTACCGATGGGCATCTCGTCTACGCCGCCAATGCTGATCGACCCGGTGCGGTGATCGTAGATGTGAATCCCGATAGGCAACTCACACCCGGTCTCTACGCCCTCGATCTGATGACCGGTGATGTTGTGTGGAGCGCGGGCGCTCCGACGGATTCGTGCGCTGGCAAACCGGGCTGTTTCGCGGCAAACTCGGCTGCTCCGACGGTGATTCCCGGTGTCGTGTTCGCCGGCGGCCTCAATGGGCACATCCGGGCGCACTCCACCCGGGACGGCAGCGTGATGTGGGATTTCGATACCGCAAGGGATTTCGAGACTGTGAACGGTGTGCCGGGACGCGGTGGCGCGATCGATGGCCCCGGACCGGTGATCGCCGCCGGCCTCGTTTTCGTCAATAGCGGCTATGGCGTCTTCGGCCAGATGCCGGGGAATGTGTTGCTGGCGTTTGGCGTGCGCGGTGAATGACGGGTACCGTTGAACGCCAAGCGTCAGGGCTTGATTGAACTGCAAGGGGATTACTTGATGCCGAGCCGCTTCAGATCACCACTACGTGTCCTCGGGAACGGGTTGGTTGGCGCGTTGATCGTCGCTGCCATCCTGTCCGACTACGGCTGCGCCGCTCAGTCCACCGACATTCCCAGAACCGCCGCGGGCAAGCCCGACATGAACGGGATATGGCAGGCGCTGGGCAATGCGCACTGGGACATCGAGCCGCATCTGGCCCGGCCGGCGCTCGCCATGCAGCCAGGTCCCGTGGTGCCGGTGCCGGCGGCAGAGGTGCTGGCATTCGGTGCGGTCGGATCCGTGCCGTCGGGCCAGGGTGTGGTCGTCGGCGGTGAGATTCCCTACCTGCCAGAGGCGCTCGCCGTGCGCGATGAGAATCGCGAAAACTGGGTCGACCGTGACCCCGAGATCAAGTGCTACCTACCGGGCGTCCCGCGCGGCAACTACATGCAACACGGTTTTCAGGTGTTCCAGAGCGAGAGCAAGTTCTTCATGGCCTACGAGTACGCCGGGGCCGTTCGCGACATCTACTTCGAGGATCCGGGCCCGGCGCAGATCGACTCCTGGATGGGTCAGTCCGTCGGGCACTGGGAAGACGATGTGCTCGTCGTGGAGGTCACCGGTCTGATCGATCAGACGTGGTTCGACCGCGCCGGCAACCACCACAGCGCCGCGATGACGGTCACCGAGCGCTACGAGATGGTGAGCGCGGACCACATCTGGTACGAGGCCACTATCGATGATCCGGAGACGTTCTCGCGCCCGTGGACGATCCGATTGCCGCTGTATCGCAACGTCGATCCGGACGCCCGGCTCGGTCAGTTCAAGTGTGTGGAATTCGTCGAAGAGTTGCTGTACGGGCATCTCCGCAAGAATCCGATCAGCCAGTAGGGGAGAGCTATGAGACTCCTGAATCGAAGCGTGATCGTGGCGCTCGGCTGTGTCGCACTGGCCGTGGGCCTGGCCTCGCCGGCGCTGACGCAGACCGAGGACGCCGCGACCGAGGGCTGGGTATTGCCTCGCACTGCGGATGGTCATCCGGACATGCAGGGCAACTGGACCAACGCGACGATGACCCTGATCGAGCGCCCGCCCGGATACGAGCAGGTGCTGACGCCCGAACAGGTCGCGGCGCTCGAGGGGGATCGAGAGGAGCTCATCCAGGTGCACCTGGCCGACAGCGACCCCGACCGCGGGGTACCGCCGGCAGGAGGGGTCACCTGGTCCGAGGGTGTCAGCAGCGAGGCCTCTTCGACATACGATCACAGGACGGAGGTCCTGGATCGCGCATCCGGGGATACGGGCGGCTACAACATCTTCTACATCGACCCGGGCGATCACATGGCGATCTGGAACGGCGAGGCACGAAGCTCGCTGATCGTCGACCCTCCCGACGGTCGGATCCCGTCGTTGAGTCCGGAAGGGGAGAAGGCGCGCGGCGAGCTGATGGCGCACCGGGCGCGGTTCGGCGAGTTCGACAACCCCGAGAATCGGCCGCTCGCCGAGCGTTGCCTGCTGTCGTTCGGCTCCAACGCCGGTCCGCCGATGGTGCCCAACTACTTCTACAACAACAACTACACCATCGTGCAAACGGCCGATCACGTGATGATCATGACCGAGATGGTGCACGACGCGCGCATCATCAGGCTGGGTGAGCGCAAGCCGCTGCCGGCGCATATCCGCCCGTGGCTGGGCGACTCCTGGGGCCACTGGGAGGGCGACACACTGGTGGTGGAGACGACGAATTTGCCGCGCAAACAGCTCAACGCCAACACCAACTTTGCCGGCGGCTCGGACGACTTTACGGTCACCGAGCGTTTCACACGCGTCGACGCGGAGACCATCAACTACGAGTTCACAGTGGAGGATCCGGCGTTGTACAGCAGCTCCTGGACGGCACAAATACCGTTCAAGGCACTGCCGGATATGGTTTATGAATACGCCTGCCACGAAGGCAACTACGCGATGTTCAACGTGCTGAGCGGCGGGCGGGCTCAGGAGCGGGAGTCCGGGGACGCGGGAGGAGATTCGAGATGATCACGAAACGAGTGCAATTGACGCTGGTCGGGGGCATCGCCACCCTCGCTGTTGTCGCCTATGCAGCGCCGCTGCTGGCGCACCATGCATTTGGCGCTGAGTTCGACCGTGATGCCCCTCTCCGGTTGGAAGGCAAGATCGTGAAGCTCGAATGGGTGAATCCGCATTCGTGGATCCACCTGGAGGTCATCGGTGAGGACGGCGCCGGCGTGGTGTGGATGGTCGAGGGCGGCACCCCGAACGTGCTTCTGCGTCGAGGTCTTCGGCGCGATTGCCTGACGCCGGGCACCGAGATCATCGTCGATGGCTATCAGGCGAAGGACCACGCGCTCAAGCGCGCCAACGGGCGCGATGTGACCTTCACCGATGGCACCAAGATCTTCATGGGCTCCTCGGGCACCGGCGCCCCCGACGATGCCGAGCGTCTACGACAGCGGCAAGCCCGCGGCAGGTGCTAGCAGGCCGTGGTGGAAGTGTGGCGGGCCTGGTTGTGACGAGTTGGGGCCAGATGCAAGGCGGCCTGACGCAGGCGATGCCCTAGCCATCGTCGAGGAGGGCCAACGCCGCAGATGGCCCCAAATCGCCGCAACCCTGTGGGCGACAGGGGGTTGGGCGCGTATGCTGCGTCGTTCGTCGTCAACGATGGGGGTAACCATCGCCTCCTCCTCTCTCCTTGCCTCCACCTCGCAAGACCCTGTCGCCAGGCCCGCCACACTTCCACCACGGCCTGCTAGGGACGTCAGCCCCCGACGTCGGGTAGGAGCTCTCCGGATCGGCTGTGAGGCCGCGATCGCTAGCCGGAATACCCGATCCAGCGGCCGGCGGCGGCGACGGTGAACCACAGCGCGATGGAGGCGACGCCCACGAGCCGCGTACGCGTCGAAGCGTCGAGTCCACCGGCGGCGGCGACACGCGCACGGACGCTAAAGCTGAACAGCAGTGCGACCGGCAGGGTCCGGATCTTCAGCCAGAACGCGTCGTTGTAGTAGCACTTGATGGGTTCCGACAGGAACAGCAGCAGTCCGGTGGTGCCCATTACCGTCAGGGCCCCGAGAAGCCAAGGACGCATCTGACCGGCCAGCTCGGCGATCGTCTGTTGCTTCAGGCCCAATCCCAGCAACCGCAAATCCACCACCAGCAGCGCGCCCCCGAGCGCCGACAGCCCGAGCAGGTGCACCGACTCGATAACGGGGAACAGCCACAAGGAGTTGCGTACGGCGGTGCCCAGCACGGTAGCGTCGCACCACTCGAATAGCGGCAGCAGCATGGCTTTACGGCCTCACCATGCGTCGAGGGAACGGCCTGATGGTTTTGGACAGTCGATTCATCGTCACGGTTGGATCACGCACCCGGCTGCCCAGTTGATCCAGCCGGACTGCGGCTGGATGCTGCAATCGAACCAGTTGTAGGCGATCAATCGTCCAGTGACGACAATCAACGCCCAGGCGACCAGCGAGACGCCGCCGGCGATGCGTGCTTCACGGGGCGGAAACGCATCGGCGCCCCACTCGGCAACCCGGCGATGAACGCCGCGATGAAACACGAACGCGTTGAGGCCCGCTACGACCAGCAACAGTACTTTCACCCGGAAGAAGATGTTCTGGTAGTAGCGCACCGGGTTGGAGTAGAAGATCAGCAATCCGCTGATGATCATCACCGCGAAGCCTATTCGCGTCCATGGCAGCAGTCGCCCTGTGACCTCGGACACCGGAACGCGTCGCATGGTCCAACCGAGCAGCCGGAGGTCGTTGACCGCCGCGGTGCCGACGAACAGACCGAGGCTGAGGACGTGAGTCGACTCCATGAGCGGCCAGACGTAAAGCGACTCCAGGAGCGCCACGCTCCAGGACGTGCTCCCCAGCCACTCCATGAAGCTCAGAATCACGCGATGCCTGTCGGTGTCTATCTGGAGCGGGTATCGTTCGGTCGCAGGGTGTCGAGCGCATACGACGCGTGGCAGCCGGAGCAGGTGAAGTAGACCTCGGCACCGGCATCGAAGACGGCTGCCGTATCCTCTGCCTGCGCCGCGTCGAACGCCACCTGGCCAGCGTCGGTCATTGCCTGCGACCAGCTCACCCAGTCTTCCTCATCGACAGCGCGGTTCTCGCTCATCAACAGGTTGCCGGACTCACGAATGATGACGGCCGCGTTGCGCACCGCCGCCCATTCTTCAGGCGTGCTGGGCGCGATCTCCTCGATACCGTTCAGATCGATGATCGTTCCCACTGCGTCCCAGTAGATCTCCGCCGCCGGTTCCACGGTGGCGCCCATCATCTGCTTGACGTTGGCCATGCGCGCCTCCGGCGTTGTATCGGCGGCGCACGCGGCGACCAGCACAGCCAAGGCGCATACGGGCAGACGCGCTACTCTCATTGCGAGCTCCGGCTCGGTTCGTCGGGTTCGTAGCGAGACAGTGTAGACGATCGCCGATGAGCGCCGCGGGCGCGGCGTTCACTCGACTCGCAGCGCATCCACCGGGTCGACCCGAGTCGCGCGTCGCGCCGGCATGAAGCTGGCCAGCAGCACCGCGATCACGATGACGACGATGGCGCCTCCGAAGGCGGTGGCGTCGGCCCAGGCGACACCGTAAAGCAGGCTCTCGGCGGCGCGCCCCACTCCGGCGCCGGCCAGCAGCCCGATGCCCAGCCCGATCGCCAGAAGTACCGTCGTCTGGCGCAGGATCATGCGGATCAGGTCGTTGCCGGAGGCCCCCAGTGCCATGCGGATACCAATCTCACGAGTGCGCTGGCCGACGGCGTAGGCCATGACTCCGTAGAGCCCGACGCCGGCTAGCAACAGGGCGAAGAACCCGAACACACCCAGCAGGCCCGCCGTCATGCGCGCCGGCAGAAGCGCGATCCCGAGCTGTGCTTGCATGGTACGGACGTCAAAGATCGGCAACTCCGCATCGAGTCGACCTACCTCTCCGCGCACCGCGTCCACCAGATTGCTGGTCTCGCTATCGCTGCGCACATGCAGCGACAGTGCCGACTGGTTCGACTGCATGAACGGGAAGTACATATACGACAGAGGGTTCTCTCCGAGCGAGTAGTACTTGGAGTCCCGCGCCACGCCGACAATCTGGCGATCCATGCCGCCACTTTGGATGTTGCGACCAAGGGCGGACTCTCCCGGGAAGAAGCGCTCCGACATCGTCTCGTTGATGATGATCGCACCGGCGCTCGCAGCTGTGTCGTCCCAGGTGAAATCGCGGCCCGCCACCAGCGGGACGCCGAGGGCCTCGAAATACCCCGGGCTGACGTAGTTGTAGTCGAGGTTCATACGCTCATCCGGCGCCGGTTCGTAGCCCTCGATCGAAGCGCCCCACTGCTGGGTACCCAGACTCATCGGTAGCATCTCGGCCAGGGCGACGGCGTCGACTCCCGGC
The DNA here is from genome assembly GCA_965197275.1 of Acidobacteriota bacterium. Lineage (GTDB taxonomy): Bacteria > Acidobacteriota > UBA890 > UBA890 > WLXD01 > DASCOT01. The sequence goes on from CBDAMQ010000024.1 coordinate 20,886, forward strand.
ACATGCTCGGTGTACTCGACCAGTTGTCGATAAAACGCTTGTACTTCGTCGTCGCTGTATCCCTGAAGCCCCGGATCCAGCGTCGCGACGAGAACGTTGTCGGCCTCAAAGCCGGCATCGATAGCGTTGGCGTTCTGCAGACTCCTGAGGAACAGCGCCGCCCCGATAAGCAACGCCAGCGACATGGCGACTTGTGTTGCAACCAGCGCGTTCCGGAGACGGTTACCGGTCGACATCCGACCGCCGCCTTTGAGAGTTGCCACCAGCTCGGGACGAGACACGCGCAGCGCTGGCAGAAGTCCGAACAGCAGGCCAGTCGCGAGCGCCACGATGATGGTGAACGCCATTACCTGCAGGTCGATCGGCATATCGAAGCTGACCGGGACGCCGAGCGGCGGCTGGAATGAAGCCACAGCGCGGCTGATCCACACGGCCAGCAGAACTCCTGCCACGCCGGCCACTGAAGCGAGGATCAAGCTCTCGGCGAGCAACTGGCGCACCACGCGACGGCGCCCGGCGCCCAGCGCGAGTCGGATGCCGATCTCCCGCTGGCGATCGGCACCGCGTGCCAGCATCAGGTTGGCGACGTTGGCGCAGGCGATCAATAGGACGCTCCCGACCACGCCCATGAGGACGGTGAAGACCGCGGCGACCGCGCGGGAGTTGGGCCCGAGGTAGGAGCGCGTGGCGGGCTCGAGGCTGACGGTCGTGCCCTCGAGCGCGTCGGGGAACTCCTCGGCCAGTGCGGCATGCATCGTGTTCAGCCCCTCGTGCCCCTGCTGGAGGCTGACGCCTGGTCCCAAGCGCCCGTAGGCGGCCAGAAATCCGCTGCCGCGCGACTCGAGTGTTCCGGAACCGGGCCGTGCGATTTCCTGCATCGCCAGCGGCACCCAGAAGTCGACGTTGGCCTCGATGCGCGCAAACCCGAATCCCTCCGGCATCACGCCGACGATGGTGAACGGGTGGGCGTTGAGTTGGAACGCACGCCCCACGACACTCGGGTCGCCGGCGAAGTTCCGCTGCCAGAACCCGTGGCTGATGACCGCCACGGCGTCGCGCCCCGGTACGCTGTCCTCAGCCTCGGTGAACGCCCGTCCGGCCGCCGGTTCGGGGCTGAGCGCGGTGAAGAACCCGGCGCTGACAACGCCTGCGGTGCTGCGCTGGTTCTCGCTTCCGAAGCTCACGCTAACCGGTGCCATCCGGTAGGCGTACATATGGTCGAAGACCCGATTGCGCTCCCGGTGATCGAGAAAGTTGGGGTACGAGTAGCTGCTGCGAAAGCCGCCCGGGCGCACGATGGTGAGCTGCACCCAGCGCTCCGGCGCCTCGACGCGGAGGGGCTTCAGGAGCATCCCGTTGATCCACGAGAACATCGCCGTATTGGCGCCGATACCGAGCGCCAGCATGGTGATCACGATGCCGGCGAACGCCGGCCGCGCCATCAACGAACGAGCGGCAAATTTCAGATCCTGCAGCAGAGCACCCATGGGCAAGTTACCTCGTACCTCGGGCACCGAACGCGGCAGCCAGGCCCGATGTCGGGGTCGATCCGACCCCGGCATCGGCGTGTCCTCGATCTCGAACAGGGTCGAGAACGGAACACTCAGACCCTCCAGCAACTTGCGGCGCGTATCGGCAGACGGATAGGGACGCTTGCCGTTGAGCAACAGCGATAGATGGCCGCGACCGAGGCCCAGGACATGAGCCCACCGGTTCTGCGTGTACCGCCTCTTGGCCAGCTCGGCAGCAAGCTGCTGGCGCTTGAGGCGAAATCGCTTAGCCATCCGAGAAACTCCCCGGCAAGAAGACGTGCTGTCCCTGGTTGTACGCTCGCCGCGCCCACGAGGTTGCCTTCGGCGGCCGGATACTGATTACACCGTGTTTACAGTCCCTTGTAGGCACAGGGTTCTTCAAGGGGTTTGTACCCTTCAGCCCCCTTTGGGGGGGTGGAATCGGTACCAAAACGGGTCGACGCCAGTCGACTGGAGTGCACCTGGGTCTTGGAGACGTTTTGGAGACGCCCATGTTCAACCCGTCATGCGTCGCGAGTCGCTGATCTCTCAGCGTGATGAGGAGAGCGGCCTACGTCTTTTTCGACAACAAGTCCGTTACCGCCCGATGCGCCTCACCAATGGCGACCTCGGTCATGGCCCACGCGCCCGCGTCGGAGTTGGCGATCGCGATCCGGCCAAAAGGTTGGCGGGCGACGAGCCACGGACGACGCTCGGGCGGCAGATCATCGGGTCTCCACGCGACCTCACCCGTCTTCGGATCCTGGCCGTAGGCATAGCCGTGTGGCCAGCGATTCACGGTTATCGCCGCGATGTCGCGCGCCGGGTCGAAGCCTCCGGCGGACAGTATCCGGCCGAGCTGATCCCTGATCTTGCGCTCGAAGGTCTCGAACGTCGTCGCCAGCAGACCCCGGCGCGCGGCCTTCCACTGCTCAGGCACGGACCGCCCGCGGGCCTCCGGCGCCAGGGGAATGCGGGACATACGCACGACCATGGGCTCGTCAGGCGTGCTCGCGTGTCGGTAGCTCCCAATGCTGATAGGTCGCTGTACACGAACGCTCTCGAAGTAGCTGCCCGGGCAGCGCACCCTGCTCACACCGAGCTTGGCGAGGGCGGTCCAGTTGCGGATCAGGACGTTGGTGTAGATAAGGGGCGACTTGAGTGCGTTCGATAGCGCGTGTTTTTGCGCATCCGGCAGTTCCTCGCATATCGAAGGAATAACGGCGTTGTAACAGGCGAGCACGCAACGACGGGCGCGAACTCGCCGGGCGTGGCCGTGGCGGACGTAGGTGACCTCGACCTCCTTGGCGGTTCGCCGATCGCCGCGGTGAGCTACCCGCACCGCTGTGCTCTCCAGACGCACGCGGACAGCCGAGCCCTCCCGATCGAGCTTGCCGTAGTCGAACGGAGCGTCGACGACGTCCTCCATCGTGCTGCCGGGAGCGACCTCTGGGATCAGCGACCGGACGATCAGACGCGCGATCCCCGCGTTGCCATCCGGAAACTGGAAGAAAGCACGCTCCTCGCGGCCAACATCGGCACCGTCATCGTCGTCGCCGAGCCCCAGCCCGGTGGTCCCAGGCCAGCTGCCGGCGACGAGCCAGGCGGGGACGCCGTCGAGGCCGATGGTCCAACCGCCGGAGGTCTCGAGGAAGGAGATTGCCTCGCGACCCACCTTGGCTACCTTCAAGAGGAAGTCCTCGTAGCTCGTGTTGCGAAGAAACTCGACCTTTTCCTCCAAGCTGAGGTGCGCCAAGTAATCGATGGTCGGCTCGTGGAGTCTTACAAGTTCATCGCGCGCCGTTTCGGACAAGGGTGCGCGCGCCAGGAACTCGCGCCAAGAGGGCCTGCCTTCGCCTACCAGCAGCCGATCGGAGCCGAACGTTTCGCGGTCGAAGAAAACCGATCTGCGCAGGCCGAGTGAGCTGTACAGATCGCTATCGACGAATTCGGAGTAACGGCCTACGTCGATGCCAATCCCGCGGATCAGGCGCTGGGCTCCTTCAGCGTACTCGTTCAGATCTTGGATAAAGACCGTGCCGCCATTCGACAGGAACATCCGACCGTCGAGCCGGAACTCGTTGCGCTTGGCATGACCGCCGAAGTCGTCGTGGTTGTCGAGAATCAGGATGCGGGCGTCGGGAACAGCGTCTTGGTAGAACCACGCCGCCGCGAGGCCGCTGAGGCCACCGCCAACCACGACCAGATCGTAGAGCTCACCCGTCTCCTCCGCGTTGTCCCAGCGCCTACCTTTGACAAGCTGGTGGGCAACCTCGTAGGAGCCGTCGTGGCTGCCGCGCAACCCGGTGCGGATGGGTGGATACGTGTCGGCGAGCGCCAGTGAGACTCCTCCCGGAGCCTCAGGGCTCGCCAAGGCGTTCGTCTGCGCCCATGGGAGCGCGAGACTGCCGCTCAGCGCAACGCTGATGCCGGAGACAAAGTCGCGACGGTTAATTTCCCGGTGCATCCCGAGTCCAAGATCTCGATCCCTCATGTGAACCTCAGACCGGCGGTGCTGGCGGTTTGCCTACGTTCGCTATGCAATGCGGTGAAACAGCCAGAGAGCCTGCTGCCTCATGACCCTATCGGGACCGGCGGCGAACATCCAGCGAGTACGGCGCGTCAAACAGTCGACTCCAGTCGACTGGCGTCTGCTGGGGTGGACCCCGGTCGTGGAGACGATTTGGAGACGGCGGTGAGCGGGCGTTGCTGACCTGATCCCCGCGACGCTACTGATCCGTCGGCACGAGCCGCTTCAGCTCGTCGAACCACTCGGTGACCAGAACCATGTTGCGGATCCCCTGATCGTCAGATCGCGGCGGGTGGCAGATGGAGTTTCCACCATTCGGCCGCTCGACGGGCGTTCCATCGCGGCTCGGGGCAGCAGGCCACCAGAGCTTCCGCCAACTCCGCGGCGCTCCGGTAGCGGGCGTCCGGATCCTTCTCCAGGCACCTGAGAATGACGCGCTCGAGCCCGGCAGGAATCTCAGTCTCGAGCCTGTCGGACGGCGGCACCGGCGAGGTCTTCACGTGATCCACCAGTACGCCGAACGGCGGGCCGTCGAACACCGGCGTTCCGGTCAACAAGTAATAGCCGACGCAGGCCAGAGCATAGATATCGGCGCGGCCGTCCGCCTCGACGCCGTTGAGCACCAGTTCCGGAGCCATGTAGCCAGGGGTCCCTTTGATCTCCCCTTTGAGTGTGAGTTCAGTGGGTTCCTCTGCGCCAAGCGCCGGCAGCGTTGCGCCCGTCACGAGTCCGAAATCGAGCACCTTGACGAAGTCGTGGGCCGTTCCGAGCCGGCAGGTAAAGATGTTGGCGGGCTTGATATCTCGATGCGTCATACCCCGGTCGTGCGCCTCGGCCAACGACTGGCAGGCCTGCTCGAGGAGGTAAATGACGCGCTCCGCAGCAACAGGTCCGTGCTGCTTGACCAGGTTACTCAGGTCGACGCCGTCGAGATACTCCATCGCGTAATAGAAGGTGCCATCGCTGGCGACGCCGAAGTCGTATACCTCAACCGTGTGGATCGAGCGTAGGCGAGCCGTGGCCTGGGCCTCGCGCTCGAAGCGGCGCAATACCAGGGTCGCCTTTTCAGGGCTTTTCTTGTCCACCGCGTCGTCACGAATCAGCTTGATCGCCGCGGGCCGTGCCAGTAGGTTGTGCTCGCCGAGCCAGACCTCACCCATGCTACCCTGACCGATTCTGCGCTTGAGCACGTACCTGAGAGTGATCCGGGTGGTACGTGCGAGCGCCAGGTACTGGTCAATCACGTAGGCAGCCAGGATGGCTAGCACCGCGGCAACCGCCAATACGATTACCGACTCTGCAACTCGGCCTGGCACAGCGACCTCGCGTAGCCCCGCCGCGCGTTGCGGGCTCGATAGCCACAGGAGCGTCACCAACGCAGCCGGCGTCAACGCGAGGCCGCCAATCACTCGAGCGGCACGCGGCCATTGGTTGGGTACCGCCGTTCCATACGTGACCATGAGCAGCACGAACTGCATGAGGGCGAGGTTCCATCGGGACGCCAGCCCTTGCGCGTCGCCGACTGCCAGCAGTTCATCGAACGCCGCATAGGCGGTCCACGCCAGGTACGCAGTCAGCGTGGCGAACACCGCGCGCTCAATCCAGCGGAGTTCATCAACGGAGGGATCGTCCCGGACGAAAAGTGCTGCGACGGCGGCACCAAGAACGAGCACTACGAGAAAGAGTCCTGCGGCGCCGCGCGTCGAGCCCGTGGTCAGACCCCAGAGCAGGAAACTCGCCGTGCCCGCCAGCATCAGCGCGCTCACGGTGCCCAAGAGCATCCGCAACGGCACCACGCTGGCCAGTTCCTTCGCCTCGTCGCCCAGACCGGGCAACAGTCCCGTCTCGGGTCAGAACCAGCACCTACCGTCAGCCGCGCCCGCGTCGAACGGATCGCTGTCGCCGAGCACGGGAGATGCTATCGGGCCGGTGATGCCTTCATTCTGGGAGTCGCTCATGCGCGCAAGAGTGTCACCGCGGTCGGCAGCGCGAAAGCGGCAGCGCGAAAGCGGCCACGCGCTGGCCGTGGCCGGTGGTCTCATGGCGGCGCGCCTCGACTCCAACGCTTCATCGAACCCAGAGATGGTCGCGATGTTGGGGTGGTTCAGGGAGGCCACTCTGCCAGGATCTCCATTAAGTTGACAATGCCTCCTGGGAGCGGGTAGGTCGAGTTGACGATAGTCCCTCGGAAAAACACGCCGAAGTCGATTTAGCGTTCACGTAGCCCTATAGCGGCGGATTCCCCGTTCCCATGGCGCGGACGTGCGACGAAGACTCGTTGTGACAACTGCCTCTCCTTCCTCCGGTTGGACGGCGATCGCCCGACGACCATTGGCGGCCTGCCTCTTGGCGCTACTTGCCGGATGGCCCGCTCCAGGCAGTGCGCAGGGCCTTCTCCTGACGATTGGCAGCGACGGGACCCACACGCTACCTGATGGCACACAGGTTCTGTTCAAGACGAAACAGCTACTCAGGAATTGCGATGACAACGTGGACACGATGCCCATCCGAGGGTCGACTCCCAGCTACCGCATCTACCTTGACGAGAACATCTCTCTAACGGGCGGATACGTTCGATATCGGCTGATCTTCGAGTCGTCGGCCGCGATCGCAACCGACGAGCTACGTTGCCAGCTAGTGCAGATGCAACCGAAGGGACCATTCCAAGACCGCATTGATGCTGTGCCGATCGAAGTGGGGTCGGGGGATTCTTTCGAGCGCGGTGAGCTAGAGCTGCCTCTTTACGCCATATCGCCGACAACGCACCTGGAACCCATCCTCGACGACGAGCCGTACCCGATTTGGCTGGGCTCTTCGAATGAGATCACTTTCGGGCTGAAGAACACCAACGATGGCCAGATCCCTTCCGAGATCGACTTCGCTCGCGTGACGTACGACGACGACCTTTGGGAAAGGGACAGCACGGCGGTTAGGTTCCTGGGTAGGACTGGTGGCCTCGAAGACAGTTTGGTTCTCGGGTCCCTCTCACATACACGGCCCAACCCGCGGGCGCACCGCAAGAGCTGCTGGTGGAACTGCCCACCCGCTTCTTCCCCTCACTACCCGTTCTCCTGTTGTCTGTAACGCTCGGTGCGCTCGTGGGGACGTCTTTGAGATCGTTACAATCCTCGGCTAAACGCAACGTCCGCACTTTCCTTCGACATCTCGGCACGGCCGTCCTGGTCGGGTTCGTTCTAGAAGCCATCGGCATGCTGATGGTTGTTCTGGGCGACAGCCAACTGCGGATTCTCAGCGTCGAGGTGGATCCGCGGCGAATAATGTGGGCAGCACTTCTGGGCGTGTTCTCCGGTGCATACGGTCTCCAGAGTTACGATGTGCTCAAGAATTGGTTTGCCGGCAGCGTGAGCGCCGCCCAACCGGCCGGAACGGCTGACCCATGAGGGTCGCTGCCCCACGCGGACGAGACGCTTTCGCAGCGTGCTTGATTGCCGCCTTCGTCTTTGGGCCGTTGGGCCACGGGACGGCACGCGAGACGCAAGAGTCCGGCAAGGCGCAAGAGATAGCACTTCAACCCGTCGGCCTCGCCACCCTCCCTTCCGGTGACCTTGTCATCCTGCAATCGCGCGGTGGACTCGTCCGCTACTCGCCTACGTCAGGAGAGTTGTTCGAGATGGCCCCTCGACATCATGGGATGCTCCCAATGGACCTCGTGTCGGCAGCTGCGTTTGGGCTCGAGAGCGCAGTTTTCGTCACACTCCGGCGAACCGGCTCTGTTGCCCTGAACTATTTGGCTATTTATGACGCGGGCGGCAAGATGTTGCAGGAGGCGCTGCTTTCGATGCGCGGACTCCTGTCGGGCATTGCGGTGGATACGATCACCAAAACCGCATTCGTCGCGGATGTCTGGAGCAGCAGCATTCGGAGATTCGAGCTGGGATCCTTGGATGCGGGCAGCGAGCTTTGGCTCACGTTGAAGGGCGTTGAGTACCTAGGGCCCATCGCCATCGATCCCCAGAATCGGAACCTCTATGCGGCCGACGTCTTCGCTGGCGATTTGTACGAGATCAGCTTGGACGGTTCTCCCTCTCCGCAGCGAATCGCCACGTTGCTAGGGGAGCCGTCGGCCATCGCCTTCGACGCTGCAACTCGCAAGCTGTATGTGGCCGACGCAACAGACGCGCGGATCTGGGAGATTGCTGTGGATTCTGCCTCGGTCGAATCGAGAGTCTTTAGCAATGATCCTCAGCTTGATGAGCCGCGCGGGCTAGCGATCTTGGATGGTTCTGAGCTTTGGGTTGGCGACAAGGCCGCACGCTCACTCTTCAAGCTGTCAGCAGCCGGGGACGTCGAGATCACTGTCAAGGCCGAGTAGCCACGTCATCTTCCGGTTGAGGCGAAACCGCTAACCGGATTGCCGGAGCGACTCCGGCAACGCCTACTGTTCGAACGAAAACCAGATCACGTCGAGCACGTCGGTGGGAGGTGGCTGCAGCTCGATGATGGAGTGGAAGGGCGCGAAGAACACGTAGCCCTGTACGAGCTCGTCGCTGAAGTCGGTGATGAGGAGGAACCCGCCTCCGGAAATGCGGGTGTAAGCAGCGAGCTCGGTAGGGTTGCTCGTGTTGGTGCGCTGGAAGGTGATGGCGTTCTGCGCCGCGATCGGGATGAGGCGATCGGCAGCCATGCCGTAGGAGCCTGCCGTGTCCAACTCGTAGAAGCCGATGGGCGTGCCGATAGCGTTATCGTTCGCTTTCCGAACCCGTGCCCGGATCTCCAGTTGCGCGTCGTCGGTCACACCCTGGATCCGGATCATGATCCAGTCGAAGTTAAGGTCCTCGTGCGACACTGTCTGCAGGCCGACGTTGAGATCCTGTTCATAGTTGCGAGTTCCCATGACGATCATCTCGCCGTCGACAGGATCGGCCTGTCCCACGCACTGGTCGTAGAGCCCCTCGTCGATGAGCCCCAGGCCGCGCGCGAAGTTCAGCTTCGCGAACGCTAGAGCTACGTGACCTGGGACCTCTTTGACGAGACCCTGGAATTGGGTGCAGTAGGGGTGATTGCTGTATTCGCCGGTGACGAAGATCTTCACGAGCTCGGCGAGATCCTCGCGCGGCTCTTCGGAGCCGTAGGGTGATACGAACGCGTCGCGAACCGATTCCGAGTCGCCAGCGTAGGTGGTGTTCCAACTCTCCCCGGCGTAGTCCTTGTAGTCGGAGTGCGCGATCGTCGCGGACGACTGCAAACGCCGCAGGACCCTGTTGACGGTCCCGTGCAGCAGTCGCCCGGCAGCGTTCTCGGCCGCTTGCACCGCCTCCGGCGTGACGTTGATCAGGTGGTTGTAGCCCTCGTCGAACAGTCGAGTGTTGTCCTCATCAACGAGGGACTGGTAGCAATGCGTCGCCTCGTGGGCGAGCGTGCCGAGGAGCTTGTCTTGCTGCGCGCCAAGGAGCACGCGGTTGAGGATGATGCCGGTGCCGTAAGCGTCGCCTGCTACCCAATCGGCACAAGGTCCTGCATTGACGCATCCTTCGTTCTGATAGTTGGCGATCGAAATACGAGCGATGGCGCCTGACAAGTTCGGGGGGAGCTGCCCAACAGCAGTGCGGAGTGTGTCGAGCTCCGTGTCTGTCAGCTCGTGCAACGACTCGACCTGAGACTCGTCGGGGTCGGGCGTGTACCAGTACATGCCGGGGATCAGGGTGATGTCGGAGACCACCTCGATGTGGCCGATCATTTGTGTTTCTGCTGCGTAGGCGCGCCGAACAAACAGGCCAGGATCGCTGGCGACGGCTGCCTCTGCGGTGCCTGGGTCGAGGCTGAGGAGCACGGCGCCCGTACCATCCATTACGTCGATTCGCGTCATGCCAGGCTCGTCGCGCAGCATGACCGAGGGTCGTCACTGGCAGCGGTATCGTCTGAGCGCGGGTATAGCGACCGTCGGCATCTATCCATTCGCGATGACCGGTTGCCGGGAAATGGAACGGCATCGCCGACAGCACTTCGTCACCGGCGTACGCCACGGCCAGGTACTCGAAGGCGGCCGCCAGTGGCTTTCCCGAGGTTTCGACGCGCTGGAACGCAACGACCTGCACCGCACCGCCCGCGGTGGCCGTGTCTTGCACAAGGTCGATCTTGAGGTACGCCACCGAGGGCGCGTCTTCACGAGGCTGTCCCGGAGCCGCCTCTTCGGTTGCTGGAACACAGGCCACGGCGAACATCGGCAGCGCGAGTACGAACAATGAGTTGATGCTCGAGGCGGTCGTAGCGCGAATTCTCATCGTCCCTCTCTGTCTCGGTGGACGGATGCTCAGTCGGTCCAGACAGCGTACCGGATACGGGAGGGCAGCCTTGCTTCGTGACCTCCCCCGCGGGCGGTATCCCGCCTTGATCCCAGATTCTTCTACTGTGCCGCTTACTATCCACCAAATCGCTATCGCCAAGGCGAAGCCAGGCTTTTCGCAGCGACCGCTGACCCGGGCACGTGTCGCGGAGTGGGGTCTCTCACACGGTCGGCGTGATCTGTTCGCCGAAGCCCCAGGTGGTCAGCACGTGGATACCCTCTATCCTGTGCGCCACGTAGACGAACCGGCGAGATCCCCATCCCCTCGGCAGGGGAATCGGCTCCGCTCCGGGGGCCTCCGTGTCCAGGATCTTGATGTAACCGCCCGACCGAGAGATGAACACGTGGTGCGGGCCGTCCTCGAAGTGGATGAGCGGCTCGTCGGCCTGACTAGCCCAGAAGTACTCGTCGCCACGACTCGTGATCACGAGCTCGGGTGAGACACCGGCTTGATCGTCTCGCACGTCCTCGCTGATGCTGCTCAAAGAGCGGGTAACGGGATCGCCTCGGAAGACGACCGTGTCTTGCTGAGCAAGTACTGGCGGCGTCACCGTCAGTAGAACAACGGCGACGACCAACGCGGCGAGTCTACGGCTCATCATGCTCGTGTCTCCTGTCCGGTAGTCGTACAGATTCTCGACTCCTACCGTACAACTTCATTCGTACGGCATTACGGAAAAGCCGAGTGTTAGCAACCTGGGCTTGGCGGGGGGGGGGGGGGGGTGGCGTTCACGTTGTTGTCGTGTTCGTATTTGCTGCGCGTCAAGATGGATCGAGTTGGTCGAATGAGAGGAGGCTGGGATGTACGTACGTGCGCCACTGCTGCCGAGGTTGTTGTTGATGGTCTGCCTGCTTGCGTCGCCGGTGTCGATGGCGGACGCCAACGCGACCCGGGCCCCGGAGCAGCCCGATGCGGCCAAGCCGAACATCGTGTTGGTCTTGATGGACAACTTCGGCTATGGCGAGCCGGGAATCTACGGCGGCGGGGCCATACGTGGGGCGGCGACGCCACGTATCGACAGCATCGCCCATGAGGGCTTTCAGCTGACAAACTACAACGTCGACTCCGAATGTACGCCTACACGGTCGTCGCTGATGAGCGGACGGTACTCGATGCGCACGCGGCTCCGGCAGGACGGCACGGCGCGGTCGGAGTGGTACGGGCTAACCGAGTGGGAGTACACGCTGCCGGAGATGCTGTCCGCCGCCGGCTATGCCACCGGCATCTTCGGCAAATGGCATCTGGGCGAGGTCGACGGTCGCTTCCCCACCGATCAGGGGTTCGACGAGTGGTGGGGGATTCCGCGCTCCTCCAACGAGGCGCACTGGCCCGACAGCAACTCGGTTCCAGCCGACTTGGACCTGGACTACCAGCACGTCATGACGTCGACTCGAGGCGAGCGGCCCGAGGTGCTCGAGGTCTACGACCGCGCCAGGCGGGCGACCATCGATCGCGAGAGCACCGATCGCACGCTCGAGTTCATTCGTCGCAATGCGGGAGAGGGCCGGCCCTTCTTCGCCTACGTGCCCTACACGCAGACGCATACGCCCCACGATCCCCACCCCGCCACCAAGGGAAGAACGGGCAACGGGAACTTCGCCGACATCCTGGCTCAGAGCGACGAGTACGTGGGCGACCTGCTCGACGCGATAGACGAGCTGGGCCTGAGAGACGACACCATCTTCATCTTCACCTCCGACAACGGGGGCTATGGCGGCATCGAGCGCGAGGGCTTCAACGGACCCTGGCGAGGCGGCATCTTCACGACCTACGAGGGCGCCTATCGGGTGCCGTTCCTGATCCGCTGGCCCGGCAAGATCCCCGCGATGCGAAAGTCCAACGAGATCGTCCACGCAATGGACGTCTACGCCACGCTGGCCGCGTTCGTCGGCGCCGAGATGCCCACCGACCGGGTGATGGACAGCGCCGACTATTCCGACTTCCTGATGGGCAAGACCGACGAGCCCGCCCGCGAGTCGCTGGTCTTGTACCTAGGCAACGAGATCGTTGGCGCGAAATGGCGCAACTGGAAGATGCTGTACAAGGAAATGGAGCGCATCGGGCAGCCCCTCACCATCCGCACTCGACCCGCCTACTACAACTTGGCGAAAGACCCGAAGGAGCAGGAGCCGCTTCGCCACCAATACCAGGACAGCTGGGCGGCAGGCCCCCTGGGCCGGGCGGTGCGTGAGCACCGCGCATCGCTCGCAGCGGACCCCGGGGCTCCTGATCCCTAGAGACCCGCAGTGCTCCCCGGGTGCTCGGGGTGCACGCCCCATTTCGTGAGCGCAGTGTCCAAGCTCGCCAACGAGTGGAAGAAGCTCGGGCTGATTAGCGGCCGGGATAAGGGGAAGATTGCTTCATGCGCTGCCTCGTCTCGGATCGGCTAAACGAGCCGGGCCGCCCCTCTCAGCACGCTACAGCCGCCCGCGGGCGTACACAGTTTCGCTAGTTGCCACCATCGAGCGCTGCGCACGGCTTGAGGTTGACCAAGATGTGCTCGATGGGCGTATCGCCGGAGTTGGCGGTATCGTGTGCTTCGCTCAGGTCGACGCGTTGCCACCAACCAGCCGAACCGGTCTCGGAATACGAGACGGTCTCTCGCGCCCCCGTGCGGATGGTCCATTCGCCACCCTTGGTGTGGACGAAGACCTGGCTACCGGGGTGAGAATGGACTCCCTGCCATTGACCCGGCTGGGTCACGAATCGCTGCACGACGACGCGATCGTTCTCCAGGAGCACCTCGGCGGGGACGTCCGGGTAGACTTGACCGACGGCCTGGTTCGACGCCGGCGCGCAGCGTTTCAGCGTGATCCAGATGAGGTCGATCGGTGTATCTCCGACGTTGCCGGATTCGTGCTGTTCGGACAGATCGATGGCGTCCGTCCATCCGACGGAGCCATCCTCGGAGGGCTCCGTCATCCGGTACACCTCGCGGCCGCCGCGGCGTCCGGCCCAGAGGCCACCTTTGATGCGCACCGCGACCTGGTTCCCCGGGTGGGAGTGAATTCCCTCCCACTGCCCCGGCTCGATGATGAACCTCTGCACGACGACGTACTCGTTGTCGAGCACCAGCTCTCCGGGGATGTTGGGGTAGAACACGCCCACCTGCTGCGCGCCGATACCGATCGCGGGTACTCCGGCGATCAGGGTGGCAAGCATGGCGCGACCGAGCGCTCCCGCGGTCGCGTGGGCCCGGCTTCGGTGCCGGTAGTGATCAGCGGGGATTCTCTCGAGGCGAGTGGTTGGCATCTTCAGGCTCCCGGTTTCAAACGAGGGTCCACATCAGGGCTCTGACCGTCGTTGCAAGTCGCTCAGCTCGAGCTTGTTCACCTCGTCAATGATTCGTGCATGCGCGCGTGTCGAGGCCTCGAGCCCGGTCCACGGCACCGTATCAGGAGTCTCCAGGTCGCTGTGGAAGTAGTGGTAGAACTCGCTGGTCGCCAGACCGGGTACGAACTTAAAGAAACGGCCCAGATCGCCTGCCGGCGGCACCGGGTTCGGTTGGCGATAGGTGCTGACCCCGAACTCGCGAAACGCCTGGACGGCGATCGCCTGAAGCAGCGGTCGCGTGGCCCCGCCCGCGTACCATTGCTGCGGCATGTAGGTGTTGGCCCAGACGATATCGTCACCGTCCTCAAAGCTGAGCCCGTCGGCCGTCTGCACCGTACCGTGATACCGCGGGCGGACGGTCGTCTGCAACGTCGACGGATGTTCGAGGTTGATCACCAAAGCAGTTTCGCTGAAGAGCTCGTCGCGGTGATCGACCATCCACATTCTGCCCACGCCCTGGCCAGGGCCGCTGTTGTGATGCCCGTCCAGACCGACAAACACCAGCGTTCGCCGTCGCTCGGCCTGTGGAATCTCGGCATAGTGCTCCGCCAGGCCGATCATCGAGGCGACGCCAGAGGCGTTGTCGCCGGCAGCATCGAACCAGCCATCGCGGTGCGCCATGATGTAGATGGTCTCGTCGGTGCGTCCCGGAAGCGTCGCCCATACGAGTGAGGTCTCGAGGCCCTCCGTCAGCTCGACGACGAGGTTGATCGTCACGCCTGGCCCGGCACCGTTCGCGGCCTGTGCAAACAGCTCCCGGATCGCATAGCCATCGTCGCTACCCAGGGTAAACGCGGGTGCAGCAGTCCCCGAAGGGTAGGCCTGGTAGCGCAGGTTCCCGGGCAGCATGGGGACGTTGAAGATGGCGGCGGCGCCCCGAGAATCTGCCCGTTGCAGCGCTTCTTCCGAGCTCGACAACGGCATCCTGAAGGTAAGGACAGCCTTGCCGCGGACGTCGCGGCCGGCAAAGTCGGCCTCGCTGCCCAGGCCCACGTACACGACCTCGAGATCCAGACCCTGCGGAGGAGTCGGGTTGGCGCGGTAGGCCGGCTGCGCCGATTCGAGCACCATCGTCTCGCCGCCAGATGTGACCGTGACCGCCCACGACTGTGGCATCCATTGTGGCTCCAGGGCGAACGGTTGCGCACGCACATCCGACAGGCCGATCCTGCGGAACTTGGCGAGCAACCACTCGGCACTCTCGGCGTCTCCGGAGGTACCGGTGATCCGGCCCCAAAACCGTGGATGACCCTGGTCTCGATACCGTCGTGAGATGTCCGCTTGCTCTACCACGTACTCATGCAACCGCTTGCCGTCGATAGTTTGCATAAGCCTCGGCGCCTGGCGGCAGCGCCCATTGCAACAGGCCATCGTCGGGCGCCGAAGCGGGCGCTCGCACAGGAGGCTCCTGAGGTTGCAAGCCGCAACCCGCCAGCGCGATTACAGCACCTATTACCATCGACGCTGAGCTGCGAACGAAGATCGATGACTCCTGGTGAGGTTGACTGCCTGAAGAATCCTGCCTTCCTTCATCAGGCCTCGGCATCACAGTTGACCCGAGCATGAGCGCTCCGCTTTCTGGACCTGCGTGCCTACCGCCATCGCTGGGTTTCCGATTATCAGAGGAGGGCCGTCAGCGCGCGGCGATTGCGACGACGTGCGCCTGTGTCCGGAAGATCATCATCCCATGGGCTATCGCCGGGGTTGCCATGAGCGGCTCGCCCATCTGGTTGACTGCCAGCCGTTCGAACTCTGGACCGGCCTTGACGACGATCACCTCGCCGTCCTCGCTCGAAAAGTAGATCTTGCCGTCGGCTGCGACGGGGGACGACGAGTAGTTGCCGCCGCGAGTGATCCGCGATTGATAGATTCGCTCGCCGGTCTCGGCCTGGTATGCGGCAAGAATCCCGCCGCCGCGGGGGACATACAGCAGGTCTCCATAGACGATCGGCGTCGGGATGCCGGCGCCGCCGCGCCGCTTGCTCCAGGCGACCGAATCGCTGGAGGTTTCGTGGTCAGCCAACGTAATGTCGCCGCTGGCGCCGGGACGGATGGCGTAGATTGGCTCCACCGTGCCGTATGCACTCGTGATGAAGATCAGCCCACGGCCAGCAATCGGTGTGGGCGTCGGGAAGTCGCCATGGAGGCCGAGCCTCCAGAGCTCTTTGCCGGTCGCAGGGTCGTAGCCGCGCGCGTACTTGATGGCGGCGGTGACCAGCTCGATACCCGTCGCGCCTTCGTAGATGAAGGGCGTCGGCCAGGACGGGTGCTCATCACGATCCGTGCGCCAAACCTCCGCGCCCGTCGTGATATCCAGCGCCACTAGGTACGCCTCGTGGATTCCGTCCACCTGGAGGATCACGAGGTCCTCATGAATGATGGGCGAGCTCGCGGTGTTCCACTCGTATCCCGGATCGAAGTAGCGACCCGAGGGGACCGGGCCGAGGTCTTTGGACCACAGCAGGTTGCCGTCGACGTCGTAGCAGTAGAGCCCTTCGGATCCGAACCACGCCACCACGTGCGTGCCATCGGTGACCGGCGTCTGATTGGCGTGCGAGGCCATGACGTGGCGCGCAGTGTGCGGCAGTCCTTCGCGCGCCACCTGCTCCCAGAGAATCTCGCCACTGTCTTTGTCCAGCGCTACGATGCGCCAGGAGAACGGCGCGTCCTCCTTTACGTAAGCCAGAACCCCCGAGCGTGCGGCTTCCGAGAAGTCCTTGAAGGTCGTTGCCTCGCCCGATTCTGGGACGGCCGTCGTGACGAACACTCGATTGCCCCAAACGATCGGGCTGGAATGACCAAGCCCAGGAATCGGTGTTTTCCAGACGACGTTGACGCCCTGCTCCGCGTCCCACTCGACTGGCGGATCGGTTCCGTCGGCGACGCCGGAGCCCGCTGGGCCGCGAAACGAAGCCCAGTTTCCGCTGCTGGTCGTCGCCGTGGCCGCGGAAGAACCTGCAATGGCGCGCCTGCGGACCGGAGCGCGCTCAGGTTGCTCAGGCACAGCACCGATCCACGCATACACGTGGGACAGATCTCCCTCGAACACCACCAGCTCAGACGGAGGCAGGGATCGTCCACGCAGCTCGGCGGCCGTGGTTCGGTCGAGTGAGCGCAGGATGGTCAGGTTCGCGGGCACGAGCGTCAGGACATCGCGGTCGAATCGTTCGAGCATGAGCTCACCGTCCTCCAGGCCCGGCCGGAGCGTTACGGTCTCTCCCGAGGCAGACCTATAGACGCCCCCGACTCGCTCCAACCGCGCCGCAGCGTTGAATCGATCTTCCTCGCTGGGCTCCTCGGCACCCGCCTCGAGAAGGTATGCGATCAGTTCCGCGTGCTCTCCGCGTCGGGCTGCCCCGAGCGCCGCGTTGAGATACGAAGGTTTCACCGCACCTCCGGAGACGATCGTGCGTGCCGCATCTAAGTAGCCCATCCAGATGAGCTCACGGAGGGCCTCGCCCTCGGTCCCGCCGCCGTGTTCGATGAGCAGCCGGATGATCTCCGCTCGCGCCTCGGGCACAGTTACATCGGTGTTGGAGCTCGCAGCCAGCTGCAGCGGGGTCTTTCCCCAGGGCGAGCGGCCCCGCGATATCGGGTTGGAGTCGGGATCGGCACCGTGATCGAGCAGCAGTCGCACGAGGTCGACCCGACCCCAGTCCGCAGCGCTGTAGAGAGCGGTGACACCGAAGCCGTTATCGGCGTTGACGTTGGCGCCCTCTTCCAGCAGGGCCTGCACGCTTGCCAGGTCGCCAGCCGCCGCCGCTGCGACGAGCCGGATGTCGAGATCGGTTTCTTGGAGCGCGGTCGCCGCGCACAGGAGCGGCACCGCCAGCGTCCACAGCATCCGACGAGACCGCACCGAGCTCCCCCTAACGACTACTGCCGATTGAGCGGTTCATGCACAGAGTCATTGCTTGTCCAGGTGCAGTACCTGGTGGATGCTGCCATCGGCCTCGGCCGAGCTCAATGACTGTTCCAAGCGTCGATGACGTCGGTGTGGCTCACGACCCGGGCATGGTCGTTGATGTAGAGCATCGCGTCGGCGAGCCGATGCTCTTCTGTGGGCCGGATGGCATCCTCCACGGCCACGGTGGCGTAGCCCAGGATCTCGGCCGTCGACAGGGTCGGCACAACGCCGACCTCGGCCCCGACCCCGACGATCACGATGGTAGTGATCTCGTTCCATCGCAGCAGCTCGTCGAGTGCTGTGGCAACGAAGGCGTCCGACCGGTACTTGCGCAGGACCCAGTCGAAGGGACCGGGTGCGATCTCGGGCGGGTTCTCCCACCCCCAGGTTCCCTCGTGCATCTCGTTCGTCGGCACGGCTGCATCAGGATCAGGACGTCCCGAGGGCCGCCGATAGTTGGAATAGTCCGGGTAGGTGGTCCACCGAACATAGGCGACCCGAACATCGTTCTCCCTGGCAGCGGCGATCAGCTTCACCATCGGGTCCATGATGCCGGTGATGTCGATCTGTTGGCCCCGCTCGGCGAACATGCCGCCATCGGAAACGAACGCGTTGAGCACCTCGTGCACAAGCAGAACCGTATGCTCAGGGGCAACGACCTCCGACAGCGGTGTCGGCGCGTTCTGTGCCGACAGCGTTCGGCCCGATGTCCACAGAAGACCGATGAGCATGACGCCGACCGAGCCTGCTATCAGCACCCCGAATGTGTGGCTACGTTGCACGGCGCGTACTCCACTTGGTGCGCCGGTGTCGGTATGGGATCTTGCCGGTGGAGCTGACGGCACCAGGCGCGAGTGCCCCAAGGTGGCGAGGCGCAGTTAAGGATGACTCCGAAGCGAGAGTCAACCCCACCTACGGTTCCTCCGGTCGCTGCAGGTCGCTCAGCTCTAGTTTGTTCACCTCGTCAATGATCCGCGCGTAGGCTCGCGTCGACGCCTCGAGACCGGTCCACAAGACGGTCTCCGGCGTCTCCTGATCGGTATGGAAGTAGTGGTAGAACTCGCTCGTCGCGATGCCCGGCACGAAGCGCCACAGCTCCGGTCCGCCTCGCCAGCCGAGATCTCCGGCCGGCGGCTCGGCGTTCGGCTCGAGATACGTGCTGACCCCGAACTCGCGGAAGGCCCTGACGGCGATCGCTCCGAGCTCCGACCTCGAGGGGCCGCCGACGTACCACTGCTGGGGCATGTAGGCGTTCGACCAGACGATGTCGTCCTTACCGAGGTACCGGGGCCTGACGGTGGTTTGCACCGTTGACGGATGCTCGCAGTTGATTACCAGGGCGGTCTTGGCAAAGAGCTCCTCGCGGTGGTCCATCAACCAGAATCCACCGGCGGCCCCCGTCCCGCCGCCGCCCAAATTGTGGTGTCCATCCAAGCCGACAAAGACCATCGTGCGACGCCGCTCCGACTGCGGGATCTGCGCGTAGTGCGCCGCCCGGCCGATCATCGAGGCGACACCGGAGGCGTTGTCACCCGGCGCGTCGAACCACCCGTCGCGGTGAGCCATGACGTAAATCGTCTCGTCGGAGGTGCCCGGAAGCGTTCCCCAGACGAGCGCCGTCTCCATATCCGGAACCATCTCGACATCGAGCGTGACGCTCAGCCGCGGCGCGTCTCCCGCAGCGACCAGGTCCCGGACCGCGTAGCCATCCTCGCTTCCGAGCGTGAAGGTGGGGACGTTGGTTCGCGCCGGGTAGGCCTGATAGCGCATGTTCCCCGGCAACATCCGTACATCGAAGATGGCTGCGGCGCCGTTGGCATCGGCTCGCGCCAGCGCGCCTTCCGACCGAACCCCCAGCATGCCGAAGGCGAACGTCGCCTTGCCGTCGACATTGCGCCCGACGAAGTCGGCCTCGCTGCCGAGCCCCACATACGCGGCGTCGAGTTGAAGGCCGCCACGAGGCGTCGCCGCCGTACGGTAGGCTGGCTGGGCGGATTCGAGCGGCAAGGTCGTGCCAGCGGCCGTAACCGACACATCCCACGATTGCGCCATCCACTGGGGCTCGAGATCGAGCGATTGGATGCGCACGTCCGAGAGGCCGAGGTTCCGGAACTTGGCGGCTAGCCACTCGGCGCTCTCTGCATCGGCAGACGTGCCGGTGATCCGCCCCCAGAACTGCGGATGTCCGTCGTCCCTATACCGCCGAGATATCTCGGCTTGCTGCACGACGTAGGGATGCAGGCGCCGGCCGTCGATGCCGGCGTACGCTTCAGCACCGGGTGGCAGCGGCCATCGTAGCAACGACTCGCCCTGGGCGGCCGACGGCGTCGATCCACTCTCGTCTGCCGCAGTGCCGGCCGGTCCCGCACAGGCCGTTGCTGACGCTGCGAAGACCACGAGGGTCACCGTCCCAGCGAACGTGCGGTGCGCAACCAGTTTGCGTCGGATCGCTGCTCTGCCCATGGATCCCTCCCACGACGCAGCACTATGTGGTCGTGTCGTTCTCGTGTGGCCGGATTGTTCGTCGAGGTTTCCCCTTACCGGACGGACGATCACTAGCCGGGCTGATCTTGTCAACCAGGGTTCATGGATCGGCGAGCACAGACTGAATTCGATTGACCTGACAATGAAGTTGTCACCGATCCTCCATCGGTCCCTTGTAAAAGCCGAAAGAAAGCATGATGTTTCTCTCGCATGAGCGCACCGGGACTTGTGGCGGCGTCGGGTCGCACCGGCGACACTTTGCGGCGATGCTCTCGACGCCTTGGACGGAGGAAGGAGGAACCATGAGAATCAGGCCGGAATTGCCGGTGGCTAGCGTTGCTTTGTTGGTTGTCGTCGCCGGCCTCACGCCGGCCGCGGGAGTGCCGGTGAGCGTCCGAACGCAATCCGGCGATGAGCTCGGACAGCTACTCGATCCTGAGCACACCGTGCTTCTCGTGCACGAAGTGCTCAACGCCTTCGTCTCAGAGGGCGGATCGTTCGACGCCAGCGGGCGCCGGATCGACGTTACCGGCATCATGGACCCGATGGTCGATCTACTGGCAGCCGCGCGAGCAAACAACGTGCGGGTTGCCTATGTTCGCTGGACCTCCTACCCGGACGGGTCGACCTATGGCAGACCCGGGGACCGGCCCAGAGACCCCGGGCCGCCGTCGACAATCTCGACAAACGAGGGCACCTGGGGCTGGGAGAACCCGGAGGAGATCAAGCCGGTGGGCAATGACTGGGTACTAAGGAAGTACCGACCGGACGCGTTTGTCGGCACCGCCCTCGATGAGCTGTTGCGTTGGAATCGACTCACGACCATCGTCATTGTCGGGGTCGGCGCCGAGGTCGGTGTCGTGCCGACGATGCAGACCGCCCGCAGTCTCGGCTACCGTACGGTCGCGATCAAAGACGCCATCGTGCCGACGGATCCCGCCCGCGCCGAGGATGCCATGGTGTACATCGGTGACAACGCCACGCTGGTGGGGCATACGGAGGTCATAGACATCTGGAACCAGCGTTGAGCGGCGGAACTCGCGTCGACGATGGCGGCCCGGTAAGCAACCTATTCGGATGTGCACTACTCACAAACGGGGAGAAAACCATGAAGACGTCGATCGCAGCGCTGGCGCTGTCTCTCTCGCTGGTCGGGACCGCCCACGCCCAGGACGATCCCTTCAACGGGGTCTGGAAGCTCGATCAATCGAAGTCGATTACCAACGGCTCGCCGCTTCCGGAAGTGGAGATCATCACGCTCAAGCATGAGAACAACGCCGAGACCGGGATCAACGACATCACTGACAACGGCCGGCGATCAAGGAGCACTTATACGGCAACCTTCGACGACGGTCAGTGGTACCGGGGCAAGAGCCTTGACACCGGCGAGGAATCGCGTGGGTTCGTGAGGATGATCCGCATGTCGGAACGCAGCGAGCTGCGGCTCGGCAAGCGCGCCGACGGGACCTTCTCCGGCATGTTCTTGCGGCAGGTCTCGGAGGACGGCAAGACGATGCAGGTGATGTGGTACCGGGCGGACGGCTCGATCCTCCAGGAGCTCCACTTCGACAAGCAGTAACGCGGAGGATCAGATCTTCGGGAACCAGCCGTGCCGCATCTGCAGGAGCTCGCCGACGGCGCGGTGAGCCTCGTCAAATGCGGTCTGGGTGAGATCGATTCCGGAGGCATCGGTGTTGGCGATGGAGATCCGCCCGAACGGCCGACTGGCGACTTTCCAAGGTTCCTCGCCGGGCGCCCACTCTGGGTCGAAGAGCGTGTTGGTCGCCAGCGCGTAGCCGTGTGGCCAGCGGTTGACCATGATGGCTTCGATGTCGCGGGCGGCGTCGAAGCCTGCCGGTCCCAGCACCCGCGTCATCTGCTCGCGAATGCGCCGTTCGAAATCCTCGAAGGACGTCTCCAGCAGCGCCTGTCGTACCAATCGCATCTGCTCCCGAACCGGTGTGCCGGGTGGAATCGATTCACCGCGGCGTAGACCTCGAACCATCGGCTCCCAGGAGAGCACCCCGCCGCCGTCTCCCAGCGAGACAATGATCGGATCTGCCGGCGAGCGCGCTGGATCGTGGGTCCCGAACGTGTGTGGTGCTCGGGGACGGATGGCGCTGTAGAACGAGCCCGGACACGAAATCGTCGACACGCCCAGTTCCTCAAAGGGCCTCCAGTCGCGCACCAGGACGTTGGTGTACATCTGTACGGCGCGTGAGGCGAGGCTCAGCGCGTCCTTCTGCTTGGTCGGAAGCTCGGGGCACAGATGCGGGATCATGGTGTGGTAGCAGGCCAGCACGCAGCCCTTGCCGCGCGCCCGGTAGGCTTTGCCACCGCGGACGTACGTGACCTCCGTCTCGCGGGGATCCGAGGTCAGAAGCTCCCGATCGCCGACATGGCGCACATGTACGGCGGCGCTATTGAGCCGCAGGCGGACCGGCGAGCGCGGTTCGTCGAGCGCCGAGTAGTCGGTGCGCTGCAGCTCGAGGTCGGCCATCGACCCGGCCGGCAGAGCCGCCGGGATCAACGACCGGACGATCATCCGGGCAATGTCGGAGTTGCCGGCGGGGAAGTAGACATCCGTCTTGCCGTGGTCGGGTAGCGCCGGAGATTCCGCTGGAATCGGGATCCCCAGTCCCTCGAAGCCCGGGAGGCCGCGATAGAGGGCGAACCAAGCGCTGGAGGTGTCGGCACCCAGGCACCAGATTCCGCCCACCAGCGGCAGCACGTCGGGATGCACCTTGACAAGATCGAGCAGGTAGTCGCGGTAGCTGATGCGTTGCAGTCTTTGGATCTTCCCTGCTCGCGACAGCCCGGGCAGATAGTCGCGCCGGTCATGCCAGAGCCGCTGCAGGTCTCGGCGTACCGGCTCAGAGAGCGGCGCCTTGGCGAGGAATTCCTCGGTGGGTCGCCTGACGCTTCCGCTGACGAGGACGTTCTCGCCGAAGCTCTCTTCGTGAAAGAACACGGCGGGCTCCAGCCCCAAGTCCCGGAACATGCCCCGATGCATGTTGCTGGTTGGATGATCCAGCTCGACGCCGATGTCGTCGAGCATCTCCCGCGCCGGCAGGGGGTATTGGTCCGCGTGCACCATGTACACCGTGCCGCCCGTTGCAAGCAGAACCTCGCCGTCGTGCTCGAACTCGTTGCGCTTGGCGTGGCCGCCGAAGTCGTCGTGGTTCTCGAGGATCAGGATGCGGGCGTCGGGGCCGGTTGCCTTGCGATAGAAATACGCCGCGGCCAGTCCGCTGAGGCCGGCACCGACGACGATCAGATCGTAGGTCTCGCCGGTATCCTCGGCGTCATCAAACCGCATCCCGTCGCGGGCGGCGTGCGCCGCTTCGAATGACCCCGGATGGGAGCCCCGCATGCCGGTGCGGGCCGGCGGGTAGTACCCGGCCCCCTTCTCGGGCGCGTAGGCCTGTGTCGTCATGCCACCGGCGCGTAGCCTGGCCGGCAGCGCCAGCGCCCCGCCGACGGCGACGCTGACGCCGTTGACGAAGTCACGGCGGGTGATGTCGCGGCGCATGCCGAGATCGCGGTCGGTCATGGGTTACCTCATGCGTGGGGTGCGATTTCGGTCATGTACCACTTGATGAACCCGGCGGGTCCTCCCTCACGTCGCGCGTACGGCTGTCCGCCGCCGCCATGGTTGTAGCGGCAGTTGCGGATCCCGTGCTGGTTGTTCTCGACGATCCACAGATCCTCGCGGTAGGTCACGTCCCAGAGCTCCATCATGCGTTCTACGTCTACCTCGTCATCCTTGGCGTCTTCTTTGACCAGCCAGAAGATCTCGACGTCGGTCAACAAGATGTCTCGGGGGGTGAACCGGGCGACCGCGATGTGATCGTCGTAGGCGGCGAAGAACGACGTCGAGAAACCGGTCGTGGCGCCGCGCCGCATATGGGTCCACTCATCGAGTATGAGCGGCGCAACCGGCTTTCCATCGAGGCTGCCGGTCACGTAGCCGGGGGCGAGGTGACGGTTCATCGTGTAGCTGTCCTGGCTCTGATTCCCGTCCCGTTGCAGCTCCGCGTGGTTGTGCTTCGCCACCTGCTCTTGGAGGTCGGCAATCTGCTCCGGGCTCATCACGTGCGCTTGCTGCCACCACTGCACCGTCACCAACGACTTGTGCGCTGGCTCGCAGTGATAGCACTCCTCGAAGTTCTCCACCGCCAGCTTCCAGTTGGCCTTCGTCGGGTGCTGCGTGCGAGCTGCTACTTTCAGGCCGGCGGTTCCGTAGAACTCGCAGGTCCGTCGCCAGTTGGCGACGAAATCGTCGAAACCCGACGGCTCCTCGTCGGCCAGGCTGACGAAGATGAAGCCCTCGACCATCCGCACGTGGGCCGGATGCAGGCCGTGCTGGTTCTCGTCGAAGCCCTCCGGCATCCCGGTCGGGAACGAGATCAGCTTGCCGTCGAGATCGTAGGTCCAGGCGTGATACGGGCAACGGAAGACCGCCGTGTTGCCGTTCGGTCCTTGTTGCGTTACCGACAGCCGCGGGTCTGCCGGTGTGCCGTCGGCAGTCGCCGAGCCGGGCAGGTTCTGATCGTGCAAGCAGATGCGAGATCCACGGTGTCGACACACGTTGTGGTGCGCCTTCACGGAACCGTCTTCAGTACGCGCGATGATGACGCTGTCGCCGCGCCCGAACTCGAAGAGAAAGTAGTCGCCGGTATTGGGTATGCGGCTCTCATGGTCGGCCATGAACCAGAAATGGTCGCGGAGAGAGCGCTCATCGTTGAGCCAGTGCTTCTCGTCGAGGTAGTACTCCGCCGGGATGGTGGTTCCCTCCTGCCATCCTCCCGGATAGTTCGGTGCCTCGCCGGGCGGCGAGATGATGTCTTCAAGGAGGACGTCGCGCCCGTCGAAATCCAGGCCGCCGTACGCTACTTCTGGTGGCATCGTGATCGAGCCGCCCGCTGCTTTGGTCGCCGCCTTTGTCGCAGCCGGCGTTCCCTTCTCAGCCAACGTCTCGCCGCGCAGCGCTTTGGGAAGCGCCACTGCCGCGGCTCCGGCCGCAACCGATGTCTTCGCAAAGTCGCGACGGCTGACCTTCTTTCGCTTCGTCTCGTTCCCGTTCTTGCTGTCTTTCTTGCTCATGCCATCCTCCCGTCAGCCCCAATCGCTCAGATGCCTGCATGGAAGCACACGCGCAGCGCTTTCACCATGGCGGCGTCAAGCTAGAGAGAATTATCTATGCCTGGCGTCCCGCGATGCAGTGAGGCCTCGCGATGCAACGCACGACCCCGGCAACGACGCGTGTCGTTGCCGGCCCCACGTCGAGCTCTCAATGCCTGGCTCGTCTCCCGGGCCCATAGATCGGCTGTCCGGGCCGTGCACCAGTGTGTTCTCCATCGTCGATGACGACGACCCCGTTCACCAGCACGTAATCGACGCCGAGCGGGTACCGGTGCGGCTCGTCGTAGGTCGCGATATCGATGACGGTCGCCGGATCGAAAACGACGATATCGGCCCAGTAGCCCTGGACTAGCCGGCCCCGGTCCTCGAGCCGCAGAACCTGTGCCGGCAGCGAGGTCATCTTACGGATCGCGTCTGCCAAGGTCAGCAGCGGCTGGTCGCGCACGTAGCGCCCCAGGACGCGAGGGAAGGTGCCATAGAGGCGAGGATGCACGACCCCTTCACCGAGGATCCCATCCGGACGCACTGCCCAACCGTCGGAAGCGATCGCCACCCACGGAAGCGCCATGATGCGGCGCACGTTTTCCTCCGATTGGTTGTGGTGGATGCCGCCCGGGAAGCGACCGTTCTCCATCACGACTTCGAAAAGTGCATTGATCGGGTCGGGATCACCACGCTGCGTGGCGATCTCCGCCACGCTCATGCCGTCGTACTGCTTGACGGGGCTGTCGTTTCGAAGACAGCAGAGGACGACGCCCTCGATACCGCCGTGTTCCTCGAAGTACTGGATCCACTCAGGATCGTTGCGGATCCGGTCGCGATTGGCGGGGCTCCCGAGGAGGTCCTCGAGGTCCTCCGTCTCACGCGCCCAGGTGGGGAAGAAGTTGGACCACCCCTGCGTCATCGCCGTGTAGGGGTACTGGTTGGCGGTGATGTCGAGGCCGCGCTCGCGCGCGTCCTCGATCATACGGATAGCAGGCTCCAGCCGATCCCAGATGGCCCGACCGCGAATCTTGAAGTGGGCAACGCTCACCGGCAGGCCCGTCTGCTCGACGATATCGATCGCCTTCTGCAGCTCCTCCTCGAGCTGATACCCCTCGCTCCCGACATGCGTTTCATAGACCACCGCACCGTGGTCGACTGCCGCCTGCGCCATCGGGATCATCTCCTCGGCGAAGCGATAGCCGCCGCCGCGGAACCAGCTGGCGATGCCGATGGCGCCGTCGTGCATCGACTCGATGATCAGTTGTTTCATGCGCTCCAGCTGCTCCGGCGTGGCCGCCTGCTCGACGCTCCCACCGACGACAACGCGCTTGACCTGCTGCGGTGCGATCTTGATCGCGACGTTGAGGGAGATGCCCTTGCGCATCACGTGCTCGAAGTAACCGCTGAGATCGGTCCAGTCGAGCTCGTAGCCCTGGCTTCGGGCGTTGCTCCGGCGCTCCTCGAGCACTTCGCCGGCCAGTGGTGCTACCGACGCTCGCTCGCCGCCGACATCCAACGTGACTCCCTGGCGAACCTTGCTCTGCGCCGTGCCATCGACCGGCAGGGTGCCGTCGGAGTGGCTGTGGATGTCGATGAAGCCGGGGGCCACCGCCATGCCGGTTGCGTCGATGACATGCGCGACGTTGGCGTCGGAGAGATCGCCGATCGCCGCGATCTTGCCATCCCGCACACCGACGTCGGCGCGGAACCAGGGATTGCCGCTGCCATCGAAGACCCGTCCCCCCTTGATCAGCACGTCGAAGCGCTCGGCTCCCTGCGAAGCGAGCGCGCGCGAGGGAGCCTGGCCCGCGACGGTGAGCGAGACGGCGGCTCCCAGGATGACGATGGTGCGGAAAGTAAGTTCCAAGATCCGATGCCTGGAGATCCTCTTCATGAGTGATCCTCCTTCAATGGTGCTCCGCGCGCTTTGCTAGCGCCGCGATGATGCCTGGACGCGCTCCAGCAAATCGAGGTAGCGCGCGTCGGCCTCTTCCACCCTGGACTCCAGTAGCGCGCGTTGTCGCTCCCATTGTTGCAGCAGCAGGTAGCGGGTCTCCCACGGCTCCAGATCATCCTCGGGCGCGATTCGCGCCGTCATCAGGTCTTGCAGTTGGGCGCGATGACGGGCAACCAGCTCGGGGACAGCTTCCGGCTTCCAGAACGGCTCGTCATCGACGATGACCATGGTCGGGGCGCTGTGAGCGATGATCGAGTTGCGGCGCTCCTGGCGCTGGCCGAGGGCGCGAACGGCGAGCCACATGCTGCGGTCGGCGGTGATCTCCGTACGCAGCCGGACCCGGTCGCGTCCGCCGGCTGCCTCCGATGCCACCACCTCACCGTGAACTAACAGCTCCAATCGGTCGAGCTGGTCGACGTCCGGGTTGAGCGACGCTTCGGCCACGATCTCGAGCCGCGCACCAGGCTCTACCCGTAGCTCCTCGCCGATCTCGTGCCCGTTCACGGTGAACTCCAGGAACGGGCCGTTGCTGACGAACACTCGACCACGCCGGAAGGCGTCGAAAAAGGCATCGACACTGAACGGGCCATCCAGCTTGACGTAGGTACGCTCGACCCCGGGCAGGGTCGGGCCGAAATACGGGAAATCGGCACCAGCGACCGGCAACACCTTGAAGCCGAGGTTCAAGAAGCTGTACCAGATATCGCCGAACAGTTGCCCGCCCTGGAGAACCTCGATGAAGTCGACGATCCCGAAGGGCACGTCCAACGCCAGGCCGCGCCGGCCGTTGAACAGTTCACCGAGGTGCGCGTAGCCCGAGATGCCGCCCTGCCGGTGAGACTCCTCGAAGACGCGATGGTAGAGGAAGTAGGAGTCCGGATCCTGATGGAAAGGACGGTAGAGATTGTGGTGAATCGTGTGGCCGCGTTGCACGGTGCGAGGATCTTCCTGACCGGACACCAGCATGTAGCTGTCGCGTCCGAAGTGGCCCTCTTCGCCCCAGGCGGGTTGCTTGAAGTGAGTGCCAGCGATGTTGCCCATCTCCAAAAGGTTGGCGACATGAACGTCCTCGGCAGCCAGCTGCCCCCAGACGGCCTCGTCGTCGACCCTGTGTCGCTGGATGTGAACGTGGGAGTCGCCGGAGAACCAGCCGAGCGCGGGCAGGTCAGCGTAGCGTTCCATTGCTACGTCGACCTTGCTGGTGCTGTTCTCGCGAACTTCGAAGCTGCTATGGGCGACACGGTATTCGGGTCCTCGCGTTAGTACGAGCTCGTAGGAGCCCACTGGCAAGCGAGCCTCGTAGTCCCCGTTCACATAAAAGGCCTGGCGGTTGGCCGACGGCCACAGCGTCTTGCCATGGATCCAAACAAGACGAACTTCGTCGGTAAACCGATGCACCAGCAGTGCCTCATCCGACGGCAGCGGCGCACGACCGGTCGAGTCGTACACGCCCACTCGTGCCGGGATCGGGCGTTCCGAGCTCGCATCCGTCACCGTCAGCCGCAGACGGCCGAACGCGCTGGCCGGCACGGTACTGCCGCTGCGTGCGATCTCGACGTCGCAGAGTACGATGCCGCCCTGGCCGCCGACCGCGATGTCGGCGTGGCGGATACCCTGGCCGGCCAGCCGGGCGCGGTCGAGGGTCAGCGTCAGGCTGCGAAACATTGCCCCCGGCTGTGGCTCGATGCGCTCCGAGACGCCGACGCCTTCACCACCGTTCTGGTCCCAGCCGACGGTGAACGGAGCCGAGAGCTCGGGGACGTACGTGAGCGTCAGATCGACCGGTTCGTCGATATCGAACGCATAGTCATCGTCGACATCGAAGGCGATGACCGGCCCGACGACGCAGGAACGGTCGCCGATCGTGATCATCTCGATGCGCCGATCGGAACCCCTCACACCGAGCTCGGAGCGTCCAGCCGCCAGGACACGCGGAATGTGATCCTGTTGCCATGGCATGAGCTTGACCAGACGTGCCTCACCGCCATGGGCCATCAATGCCTTCGCCGCTGCGAGACCAGCCATGATGACCACCAGATAGATCACGACGGTCCTGTGGTGACCGAGCCTCATCGTTCGCCTCCTCGCCCGCGTTGGAGCGGGTTCGCCCTGATCGTAGACACCGTGCTCCGAGCCCGGCTACGTTGGCAGCAGTACTGCTGGCAGGTCAACCGTTGAGCGATCAAGGATCGTCCCACCGCTGCGACGACGTGTCGATTGTCAAGTGCCGTCGTCCCGGCTGAGTGCGCGGCAATGCACCCCGGGTTCATGGGTACGATGACGCTTGAGGAGCGCAGCCTAGGACCGTCAGTTCAATCTGCGTGATGCCACGGCTCCGCGACCCTCGCGCACGACGTACAGTCGGCCAGCGACCAGCCGGTCGATTCGTTCGACGACGCCGCCGGGCCAGCGAATCGTTACGTCGGCCGCTTGCGCCTCACCCAGCCCGACGTGCAGCCGGGGCGTGCTGGTGGATGCATAGGAAGAACCGGTCCGCACCTCCATCACCCGAGCCTGCCCTTCGAGTTGCACGTGCAGCCGGGCGCCGCTGGCGGAGCGATTCGCCTGCGAGCCCACGAGCAAGAGTTGAATGAACGCGCCGGCGCGATTGCCGCCGTCGTTGCGCAGGTAATCGGCGGTCTGGTTGTTGTTGCTGACCACGATGTCCAGATCGCCGTCTTCGTCGAGATCGGCGACCGCCGATCCTCGCGAGACCTTGGCGAGCTCCGGGCCCGAGGTGAGGCGGGCGTGCGCCGCATCGAAACGTCCGTCGCCGACGTTCAGGTACAGGTGGTTGGGCTGTCGGTAGGTGATGCCCTGGCGTAGCTGCGCGGCGAGATCGTTGACGTGACCGTTGGCGACGAACAGGTCCAGGTCGCCGTCGTTGTTGACGTCGATCCAATTGGTGCCGAAGCCGACGCTCATGAAGCTCGACACGCTGAGACCTGCGTCGAAGGTGGCGTCGCTGAAGCTCCTTGTCTCGAGACCTCGGTAGAGGGTGTTGGTTTCGAGATCGAGGTTGGTGACCACGATGTCCAGCGTGCCGTCGCCGTCATAGTCGCCGGCGTCCACCCCCATTCCCCCCTCGACCTGCCCGTCCTTGTTGAACCCTGCGCCCGCGACCAACGCGTCGTCGACGAAGCCAACTCGGCCGTCGTTGGTGTAGAGGAAGTTGCGAGTCGAGTCGTTGGCCACGTAGATGTCGGGGTCCCCGTCGTCGTCGTAGTCCACGAAGATCACACCAAGCCCCTTGCTCTCCTCGGGGTTGACGACGCCGGCCGCTTCCGAGATGTCGGTGAAGCCGTCGCCGTCGTTACGGTACAGGACGTTCGAGACTCCGGCGTAGACCTCTGGTGAACAGTAGGCCTGCAGTTGCAGGTGCGGTTTGCCGCAGTAGCGATGGTTGTCCCAACGGAAATCGAGGTAGTTGACGGCGTAGAGGTCGAGGTCGCCATCCAGGTCGACGTCGCCCCAGGCGGCCGAGACACCCCAACGCGCGTCGTCAACACCGGCGCGGGCGCTGACGTCGGCGAATGTACCGTCGCCGTTGCCTCGCAACAGGACGTTGGGACCATAGTTGGTCACGTACAGGTCGACGAAGCCGTCATTGTCGTAGTCGGCAGCAGCGACGCCCTGGCCGTAAGCCGGGTCACCGGCGCCGGACGTAGTCGTGACGTCGGCGAAGCGACCCGCCCCTCCACTGCGGGCGGACAGGTTGCGGAAGAGCCGGTTCCGCAGCGCGCCGGAAGCCTCGTAACCGGGTGTCGCGGCCGACTGCACGAAGTAGACGTCTGTCCTTCCGTCCGCATCGTAGTCGACCGTCGCCACCCCGGACCCCATGGTCTCCACGAGGTAGCGCTCGCCCGTACCGCCGTGGCGATGCTCGAACAGCAGTCCAACCTCCTCGGCGGCCGCGACGAAATGGAACGTTGGACGGAGCTGCCCCGACGAGCCCGCGGGTGCGATGAAGGTGAGCACGCCGAGGAGTGCGGCCGCTCGAACACTTTCAGGCATCTCGGCTCCCGCCCACTCAGTTCTGATCGAAGAGCGCGCGGTACCGGGCTTCGACGCGGTCCGCCTCGTCGGGGCGCCTGAGCGCGCGGTACTGGGCGGCGAGCAGCGCGTAGGGATCCGGCCGCCGCGGATCTGCTTCGATCGCCCGTTCCAGGGCCGCGATGGCGAGCTCATGATCGTTGCGCGCCGCGTACGCGTTGGCGAGGTTCTCGTGCAGCAGCGCGTTGTCCGGGAAGATGGCCAACGCGAGCTGGAAGCGCTCGACCGCGGCTTCGAGATCACCGCGCCGATAGTAGTAGAGGCCGTGGATGTTGTACGTGGCCGCAGCGAAGTCGACGACGTCGTCGGACTCCTCCACCCGACTCGCGCGGAGCATCGCAGTGAGCTTATTCATGGCCGCCCGCGATTCCTTGTTCCTGCCAAGGGACTGCAACGTCTCGACCCGCCCCTGGGCGGCGGCGAGCAGCTCCGGATCCACCGCCAGCGCTTGGTCCAGAGCCGTTAGTGCCGCCTCGAGGTCGCCCGCATCCGCGAGCGCGCGGCCGAGCAAATGATGCGCTTCGGCCATCCCGGGCGCCGCCTCGATCGCGCGTCGCAGACTGGCGATGGCGGCCTCGAGCTCGCCCGCCTCGAGCAGCAGGCTCCCGAGCTGCAGTTGGGCAGGCGCCAAGGCGGGCTCTCGCGCGACGGCGCTCTGCAACGCGGCCATCGCCGTTTCGACGTCGCGGTTGTTGATCGCCATGAGGCCGAGCTCATAGTCCGCCGATGCTCCGGCCCCCGCCGCCGCCGCCGCGCGCATCGCGTCACGGGCCTCGTGGTAGCGGCCCAGCTTGTCGAGAATACGCCCGCGCTCCAGCCAGAGCTCGGCTCCGCGCTCATCGGTCTGGCAGGTGTCGACAGCCTCGAGGCCTTGGCGGTTGAGACCGATGCGACGATAAGCGGCCGCCAGATCACGGCACAGCTCGGCGTCGTCGCGACGGCTAACGAAGGCCCGCTCGAAGGCTTCGGTCGCACGCAGGGCCGCGAGCAGGTCGTTGGCGTGGCGTGCGATGAGCCGGCCGAGCAGCACGAATGTGTCCGCGTCGCCGAGACCAGCGCTCGTGGCCCGCTCGAGCGAATCGATGGCCTCGATGGCTGCCTCGGGGTTGCCGTTCTCCAGTGCGGCGAGCCCGGCGCGTTCGGCCGTTGCCAGCTGCGTCTGGCTCTGCGCTTGGATCGTCTGGGCGCTCACTTCAAGGGAAGCGCACACGATGCAAATCAGTGCCAGGCTGGGCGTCGCCGAAGGGCTCGTCATAGCGCCAATTGTCTACCGTGTGCGCCGGCTCTCGGAGGCGGCTTTCCAGGATATCCGCATTCAGAATATCTCTCACCGTGCAGCGCCTCAGTTTCGGCGCAACAGGGAATGGCACCGGGAGATCATGCTGGCGGCCGGCGGAAGACCAAAACGCCGGGCTAGTGCCCCGACTGAGGACACTGGTGGAGGAAGGTTACGTTCGATCGACGGGAGGTCGTCGGGCCACTGACGATAAGCGCGTAGTAGGTGGCGCCTAACGCTCGGCGTCGGCTACGCCACCCGTTTCGAGCCCAGTGGCCGCGAGGGCCTTGAGCGCGAACGCGGTGCCGGCGTGAGTAAGGAAGTTCGAGGTCGTGAAGCTATTGCGAATGGACTGGGTCCACCAGTACCCCTCGGCACGCTGGTTGGTCTTCAACCAGCCGACACCGCGCTGAATCGCCGCGTGCGACGCCGGCACGCCGGCCTGTCGCAGGACATACATGACGAAGCCGGTACCATAACCGTCGCTTTCGACGGTGACCGGAGGATCGGAAGGAAGACCCTCGCGCATACGCCATACGCCGAGCTGTCCCGCGGCCCAGCCACCGTCATCACGCTGCAGACCGAGAAGCTCGTCGATCCAAAGTTGGCGATCGGCGTCGCTGATCAGCCCCTCGTTGACACTGCCGGCCCATAGCAGCATGCCGCGGTTGTGGGCGAACTCGGGCGGATTGGCGGCGATGTAGGCGCGAATCCTGCGCATCCCCTGTACAGCAGCATCGGTGCTGGGGTAGTCGCCCGGAGCCATGCCGGTGGCGATCACCATCAGCGTGACGGGCCAGTGGCGATCGTAGAACGGCGGCCAGTTGGATACAAACCCAGTCCAGTGGCCCCCTTCGTCCTGTAGCGACCAGGCGTGGTCGAGCGCCTCCGCGGCGATGTCGCTGAGCTCGCTTGCACCCGACTGGGCCTCGTTGATGGCCAGAAACGCAGACGTGCCAACGACGTCCGTCACGTCTGGGGGGGCTGGCGCATCGTTGCCAGGCACGTCGTTGGCGCGCCAGGAGCGCACGAAGCGAGCAGCCTGATCGTGTGCTATCTCGAAGGCACGGCGCTCGGCGAAGATCTCGGGCGGTGCCGCGAGATACAAACCGTTCGTATGGCAGGTGACGCAGCCGTACTTCTCACCCCATGCCACGGCAACTCGATCGAGGAAGGCGGCGGCGCGCTCTAGCGAGAACGCATCGGCGAGAGCGTCCTCACGCGCGTAGGGTCCGAGCTCCGCTGACGCCAGCAGCGTAGCGAACTCATCGTTGCTCATCGACGCGGTGTCGAGGGTAGCGGGGTCAGCGGCCTGTTGCGCCTGGATGGGTGGGCGCGGCGCCGCGTTGACGGTCGCGCTCGTGCTCAACACAGACACTGCCACCAGCAGGAACGCCGCCAGCACCGCCGCCAGCGCCAGGCCTGCTCGGCCGATCGTCGGCTGTTCCCTAGGTGGTCGTCGTTCTGTTCGATCCCGGCCGTGTAGATCGTCGCTCATCGTCATTCTCCTGTCTTCGGGAGCTCAGCTCGTCGAGGTGCCGTGCCTACGCTTGCGACCCACGCTACCGTACCATGCCGCCCAGGCTGGCGATCGGATGCAAGACGTATTTCACGACACCTCAGAAGGTGTCGTTCTTGAGCGTGAAGGTATCGACGAGCTCCGGGCTGTGGTCGTCGCCGACGACACGATGGGCCACGTAGTCGCCCATCATGATGCCGTGCTTGTAGCCGTGGCCGGAGCCACCACCGACGATCCAGACGTTGTCCATCTCTGGATGGCGATCGACGATGAAGTGACTATCGACGCTGTCCTCGTACTGGCACACCCGAGACTCGAGCACCGGCTGGTCGGCAAGGGCAGGGAACGCGCGTCTGACGAGCTGGCGCGCGTGCTCGATCTCCTCGGCGGTTACGATTCGCTCGCCGGTGTCCGGATCGAACGGGATGCTGTCGTAATAGGGTGCCACCTTCCAGCCGCGGCCCTCGATGCTCGGGAAGCCGTAGGCACCCTGCAGATCCCACGTCGGACAGTTGGGGTAGATGAACCGGTTGTCGTCGGTCGGCACGCCGTACCAGAAGGTGATGCGTCGCGGTGTCTGCAGCTTGTTTTCCATCACGGAGGGAAACACCTTCGGTAGCCACGGCCCGCACGCGAAGACATACGTGCTTGCCGACACCGTCTGGCCGGTCGAGAGCTCGAGTTCCTGCAGCCGCCCACCGGCATGCTGACCGGGCCTCCCCTGCGCGGTGATCAGGGTGCCGCCGGCGCTCTCGAAGGCACCGGCGACGGCGAAGCAGGCACCGGGCCATGAGGACGCCGGTGCTGGGCACGTAGAAGCCGAGCTCGATGCCCTCGTGGTTGAACTGAGGGTAGCGCCGCCGCAACTCGTCGTGCGGCACGGTCTCGTTGTCGACGCCGTGTCGATCGAGCACTTCCTTGCTGGCTCGCGGGGAAGCGGACCATTGACGAGTGAGCGTCAGCTGGCCGGTACGGTAAAAGAGCGGCCGCCCACCCCACTCCCTCTGGCGCGCTTCCCAGCGGTCGAACGCCTCGATGACCCAGCGGGTGTAGATCTCGCGCTCGCCGTACTGGGTGCGGATCTGCCGACTCTCCCCGCCGGAGGACGCCCGCGCGTTGCCGGCGCCGTAGGCGTCGATGAGGGTGACCCGATGCCCCATCTCTTGCAGATAGAGCGCTGTCCAGCCACCGAACGCCCCCGCCCCGATGACCGCGACGTCGGTCGTCGATGCTGCAGCCTGCCCGGAGGTGTGCACCGGGGTGGCTGCTCGCAACCCCTTGGTTCCGCCCAGCGCCAGAGCGCCAGCACCGGTCAACTTGAGGAACGTGCGTCGATCATGCCGCGACATGGCCCCACTCCAAGGTTGGTATTGAGATCCGGCTGCTTGCAGGGCTCCCGCCCGCGGCCCCTAGTGCCTGGCTACTTGTGCTCCTCGCTTGTCTCTTCATAGCGCGCGCCGCTCAGCGTGTTGGAGAGGGAGTAGTTCCCTTCGTGACAGGGGTAAGCGTGGCGTTGGTCCAGTTCCCCTGGAGATCCGGGTGGCCGTGCGGCGTTCGGGGCACCTGCCATGCAGCGTCGTCGGGCGCGCCGCTCTGCGCCGTCGTGGTCGACCACAACGTCGCCGCCGACAACGAGACCGCTGCAGTAGCCATGGCACACAGCCCGAGCGGCAGCGAACTCCGGAGATTCAGGTTCATCTCTACCTAGGGTTCCCCAGATGGTCCCGTCGAGTCACGTGCTTGGCGGGGTCAGTACCGGGAGGCCTGAATTCAAACACTGATTCGTGCGGCTCCTCAAGAGATTCGGCGCGGCAGAACCGGAAGACGCGACACGGTCGCTGGAACCGTCGCTCCGATCGCTGTAGCGTGCTGAGGAACTAGCGTCCTGTCAGGAGATCCGATTCGAGCGATGAGCCTGGCGCGATGCGGAGCGACGAATGCCGGTCGTCGGCGTTCAGGATCGCCGCGTGGACACAACGACCCTGACGGACCAGTCGAGAGGAACTTCATGAGGATCACGCTAACGGTGGTGGGACTACTCGCATATATCGGTGCGGTCGTTGCTACTCCCGGCACCCGTCCGACTCAGGCGTCCGAAACCGTTCATCGACTCGAGGCCACGCCGCAGACCGTTGCATGGGGGTACTTCGATGCGCGGCTGGCGCCGGTATTGCGGGTCGAGTCGGGTGATGTCGTCGATGTCGATAGCCTGATCACCTCCGGCCCCGACAATCTCGAAGATCTGGGTGCCGCGCCCTCGGAGATCCAGGATTCCTTGCGCGCCATCTACGCGGAGGTCACCGACCGCGGCCCCGGCGGCCACATCGTCACCGGACCGATTTGGGTGCAGGGGGCACAACCAGGAGACGCCCTCGAGATACGGATCCTCGACGTCGATGTGGCGATCCCGTACGGCTACCACGCCTGCAGCCCGGCCTGGACCTACGTGCCGGAGAACTGCGAGGAACCCCGCAGTAGGCTCATCCGCTTCGATATGGAACGCATGGTCGCGCCGGTGCATGGGGTCGAAGTCCCACTGCGGCCGTTCTTCGGCATTCTGGGGGTGGCGCCGCCGCCGGAGCTCGGACGCGTGAGCACCAACCCACCGGCCAACTTTGGCGGCAATATCGACAACCAGGAGCTGGTGGGCGGGACGACGCTTTTCTTGCCGGTGTTCGTCGAGGGTGCGCTGCTCACCGTCGGCGACGGTCACGCCGCCCAAGGCGATGGCGAGTTGGGGGGAACGGCACTGGAGAGCTCGCTGCGCGGCCGCCTGCAGCTGATCGTCCGCAAGGACCTTGATCTGCGCTGGCCGCGCGCCGAGACACCGACCCACTTCATCGCCATGGGGTCAGACCCGGACCTCGCGACGGCCACGCGGATCGCCGTTCAAGAAGCGATCGACTTCCTCGTGGAGACGCGATCGCTGACTCCGGGCGAAGCGAACCGGCTCGCCAGCATGGCCGCCTATCTGCGCATGACACAGATCGTCGACGACAGCCTCGGCGTGCACGTGATGCTACCCAAGAGCATCTTCGGTGAACGCTAGCAGGCCGTGGTGGAGCCTGCCTACCGTTAGCAGGCCACTAACCTAACGCTCGAAGACAACCTCGCCGCCGAGGATCGTCGCCTCTGCCTGAACCCCGAACAGGTCCTCACCGGCGAGGTTCCGGGGGTCATCGGAGAGCACCGCAAAGTCGCCCAGCTTGCCGACGGCGATCGAGCCCTTGTCGGCTTCTTCCCGACCACCGCGTGCCGCCCACAGCGTGTACAGACGCAGGGCCTCTTCGAAGGTCAGTGTCTCTCCTGCCGGTGCCCCGCCTCCCTCATCGACCGACACCATCGCCGCCGCGATCTTCGGTAGCGGGGCGGAGGAGCCCGGCACGGTGCCGGTGGTATCGGTGATGCCGATGATCTCGAGCCCCTCGTCGACCAGCGTGCGGTAGCGCGGGGTCCGACGTCCCGGCCGGCCACGGCTGGGGGTGACGACCAGACGCAGTCCCAGATCGCGCAGCCAGCGCATCTCCTCGACGGTCTCGACACTGCCACCGTGCTCGAGTCGATGACGATGGGGTCGGGGATCGCGTTGCAGAGCTTTCTCCACGGCGGTCGCGGCTCGATGAACGGCCCCCGGCGTGATCACGTGCATCAGCACCTGGAGGTCCCGCGTGTGAGCCTGGAACACGATCTCGTCGAGCTCCTCCTGGGTCCACTTGAAATCTTCGAGTGGCTCCCCGAGACCATTGCCGCCGAGCCCGTCGACGAAGAGCTTTACACCGCCCAAGCGGAACATGTCGTCGCCGAAGCCGGAGACCAGACCGGTATCGAGAAGACCCTGCAGCGAGATCATGTGGGGCACGTGGTAGTACATGCGCACACGCAGCGGCAGCTCGCCAGCTGCTTGGAGCTCGAGGTCGGCGGTGATGTCGCTGGTGGAGTAGGGGACGGTATAGACGGACGTCGTCCCGTTGGCAACGAACATCGGACCGACGTGCTGGCGGATGGCGGCCTTGACCTGTTCGATCGAGTACTCGGGCAGCAGGTAGTAAAGCTCGGTAGCGGTCCCGGTCGGTATACCGGCGGCGTCGCGATGAACGATCGCTCCGGGCGGCGGCGTCGAGTCCGGGTCCCAGAGCCCCATCGTGTGGATCGCCTTCGTGTTCAGCATGGACACGTGGCGTCCGGAGAACACGATCAAGGGGTGGTTCTCGGTGACGGCGTCGAGATCGTGCCGGTTCAGCAATCGGC
Organism: Acidobacteriota bacterium; assembly: GCA_965197275.1. Classification (GTDB taxonomy): domain Bacteria; phylum Acidobacteriota; class UBA890; order UBA890; family WLXD01; genus DASCOT01. Next base: position 59,139 of record CBDAMQ010000024.1, read on the forward strand.
CCTCGCTGACGCGCCGCTCGAGCGCGAACGAGCCGCGAGCGATCACCCATTCACCATCTGGCGTCTCGGCCGTCTTGGAGCGCAAGACGTCGATGACCTCTCGGAGGCTGCCGAGAGGCGGTGTGTGGACCTTTGCCATGTAGGCTTCGGCGGTGCAGGCTACCTCCAGATGGGTGTGCGCATCGATGAATCCTGGTACGACCGTGCGCCCAGCGGCGTCGAAGATCGGTACGCCACCGGCCTGCGAGCGCACCTCGTTCGTACCTCCCACCAGGATCACGCGGCCACCTCGAATAAGGGCGGCCTCGGCGTCGGGCTCCCCGGGTTCCATCGTGACGATCTTGGCGTTGACTACGGCCAGGTCGCGTCCACCCCTTGATCGATGGGCCTCGGATCCGGCCGCCGGCTGTTGTTCGGCGACCGCAGATCGCGTGGTTGGCCCACTTGCGATGGCGCCGACAGCTGCTCCGAGCTTGATGAAGTCACGCCTTTTCACTTTCCCTCCTTCGGTACGCGAGTCGTTGGCCTGGTACCGTCGAGTCACCCCGGATGATTCAAGCATGGATCCGCTGCCTGCTCCACGGCGCCATCCGAGTCCACAGCCGACACGTAGTGTGAGGAAGCTCATGGGACCGTGGGGCATCCGAGGAATCGCGTGAATTGGCCCACCTCGTGGGGCTGCTGGCCGTTGACAGCGGCTACGGCGCGGTGCTAATAAACCGGCGATTAGGCTCAGGGCGGGTCAAGTTCCCAGCTGCGACGGGACGCCGTGGTGAGCAGGATGCAGGGACCAAATCATTGGATCGAGTGACCCAACTAGTTGGATTCAGTGATGCCCGGACGCGCCGCGGACCTGCAGAGTGCCTCCCGTTTCGTGCTCTTCTCGCCTTTCAGTCCAGCGATCACCGGTCGGGACATCGGACGGAATCGCCCGGTACACATGGGTCTGGCAACAGGAGATGTTGAGTTTGCGCGAGCGCGGTTCCGACCGAGACGCTACGAATAGGGCGGTAGGCACAGTTCTTGCACAAAATCGTTCACGTAAGCATTGTCCGTTTGGATGACGGGCATCTCCCCCCAGGAGGAAGTGGAATGCGCACCAAGCTAGCGGTTCTGACCGTCGCATTGCTCCTCGCACTCCCGGCGCAGGTAATGGCGCAGGGCGCGCGTGCTACCGGAATCATCGCCGGAGAAGTTCATGACGCGGATGGTGCTGGGCTACCCGGAGTCAGCGTCACCGTGGAGGGAGACAACCTCATCCAGGCATCTCTTACGGAGACAACCGACGTCAGCGGGGCCTTCCGGTTCCGGAATCTCAGGCCGGGAACGTACCTCGTTACGGTCTCGCTTACCGGGTTCCAGTCGGTGGCCTACAACGTCCCGGTGAACGTAGGCGCGACCTCGAACATCATCGCTGAGATGGAACTGGCGGGGGTTTCAGAGACCGTCACCGTGATCTCCGAAACTCCGTTGATCGACATCACGTCGTCAGCGCTCGATACGAACTACACGGCGGAGCTGCTGGACAACATTCCGGTGGCGCGTGAGTTCGCCGAGATCACGAACTTCGCCCCTGGTTTCGCCGACAAGGGTGCCTATGGCGCTGGCGGCAACCACTCCGAGGGCTCCAGCGTGCACCGCGTGGGCGCCGCGACGAACGGCTACCGGCTCAACGGCGTTGACGTCAACGAGGGCGACTGGGGTAGCACCTGGGTCAACCCGAACGTAGACGCGATCGCCGAGATCCAGATTGTCGGTGTCGGCGCAAGCGCCGAGTACAGCAACTTCACGGGCGCCATGGTCAATATGGTGACCAAGGGCGGCACCAACGAGTTTCATGGCACGGGCTCCTTCTACTTCCAGAACGGCGATCTGAGAACCGAAGCCTTCCGCCACCCGGATCAGGAACGCGGAAAGTTCTCCTACGACCGCGACTATTCCGTCACCATCGGTGGCCCGATTGTGCGTAACAAGGCACTTTTCTTTGCCAGCGCCGCCCGTCAGGAAACCAAAGATTCGGTCGTCGCCGACCGTGTTTGGGAGGAGGGTGGGATCGCCGTCGAAGACGCCCAGCAGCGCAACGACAGGTGGCGTTTGCACGGCAGGCTGGACTTCCTGCTCAGCGCCAACCACACGCTCGGTGCCATGATCAACCATGATCCGGGCGGAGAGTTCAACAAGGACCTGCGAGTAGGCTCGCCGCTACACGTGGCCATGGACACCACCTACCGCACCACGACTTGGCTGGCCAGCTTGCAAAGCCAATTCGGCGACAACACCTTCACCGATCTCCGCTTCGCGGGATACAGCGGGGCCTTCTTGCGCCTCCCGCTCGTGTGCTGCGAGCTACCCGATTACTGGTACAACGGGTTCAGGAGGATCACCCGAGGCTTCCTGGAAGACGAAACCAACGCCAGAACAGAGGTCACGGCAACGATCACCCAGTACGTCGACAACTTCCTGGGCGCGTCGCATGACATCAAGGTGGGGATCGACTACAACGACAGCTGGTCCGCCTGGATCAGTAGTTATACCGGCGAAGGCGGTCTGTTTACCTATGGCGCGTACGTGTACGGGTCGATCTACGACGTTGGCCTCGAGGCCAACATCGTTCGCAGCTCAGCGTTCATCCAGGACAACGCCAGCCCGACCGACAACGTCACCCTCAACCTCGGGCTGCGCTATGACCGGACGAACGGTTACGACCAGAGGGAAGGTGAGCGGACCGAGTTCGGATCTCCCTGGGCTCCAGCGGGATCGGGGCTGGTCACGAAGTATTACAACTTGGCGCCACGCATTGGTGGTACCTGGGATCTGGGCGGCGACGGCCGCCTGGTCGCGCACGGCAGCTGGGGCCGCTACTTCGAGAAGGTAGCTATCGGACACATCTCGAGAGCCAGCGGCGGCGCGTTTCGCGCACCCAATTTCTCACCCTACGCGTCGTACCAGTATGTGATACCCGACGGTTTCTTCCCTGACAACTACGACCCGCTCAACCCGACCCCCGACCAACTGCTGGCGCTGCAGGCAGCGACGTTCCAACCCGAAAACCTGACATCGCTGAACGCGCCGCAGTTCCCGATCCCGGAGGACTTGCACTCGCTGCACACCGATGTCTTCAACGTCGGTATCGAGTTTGAGTTCGTCGACAACTGGGTCGCGGGCGTGGACTATATCCACAAGGACGACAGCAACTTCTTCAACTACGACGACCAGATTGACCATGTGTTCACGCCCTTCGAGTACACCGCCCCGACAGTTACGTTGCCGGACGGAACCGAGGCCGGCGGGCTGACACAGACGCTCTACCAAAAAGAGAGCGGCTTGGTCATAAACCACTTCAGCAACGACCCCTACTACATACGAACGCACGACATCGTGACCCTTTCGCTGGACCGACGGCGAACGGGTTCCGGCCTCAACTTCAGCACCTCCCTCACGTACCAGAACAACCGGGGAACGAAGGAGAACGGCGACGGCCAGAGCGTCTGGGGTAGGGGCTTTGACCAAGCCGACAACCCGAACTTCAACGGCCACCCCTTCGCCGAATCGGGGCCGTTGCGCTTCAGCAGGGCGTGGAGCTGGAAGGTACTGAGCAACTACAGGCTGCCCGGAGGCATCCTCGCGGGTGTCTACTACAACCTGTCGTCGGGTCGGCCCTGGCAACTCAGTATCAGGCACGGATCCCGGGGGATCCCGCAATTGAGCAACGCCGACTACAACACCACGCCCATCGAGCCGGTCCGCAGCAGGCGGTGGGATGCCCATAACCAGCTCGATCTGCGGTTCTCGAAGTCCTTTAATTACGGGGAAAGTGGTCGCCTAGAGGTGATGCTCGACGGGTTCAACATGCTCAACGACTTCTCCCCGACGGGCGTCGATGGGCGAATCGACCGGACCTTCAGCGACGGCACCTCCCGCGTCGGGCAGCCCCGCAACTCCGGCCAACTGCTGCCCGGCCGGCAGTTCCGGGTGGGTCTGCGACTCGCCTTCTGATCCACTGACACTCTAAGAAGGAACGAGCAGGGTGCTGACCGCACCCTGCTCGTTTCGTTTTTGGGGCAGTGACGCAGCCTCGTCGGCACTATCTCTCGGGGGTTTGCTGACGCAGCTCCTCAGCGCTGCCCTGCGGGGCTGCTGACGCAGCTCTTCAGCGCTTGCCCGTCGGGGCTGCTGATGCAGCTCTTTAGCGCTGCCCCTCGAGCTGCTGACGCAGCTCTTCGATGCGCTCTGCATCTTCGACGCGGCCGAGTGCGCGGTAGGCGGCGGCGAGCACGTCGTAGATCTCCGCACGCTGCGGCTGCAGCTCGCGCGCTCTCTCCAGTGCCGTGATCGCACCCTCGTGCTGCCCGAGCGCCGCCCTGGACAGGCCAATGTTGTAGTGGATCAGAGCGTCATCGGGCGCTAGTTCGAGCGCGGCCTCGAAGATCTCCAGCGCTTCCGCCGGGCGTTCTCGGCGGAAGTAGTAGAGCCCCTGCGCGTTCCGCAGGCCGATCTGCGTGGCTTGATTCTGTTCGAGCTGACGCTGTTCCTCGGTGCTGGTCATCTCCTGGAAGCGCTGCATCGCCCGTTCGGCCTCTTCGCGCTGACCGCTGGCGCGAAGGGCGAGCGCCAGGTTGTAATGAGCCAGCTTGAGCTCGGGGTCGAGCTTGATTGCCTCGCGCGCGTGCGTTATCGCGCCCTCCAGGTCGCTGGCCTTGTAGCGAATGGAACCGAGCAGGTCGTGCGCCTGTGCCGCGCAGCAGGCCTCCATGCTGAGAACGCGTTGCAGCAACTCCTCGGCGGCCGAGATCTCGCCACGATGGATGTAAAGCTCGGCAAGGCGCACGTGCGCCAGCGCTCGGCGCGGGCGTACCCGGATCAATGCTTGGAGCTGCTCCACCGCGATGTCGAGATCGCCCTCATCCCGCACCAGCAAGGCGAGATCGAATCGCGCTTCCACGGAGCCCGCCATCGTCGCCGCCTCCAGGGCGGCTCGCGCCGCCGACCCCATGCCCATTCGGAGCAGCGTTCGGCCCCTCATCAGTTCGAGGTTTGGGTGCGGGGCTGCCCCGGCCTGGCACTCGTCGACGAGGGTGAGGATCTCCTCGTCGAGGAAGAGTCGACGGTACGAGCGGCCGAGCCCCAGGCAGGCTTCGACACTCTCCGGCCGCAGCTCGTGGGCACGTTGGTAGGCTGTCGTCGCCCTGAGAGCCGACTCGAAGTCGCGGGCCTGCAGCGCCGCCGCACCCGCCTGGATCGCCTGGTCGTATTCTGGCGTCTGAGCTGTCCCTGTTTCCCGCGCGGCGGTGGTGCCCGGGCCCATACCACCCGGCGAGGTCGGTTTCTCCGCGATCGAACCGCGAAGGTTCGGAGCGGTCAGAAAACAGGACACGACGACATGCAAGCCGACCCACCCTACCGTCGCTCGCATCAGCGCTGCGTACCGGCGCGCAGCTGCGTACCGAGACGCGCGTGCTGGTTGGAGAGCTGGTTCCTGCCGAGTCGATTGTAGATATCCGCCAGCAAGAGATGACCCAGCACCCGGTCCTGCCTGGTGACTTCTTGCGGCATTCCACGCGCCGCCGCCGACTCGAGTCGTTCCAGCGCCCCCTCGACGAGCGGCACGGCCTCGTCGAGGCGCTCGTTCTTCACCAGGTAGATGCGGGCGAGGAACAGCCGCCCAGTGGGGAACCGCGGTTCGATTTCGAGGGCCAGACGCAGGTAGCGCTCCTCCTCGACGAGGTCGCCGCGGTTGCGGTAGATGACGCTGAGTTTGAACGCCGCCTCGAGGTTGCGCGGCGAGTTCTCGAGCTCGCGACGGTAGGCTGCGATCGCCTCGTCCGGCTGTTCGCGGGCCTGGAACAGCAAGGCGCGCTGGAAGTGCAGGTCGGCGAGGCCATCGTTGAAGCCGCGCGCCAGGTTCAGGTGTTCCTCCGCCAGGCTTAGGCGGCCGGCGGCCAGCTGGACGGCCCCGAGCCCGACGTGCGCGGCGGCCATGATGTTGTTCGCCGGAGCATCCTCGTTGAGGCGTAACGCCTCGTTGAAATAGGTCGCTGCCTCGGTGTAGGAGCGCCTCGTCTGTTTGATGCGGCCGAGGCTGATGTACAGTCGGGCATCCGGTGGCTCCAGGACGTCGATGAAGTCCAGCAACACCTTCTCGGCCTCGTCCAGCCGACCGGCCTGCCGCTGAGTGCTGGTGAGCAAGAGCACCAGGGCCGCATCCTCGGGCCGCATAGAAAGGGCGGTCTTGAAGGCTTCGATCGCTTCGTCGTAGCGGAGCTGCTCGACGAGCAGGTTGCCGAGCGACTGGTGTGCATCGACTACTCCGGCATCCGCGGCGATGACGCCCCGCAGGAGCAACTCGGCCTCGTCCATCTCGTCATTGACGGTTAGACGGCGGGCCCGCAGCAGGTCGTTGTAGATCTCGATCTTGTCCCTCGGGTTGGCGCGCTCGACGTCTGGGTCGTCGGCATCGGCGCTGTAGCCGCCGCCGATGTAGCCGAGCGCAGCGAGCCGCTGGCGGGTCTCCTGGTCGAGAGTGACGACGTTCGCCGGGTTGGCGTTCTCCTCGAGCTGCGCCACCAGCTCCTCGGCCTCCCGGCGCAACGCCTCTGCCGTGGCGGCGCGCTCTGATGCGAGGTCCTGCTGCTCCTCGGGGTCCTGCAGAAGATCGTAGAGCTCCGGCTCGGGCGAGATGATGAGCTTGTGGGTGGGCTCGAGGATCGCCTGGAGCTCGCTCCAGCCGAAATGGAGGCGCGGGTAGAAGGTCTCGGCGTAGACGCGCTCGTCGGTCCTGCCCTCGACCTCGGCGTCGTTGGTAAACAGCGGTACCAGGCTCCTGCCATGCACCTCCTCGGGGGTCTCCAGCCCGGTCAACTCCAGCACGGTCGGCATGATGTCGATTAGCGAGACCAGCTCGTGGCGCCGGATGCCCTGCGGCTCGTCGAATGGCGTGGCGATGATCAGCGGCACCCGGATAGCCGATTCGTACAGCAGCAACCCGTGCTCGCTCTCCCCGTGCTCGCCGAGACTCTCCCCGTGATCGGCTGTCACCACGACGTAGGTGTCGTCGGACCGGCCGGAATCGTCCAGCCACGAGGTCAGCCGGCCCACCAAGGAGTCGGTCCAGGCAATCTCACCGACGTAGGGCCGGTCGGCGTATCGCGACCTGAAGGGCTCAGGCGGCTCGTACGGGGTGTGCGGATCGTACAGGTGCACCCACATGAAGAAGGGGGCCGTGTCGTCCTCTCGGGCCCACGCCAGGGCGGTGTCGATGACCTCCGATCCGGAACGCTGTAGGCGGCTGAGAAAAATCGCGCGCTCGGTGGGCAAGTCGAAATCGTCGAAGTAGCGGTCGAACCCCTGGGCCAGGCCCCAGCGGGAGTCGAGGACGAAGGCTCCGACGAAGGCGCCGGTGCGGTAACCGGCCGCCTGGAAGCTCTCGGCCAGGGTCTGCAGCCCTTCCGGCGCGATGTGCACGCCGTTGTCGCGCACCCCGTGGTAGGGGGGGTGGGTGCCGGTCAACAGCGACGTGTGCGAGGGCAGCGTCAGCGGCGTCGAGGCGTAGGCACGCATGAAGGTGACGCCGCGACCGGCAAGGGAGTCGATTACCGGGGTGTCGACAGCGTCGAAGCCGTACGCGCCGATACGATCGGCGCGCGTCGTGTCGAGCGTCACCAGCAGGACGTTGAGCTTGCGGTCGCCGCGGAGTTGGGCAAGCTCGTCCGCCGGGGACCCTCCCGACCCACAGGCGACCGTCAACGCGACGACAGCGGACGCCCACCCGAGGGTGGCGAGCACCCGCCCAGGTTTCAGTACGCCCTCGCCACGCTCCAAGCTCGGCATCCTTACTCGCTCCATCGTCGGGGCTTGCGGGATCGACCCGTGCGCCTGCCGCCATCGTCGGCAATCGCTGCCGGCCCACGGGAATCCTCCCGGATAGAGTGTAGTAGCTCCGCCGCCTGAGCTCCGGCAATGCCTCCACGACGCTGGCGGTCAACGGCGTGCGCGCCGGCACCTACTTCGTGCGCGTTCGTACTGTCAACGATCATCTGTTACAGGTCACTAGTGGGCCGCGCCGGCGTCGTAGACCATCACTCGGCGCATCCAGTCGAGTGCCGAGTCGATGCCCTCCGGCAGCGGCAGCATGCCGGATTGGCTGGCGCGAAAGAGCACCGGCGCGCAGGTGGCGTCGGCCGCGGTAAGTCGCTCGCCGACGAGCCACTCCGCATCTCGCAGGTGGTCTTCAAGTTGCTGACACGCCGAAGCCAGCAGCTCGGCGGCATGCTCTCGCTCGGTGGGATCGTCGCGGCCCTGGCGTCGCTGACGGACGAGCAGCAGGAGCGGTCGGGCCAGGCTCGTCCGGCCCCAGGATTCCCAATCCTCGATCTCGCGCAGCTCATCGTACGCGCGGCTGTAGAGCTGCGGTGTGTCACGGAAGTTGGCGTCCAGATACCGCAGGATCGCCGCCGAGTCGGGAATGACCACGTCCCCGTGGACCAGCACGGGCGTGAAAGGCTGTCCGGACACGGCGATCACCGCGGAGCGGTCGTTCGGCGCGATGGTGTGGAATTCGTAGGGAATGTCCTTGTAGCCCAGCGCCACACGAACCTTGAAGTTGTTTGAAGTCTCGAATCCGTAAACCCGTATGGCGTCACGCATGCGTAAATGCTCCAGCCTCAGAAGTTGATGACCAGGGCCAGCGTCAGCAGGCTGTCTGTCTTGCCGAGCGGTGCGAGCACGACGTCACCCGGTGTCGCGCCGTCCGCAGACACCAGGGGGACACCCTTGAGCGCCGGCCGATTGTCCCATAAGACCTGCAGGCTGATCTTGAGCGCCAGCCGGTCGCTCATCGCCACGGCCAGCGCGCTCAGGAAGTCAACGCGCAGGTCGGCGGTGTCGGCCAGGTTGTCGTCGGCGATGAGCTTGCTGGTAAAGGTGGTCGCATCGCTGAGCTTGCGGCTGTAGTCCCACGCGAACCGCAACCCGGCGAACTCGGCACCGTCGACGGCGGCTACGTATCGCTCGCGGGTGTGTGTCAGCCCGAGGTCGGTACGGAAGTGTGAGCGATCGCCCTCGAGCCAAGCGCGGCTGATACCGCTGGATATCGTGTAGCGGCTATCGATTCCGGCGAAAATGTTGCGCTCCCAGCCGCCGCCGAGGTACCAGCTGAGGCGTTGGCTGACAGGCCGGTGGAAGCGCGCCCGTGCATAGTAGTTCTCTGCGGTGACGCTGCTGATCGTGTCCTCGACTACTGAGAAGTCCTCGACGCTGCCGATTGCGGTGCGCGTGCGCGTTGCTGTCCGCACGCGGATCCCGCCGCCCTCCAACGACATCGTGCCGCCGAGCCAGTTGCGGCCGATCGCCAGACGAAAGCCGACGCTGCTGGCGTCGGTATTGCCTCCTGTGAAGACCAACGTAGCCTCAGCCGTGCCCGTCCAGCCGCTGGGCTCGGGCGCGTCGGCCTCGTCCTGGGCAGCGGCGGGCCAGGAGATGGAAAGGAGAGCCAACGTCAGTAGTGGCCTGCCGATCAGATTCGATCGCATCGTTTTGAGGTCTTCCTGGAATTCGGCGAAGCAGAGAACGCCTGTGGCAACGCAGACGACCGCGCCTGGATCGCGTCGAGTCTATCTGTCGGAACAGCTTCCGACTGCTCACCATCGGCGCCGGCCTCGCGTGCACGGTCGCGGCCGAGCTTGTTCGCCCCCTGGGGCGCCGCTAAGGTCGCTCGAGTACCCGCGAGCCCCGAGGTCCGCTTGGCCACACCCAGGCACGACAACCCAATCAGCTTGTTGCCGGCAGGTCGCGTGGTCGCCGCAATCTCGGCTTTGTTTGCCGTTCTGACGCTGTTGTTCACCTATCCGATTTGGACCTCGCCGGATTCGACTCTGCCGGGGCTCGGTGACGAGCGGCATCAAGCCTGGGTAATGGCCTGGGACGCGCACGCGCTGCGTGAGGACCCGGCCCGGTTGTTCGACACCAACACGTTCTATCCACGCCAGAACACGCTAGCGCTGTCCGAGAACCTGCTGGCGACTGCGGTGCTGGTGGCGCCGATCAACTGGGCTGGGCACCCGATCCTGGCATACAACGTCGCCCTCCTGGCGTCCTTTTTTCTCAGCGGTCTTGGCATGTCGCTGTGGGCACGGCACCTGACGGCGAGCACGGCAGCCGGGGTGTTCGCGGGGGTGCTGTGGACCTTCGCGCCGGTGAAGTTCGGACAGCTGGCCCACCTGCAGATGCTCAGCGGCCAATGGGTGCCGTTCGCGCTTCTGGCGGTGGCCTGCTACGTCGAGACCCTGAGGCTCCGGTACGTTGTCGGAGCTGCGGTGCTCTACTGCCTGCAGTTTCTCGCCTCGCTGTCACACGGGCTAATGCTGCTACCGTGTCTGGCGTTGTACGCGTTGAGTGGTCTGGGAATGCGATCGCGGCGCGATGTGAGGCGGTTCGCACCTCGTCTGTTGCGCGATTTTTCGATCGCCGGCGTCTTGTCGGCCCTGATCCTCGTGCCGGTGCTGGCGCCCTATCTCCAGGCGCGGTCGGAGGGAGGGCTTGGCCACGAAGTCGAGGTGTTGGTCGCTCTGTCGGCGCGGCCGACATCGTTCATTTCGCCGTCCGGCTTCAACCGTGCCGGATACATGCAACCGCTGTCGCAGGCCTACACCACGGCAGAAGGCAACCTGTTCCCGGGAATAGCGGTCTATCTCCTGCTGTTGTTGGGGGCAGTGTGGCTGTTGCCCAAAGCCTGGCGGGGTGAATGGCCGGGGCACGCCGTAAGCGCCGGCGCCGAAACGACGGGTATGGCTCCGAATTCCGCCGCAGCGCGTCGGCTGCGTAAAGGCGTCTGCTGGCTAACCGGCGGTCTGCTAGCGATGCACTTCGGTAGCATCCTGTTGGCCGAGTGGACCGCCAGACCTCTGGCGGCAGAGTGGTTGCTGGCGACCGCCCGTTGGGTACACCCGACGCTGTGGGTGGGGCTGAGCGCCACTGTAGGTCTGGCCCTGTGGCGGTGGACCACGCCGAATGCGGCGCGCCCTGCGCGGGCCTTCATGATGGTGACGTATCTGTCGCTGATCACCTACTTGCTTGCCTACGGGCCGATTGTCCAGGCCGGCCAGTTGGACCTCGGAAACGGTCCGTATTGGGTCCTCTATCAGGCATTCGCGCCGTACGAGGCGATGCGATCGATCGCCCGCTTCGGCATTTACTGGATGCTGTTCGTCGCCGCGTATTGCGGCCTCGTTCTCCAGGCAGGCCTGGCGCAGCTGTCATCGTCTGGCCGTTCGCGGCTCGGTCGCCGACGGTCCGCCGCGGTGACGGTGATGATGATCGCCGTGGTAGGGGTGGAGTACCGCGTTGCCCCGCTGCCTTCGTTGCCTGTTGACGCGGGCGCGAATCCGGTGGATCACTGGCTCGCCAGACAGCCCGAGGACACGACCGTGCTGCATGTCCCGGTCATGCCCCTTGGGGCGCAGGGGAATCAGGGCGTCTATCTGCTCGGCTCTACCCTGCACTGGAGGCGCATGGTCAACGGCTACGCCAGTTTTCTCCCGCCAGAGTTCGTGCGGCTAGCGAACACGAAAGACCATTCCGACTTCTTCCAGCTGCTGCGTGCCTACTACCCACTGCTCGACTATGTGGTCGTGCACGGAGACAAGATACCGGCTGACGAGTCCGAGAAGCTGCAGTCGCGGATGCTCAACGACGATCTGAACGTCGACCTGGTCACACGTTTGGGCGACGTGCTGGTTTTTCGCCCGAAGCTCGACTGGGACCGGGGAGTGGATATCCTGCGGCGTTTCCCTCCGGCAGATCTCGATCGCATGACGATGCATGTGCAGGCTCGTGTCCGGACGGCGATGGCCGATCGGTCGGCCATGCTCGATGTGCGTTGGGGAAACCGACGCACCCAACGCGAAGCTCTCACCGAGGAGTGGGCTGACGTTGCGGTTATGGTCCCGACGGTCCTCGAAACCGGCAACGACGACACAGTGCATGTCCGATTCCAAAGCGCTTACTCGCTGACCCCGCAGGCCGCGGCACGCGCCGTCGGCGCGACCGGCCGCGAGATCCGCGCCGACGTGTTCCTCGACGTGCAGGCGGACGAGACCCGTCTGGCGATCAACGACACCTGGGAGGCGATAGGCTCCGGCGGCGGATGGCAACTGTATACGCTCACCGATTCCGCAGGTCGGTTGAGGCGAGACTGGCCGTCAGGACCTGGCGTAACGTCTCGCGAGCTGCGTCGGATGGTCGACGCGTTGGAGCCCGGAGTGGTGGTCGCCATTGGCGCTAGCGTTCCACGAGCGCGAAGGCTGGTCGCCGACGAGATTCATGCACTGTCAGCGGTCGGCGTGGCGCCTCCGGCGGATCAGTTACGGACCCTGGCCGTGATCGGCGTGGCGGGTGCCGAACCAGGGTCGGCGCCTCTGGAGACGCGGGGATTGCGGTCGACAGTCCGAGTCGGCACGAGCGACCCGAGGCCGGAGATCCAGCTACGACGGATTCGGCTCGAGCCCGAGGGGCCACGGTCACCGTAGAGGAGGAGCACCCAAGTCGCCGGCTCGGTGGGCGGCAAGGCTTGTGCTAAGTTGCTCGGTCGGCGCCCGTTGGTTCGGTAGGAAATCCTGACCGGCTAGCGCTTTGGCAGGTAGAGGTCGGTCAGCGTTCCCTCGACCGCCTCGGCTGCGAAGGCCAGCGTTTCCGACAGCGTCGGGTGCGGATGAATCGTGAGGCCGATATCGGTGGCGTTGGCCCCCATCTCGATGGCGAGGGCAGCCTCGGCGATCAGGTCTCCGGCATGGGCTCCCACGAACCCGGCGCCGAGGAGGCGACCGTTCTCGGCATCGAAGAGGAGCTTGGTCAGGCCTTCAGGCCGGCCCAGCCCCTGGGCCCGGCCGCTCGCTCCCCAGGGGATGCGTCCCTTCTCCACCCCGATGTTCTGCGCCGCGGCCTCTTCTTCAGTGAGTCCTACCCAGGCCACCTCCGGATCGGTATAGGCGACAGAGGGGATCACGGTGGCATCGAACGCACTTGCCTTGCCCGCAATCACTTCGGCTGCGACCTTCCCCTCGTGGGTCGCTTTGTGCGCCAGCATGGGCTCACCGGCAATATCGCCGATGGCGAAAATGTGCCGCACGTTGGTGCGTTGCTGCAAATCGGTGGAGATAAAGCCACGGGCATCGACGTGAACGCCGGCCGCTTCCGCACCGAGCAGGTCGCCGTTCGGTCGCCGACCCACAGCCACCATTACCCCCTGGAAGGTGTCGGTCTCCGGTGCCTTCGGCCCCTCCATCGTCACCTTGAGCCCGCGCTTCAGCGATTTTATTCCGGTCACCTTGGTGGCCGTGAAGATGTTCTCGTAACGTGCCTTGATCCGTCGTTCGAGCAAACGTACGAGGTCGCGGTCGGCGCCGGGCATCAGGCCATCGGCAAGCTCGACTACCGTGACCTTGCTTCCCAGCGAGGCGTAAACCTGCGCCATCTCCAGACCGATGATGCCACCACCAACGACCAGCAACCGTTTTGGAACGTGGTTGAAACGGATGGCCTCGTTCGACGTCCACAGCCGATCGTCGTCCTCCGGGAATCCTGCAAGCATGACCGGTCGCGAGCCGGCGGCGATTATGGCGCTGCGGAAGGCCAGCGTCCGCTTTGGCGCGTCGATCGACAGCGTGTGCGCTCCGGTAAAGCTGGCTCGTCCCTGAATCACTTCGACGTTGCGCTTCTTGGCGAGCTGCACCAGCCCTCCGGTGAGCCCAGCGACGACGCCGTCCTTCCAGGCCGCCAGAGCGGCAAGGTCGATCTTCGGCGCTCCGAAGTCGATGCCGCGCTGCTTGAAGTCCGCCACTTCGTCGATGAGCGCCGCAGCGTGCAGCATGGCCTTTGACGGTATGCAGCCGACGTTAAGGCACACACCACCGAGGCTCGCGAAGCGCTCGACAAGCACCACCTGCAACCCGAGATCGGCGGCGCGAAACGCCGCCGTGTAACCGCCGGGGCCGGAGCCGATCACCACGACCTCCGCCTGGATGTCGGCATCCGGCAACGGCCGTCCCCTGGACGCCGCGCCTGGCGAGGTCGACGCCCGCGGCGGCGGGGGAGGAGAAGCCTGCTCCGGCTCCGGAGCAGCGGGCTGTTCGCGGACCCGGGCTGCCGGTGGCTCAGACGGGGTCTCGGTGCCGTCGCTCGGTTCGATAGTGGCTACCGCGGATCCCTCGGAGACCGCGTCTCCGATAGCCACGTGCAGGGTGCGCACCGTGCCGCTTACCGGGGCCGGGATCTCGAGGCTGGCCTTGTCGCTCTCGAGCGTGATCAACGATTCTTCCGTTTCCACGACACTCCCCGGCTGCACCAACAGCTCGGTGACTTCGACGCTTTCGAAGTCGCCGATGTCGGGCACCAAAACCTCGATCAGAGCACTCGTCATGGGTTGCGCGCGGATTCTGCGTCGTTTGTCGTCAACGATGGGGTAACCATCGCCTCCTCCTCTCTCCTGGCCTGCGCCTCGGAAAAACCGGTCGCCAGACCCACCACACTTTCACCACGGCCTGCTAGAGCAACATGCTACGGATGTCCGACAGCACGCCCGCCAAGTAGGTGGTGAACCGGGCGGCGGCAGCGCCGTCGATGACCCGATGGTCGTATGAAAGGGACAGCGGCAGCATGAGACGCGGCACGAATTGCCCGTCCTGCCAGACCGGCTGCATCCGGGCTCGTGAGACGCCGAGAATGGCGACCTCGGGAGCGTTGACGATCGGAGTGAAGGCCGTGCCGCCGATGCCGCCGAGACTGGAGATCGTGAAGCTGGCTCCCTGGATGTCCGTCGGTGTGAGCTTCCCGTTCCGGGCTCGCGAGCTCACTTCGGCGAGTTCCTCGGCGAGCTGAAAGACACGCTTCTGGTCGGCATCGCGGATCACCGGCACCACGAGGCCCTTGGGCGTGTCAACGGCCACTCCCACGTGCGTGTAGCGCTTGGCGACCAGGCTACCGCCGGCGGGATCGAGCGACGAATTGAGGCGCGGGAACTTGCGCAATGCAGCGGCTGCCGCGGCAATCATGAAGCTCACGAACGTGAGCTTGAATCCCAGCTCTTCGGCTTCGGCCTTGTGCGCCTTGCGGAAGGCCTCAAGCTCGGTGATGTCGGCTTCGTCGAACTGAGTGACGTGAGGCACATGCAGCCAGGACCGGTGCAGGTTGTCGCCCATGAGGCGCTGGATCCGCGTCAGCGGCTGCAGCTCGACCTCGCCGAACTGTGTGAAGTCGATCGCCGGCATAACCGGCAGCAAGGAGTCGGTAGTCGGGCGCCGAGCGCCGTGTTCGACGTCCGCCGACGTCAGCCGACCATCGCGCCCGCTGCCGGCCAGCGCCGAGATGTCCACGCCGAGCTCGCGCGCCAGCTTGCGAGTCGATGGGCTTGCCCAGGGGATGGACTCCGGATCGATGGACTCGGCGATGATCGGGGTGGCGTGCTCGCGCGGCGGAGGTACGGGCGACACCATCTCCGGCTCGGGCGCTCTGGGCTCCTGGCGGAACGTCTTGAATGGATCTCCACCGGCCGGTCTTGCGTCCCCCGGGTCGGCTGTCAATGCCGTCAGCGTCAAGATAACGGTGCCTTCGGTGACGGTGTCGCCTACGCCCACTCGCAGTTCGGCGACCACCCCCGCCACCGGCGACGGCACTTCCATGGAGGCCTTGTCGCTCTCGAGGGTGATCAGCGACTGATCTACGGAAACGGTGTCACCGGTCGCGACCAACAGCTCTACGACCTCGACGTCGTCGAAGTCGCCGATGTCCGGGACCTTGACCTCACGCATCTGAGCCAACTTCGTCTCCGTTATCGCTGTCGGTGCTACAGCGCTGCCGGGTCGGCAGCGTCCGGGTCGATGTCGTACTTCTTGATCGCCGCGACCACATCTGCCGGCTCGTAATCGCCGTCATCGGCGAGTGCTTTCAGCGCCGCGATGACGATGTGCCGACGATCAACCTCGAAAAACGAGCGTAGCTTCGCGCGCGTGTCGCTGCGACCGAAGCCGTTGGTGCCCAGCGTGACGAAGCGGCGCTCCACGAACGGTCTGATCTGGCCCGCGAAGCTCTCCAGATAGTCGGTCGCGGCGACGACTGGCCCGGCCCGGTCGAGTAGCTGCTGCTGGACGAAACAAGTGCGGACCGGCGCCGCTGGGTGAAGGCGGTTCCAGCGTGCCACCCGCATACCGTCGCGACCAAGCTCGGTGAAGCTGGTGACACTCCAGACGTCCGCCTCGATCTCGAAATCGTCGCGCAACATCTTGGCGGCCGCCTCGACCTCGCGCAGGATGGCGCCGCTGCCCATCAGCTGCACTCGCGGTGTACCTTCGGCCGCTCGTAGTAAGTACATGCCGCGTACGATCCCCTCGGCGCCGTCCTGTGGCATTCCGGGATGCGGGTAGTTCTCGTTCATCAGGGTGACGTAGTAGAACGCCGCCTCGTTGTTGACGTACATCGCCGACAAGCCATGCTGGATGATGACCGCGACTTCGTGGGCGTAGGTCGGGTCGTAGGCCCGGCAGGTGGGTATGGCCGAGGCCAGCACGTGGCTGTGGCCGTCGAGGTGTTGCAGCCCCTCGCCAGCAAGCGTGGTTCGTCCCGAGGTGGCACCGAGCAGGAAACCACGAGCCTGCATATCGGCTGCCGCCCAGGCCAGGTCACCAATGCGTTGCAGCCCGAACATGGAGTAGTAGATGTAGAACGGAAGCATCGAGATCCCATGGTTCACGTATGCCGTTGCAGCCGCTATCCATGACGAGAACGCCCCGGCTTCGGTGATTCCTTCCTGCAGGATCTGGCCCGCCTGGTCCTCGCGGTAGTAGGCGAGCTGGTCACGGTCAGTGGGGGTGTACAGCTGCCCGTAGGGGGCGTAGATACCGACTTGCCTGAACAAGCCCTCCATACCGAAAGTACGGGCTTCGTCGGGCACGATGGGCACCACCCGCTCCCCGATAGCCTCGTTACGCAGGAGCGTCGACAGCATGCGCACGAAGACCATCGTGGTGGAGAACTCGCGATCGCCCGAAGGTCGCAGCTGTGCCCTGAAGGCCTCGAGCGCAGGAACTGCCAGCGGTTCGGTGATCGCGCGTCGAGTGGGAAACGGGCCGCCGAGCTCCGTACGGCGATCTCGAAGGTACTTGGCAGCGTCGTCCGGTAGGCTGACGTAGGGAAGATCGTCGACCTCGTCATCCGGGATCGGCAAGTGCAGCCAATCGCGGTAAGCACGGATGCCGTCGTCAGAGAGCTTCTTCTGCTGGTGCGTCGGGTTACGTGCTGCGGCCGTCCCCAGCCCGTAGCCCTTGATCGTCTTCGCCAGAACGATCGTCGGCTGGCCGCGGTGTGCCGCGGCGGCGGCGAAGGCCGCGTATACCTTACGCTCGTCGTGTCCGCCGCGGCGCGACGGCATAGCTGCTACCTCGGCGTCGCTCATGTGCTCTACCAGGCTGGCGAGCTCCGGATAACGACCGAAGAACTTCTCCCGCAGCAGCTTGCCAGTGCCGTCCGCGGCGTACGCTTGGTAGTCACCGTCGACGGCTTCCTCCATGCGACGAACGAGGATGTCCGCGTGAGGGCCAGTGAGCCACTCGTCCCACGCCGTTCCCCACAACACCTTGAGGACATTCCACCCGGCCCCGCGGAAAACGCCCTCGAGCTCGCGCACGATGCTGCCGTTACCGCGCACCGGGCCGTCCAGTCGCTGCAGATTGCAGTTGACCACGAAGATCAGATTGTCCAGTCCCTCGCGCGCCGCGACAGTGATCGCGCCTATTGATTCGGGCTCGTCCATCTCGCCGTCTCCGAGGAAGGCCCAGACTTTCCGATCGCCGGCAGGTACGAGGCCGCGGTTTTCCAGGTAGCGGAGGAACCGCGCCTGGTAGATCGCCATGATCGGGCCGAGGCCCATGGAGACGGTGGCGAATTGCCAGAAATCGCGCATCAACCAGGGGTGTGGATACGACGAGAGCCCGCCGCCATCGACCTCGCGGCGGAACTTGTCCAGCTCGGCCTCGGTAAGGCGGCCTTCCAGGTAGGCACGCGCGTAAATACCGGGCGAGGAGTGACCCTGGAAGTACACCAGATCGCCTCCGTGCTCGTCGGTAGGAGCGCGGAAGAAGTGATTGAAGCCGACGTCGTAGAGCGCTTCGGCGGAGGCGTAGGTCGAGAGGTGGCCGCCGAGCTCCGACGCTTCGCGGTTCGCCCGCACCACCATCGCCATCGCGTTCCATCGCACGCAGGCCGAGATGCGCGCCTCTAGCTCTAGATCGCCCGGATACGACGGCTGGCGGTCTACTCCGATCGTGTTGGTGTAGCGCGACGGCAGCGTCGATACCTCGACGCCGTCGAGACGGGCACGATCCGCCAGGCGGGCTAGGAGAAACCGGGCGCGATCGGGTCCGTCATGATGAAGAACGGCTTCGAGGCTCTCGATCCATTCGCGCGTCTCACGCGCGTCGACTTCGGACAGAGGTCTGGGGCGGGTGGGCATCGCCACCGATTCTACGACGGCATTGCGCCGACCGCCGGCCGGCTGGCGACCGGTCGCCCTGGTCGCCCGGCAGGTACGCGGTTGGGGCCTACTGCAGGATGCTGCCCGCGTGCAACACCAGGCCGAAGCTCAAACGATAATCGGTGCGCTTGATCTCGTTGAAGCGTGTCCGGACGATGCTCGGCTGCAAGAGCCGCACCCAGAGATTGTCCGACAGCCTCATGTCCAGATGAGCCTCGACGGCCCAGGTAAACTCGACGTTGTCGCTGATCTCGAGGCCTGCGTCGCCGGTGTCGAATCGTCGCCAGCCGGCTCCGGCCAGCACGCGTACCCCGACCTCCGACGTATGAGCACGCCAGAGGACAGCGTGGGGTCCGCCGAGCAGGGTGTACTGGCGGAAGTTGAACTCCGGTACCCCGAAGATGTTCGCGCCTGCATCGACCGGTCCGTTGTGGTAGCTGCCGCTCACAACGAAGCCGAAGCGGCGGTCCATGAAATACGTGTAGTCGGCTGCGAAGCCGTGCAGCGTGGCGCGATCTTGGTTCTCGCCTTGATTCAGGCGCAGGAGGGAATAGCCACCGAACAGCGCGGCCTCCTGGTCCTGCTGAGCCCAGGCGGGGTTGGCCAGCAGCGTCCCGGCAGCGGCCAGAACAGTCAGCATCAAGAGCTTCTTCACGTCAGCCTGCAGCGACTGCGAGTTGACGGGCTCGCTCCTGGGCGAGCCGGCCGTCCCTACAGCGGATCGAAATGCTCAATGTTCGAGATCAGGACGCCGCGACGGGTCGCTCCCGCAAGTGGGCGGCTGTCAATGAGAATGGTAATCTCCCGATCCGGCGTGCCCGAACCCCTTTTTTCGTTCTGAGCAAGGACTTCTGATCGCGAGGGAGCGGGTCGAAACCAAGCGACGACGAAAGGCAAAGGGTACGGAAGTGGGACTTGATGGTGTCTCGCCCGATCGGCTGGCCGAATTCATGGTCGGCTACCAGAACGGCGAGCTCGATGCGTTCGAGGAGCTGTTCGCTGCCCTGTCGGTGCCCTTACGCAACTACCTCACATCGCTAACTCGTGACCATTCGCGCGGCGAGGATCTGATGCAGGAGACGTTTCTGCAGATGCATCGCTCGCGCCACACCTACATGCCCGGACGCCCCGTCAAGCCGTGGGCGTTCGGGATCGCGCGACACGTGTATCTGATGTACCGACGCTCCTCGGCCCGCCTCGCCAAGCACGAGGGGCCAGGCCCCGAGACACCACCGGAGATTCCGGTGGCTCCGATCGCCGATCTGTTTCCGGATCGCGAAGACCTCGGTCAGGCGCTGTTGGAAGTGCCCGAGGACCGGCGGGAATCACTGTTGCTACACCACGTCTGGGGTTTCACGTTCCGCGAGATCGGCAACATGCTCGGTATCAGCGAGCGGGCTGCCAAGCTGCGAGCGTTCCGGGGCATGCAGGACCTGCGGCAGATCTTCGGCGCCGAACGGGTGCCGGCATGACCGCATCGCGGCCCGACGTGCCGGATCGCCTGCGGCGTGAGATCGGCGACCAGATCGAGCCGGTAACACCGCTGCGTCCCCCGTGGCAGCGGCTGCTGACCGTGTTACCGGTGATCGTCGTGGCGATGGTGATGCCCCTGGCGTACAACCAGCTGCGCAATACGGGCGAGCTCGGGATGATGCTGGCGTGGGTGCCGGTTGCCATCCAGGTGCTCGTCGCATTCGCGCTATTGATCTTTGCGCTGCGTGAGGGCATTCCCGGCTGGCGGATCTCATCCACCAAGATCTTCGCGTTTGTGCTCGCGGCCTATGCGCTGCAGATCGTCATCAACTTCTTGATCTTCATTCGCGCCCCTATGTCGAGCGGCGGGACGGTGACGATGTGGATGGGCTGCTTCCGGGCCGAATCGCTCATCGGTCTTCCAGCGCTGGTGCTGATCGCCTGGCTGGTGGCCCGGACGTTGCCGCAGCGTCCGCTGGTAGCCGGCTTCCTGACCGGTACCGGCGCAGGGTTCACTGCCGAGGCGTCGTGGCGCCTGTTCTGTCCGTACTCGGATGCCGCACACGTACTGATGGGGCATACCGGCGGGATACTGGTACTGGGCCTGACGGGATTCCTACTCGGATATCTCTGGACCCTGTACGGACAGGAACCGGTCGCCAACTAGCCGGTACTACCACGCCGCGGCTCCGGATATCGGTTGATCGAACGCAACCGCAGTGTGCGGCTAGCCGCGAGCCGTCGCGATCGCCGAGAAGGACTGTAACCAGCGCGTCGTAGGCGGCAAAAAGCTATATGAATGCGGTTCTCGGGCACCTACCGGTAGTCCGCAGGTGCGGCTGATGGTGGAGGGAAGGATGGAAGCGGCTCTAGCGGTGTCTCAGGCGAAGTACTGGCATCTCAAGCAGATGGGGATGTTCAAGAGCCTGGCTGACTGGGAAATCAAACAACTGGTCAACATCGCTGATCTACGCCTGTTCAAGCGCGGCGAAGACGTCTTCCGCGCCGGTGACCTATGCGACCATTTCTATGTGCTGCGCACCGGTACGGTGAAGCTGTACCGTGAGATCGGCGGCGGCAAGCAGATCATCCTGGGGTTCGAGGGTCCCGGCGCAATGTTCGGCGAGACGGCGCTCATCGGTGCCCGCCGACGCCGGGACAACGCCCAGATCGCCGAGGACGCCTTCATGTGCGTGATCGAGCGAGACCGATTCGCGGGCTATCTGGAACAGCATCCCGACCTTGCCAGCTGGGTTGCGGCGGTCATCGCCGGGCGCAAGGAGGCGATCGAGGATCGCCTGATCGCGCTCCTGTCCGAGGACGTGCGGACGCGGCTAGCGCACGCGCTCGTGCGGCTTGCCGACGACTGCGGGGATGAGGATGATCGCGGTCTCAGAATCGCGTTGCGGCTGACGCAGACCGACCTGGGCCAGCTGGTCGGCTCGACGCGAGAGACCACCAGCATGGCGTTCAACGGCTTCCGCCGCGACGGTCTGGTGGAATCGAAAGACCGAATTATCTGGGTGCTCGACAAGGCAGCGCTCGAGGCCTACTGAGGCTTTTGGCGGTCGTGTGCCCCGCGTGCGGCGCGCTGATCGGCCACACTCCGGTATCACACCGCGTGACTAGGGTGGCCCAGCAGATGATCGCTCCGGACCCATCACGCGCTCACCCGGCCTGCTAACATCGCTTCCCTCACCGCGCCCCGACCTCGTCGGCGCCCCCGCGACCGGAGCCGGCCGTGCTCGATCAGCTCATCGATATCGCTCACGGTGCGGGCGCTGTGTTACTCCGCTACTACGGCAAGCTGAACGTTGCCGATGCCGATCGCAAGGGGGGCCGGCGTCGGGATCTCGTGAGCGCCGCGGACCTCGAGGCGGAGCGTTGGATCCTGGATCGGATACCCGAAGGCGATGCGGTGCTGGCCGAGGAATCGGGTCGGCGTGACAGCGACTCTGAGCGCCTATGGGTGGTCGACCCACTCGATGGCACGGTCAATTTCCTCCACGGTTTGCCGGTGTGGGGCGTTTCGATCGCGGTGGTCGAGCACGGCGAGCTGGTGGCCGGCGTCGTCCACGCGCCGATGCTGCGGATGACCTTCGCTGCTACCCGCGGCGGAGGCACGACGCTCGACGGCGATGCGGCATCTGTGTCGGTTACACGTCATCTGAGCGATGCGATTCTGGCCACCGGGTTCCCTTACGCGCGCGACACCCTGGTGGACAACAACCTCGACAACGTGCCGCGCGTCGGTGCCGTTGCCGGAGGGCTGCGCCGGTTCGGTTCAGCTGCCCTCGACCTCGCTCTGGTGGCGTGCGGTCGCCTCGACGGCTACTGGGAGCTGCACCTCGAACCCTGGGATGTTGCCGCCGGGATCCTGCTTGTGCACGAGGCTGGCGGTCGAGTGACCGACTGCGCTGGCCGCTCCGAGCTGCAACAGCTGCTCCACGGTCGTAGCATCGTGGCAACGAACGGGCACGTGCATGCGTCCCTGCGATCGTTGCTTGCGCCACTGCAGGAGATATAGAGGCCACTAGTGGCCTGTAACAGATGAACGTTGCCTATCGTGGTGGCGAAATGGGCCCGGATGCCAGGCGGTCCGACGAGACAATGTTTGCCCATTATCGAGGAGGAGCAACGCCGCAGGCGGGCCCAGTTCGCCGCCATCCTGTGGACAGAAGGGCAGTTGCGGGCGATCTCGGCGTTGCGGCTCCTCGACGATGTCCTAGCATCGACAGCGTCGCCGCGCCTTGATCTCACCCGCAATCCCATCTGCGATAGGCAACGATCATCTGTTACAGGCCACTTATCGCCGATCGCGTCAGCGCGGCGCCACCGGCCCGCCGACCTCAGCGACCTCGACGTGCGGCGAGCGGTTGACTGCCAGAGCGGCGATCAGCGCCATGACGCCGGCGAGCAGGAATGGCCAAGGCGCCCCCTGGTCGTATAGCCAACCGGCCGTGATGGGGGCGATCGTGCGCGCCGCCGATGCCGTAGATTGCCCGATCCCGAGCATGCCGCCTTGCTCGTCGCGGACGCTGTAGCGCGACAGCAGTGTCGACAGCGTCGGCGACGCCAACCCCTGACCGAAGGCCAGCAAACCGAGCAGCAGCATGGTGGTTGCCAGGCCGGGGGCCAGCGGTAGCAGCGCCAGCGAGGTGCCCAACAGAAGGGCGCCGTAGCCGGCGAGGCGCCGTTCGCCGTGTTTCGGCACCAATCGGCCTACCAGTCCGCCCTGGACGATGATCATTATGACGCCGACGAACACCAGGATGAGACCGAACCCGCGCTCCGCGATCGCGTAGCGGTCGCGGGCCACGAAGGCCAAGGTAGTCTCCATTGACACGAACGCGAAGATGATCAGGAACATTGCCGTGAGGACGAAGAACGCGCCTCGGCGGCCGCCGGCGCGAGCCTCGCTATCGACCGCAGCCGGGCCGGCCGGCTGCGTCTCACGCACCCTGATCATTGCCAGAACGGCATTGCCGAAAGCCAGCGCCGCGGCCACCAGCGTGACCACCAAGAAGCCGAATTGACTGAGTCCCACGCCTAGCCCAGGACCGACGATGAACCCGGTTCCGATGGCGGCTCCTAGAAGCCCCATGTACTTCGCGCGCTCCGCTGGGCGAGTCACATCCGCGATGTAAGCCTGCGCCGTAGCCACCGTGCCGCCGAACAAACCAGCGACGGCCCGCGCCCCGGCCAGCGTCAGCAGCGAGGGGGCGAGTCCGGTGAGCACAAAGGAGACACCCGAACCGGCTAGGCAAGCGACCAGCACGGGCTTGCGTCCCCACGCATCCGAGGCTCGCCCGGCCAACGCCGCCCCGACGAGCTTGGCGCCCGAGTAGGAGGTCAGTAGCACGCCGAGCCACAGCCCGCCGGCGCCCATGCGCATGGCCCAGAATGGCAACGCGGGAAGAATGACGGCGAACGCCACCATATCGACGAAGACGGTCATATAGACGGTCAGCAGGTCGTTTGTGGTGGCCGCAGAGCCGGTATCGTTCTTCATGGCGGCGAGTCTAGCGAAGCAGGGCGAACTCGGTGCGCCGGTGGAGACGGATTTCGCCGAGCAAACCGCGGTGGGGGCGGTTCCGTAGCCGGCCTGTGAGCCTCATTCGTTGCTCGAGAAAACTGGAGCCAGCAGGTTGTCGACTGGCGCGTAGTCGTCGGTGAGGATCAACCCGCGGGCCCGCTGCAAGACGATCTCCATCTCACCGCCGAGGTGATCGTCCTCAGCCCACGCGAAGACGCGGCCCCAAGCGTCCGGGACGTTCTCCTTCGGTTCGATATCCAGCACCGGCAGAGCTCGCCGGGAGCTCACGACGATGAACGTATCGCGCTCCTCCGTCGGTCCGTCCGGGTCGCCTGCGAAGACATACACGAACGGGAAGGTCAGTCGTATCGTGGCTACGTAGGCCCCCAGAAACCCTCCCAGCCCTTGGCGATAGATGTCGATAACGTTGATCATGTAGACACCGTCCGGCGACATGACCTCGGCGAGCCGATCGTTGAACCCCTGCGTGGTCAAGTGGTAGGGCACGCCGAGATCGTTGAACGCGTCACCGTAGACGAAGTCGAACCGCTGCGGGTCCGCCGCGCCGCGGTTACGCCGCCTCAGGTCGTCAACGTAATTCCGCGCGTCCATCGCGTGTGTGCGAATACGCGTGTCGTCGTCGGCAGGTAGTCCCAGGGCCGCCTGCGCAGCCCGTTTCACCGCCGGATCGATCTCCGCGACGTCGATCGCCGACGCCCTGAAGCGGGATTCCAGGTAGCGCGGGAAGGTGTAGCCGCCCCCACCGATGAACAGTGCGCTGAGGGGTTGCTCGGTGTCTGCGAGGTGGTGCGTCACAGCGGCATAGACGGTTTCGTACCCGTACTCCAGTCGCGTGATGTCGTCCATGTTCACGTAGCTATGGACGAGATGATCCAGCGCCAGCACGCGCGTGTTATCGAAGTCCTCGGCGTCGTAAATCTCGATCGAGAAGTAACTGCTCTCGTCTTGATAATGGAGATGGTCGGTGGCGAAACGCAGCCCGAGGAAATGGCCCCAGCGCTCACTCCACGCCCATGGGCCCACCGACAGTGCCGAGACCAGCGACAGGATCGACAGCCACACTACGAAGAACGAGGCCGGACTGCGGCGCAGGCCGACGGCTGCCAGGAGGCCGAGGAGCCCGAGACCGCCGGCGATGGCGCAAACGATGGTCTTGGTGCCGAAAGCGTCGATCAACACATAGCCCGTCAGGAAGGTCCCGAGGATGCTGCCTGCAGCACCGCTGGCGTAGAGGGATCCGACCGTTGCGCCGACCTCACGGCGGGCCTCGAGCGCCAGCTTCGCGGCCACCGGCGAAATCGTTCCCATGATGGTCGCCGGGGCGAGAAACGTCAGGGCGACGTTCCGGAGGATCCACAGAGGCCATGAAATAAACTCCGGCCGTTCCCAGGAACCCATCCAATCGACGACGAACAGTACCGACAGACTCGACATCGAGGCGAGCAAGAACAGGGTCGTCAGCAGCGCGCGCGCCGGATACAAATCGGCGAGCTTGCCCCCGACGTAATTGCCCACCGAGATGCCCGCCAGCACCACGCCGATCACTGCCGTCCAGGTATACAGCGACACACCGAGATGCTGAGCTACGAGTCGAGCTGCGACGATTTCCAGCGTCATGATGAACGCCGAGCTCACGAACACGACAAGGCCCGCGCCGACCATTGCACGGCGCGACGAGGTGTGAGTAGCGTCTGGAGGCGGCATCTCGTCGGCTCGGGGAGCTAGCGAGTGGTTCGGGCGAGAGAAAACCCGCCTACTGGGGCTCTTCAACGACCGGCTAGTGGGAGAATCGGTGGAGAGTTCTTCGCCGCGCCGGCGGCTGACGATACCCGCAAGCGCCGGCGATTGCCAGCACTGGAGGGACGATGCGAAGCCGTATCGAGCCACCGCAGCGATGGCGCCGATGATCGCCGCGCCGCCGTCACGGGCTGATATCGATGCGGCCGCGGAGCGCATCGCGCCCCACGTCCGCCGGACGCCGGTTGCCGAGCTCGACGGAGCCGAGCTCGGAATCCCGGGCATTCGCCTGGTGCTCAAGCTCGAGCAGCTGCAGCACACCGGTTCCTTCAAGGTTCGCGGCGCCTTCAACCACGTGCTCGCCGCCACCGTGCCGGAAACCGGCTTGGTGGCGGCGTCGGGAGGAAACCATGCGCAGGCGGTGGCCTTTGCCGCACGTGAGCTCGGCCATCGCGTCGAGATTTTCGTCCCGGAGACCACCCCTGCGATCAAGGTCGGGCGGTTGCATGAGCTCGGCGCCAGGGTCGTGCAGGTCGGCGAGGTCTACGATGTATCGCGCCAGGCTGCCGAGGAGCGTGCGGGGGCGACCGGCGCTCTCCTGGTTCATGCCTACGATCAACCGTCAATCGTCGCTGGCGCCGGCACGATCGGACGTGAGCTACAACAACAAGTTGGTGATCTCGACGCAGTCTTGGTGGCGGTGGGAGGCGGCGGGCTCATCGGCGGGACGGCGGCGTGGCTTCGTGATGAGGCGACCGTCGTGGCCGTAGAGTCGGAGGGCTGCCCGACGTTGTCGCAGGCGCTGGCCACCGGGGAACCGGTGGATGTGGCCATTGACGGTCTGGCGAAGGATTCGCTCGGGGCGAGCCGCATCGGCGATATCGGGTTTGCTTGCGCCCGGCGATGGGTCGACGAGTCCCGACTGGTTTCCGACAACGCGATCAGGCGAGCGCAGTGGTTGCTGTGGGATCGTCTGCGGGTGATCGCCGAGCCGGGCGGCGCCACCGCGCTTGCGGCACTGATTTCCCGAGCGCATTGTCCTCGGGTTGGTGACCGGGTTGCCGTCTTGGTTTGCGGTGGCAACACGGATCCGGCGGCGCTCGTAGCGCCCACCGAGTAGCGTCTCGCAGGGGACCGCGGCGCCCGAATCGGGCAGATCAGCCGAAACGCGCCGGTGCGAACGGTTCCACCGGCAGCGAAGTATTTCCGTCGACGACCAGGTCAGCGAGCACTTCGCCCACGACGGGTGCGAACTTGAACCCGTGGCCGGAGAATCCGGCGGCAACAAAGACGCCGTCTGCGGCGGGGTGGGGACCGATGACGAAATGCAAGTCCGGCGTGTTCGTGTACATGCACACGGCACCCTCGAGCCAGCGGCCGTTGATCGACGGAATACGCTCGGCGAGACACGATCGAACGGCCGCGATGTCGGCTTCGTGCACGGTGCGGTCAAGACGCTCCGCGGTCGTGGTCTCACCATCGTGGTGGATCGCTGCCTTCACCCCAGCGCTGGGCCCGTCGAGCGCCGGCATGCCGTACAGCACCGGCCCGGCGCGCGGCTCCCAAAGGTAGACAGGAAATCGATCGGGGGCGAACGCATCGAGGCCCTCGCTGGGCTCGAACCAGTGCATTACCTGACGCTCGACCCTCAATTGGAAGTCGACCGCGGGCAGGAGCTGGGAGGCCCAGGCGCCGGCGGCGACGACGAGAGCATCGGCGGTGTGGTCACCGGTGTCCGTCCGAACCCGCAAACCGCGGCCGGCTTGATCCCATCCCAGCACCTGCTCGCCATAGCGCAGGTCGGCCCCGGCCGCCGACGCCGCCGCCAGGCAGGCGGCGACGCACGACTCCGGCGCCAGTACCCCGGCGACCTCCTCGTAGAACGCCGCCAGGTCGTCATCGGGTTCGAACGCCGGAAACCGCCGCCGAATCTCGCACGCGTCGAGCAGGTCATGTGGCAGCGCATGTGCTCGAGCGCTGGCCAGACTACCGGAGACGGCAGCGCCATCGGGGGGCCCGATCATCAGCAGGCTGGCAGGACGAAGCAACTCGGTCCGCGTCAGCCTTTGAAGATGGCGCCAGAGATCGAAGGACCGTTGCACGAGTGGTACGTACGCAGGATCTTCCATGTACGCCGTGCGAATGATGCGCGACCGACCGTGCGCCGAGCCGAAGTCATGGGGAGGTACGCGGCGGTCGAGCCCGAGCACGGAGCAGCCGCGGGCGGCAAGCTGCCAAGCCGCGGCGCTGCCCATCGTACCCAGACCGACCACGATGACGTCGTGTGACAAGGCGGTTTCTCCGCTGGCGCGGCGAGCGTTCCATAGACCAGTGGCAACGATCGCGCCGAGCATACCGCGGCGGGAAGTTGACGATGACCGTAGTGGGCGCTAGTTTTCTAGCAGCATGCTAAAGAAACGACATCGACGGATTGTCTCCAGTCTCGGCGTCGAGCTGCGGACGCCGGCTGACCGAATAGCGAGTTGCCATGAATGAGCCGATACACCGTGATTTGAGCCGGCGTGAGCGCCAGATCATGGACATCCTCTATGAGCGCGGCGTGTCGAGTGCTGCCGATGTTCGTGCCCTGATGCCTGAGCCTCCGAGCTATTCGGCCGTGCGCGCTATGCTGCGGATCCTCGAAGACAAGGGACATGTCGGCCATCGGCAGGATGGGCCGCGCTACATCTATCGACCGCTGGTCGCCCGCGAGCATGCACGACGTTGCGCGCTCCAGCACCTCGTGCGCACGTTCTTCGACGGATCCCGGGAGGCGGTTGTCGCGGCGTTGCTCGACGAGGACTCCGGCGCTCTCGAAGAGGAAGACTTCG
Organism: Acidobacteriota bacterium; assembly: GCA_965197275.1. Taxonomy (GTDB): domain Bacteria; phylum Acidobacteriota; class UBA890; order UBA890; family WLXD01; genus DASCOT01. Next base: position 87,751 of record CBDAMQ010000024.1, read on the forward strand.
ATCGCCTTTCGGAACTGGTTGATCTGGCACGCCGTAGGGAGCCGAAGTCATGAGCACGCTCTGGGGAGTTCTCGACGCCGGTTTCGCCATCGCACTCCTGGTATCGCTGGCGAAGGCGGCGGCGGTGTTCCTGGTTGCTGAGCTCGCGGCCCGCCGGTTGGCAGGCTCGTCGGCCGCTTCCCGTCACCTGATCTGGGCGTCCGCGATCGGCGGCGTGCTCTTGCTTCCGCTGTTGACGTCCCTCGTTCCAGCGCTGGCGGTCCCGATTCTCACAGACAACGTGACCACCGTCGGGGCGACATCGATGTCTCCGTCCGCGGCGCTGCCGGCGGTTGGAGTGTCGACGATCCAACCCGGAACCCGGGCGGGCATGCAGCGGGAGGGCGCGTCGCCGCGCCGCCCGATTCAAGGTTCCCGCTGGCTCGGGGCCGCCTGGCTGCTCGGCGTCGTGCTGCTGATGGCACGTTTGGCTCTCGGCGTGTTCAGTGCGCGCCGCATGGTCCGACAGGGCCGGCCGGTGAACAGCTTGATCCAGCGCGAGAGCGACGAGGTTGCCGCGCTGCTCGACATGGCCCGAATTCCAGTGTGCGTCCACGAGGCGGCGGACGTACCGATGACCTGGGGCATCCTCCGTCCTGGAGTGATTCTGCCGCCGCAAGCAGAACGTTGGTCGCCGCAGCGTCGCCGGCTCGTGCTAGTCCACGAGATGGCGCACATCAAGCGCGGGGACTGTCTCAGTCAGCTCGCCGCCCATGCCACATGCGCCGTTCACTGGGTGAACCCGCTTGCGTGGCGCGCGGCGATGCGACTCCGCACCGAGCGCGAGTTGGCCTGCGATGAGGTCGTTGTTCGGACCGGAGCGCGCGGATCCGAGTACGCCAAGCACTTGCTGGACATTGCGCAGCAGGCAGGCGGCGGTTCGCCAGCACATGTTGTCTCGCTACCGATGGCCCGTCCGTCACAGCTCGAAGGCCGGTTGCTGGCTCTCCTCAGCCCCGGTCGGAGGCATCGTGACCTCAACAGGAGTTGGCACGTGGCTATAGCGCTATCGACCTTCGTCTTGATCCTACCCCTGGCTGCGTTTCAGCCGTGGGCACCGCCGACCGCGGGGCCGCGCGTCGCCGCGTCGCAGGCTGATCGGGAAGCGGTGCCAAATGCAGCTGCGAACACGACGCCGGAGGCCGCCGTTGATGTACTTTCGCAAGCGCAGGCAGAGGTGGAGGCAGAGGCTGCACCACAGGCCCGATCGGAGGCGACGCGGACCCGTATGGGCGCGGCAATGGTGGTGGCGCTGTCCGACGACGACGCCGAAATCCGCGCCGCCGCGGCACATGCGCTGGGCGCGATGGGGGATGCGGTACACGTCGACGCGCTCGTGGCGGTGCTCACCGACGCTGACAGCGACGTGCGGTCGGAGGCCGCCTGGGCGTTGGGCATGATCGAAAGTCCTGCTGCCATCCGTGGCTTGATCTCCGCGGCAGGTGCCGAGCCTGCCGCTGGCGTTCGATCACAGATCGTCTGGGCGCTCGGCATGATCGAGTCGGTCGATGCGGTGGACGTGCTGGCGTCGCTGCTCGGCGACACGGGTATCGAGGTGCGTGAGCATGCCGCCTGGGCACTGGGCATGATCGAGAGTCCCGAGGCCGTACCTGCTCTCGTTGGCGCCCTTGCCGACGAGAACGTCGGAGTGCGCCGCCAGGCGGTGTGGGCGTTGGGGATGATCGAGTCCGACGCGGCGCTCGATGCGTTGCTCGATGCCATGAAGGACGCAGACCGCGGCGTGCAGCGCGAGGCAATGGAGGCGATTGCTCGTATCGCCGGGTAGGCTCTGAAGGGCACGATCCACATGGCGGCGGTGGCGGTCACTCGGTATGCTAGCGGGCCGCTGACCAACCGGAGCCGCTTTGCCGTCCGAACCGCTGATCACCAACGACGCCGTTGTGCTGGGCATGCTGCTCGCGATGCTGGCGTTCGTCTTCACGACATCGCAAAGCGGCTCGCGCCTCTGGCAGCGGTTCTACTCGATCGTTCCAACGATACTGGTTTGCTACTTCCTGCCGTCGCTATTCAGTACCGCAGGCATCATCTCCGGCGAGTCTTCGAATCTCTACTTTGTCGCCTCTCGCTATCTATTGCCCGCCAGCCTGGTGCTGCTGACCCTCAGCGTCGACATGCGAGGTATCGCGCGCCTCGGACCCAAGGCGCTGATCATGTTCTTCAGCGGCACCGTGGGCATCGTGCTCGGCGGTCCGCTCGCTGTCTTGCTGGTCAGTTCGTTCGATCCCAGCATCGTCGGTGGCGCCGGGCCCGACGCAATGTGGCGCGGTCTCACCACCGTCGCGGGAAGCTGGATCGGTGGCGGCGCCAACCAGGCGGCGATGAAAGAAGTATTCGAGGTGGGCGACGACCTATTCTCGGCCATGATCGCAGTCGATGTGATCGTCGCCAACGTTTGGCTAGCGGTGCTGTTGTTCCTGGTCGGCAGGGCGGCGCGCATCGACGCGTGGACCGGCGCCGATACCTCGGCAATTGACGCGCTCCGTGAGCGCGTTGAGCGCCAACAACGGGAACACGAGCGTGTCGCCGGACTCACCGACCTGATGCAGATTCTGGCAGCGGGCTTCGGGGTCACGGCCGTGGCGCATTTCCTTGCGGATCGGATTGCTCCGGCGATCGCGATGGCGGCTCCGGGCTTGGCGATTTACAACCTGACGTCGCAGTTCTTCTGGCTGGTCGTCTTGGCGACGACGATTGCCATCGTTCTCTCCACCACCGGACTGAGGAAACTCGAACACGCCGGTGCATCCAAGATCGGTTCTGCGTGCCTCTACGTGCTGATTGCGTCGATCGGCATGCGCATGAACCTGATGGCGGTCTTCGACAATCCCGGCTTGTTCCTGGTCGGGGGAGTCTGGATGGTCATTCACGCCGCGATCATGCTCGGCGTCGCGCGGCTGATCCGCGCTCCGGTGTTCTTCATGGCGGTTGGCAGCCAGGCGAATGTGGGCGGCGCGGCCTCTGCTCCCATCGTTGCCTCCGCCGTCCACCCGGCGCTGGCGCCGGTGGGAGCGCTCCTTGCCGTGCTCGGCTACGCCGTGGGCACTTATGGCGCCTATCTATGCGGCCAGATCATGCGCTTGGCGGCTGGCTGAGTAGACCTGCGGCCCGACCGATCGGCCTCCGGGCTGGCTCAAAGGTCAGTTCGGCAGCGCGTCTCCGGGGCCCCATCCGGCAGCAGCGAGCCCCTGCAACAACGCCAGAACGTCTTGGCGCTGGGAGTGGAGCAACAGCACGAGCAGATCGCCGTCTCGGCCCCAGCGCAAGGCCGAGCGCACGGCATCGATCTCGGAGTCAGCTTCCTCGATGCGATCAGACGGTGTTCCGAGAGCCAGCAGTCGCTCGCGGAGGCGCTCCACGACCTCGCCTTCGGCGCGGCCGCGCAGATAGCCGGGCATCTGTTTGAGGATGATGCGGTCGGGACGGCCGCGCCAGGTGATCTCCGCGAGCCGGTCAATGGAACGGTCGTCGCGATCGCCTGCTTGGCCCAGGATCACCAGGCGACGCTCGGCCGGCATCGCGGTCGCCATCTGCATGACGAGCTCCAGGCCCTCCGGATTGTGCGCGAAATCGGCATAGGCCTTCAGGGCGTCGAGCTCGAAGTAGTTGCCGCGGCCGGGGTTCTGCGCCGCGTCGCTGCGGAACCCTTCCAGACCGCCGCGAATCGCATCAGCGGCGAGGCCGAGTGCGTCGGCGATCGCCGCGGCCGCAAGCGCGTTGTAGACGTTGTGACGCGCTGCGCCGCCGAGCGTGGACGGCGCGGCGGACGTGGTCAGCAGCGGAGTGAAACGACCGTTCTGCAATCGGCCCAATTCGGCGTCCCGCTGCACGTAGGCCACGCCGCTAGTCGCGGCATGTCCAGGTAACGCGTGGTCGTCGAGTGTCAGCCAGGTCACCGGTACCTTGGTTGATGCGGCGTGGCGCTGCAGGAACGGGTCGTCGGCGTTCAGCAGCAGTACTCCGCCGCGGCGCGCGGCGCGTGCTACCAACAACTTGACCCGCGCCAGAGCGTCGAGATCGGTAATGCCGTATTCACCGAGGTGGTCCGTACCCACGTTGCTCACATAGGCGACGTCCACCCGTCTGACAGGCAGGCCTCGGCGCAGAAGGCCGCCGCGTGCCGTTTCCAGCAGCGCCATGTCGACACGGGTATCACGCAGCACGGTACGTGCCCCCTCGCCGCCGGTATAGTCACCGTCGAGCACCGTGGTGCCGCCGATCTGCACGCCATCGGTAGAGGTGTTGCCGGCGCGCAAGCCTGCTGCGGCGGCGATGGCGGCAAGCATCCGTACCGTCGTCGTCTTGCCGTTCGTTCCGGTGACCAGAGCCGCCGGCACGTCGTGCACGGCCTGCCAGGCCACGGTATCCAGATCGGGCAGCCGGTCGACCGGCCAGGCCAGTGCCCCGGACCCCAGCCCGACCGAGACGACGTCGTCGTCCCAGACGAAGGCGACCTTATGCTGGTCGGCCGCGGCGGCAAGCGTGAGCAGCGCGGGATTCGCCTCCTCCGCGATCATCGCTCGTAACTCGTCGAGGGTCCGGCAATCAGGCGCCTCGGCGCCGCATGCTTGCGCCGCCGCCGCATACGCGGCCTCGTTGATCTCGCAGGCGGCGTACAACCCATCGATCGGCGCGCTTATGGCAAGGCTGGCGCCGCCCGGATAGTGGCGGACGGCAGTACGCTCGTGTCGCCATCCGAGTTCCGCAAGCAGTCCGCGGACGGCTTTGCGCCACGCCTGAACGAGCTCTTCGGTCGCGCCCTCGGCGAGCTCGATCTCGATGACCGCGCCGGGCGCGTCTTGCAGCAAGCTCGGCCCCGTCAGGCGGCGCGAATCGACTAGCCGCATGGCTTCAGTCTGCCTCTTCGACCTCGCGCGCCAGACGCACGCCGCGCTCGTCGCGGATGAGACGCTCGTCGCCGGCAAGCAGGCTGACCGGCGCTTGTGGGAGATCTATCGCTGCGACGGCCGGCGGCGTCGGTCGATCGTCGGCCTCGCCCGACGGCTCGAAGTGCACGATCTGCTTCCAGCAGCGAGAGAGATCGTCAGCGAAGATGAGAAGCAGATCCCCCGGGCAAGCGCTGCGCAACGCCGTGTCGACAGCCTCGTCCTCAGCGGGAATCACACGCACCGCGTCGTCCGCTACTCCTGCCGACCGCAACTCGGCGGCCAGCATCTGCGGGATCTCGTCGGTGCCGCGACCGCGCAGCTGATCGTCGCGCTTGCAGATGAACTCGTCGAAGTGGGGAGCGGCGATCCGCGCAATGCTGCGGACGTCTTCGTCGCGGCGGTCTCCGGGGGCTGCCAGCACGCAGATCGCCTTGCCGTCTCGATCCAGGCGGCTGATCAAATCGCACATGGCGCCCACCGCGGCCGCATTGTGACCGTAGTCGAGGATCACCTTGAAGGGGTGCTCATCGAAGATGTTCATGCGCCCCGGTGCCTGGAAGAACGTCGTATCGAACGTACGCAGCCCCTGTTTGATGTTATCCAGGCTGACGTCGAGGCAGTGTGCCAACGCGGCGGCGAACATGGCGTTCTGGACGTTGTGCATCGCACGCCCCTCGAGGGTCGCCGGAATCAGATACGTCCACAGCAACGGAACGTGCGATCCGCCGTCGTAGAGGGCGATCATGTGACCGTTCATGCCCTCCTCCAGCACTACGGCGCGGCCGCCAGCCCGGATGTGCTCTTTCACCAAGGTGTGCTCACGACTCATCGTCACGTAGCAGATCTGTTCGGCCTCGGTGTAGTCCGCCATCCGTAGACAATGGGGGTCGTCGGCGTTCAGCACGGCGGCATCCGATGCTACCTCGATCGGGATTCTCTTGACCTCCGCGAGCTGCTCGAGCGTGTCGATGCCACGCAGGCCCAGATGGTCCTCCTGCACGTTCAGGCAGCAGGCCACGTTGCAGCGGCGATACCCCATGCCAGCGCGCAGTAGCCCACCACGCGCGGTCTCCAACACCGCAACGTCGACGGCGGGGTCACGCAACACCATGCGCGCAGCGACGGGTCCGGTCATGTCGCCCTGCACGGTCAGCTGGCCGTCGATATAGACGCCATCGGTCGACGTCAGGCCAACGTGGTTGCCGGATAGCTTGAGGATATGGGCCAGCATGCGGGCCGTGGTCGTTTTTCCGTTGGTTCCGGTGATTGCGGCAATCGGGACACGGCTCGAGCTGCCTGGAGGAAAGAGCATGTCGATCACCGCACCGGCGACGTCGCGTGGCTCACCCTCACTAGGGGACACGTGCATACGGAATCCGGGCGCGGCGTTGATCTCGCAGATCGCGCCGCCCGACTCCTTGTACGACTCGGAAATGTCGTCGGTCAGAAAGTCGACGCCGGCGACGTCCAGGCCGATAGCGCCCGCAGCGCGGACAGCCATTTCGCGGTTGTCCGGATGAACGATGTCGGTGACGTCGATCGCGGTACCGCCGGTCGAAAGGTTCGCGGTAGCGCACAGGAAGACGGTCTCGTTCTCGGGCGGCACACTCGTCCGGCGGTATTCGCTCTGCCGCAGCAACCTGTCTGATTGGTGATTGAACTCGATCCGGGTCAGCACCTTCTCGTGCCCGATTCCGCGTCGCGGATCCTGGTTCACTGCCTCGACCAGCTCCTCGATCGTGCTTGTGCCGTCGCCAACGACGTGCGCCGGCATGCGCTTGGCGGCCGCAACAAGCTCGCCGTTGACCACCGCCATACGGTGATCGAGGCCGGTGATGAAGCTCTCCACCAGCACGCTACGGCTATGTTGTTGAGCCTGTTCAACCGCTGCGGCCACCTGCTCCGCATCGCCTAGATCGATGGAAACGCCGCGCCCGTGATTGGCGTTGTACGGCTTCACGACCACCGGGTAGCCGATGCGCTCTGCAGCTCGCGTCGCGGCCTCCACCGAGCGAACGAGTCGCTGCTTGGGGACCGGTAGCCCGAGAGCGGCGAGGATCTTGTTGGTCTCTTCCTTGTCCGACGAGATCTCGACCGCAATGTGACGAGTCTCGCCGGTGATCGTCGCCTGGATGCGCCGTTGATGGCGGCCGAATCCGAACTGCACCAAGCTCTGAGGGTTCAACCGGATCCAGGGGATATCGCGGTCCTCGGCCGCCCGCACGAGGGACGCCGTGCTGGGTCCGAGGGCGCGCCGCTGTGCCCAGCGGATCAGATCGTCGCGTTCGTCGGCGAAGTCGAAGTCGGCCTTGACGGCGCCGGCGATACGCAAGTCCTCCGGCAGGAGGCTCTGTAGCAGCGTCAACGCGAGGTCGCCGGCGGCGCGGCCGACGTCTTCCTGCTCGTACTGATACACGATGATGTAGAGGCCGGGCTCCTCGCCGAGCGACCGCGTGCGTCCGAAGCTCACTTGGCTACCGGCGACGTTCTGTATCTCGAGGGCGCAGTGCTCGAGGACGTGGCCCATCCACGTGCCTTCATCCTCACGCAACCGGCGCACGAAGCCGCCGGGCTGACGATAGGAACAGCCGTGGTCGGCCAGGCCGGGTAGGGCGGCCAGGAGTGCATCAATGAACCCGTCGCCGAGTCGAGCGCTGGGCCATTCTTCGAGAGTGCCCAGGTCGACCGTCATTTGGATTACCGGGAAGTGGGCGTAAAGGCTAGGTCCCAGATAGACGCGCGAGTCGAGGATCTTCATCAGTCTGTTGCCTCCCGTGGTCGATGCGCTTGCCGCGACTCGATGTCATACCTGCCGCCTTGTAGCAGGATGTGCAGCCGCACGCCGAGAAGACAGACCGGGTCGCCGGCCCGTTCCCCGACGGACGAGAACTCGAGGTCGGATCCGTCAACCAGCGTGCAGGATCCGCTGCCTACGATCTCCACCGTGCGATCCGGGGCGATGAACGCCGCGGTGTTCTCATCCAGGCCCATGCCGACGATGAAGGGGTTGTAGGCTAGCGCGGTCAGCAAGCGGCCGAGTCGATCGCGCTCACGGAAATGCTGGTCGATCGTAAAATCGCGAGTGAGCCCGATGCCGGGGGCCAGGGCCACCATGTGGGTCCGGGGCGAGGCTCCCGCCTCACCGAAGGCAATCATGTGCTCCGACAGATAGCTGGCGCCGGCAGACGTCCCGGCGACATGAGCGCCGCGACGGGAGGCTCGGCGCAACGCCCGAGCTGCCGATGTGCCACCGAGCGTCCTGCTCAACCGCAGCTGTGAGCCGCCGGTCAGGAAGATGCCGGTGGCTTCATCGATCGCTCGCAGCCAGTCTTCGCGACCACAATCGGCGCGATCCCGGAACGGCAGCGAGGTAGCGCTTCCGGCGCCGAGTTCGGTGAAAACGCGCTCGTAGCGCGGTCCCGTGGTGCGTAGCTTGGACGCCGTCGGGACGACGACGATACGGGCGTCACGGCCTCCGCTGAGCTCCACGAACCGACGGAGGATGGACGGGTCGCGGGACTTCTTTTCGGCCCCGCCGATCGGGATCAGGTACCCGGAGGGCGGCCCATCGGACGATGTAGTCGGCATGGCGGGCGATTCTGCCATGCCATCTCGAACCTGTAGAGTCGCAGCCCCGCTGCATCGTGCTCAGACGACGGCGACCTGCTCGTCAACGACCATGCCGTCGAACAGATGGATGGTGCGTTGTGCGTGCTCGGCCCAGCGCGGGTCGTGGGTGACCATACAGATGGTGGCACCACCCTGATGCAGCTCCGACATCAGGTCCATGACGGCGGAAGCGTTGCCGGAGTCGAGGTTTCCGGTGGGCTCATCGGCCAGCAGGATGGAGGGGTCCCCGACGACAGCTCGAGCCACTGCGACACGCTGCTGCTGACCACCGGAAAGCTGGCTCGGCATGTGCTTGGCACGATGGGTCATGCCGACACGGTCCAGGGAGGCGTTGACGCGCTCGCGACGATCCGACGAGGACATGCCGCGATACGTCAGCGGCAGCTCGACGTTTTCGTACACGTTGAGGTCGCCGATAAGGTTGAAGCTCTGGAAGATGAAGCCGATCTCACGGTTGCGCACCCGGGCGCGCTCGGAGGCCGTGAGGTTGGATACATCGTTGGCGTTGAGCAGGTAGTTGCCGCCGCTGGGAGTGTCCAGCAGTCCCAGAATCGACAGCAGCGTCGTCTTGCCCGAGCCCGACGGTCCCGAGATCGACACGAACTCCCCGGGATTGATACCGAGGTGAACGTCGGACAGCGCATGGGTCTCGACTTCCTCGGTGACGAAGACCTTCTTGATCGCCTCCATACTGATCAGCGGCTCACCAGACATCAGACGCTCCTTCGCGCGGGGTGGCGGTGTCCGTCCGGCGACTCGACGCAGGACACCCGAAAGCCTCGTGAGATTAGACGCACGCCGGCCGCAGAAGGTTCCGTAGATTCGGTGACAATCAGTCCTCGACGACCCTCGTGCCGGCCATCTTGTCGCCCAGGCGACGTCCCTCGGCGTCGGTGAGCACGAGAACCAGCTCGACGATCATCAAGGCCAGCGCGCCGAACAGAACGAACGGCACCAACACCCAGCCGACAATCGTGATGATCAGCAGCGGTACGAGGGGTGCGAGGGCGAACATCCAGTTACGTTTGAGCGACGTCGTGATGTCGAGCGATGCGCCGTCGACTGACTCCAAATGCAACTTCATCACGTGCTTGCCGATCGAGCGGTGGTTCATGAAATCGAATTCCATGCCGTCGCGAAGCACCATGTACGCGGCACCGATCAGCGATCCGATCCCCGGTATGAACCCGATCACGAACGCGATGGCGCTATCGATCAAGACGGCGACAATGCGCTTGCCGAGGTCCGCTTTGCCGCTCGCAGTCGGTGCGGCCGGCGCGCCCGCAGGGTCGGGTTGTGCTGCGGGCTCCTGAACGTCGGACTCGGTCATCGATTACCTCCGGCGGGGGTTGTCGGAAACGGCCTGTGCACCCTCTACGTACGCCATCTCCGGATGTATAGCAACCGGGACGCGCCGGCGCGTCGGATAGCAACGCGGAATCGAGTCTCCGGCGCCGGGGCCGACGGCGGTAGCAGTCGACGCGGGTCCTCGTCAGTCCAGCCCGCTATTTGCCGCTCCTGTCCATGTGCTTCATCCCGGCCAGGCTGTTGGTCTGGCCGCTTGCCGGCGTCGCGGCCGAACATGGGACCAACGAGAATCACTCTGAACGCCAACGGTGCCCTGTCTGACGACCGCTGGTCGTCGCGATGCCGTCCAGGAGGGCGAGAATGAAGGATCACGCCAGACACATGGTTTCGGCGGCCGCGCTCGTTGCCCTTACCGCAGCGGCAGGTTGCGCGCCGGGGCGCAGCGTCATGCGCGGCAACTGGCCCGACGGTCGTATCGAAGGCCCCGCGATGACGCGACCGGTACCCGTGGCGATAGCGTATCGGGCCCCGGAGATGGCAGTCGAAACTGACGATTGGCTTCCCACCGAAACGGGCTATGAGGGGATGACTGCTGCGGAGCTCAATCGTATGGGCGTCCTGCAGCCGATCTACTTCGCGCTCGACGAGGCCAGCATCGATGCCAGTCAGATCGCGGTGCTCGACGCAAATATCGACTGGCTGAACCAGGTGCCCGACGCAGCGATCCTGATCGAAGGGCACGCCGACTCGCGTGGCTCGCGACAGTACAACCTTGCCTCGGCCAACGCCGCGCCGAGGCGGCGCGGGACTACCTGGTCTCGCGCGGCATCGACGCTTTGCGGATCGAGGTGGTGTCGTACGGCGAGGAGCTGCCGGCGAATCCCGGGAATAGCGAAGCTGCGCGGGAGGCCAATCGCCGCGATGAGTTCGTGATCACCGCCAGAGGTCGCTAGCCGGCGGTACTTCAAGGGAACGCATGGCCACCAATTAGCGGCTGCACTACCATGGCGCCCAGCCGGGTAGGGAGAGCACGCGCGCGGGGTCGCCATGTTGGAGAGGTTCTTCGAGCTCGAGGCCGCGGGCACGAGCGTACGCACTGAGCTCGTCGCCGGGGCGACGACGTTCCTCACGATGGCGTACATCATCTTCGTCCAGCCTGCAGTTCTGAGCGGGGCCCTTACCGGCACGCCCACTGGGATGGATTTCGGCGCCGTCACCGTCGCCACTTGCCTTGCGGCGGCGTTGGCAACCGGGGTGATGGGCCTGTACGCCCGGTTCCCGGTCGCTCAGGCACCCGGCATGGGGCAGAACTTCTTCTTCGTGCTGTCGATCATTCCCGCCGCTGCTGCCACCGGGCATCCGGAGCCATGGCGTGCCGCATTGGGGGTGATATTCGTCGCCGGCGTGCTGTTCCTGCTGCTGTCGCTCCTCGGCGTGCGGCAGCTGATGATCGACGCCCTGAGCCCCTCCATGAAGAGTGCGATCGGCGCCGGGATAGGTATCTTCATCGCCTTTATCGGTCTGCAGAACGCGGCGGTGGTGGTACGCGATCCGGGAACGGCAGTCTCGTTGACGTCAGCGCTGGATTCGCCAGACAGCCTGCTGTTCTTCTTCGGTCTGGCGGTAACCGCGATCCTCTATGCCCGGCGGGTTCCGGCGGCGCTGTTGCTGGGGATGTTCTCGACCCTCGCGGCGGCGCTGGTCACGCGCGCATTGCTCGCCGCCTCGCCTGTAGCCGGTCCGCCCGCCACATCCATGTTGATGACGCGCTTCGAGGTCGCCGATCGGCTGACGGCGGTGCCGCCATCGATCGTGCCGACGCTGCTGCAGCTGGACGTGGCCGCTGCGCTGTCATGGGATCTGCTTCCGCTCGTGGTGTTGGTGTTGTTCATGGACATGTTCGACACCATCGGAACGCTCGTGGCGGTGGCTCAGCGTGCCCGGCTGATGCGCGGTGATCGGCTGTTGCGGTCCGGCAGGGCGTTCCTCTCCGACGCAATCGGCACAGTCGCGGGAGCCGCCCTCGGCACCAGCACGGTGACGAGCTACGTGGAGAGCGCCGCCGGCGTAGAGCAGGGAGGTCGCACGGGCCTCACCGCAGTCGTTGCCGCCGGCCTGTTTCTGCTGGCGCTGCCGCTGACGCCGCTCATCGCGATGATCGGCAGCTACCCGCCGATCACGGCACCGGTGCTTCTGATCGTCGGGGCGTTGATGATGCGTTGCGTGACGTCGATCGAATGGGACGACGCCACCGAGGCGTTGCCGGCGTTCCTGACGGTGATCGGCATCCCGCTCACGTACTCCATCGCCGACGGCATTGCGATGGGCCTGATTGCCTACCCGATCATCAAGCTGTCGAGCGGTCGCGCGCGCGAGGCGAACTGGATGTCGCGGCTGCTGGCATTGATCCTCGTTGCTTACTTCGTGCTGCTGCGACCGCAGATCGGTTGATCAGCGCAGCTTGCGCGCCGACTCTACCCAGCTTCCGCTGACGATACGCTTGACATTTGTATCGAGTGCCGTGGCGGCCTCTTCGATGTCATCAGCGTTCCAACGAGCGATTTGCTCGAACCGAGTGACGCCGATCTGGTGCAGGAGCCGCTCGAAGACCGGGCCGATCCCTCGGATGAGCTTGAGGTCATCGCGGTCGGCTTGACGAAGCTCCGGATGGCGCTGCTCCTCGAGATCGGCTAGCCGGCGACGATAAGCAATGATCTGCGAGTCGCGCCTCGCCAACGCTTCGCGCCAGCGCACGTCGTCGGTGGCGCCGGCGGTGCGATGCGATTCGAGCTCCGTACGGACCGACTGTGCGTCGCGCCGCAGCGGCTCGAGTTCCTTTTGGAGGTTCTCGACCACGGATCGGTGCACCGTCTCCTGCTTGCGATTGCGTTCGATCTGGCGGCTGAGCTTACGGCCGGCCTCCTCCAGATCGCGCTGCAGGCGCGCTGTTGCAACGCCGCTCTCGGCCAGCTTGCTGCCAGCGCGACGGTGCTCACGGCGGACTCCGTCGAGCTCGGCGCGCAGGTCGTTGACGCGGACGCGGAGCTCGTTGACGCGCACGTCGCGGGCGTTCAATTGCTCTTCCAGATCGGTTGCCCTCGCTTCCTGGGCCGGGGACATCGATGCCGCCGCCGCCTTCTCGACCTGGGCCTCGAGCTCCAGCACCCGGGCTTGTCCGGCCCGCACCTGCTCCTCGAGGGGCTCGAGCTCGATCATGCGGCTCTCAAGCGTCGCGATATGGGCGGCGCGCGCATCGATGGCGCCCCGGAGACTGTCGACCTCCGATTGCAGGGCGACCAGCGTCGAGGTCTTGTCGTGCAACTCCGCTTCGACCTCGGCACGCAGTCGACGCTCGGTGGTGAGGTCAGTGCGGGCGTCGCGGCGCTGACGCGCGTCCTCGAGCACCTCCACAGCAGCTCCGCCACGTGAACGCTCCGGCCTCGTCTCGGGCACCGGTTGGCGCCTCGAAGCGGCCAGCATCGCCCGCGGCGCGGACTGGTTACCGGGAGATTTCTTGGCCTCGCCGATCTTGGCCTCGAGTCCGCGATTGGTGCGCTCCAACGTGTCGTTGCGTGAGCGCAGGCTCTCCACCTGGCGGTAGGACTCCGACAGCTCGCGGTCCTTCACGTCCGTCGTGGCACTCAGCGTCTGTCTCAGGTCCTCAACGTGTTCGGTCTCGCGAAACCCACGCATCGACCAGCCGAGAAACCACCCGGCCAGAGCGGCCAGCAGCAGGCACAGACCGATCTGCAGCAGAAGCCAGGTCACGCGTCATCTCCGCCAGCGGCGCTGCCGAGGCCGTTGAACAGGTCGAAGCGCCAGCGCAGCCCTGGAATCTCTGCTGCCAACTCGTCGATATGACGTCGGTCAGAGATGCTTCCTACACGGCCTCCGAGGACGGCTTGATCTCCGTGCACGCTCAGCCGACCAGTTTCCGACAGAGCTCCCATGATCCGAATCAAAACGCTTGGATCGGTGAGCCAATCGCTAGGCTCGAGCTGGCTTTCAATCCGCAGATCGGATCGGACGCCGCTGCCGCCGAACGTGTCTTCCGCAGCCCGGATGAGACCCCTTGCTTCGGAGTCGGCAACGCGCCCGGACAGAACCAGCATCGAGCCCAGTCGCAGCAATCGCAGCTCGGCGGGCGCCGTGGCACGCGGGCCGGGGATTGACTCGACGACGCGCTCCACGATGAGCTCGTTGCGTACGGAACGGACGCCTGGCACGCCGCTTACGATGGCGACGATCCGGTTTGCTTCATCGGACGACGGCACGAAGCCGCCGAGGACCGCGTCGCGACCGTCGAATACCAGTCCGTAGTAGGCCACGCCGGCGCTGGCCAGCGCGGCCTGTGAGCGCCTCATGAGATCCGTCTGTATGCCGCCCACGGTTACGACGACGCCCACGATCAGCGCCCCGAGGAGCAGCATTGTGATGACCCGAAAGCGGACGCGCTCGTTCACGGTGATGCCTCCGGCTGGGTGAGCCCGAGGGCCGGACGACGTCCGGGGAGCATCATGCCGGCAATCAACAGCGCCACCCCGGCACCCAGTGCGGCAGCCAGCAGCATCAGCTGGGCGCGAGTTACGCGCTCATAGTCGTTGAAGCGGACGCGGAGCTGGGTCGGATTCACGGGAACGTGTCCGGGACCTTGGCGCAGCTCGCCAGCGCTAGCGATCTCCAACAATGGCTCGCCCTCGACGTAGACTTCGGCTTGAGAAGCAGCTTCGCGCAGGGTGGGAGCATCCTCCAGCGGTGGCCAGTAGGCGTCCTCGCGCAACGGACGTGACACCTGCGCAGCCATGGCCACGGCGATCGCCAGACAGACGCCGGCCGGCACCAGCAACGCGACTCTGGACGGCGTGCCCCTCATCGGCCCTAGCCCCTTCCATGTCCAGTTCGTGCGGGTCTGATCGTCCTTGTACCTTAACCGAATTGGGGAGGTTTTTCCTGGGAGCCGGACCTGCAGGTGGTTTACCGGGGCCGGCTGTTGGACGCGTCCGAATGCGGGCGATCGTAGGGGAAAGTCCGTACAATGAGGTTTTCCGACAGCTGGGCGTGTCTGCGACGTTGACGCGTACCTTCGGTCCCCTCGACGCGAGCCTGAGGGCAACCCAGCCAGGTCGCAGGAGCAGCTGATGTCCGATACTCCGAGCACGCCGATATCGGGTGCGTCACAGCGCTCCCCGAGCCGCATTGAGCGCGACTCCATGGGTGAGATGGAGGTCCCTGTCGACGCCTACTATGGCGCCCAGACCCAGCGCGCGGTGGAGAACTTCCGCATAAGCGCGCGTCGATTCCCGCGCCGGTTCGTGCGCGCGCTCGGGATGGTCAAGCTTGCCGCCGCAGAAGTGAACCACCAGCTCGGCGATCTCGATGACCGCACCTCGGAAGCGATTCAGCAGGCGGCCGTCGAGGTGATGGAGGGCGCGCTTGATGAGCATTTCGTCCTCGACATCTACCAGACCGGGTCGGGCACCTCGACCAACATGAACGCCAACGAGGTGATCGCCAATCGCGCCACGGAGATTCTTGGCGGCGCGGTGGGCAGCAAGCTGGTGCACCCCAACGATCACGTCAATCGGGGGCAATCCTCGAACGACTGCATCCCGACCGCGATCCATATTGCGGCGCTCGAAGGAATCGAGACGGACCTGCTGCCCGCCCTTCGAAGGCTATGCGAATCGCTGCGAGCCAAGGCGGTCGAGTTCGACGACACGGTGAAGATCGGTCGAACGCACCTCCAGGACGCTACCCCTGTGCGGCTCGGGCAGGAGTTCGGTGGCTATGCGCGGCAGATCGAGCTCGGCATCCGGCGTGTGGAGGCGACGCTAGCATCGCTGGCCGAGCTCGCCCAGGGTGGAACCGCGGTCGGCACCGGCCTCAACACGCGAGTCGAGTTCGCCGACGCGTTCGCGGCAAGGATCAGCTCGCTTACCGGGATTTCGTTCCGCCAGGCGGACAACCATTTCGAAGCACAGGGGGCGCAGGACGCCGCGGTCGAGTGCAGTGGTGCCCTGCGGACTGTGGCTGTGAGCTTGCTGAAGATCGCCAACGACATCCGACTCATGGGATCAGGGCCACGGTGTGGATTCGGAGAGCTGCTGTTGCCGGCCGTAGCACCGGGCTCATCGATCATGCCGGGCAAGGTGAACCCGGTGATCGCCGAGTCGGTGGTACAGGTGGCGGCTCAGGTGATCGGCAATGACCTCACGATCACGCTCGGCGGTCAGTGGGGCTTCTTCGAGCTCAACCTTATGTTGCCGGTGATCGCCTCCAACCTGCTCGAGTCGATCGAGATTCTCGGCGGCGCTTGCAACAATTTCGCCGCCCGCTGTATCGACGGCATCGCAGTCGACACGGCGCGCGCCGCCGGGCTAGTGGAAGGCTCACTGGCCATGGTTACCTCACTCGCTCCAGTGATCGGCTACGACCGCGCTGCGGAGATTGCCAAGGAAGCGCACCGGACCGGCAAGACCGTGCGTGAGGTCTGCGAGGAACAGCAGGTCTTGTCGCAGGAAGAACTCGACGTGGTCCTCGATCCCCGCCGGATGACCGAACCCGGCTAGTGGCACTAGTGGCCTGTAACAGATGAACGTTGCCTATCGCAGATGGGATTTGCGGGTGAGATCCAGGCGCGGGGAGGAGGGCGATGCAGTGAGCATCGTCGAGGAGGCGCAACGCCGATATCGCCCGCAACTGCCCATCTGTCCGCAGGATGGCGGCGAAATCGACCCGTCTGCGGCGTTGCGTCTCCTCCAAGATGTGCCAACATCGTCTCGTCGGTGCGCCTGGCATCCGGGCCCATTTCGCCACCACGATAGGCAACGTTCATCTGTTACAGGCCACTAGGCGCCTCAGTCAACGCAGGATCGATACCACCCGCAGGCGAGACAAATCTGCTTGCAGTGTTGCTCGTGAAGCGCCGGTAACGTGCACCACGGGCAGCGGCCCGAGCTGTTCACCGACGGATGCGTCTGCCAGTCGTAGCTGTCCTCAGCCTTCGCCGGCTCGACGGCCTCCGACTCCGAGGCGGTCACCACGGCAGGGCTTGCCAGGTGAAGTCGAAGAAACCGCCGCTGGAGTCCGGACCCAGCCCGTCGATCAGTCGCACGAGCCCGGCGACGCTTTCGCGCACTGGCGTCGGAGCGGCCGAGCCGCCCATGCTCGTCTGTACCCATCCTGGGTGCAGCACCGCGCAGGTGAATCCCTCGGCCGCCAGATCGACCGAGAGGCTGCGATTGAGCATGTTGAGCGCCGCTTTGCTCGCCCGATAGCCATACGAGCCGCCGCTCGTATTGTCGGTGACGCTGCCCATCAGACTGGTGATCTGCATCACCTTGCGCGTTTGGCCGCGACGCAAGTGCGGTAGCAACGCCTCGGTGAGTCGCAGCGCCCCGAGCGCATTGGTGTCGAAGAAATCCATCAGCCGGTCGTAATCGAGCGTGCCGAGTTGCCCACCCCGCACGCCGATACCGGCGTTGTTTATCAGCACGTCCAGGGCGGTGTGTTCCAGGGCTGCAACGAGCCTGCGGTCTGATCGGCGCTGGTCACATCGAGCCTCTCGACTCGCACGTCGAGATCGCGGAGCTTGTCGGCGGCATCCGGATTGCGTGTCGTAGCAATGACGCGATCGCCTCTCATCGACATCTGACGAGCGAGCTCGAGCCCGATGCCGCGATTGGCGCCGGTGATTAGAACATCGAGTGCCATGCGAACCCTCTCAAGACCTGATCGCACTGCGAAGTCGGCCACCGCCCCCCTCACGCGAACACCAGTCTATTGCGCCCCTTCTGGCGACACTAGCGGCGCGCGTCGATGGTCACTCCACAGGCTCGAACAGCCGCATCTGCGGTAGTCTGCTGGCCGCTGGATCTGGGTGACTGTTCAGCTCATCGAGACGTCCGAGGTTCGCGACCCCGAGCCCGATCAAACGGATGCCGGCGCCGCGGCGCAGCTCGACGCGACGCGCCAACCCACGCGCGATGGCTCGCAGCTCGTCCGTATCGCGTACCGGATGGCCTGGTGTGTGCGATCGCGTCACGGTGCGGAAATCGTGGAAGCGAACCTTCAGCACCACGGTGCGCGCCCAAAGATCTCGCCGTTCGAGCGCGGCGCACAGCCGCTTGGCGAAGTCCCGGACTCGTGGTGCTGCCTCCCTCCAGCTGCGGATGTCGCGGTCGAACGTAGTTTCTGCCGAGATTGATTTCGGCTGCCCCGGTTTGCTGACCGGGCGCTCATCGATGCCGTTTGCCAGCTCGGCGATGCGGGCGCCGGCCTTGCCCAGCAGCTCGCGTAGCTGCTCCGGATCGGCAGTCGCCAGGTCGCCAATGCGCGGCAGTCCAGCGGCTCGCAGTCGGGCGGCGGTCGACGGGCCGATGCCCCAGATGCGATCGACGTCGAGGGGAGCGAGGAAGCCGACGGCATCGGCGGCGGCGATGGCGGTCAGGCCGTCGGGTTTCTCGTAGTCGGATGCCAGCTTGGCGAGGAACTTGTTGGCCGCTACTCCGGCGGACACGGTGAGCCCGACACGTGTCCTCACCTGCCGGCGGATCCTGGTGGCGATATCGATGCCGCTCTCCGATCGCTTCGACACGTCGAGGAAGGCCTCGTCGAGCGATAGCGGTTGCACCAGGTCGGTCCACTCCCGATAAACCTCGAACACTCTTTGTGACAGTTCGCGATAACGATCGAAGCGGGGGCGAAGGTAGATACCATCAGGGCAGCGGCGACGGGCGATGGCCATCGGAAGTGCCGAATGGACTCCGAAGGCGCGCGCCTCATAGGAGGCGGAGGCGACGACACCGCGGGGGCCGAGGCCGCCGACGATGACCGGCTTGCCGCCGAGCTCGAGATTATCGAGAACCTCGACGGAGGGGTAGAAGGCATCCAGGTCCAGGTGCAGGATCTTTCTCGACATGGCCATCGCCATCGTACCAACCACCGGACCCCGAGATGATGAATCTGGACGACCTCCCGACGCCAGAGCTGATCGTCGACCTCGACAAGCTGGAGCGCAACATCAACGCAATGGCAGTGTGCGCCGAGCGGCTGGGTGTAGTGCTGCGCCCCCACGTAAGAACGCACAAGTGTCTGGAGATCGGGTGGCTTCAGGTAGGGGCAGGTTCGCGGTCAGCGCGTCGTCGATCGTTGGCGAGTATGGATCGGTCGCTAGCTCCACGCAGCAGTGGTGCGCGATCACGCTCTCACGATTCAGGATGCAAGCGGTAGGCTGACACTGGTGCCGAACAGCTGAGCTACCAGTTTATCTAACGGCTGGGGGCGTCCCAGCAGGTAGCCCTGTACTTCGTCACAGGCGCGTTCGCTGAGGAAGCTGAGCTGCTCGGGAAGCTCCACGCCCTCGGCGGTTACTTGCATATTCAACCCGGCGCCCATCGAGATGATCGCGGTGACCATGCTCGCGTTCTCGGGGTGAACGGTCAGGTTCTTGACGAAGGAACGGTCGATCTTGATTCGATCGATGGGAAACTGCTTCAAGATGCTCAGCGACGAGTAGCCGGTACCGAAGTCGTCGAGTGCGATGCTGACCCCCAGCTCCTTGAGCTTTCCCACCGCGTCATGGACGTGGAAGGCGTCGCCGATCAGTAGGCTCTCGGTGAGCTCCAGCTCGAGCATCTGCGCCGGAAAGCCGGTGCCGCGTAGTACCGATCGAATGCGCGCTACGAGATCACCACGCCGCAGCTGAAGCGCCGAGATGTTGACGGCTACTCTCAACGGTGGAGCCCCGGCGTCGAAAAGCGCCTGCCAATCGGCGCAGGCCTGCTGCAACACCCAATCACCGATGGCCAAGATCAAGGTGCTGTCCTCGGCGATCGGTAGGAACTCTGCGGGCGAGACTACTCCATGGTCCGGGCCGTTCCACCTCAGCAGCGCCTCGACACCGGTAAGGTCACCGTCGCCGGCCGAGAATAGCGGCTGGTAGTGGAGAGCGAACTCGTTGTTGTCGAGGGCTCGATGCAAAGCCTGCTCGACGGAGAGCCGGCGTTGCGCTTTGTCGTCGATCTCCTGGCTGAAGAAGCTGAAGTCCTTACCACCACGCTCCTTGGCCTCGTACATCGCTGCGTCGGCGTGCTTGAGCAGGGTCTCGGAATCAGTGCCGTCGCGCGGAGACAGAGATATCCCGACGCTCGGAGTCACCCGGAGATCGTCGTAGTCGCCGATGGTGAACGGGAACGCGAACAGCTCCTGGATCCGCCGAGCCACCAGTTCCGCGTCGTCTTCGCTGCGCATTGACTCGAGCAGGATGACGAACTCGTCGCCGCCGAAGCGAGCCACTGTCGGCTGGGTCTCTTCGCTGAACCTGGCGACCGTGTCCACGTCGCGCACGCAGCCGATGAGGCGTTTGGCGGCTTCGGCGAGCAACTCGTCGCCCGCCGAGTGGCCGAGAGTGTCGTTGACCTGCTTGAAACGGTCGAGGTCCAGGAACAGGCAGGCAAGAGGTTCCTCTTCGCGACGGGCTCGGTAAAGCGCCTGCTGGAAACGGTCGTCGAGCAGCCGTCGATTCGGCAACCCGGTGAGGGCGTCGGAGTTGGCTAGGCGTTCGATACGCTCCTCGCTCTTGCGACGAGCGGTGACGTCCTGACAGGTGGCGATCAGCTTCAGCTTGCGGCTACGGTCGTCCCGGATCATCTCGCCACGCTCGATGACGAACGGCGGGTCATCGAAGCGATCGTAGAATCGATACTGGACGTTGTAGGCGCGGCCAAGCTCGCGCGCCTGAGTGCGCGCCGCTATCAGCTCCGCACGGTCGCTGGAAAGCACCCGCTTCATGAACTCGTGCTCCGGGCATGTGCCCGGTTTCCAGGGGAGCCTCAGCAGATCTCTGGAACGCCGGGAGAAAACCATTCCCGTCTCGGCTCCGGCGGGTGATTCCCAGTACGCCAGGCCGGCGTCCTCGAGCATCCTCTCGTAGAGTTGCATGCGACCGCTGTCATGAGCAGCGCGCAACATGTACCGGACACGTTCCCCGAGAATCGTCCAGTTCACCGGCTTGGGGCAGAAGTCCGTAGCGCCTGATTCATAGGCGCTCCCGATCGAATCCATATCATCCAGTCCGGTCAGCATCATGACTGGAATGCGCGAGTGATTCTTGGACGCCCGCAAGCGGCGGCAGACCTCGAACCCGTCCATGCCGGGCATCATGACGTCGAGGAGCACTAGCCACGGGTAATGATCGTCGAGTGCGTCGAGCGTCGTCGGTCCGTCGTCGGCCTCCTCCACTCGCATGCCCAGCTTTTCCAGTATCGTCCGCGCGGTAACGCGGATCATCGGGTCGTCGTCGGCCACCAGGATGATCGGGGTCGTCTCGTCTTGGCTCATCCGATCCTCCGGGACGAAGACGAAGTGGACGACCACCGGCTATGAACCTGGGTGGCGCTCGGCTCGGTCATCATGTCGCGGTCCTCGGTGGCTATCTGTCGTGTGCCGGCGTGTGTGCCAGTCGGTGGAGCAGGCAGCGAGCGATGCGGACACTGCGCTCGCGGTTTAAAGCGCTTCTAGAAGTATTTCTAATTTTTAATAACTTTTAATGCGCTATACAAATAGTTTTATATGTATATATAACTAACAATGATTAAAAGAGGCCCTTCATGGCAAGCAAATACCGCCAGCCCGCGAGAATTAACACCACGAGAGCGTCACAGATTTCCTCGGGGCGCCCGCATTTCAGCTTAGCGACGACACCTGCGGACCGAGATTGGCTACAGCGCTATGCGACTGTTCTGCAGGAGCGCCACCACCCGTGCGTTCGGTGGCGGGACCGTGTAGTCGCCCAGCTCCGCCATCGGTACCCACCGCAGCTGACGGTGCACGCGCGGCTCCGGCGTGCCGGTGATTGCCGCCTCGAAGAATCGCAGCCGGACGCGCTTCTCGGGATAGTCATGGCGCGCCTCCGCGATCTGGTTGCCGACGCGCGACGCTACGCCGAGCTCTTCCTGAAGCTCACGCAGCAGCGCCATCGCCGGCGTCTCGCCGGCCTCGATCTTGCCGCCGGGGAATTCCCACATCAGCGGCAGGTGATCGCCGTCGTGACGCTGACACAGCAACACGCGATCGCCGCGCCTGACCACCGCCGCGACGACCTCGATCGCGGTGCTCACTCGAGGTCGCCGTCCTCGCCCGGAGGTGTTGTCGCGAGCTGCGCACCGACGGCTCGACAGCGTTTACCGACCTGCGCCAGCTTGGCGGCGTGGGCGCGGGCGCCGTCGAGGTAAATGGCATCCGTTGGACCGGTGCCGGCCTTGACCTCCTCGAGGTTGTCGGCCAGCAGGAAAGCCGACCGTTCCGCATCCGTGGCGATGTCATCGAGCCGCGCCGTAGCCTGACCGAGCTGGTCGTGTCGCGTCTGCAGCAGGTCTAGAGTCGCTGCCCAGTGGCTGCGAAAATACAGCGTTGCCGCAGCCCAGAAGATCAGCGCTCCGAGTCCCAGGCGTGCCCAGGGAAGCGGCAGCAAGCCGGACAGAAAGCCAACTGCCAGTCGATCGATGCCCAGAATCGGCACCACCACGGCCAGAGCAGCCCCCACCAGCAGCCAGCCGTAACCCTGCAAGTTGCTCATCGTCGGTTTCCCGGGAGCGCGGATGCTACCACGGCGTGATTGACCCGCCGCGCAACACCAGGCTAGCCTGTGCCTCATGCTGGACCCTGCCCCCGCCGACGCCCCTATTACAGATGGATACGGACGCCCGGCTATTGCCGATAGCTACGGACGCCCGGTCGGTGATCTCCGTCTGTCGGTGACCGACCGTTGCAACCTGCGGTGCGCCTATTGCATTCCTGAGGAGGCGCCGCAGTTCCAGCCGCGCGACGAGCTGTTGACGTTCGAGGAGATGGAGCGGGTGGTGCGTCTCTTCTGCCAGCTGGGCGTGGCCAAGGTCCGGCTCACCGGCGGCGAGCCGCTGCTGCGGCGCGACCTGTACCGCCTGGTGGCGACGCTCGACGGACTCGATGGGGTGCACGACCTGGCCCTCACGACCAACGGTATCTTCCTGCGTGATCAGCTCGAGGGTTTGATCGCTGCCGGCCTGCAGCGTGTGAACATCAGTCTCGACACACTCCGTCCGGAGCGTTTCAGGTTGCTAACCCGTCGTACTGGCCTCTCCAAGGTGCTCGACGCCATCGACGTCGCGCGCGAGGCCGACCTGGGGCCGGTAAAGGTCAACGTGGTTCCGCTGCGTGGCTTCAACGACGACGAGTTCGTCGCCTTCGGGGCCCTGGCGCGCGAGCTCGACGTGATCGTGCGGTTTATCGAGTTCATGCCGCTGGAGGCGGGCGACGTGTGGAGCAAGGAAATGATGGTGCCGGGTCGCGAGGTGCACGCGGCGTTCGAGAACGCCTGGGGTGGACTCGAGCCGGTCGATCCCAACCACCCATCGGAGACCGCCGAGCGCTTCCGCTTCCGTGATGGGGTGGGGGAGATCGGCATCATCTCGCCGGTTACACGGCCCTTCTGCGGTGCCTGCAACCGCGCTCGCGTAACAGCTGACGGGAAGCTGCGCACCTGCCTGTTCTCGCTTGCCGAGGTCGATCTGAAGCGACCACTGCGCGCCGGCGCGTCCGACGACCAGATTCTGGAGCTCATCGCCGCTGCCTGGCGCCGCAAGGAAGAGGGGCACCTGATCAACAGCTCCGACTTCGTACGGCCGGCAAGGACGATGTCGGCGATTGGCGGCTGAGGCCGCCGCGTCGTGCAGATCGAGGTCCTGTTGTTCGCCCGCGCCCGTGAGATCTGCGGCGGCGAGCGGATCCATCTTCAGCTACTGGCGGGCGCCACCGTCGGCGACTGCTTTGCAGCGCTGGTTGTCGGCGCGCCGGCGCTCGATGGGATGCGCGAACGCCTCCTGGTGGCGGTCAACGAGTGCTACGCGGCTTGGGATACACGATTGAGCGATGGCGATGTGGTAGCGATGATCCCCCCGGTAAGTGGGGGCTGAAGGCCAGCGTGGGCGATCAACGGGAGCCGAGCGACGCCAGAGGCGTGGTGGACATTCGGGTGAGCAGCGAGGCTATCTCTGCTGCGGTTCTGGCCCGCCAGGTGACGTCGCACCGGGCCGGCGCTGTCGCGACGTTCGAAGGGGTGGTGCGTGCCCATCACCAGGGCAAGGCGGTCAGCTTCCTGGAGTACGAGGCCTACGTCCCGATGACAGAGGTGGTGCTGCGGGACATTGCTGAGCGCGCGTGCCGGCGCTGGAAGATCGAAGCCGTGGCCGTTCACCATCGGGTCGGACGTCTGGAGATCGGTGAGGTTTCGGTGGCCATTGCGGTGTCGGCGGCACACCGTGCCGAGGCCTTCGAGGCGTCGCGGTATGTGATCGATACGCTCAAGGAGGAAGCTCCGATCTGGAAGCGTGAAACGGGTGCCGATGGGGCGTTTTGGGTCGAAGGGCCCGACCTCGTCAGGGCACCCGAGTGATCAAGCGCCGCCGCGGCACCGTGCTAAGATTTTGCGATGTCTGCCGACCACGTTGCCCGTAAAGATCTCAAGCAGCAGGACGAGTTCCAGCGCGGGGCCACCACTGTCGCGTCGTGGCTCATGCAGCGGCGGAAGAGCATCGGGCTGGTGCTGTTGTTCATCGTTGCCGGGCTGTCGGTGCTGGCTGGCATACGGTCGTATCGCAACCGACAAGAGCAGAACGCCGCCGCAATGCTCGCCGTAGCTTTGCAGGCGTTCAACGCGCCGCTTACCGGCGCGCCGACGACAGTCCCGGCGAGCGTTCCGCCGACGCCGACGTACGACACCGAAGAGGCCAAGCTCGAGGCTGCGATCCCGGCGCTGCGCGCCGTAATCGGCACGTACGGAACCTACCCGTCGGGACGCGCCGCATCGTTTTATTTGGGAACCAGCTTGGCTCGACTGGGACGGCTGGAAGATGCCGAGGCCAGCCTCCGCGCCGGCGCGCAGGCGGCCGCGCCGCTGCCGCGGGCAATGTCGCTTCTTCGGCTCGGCGAGCTGTTTGCCCAGCAAGAGCGCTATGCGGATGCTATCGGCGTGTTCGATCAAGCGATCAGCGATCCACCGGACGGTTTCCCGGTCGAGGAAGCGCTCACCGCGAAAGCGCGCACGCATGAGGCCGCAGGGGACGTACAGGCGGCGATGCTGGCGTATCAGCGGATCGTCGACAATCACGCCAACTCGGTGTACGCGCAGCTTGCCAAGACGCGAGCCGACGAGCTGGCTGCCGCGCTCGGCCTCGACCCCGACGCCGAGCGCTAGCCGGGTGCCGACCGACGCCGGTATCTGTTGGGCGCGCGCGCACCGCTAGGCGGACCGTCGATTGGTCCCGGGCCAGCGAGCGTTCGAGCCGCTCGTAATCGTCGTTTGCGATAGCGTCGGCTGTGGGCTGGCGCCCGATGCCGCCGAGTTCGGCGATCTGGGCGCGAACACGCTTGCCCATGTCATCGAATCAGAATCGCCCGCTCTGCCGCACTTCGCGGCCCTCGGCCTGGATCGAATCGCCGGTGTTCCGCCGCTGGGTGGGGCAGGCGTGTCGCCGCAGGCGGCCCACGGACGATTGATCGAACACGGCCCTGGAAAGGACACCATGCTCGGACACTGGGAGCTCATGGGGGTGGTGGCAGACCGGCCGCCCCCCTTGTACCCGGACGGCTTCCCGCCCGCCGTTGTCGATGCGTTCAGGGCCGCCACAGGAACCGAGGTTCTTGGCAATTGCAAGGCCTCCGGTACCGCCGTGCTCGACGATTTAGGTGCCGAGCATCTGCGGTCCGGCAACCCGATTCTCTATACCTCGGGAGACAGTGTCTTCCAGCTGGCGGCGCACGATCAGGTGGTCGCAGTGGAGGACCTCTACGCGCTGTGCGCGCAAGCTCGCCGATTGCTCACCGGCCCACACGGCGTTGGCCGGGTGATTGCCCGTCCGTTCACCGGCCCCGGGCCTGGAGCGTTCGTCCGCTTGTCGTCGAAACGTCGGGACTACGCTCTACCGCCGCCAGCGCGCACGACGCTCGATCACCTTCAGGAGGCCGGCGTCGGTACGCGAGCAATCGGCAAGATCAACGATGTCTTCGGTGGACGTGGCATCAGCGCTTTCCAGAATGCGGCCGACAACGCGAGTGGGATCGAAGCGATCCGACGCTCCTTGATGGAACCGCGCGAGCCCTTCGTGTTCGCCAACTTGCTCGACTTCGATTCCTTGTACGGTCACCGCAACGATGCCACCGGTTACGCGATGGCCCTGCAAGAGCTCGACAATGCCATCCCGAGCTGGCTGGAAGTGCTACCCGCCGAGGGCATGCTCATGCTCACGGCCGACCACGGCAACGATCCGACCTGGCCCGGCACCGATCACACCCGAGAATGCGTTCCGTTGCTGGCGATCGGTGAGCACGTGGAGCCTGCCACGCTCGGGTCGCGTGCGTTTGCCGATCTCGGAGCCACGGTGCTGGCCAACTTCCGGGTCGACGTCGAGTGCGGCGGCGAATCGTTCCTTGACCAGCTGCGGTGATCTGGTCCGGCGATTGTCCAGTGCGGCTTTATCCGTTGCGGTCGATACGGTCTTCCACCTTGCCCAGCTGCCGCTGCAGCTCCTTGGTGCGCTGTGCCAGATACCAGAGGTAGCCGAACGCCACCGCCCAAGCGGCACCGAAGCCGACGAACAAGAACCCCAGCTCACTCATCGCTATCGTCCTCTTCTTCCTCCGGGCACCCCGAGGTGTTCTAGGCCTCGGAACGGAGAAGCTGTCCCGCTACCTCGACGCGCCTTTCAGCGCGCTCCAGACGCAACCGCAGCCGCAGCAGCACGGCAAACAGCATCAGGGCCGCAAGCGTGCCCAAGGCCAGAGCCAGGAGCATCGATGGTTCCATTCCACCGCCCACGGAGCCCTGGGTCATCACCTTGGGCTCCGGATGAAGGGTGCGCCACCACTGTACCGAGTAATGGATGATCGGCAGGTCGGCGAAACCGATGATCCCGATCACGGCACAGTAGCGGGCAACTTGCTCGCGTTCGCCGCCGTAGGCACGCAACATGAGGTAGGCGCAAAAGATCAGCCACAACAGCAGCATCGACGTCAGGCGCGCGTCCCAGACCCAGTAGGTTCCCCATACTTTCTTGGCCCATATGGGACCGGTTACGAGCACCGTGGTGGCGAAAACGGTGCCGACTTCAGCGGCGGCGGCGCCCAGCTCGTCCCACCGGCTGTCGCGTCGAACCAGGTACAGCACACTGGAGAGAAAGACGAGGCCGTAGGCGACGTACATCGTCATGGCGGCGGGAACGTGCATGTACAGGATGCGCTGCACGTCGCCCTCGATGCGTTCCGTTGGGGCGTAAAGGAATGCCGCCCAGAGCGCTACGACTGCTGCTGCCAGGCCGATCGGTATCAGGGTGTTGAGGGAGTCGGCGGTCGAGAGCGTGTCGGCATGTTTCGTAGCCACGTGCTCACTCCTCCAGTAGAGCCGGGAAAGTCAGGTATCCAAGAGCCAGAAACAGCGCGTCGAAGGCCACCAGCAACCGCAGCCAGTGTAGCTCGTCGGCGAGACCTCGACCGGCCAGGATAGAGCCGGTGGTCTCGACGCAGGCGATCAGCAGCGGAACTGCGACGGGTACGAGCAACAACGGCAACATCACTTCCCGAGTCCGTGTGCGAACTGACATGGTGGCGAGCGTTGTTCCCAGCGCCACCAACCCGATCGTTCCGAGTGCGACGACGAGAGCGAGGGCGCCGAGCTGGTCTCCCACGGAGACGTTGAAGAACACCACGAACAGGACGAGGGTGGCGATTTCCGCCGCCGTGAGCAGCAAGAACAGGGTCACGCACTTGGCGACATAGAGGCTGGTTCGTTCGATCGGGCAGAGCATCAACCCCTCGAGGCTGGCGTCTTCGCGCTCATCGAGCATCAGACGATTCATCGCCAGGATGGAGCCGAACAGGAAGGCTATCCACAGGATGCCGGCGCCTACGACGCTCAGGTCGCGGGTGCCGGGATCGAACGCAAAGTTGAACACCAGCAGCACCAGCAACGAGAAAAACACCGTCGAGGTCAGAGCCTCCTTGGTGCGTAGCTCCCCGCGCAGGTCCTTGGCCACGATGAGGGCGATCCGCTGCGCGGCGCTCACCGGTCACCTTCAGCGACCAGCTCGTGGTACGTGGTCTCGAAGTCACCAGCCGTGCTTGCCGGCTGAACATGAGCCAGGCGGCCACGTCGCAGCACCGCAATACGGTCTGCCAGCTCGATACCGCGCCGCAGATCGTGGCTCGTCATGACGACAGTGCGCCCAGCGTCGTGGGCTGCGCGTAGGACGTCCACCAGTCGCTCCGCGGCCAGCGGATCGAGTCCCGAGAACGGCTCGTCGAACAGCAACACCTCGGGCTCATGCACCAGCGCCCGCGCGATGGCGCACCGCTGTACCAGGCCACGCGAAAAGGTTCGTACCGGATCGTCGAGCCGATCGGTCAGCCGAACGAGCTCGGCAACGGCTCGTACACGGTCCTGGGCCTCCTCGACCGCGAACATTCGGGCGAAGAAGAGCAGGTTTTCGCGTGCGGTGAGCTGTCCGTAGAGAAACGACTGATGCGACACGACGCCGATTCGCGATCGGACACTGGCGTCGGCGCTAGCGAGCCCGACACCGAGCATCTCGACACTGCCGCTCGTGGGGCGGGCGAGCGTTGCCAGGCAGCGAATCAGAGTCGTCTTACCGGCGCCATTGGGGCCGAAGATGGTGAGGAACTCCCCGCGCGGGACTTCGAGATCGACGTCGGCCAGTCCCACATGCCCGCCAAATTGTTTCCCGAGTCCGCGGGCAAGGATGGTGGCTGCCACGGCGGGCTAGGAGGCCGTGCGCGTCGCTCGCGCTGCCTTCGCCTGCAGCGCCAGCAACTGTAGACGTTCCAGCTCCTGTCCGCGCTTGCGGAAGTACTCGATGTCGGCGATCTCACCGCGCTCATGCCGCAGATCGAGACGAGCGATGCCGTCGATCAGCCCGGCTTGTCGGCGCCGCGCGTGCTGTACCGACCCGCCGCCGTGCGCTGTGGCCCCGATCGCCACCACGAGCGCGGCGGCCAGCCCGATCAGCGCCCAGTGCCTCGGCAGCAGATGCACTCCCCGAAGACCGAGGTCGAACGTCAACTCGGAGCCCGGTGGCAACGCCTCGGCTGTCCAAAGCTCGTACAGCTGGCCGCCGATGTCCTGCGGCTCATTCTGTTGCAGCGCTGTTGCCGTGAGTTCCAGATCGGCCGCTGCGTCACCGCCCAGCATTACGCTGACGGCCTGTGTCGGATAGGGCAGCTCGAGTCGGAACGGCAGGCCAGCATCGTCAGCGGTCAGCGTATAGGTCACCGCCACCTGCCGCCCTGCGGGAGGCACTGGCCGCGCGTCCAGTACCCGGCCGGGCTCGATGCTCGCGTCGGCACGCGGCAACGCATCTTCCGGGGTCGGAAACGGGGCCGGGCTGACGGCGTCCGCCTGTTCCGGCAGCGGGATCACCACGCCGGCGCGTCGTCCATCGCCAAGCGGTGGGCCCCCGGCGAAGGCAGCAGCGGTCGCGTTGGTGACCGTCATGAATTGCAGCACACGGTAAACGGTAGGGTCATCAGCCTGGACGATCACATGCAGCGTGTCGATGTGGAGCGGGTTCCCCTCGGTCGTTACGGGGAATACCGGCAGCTCGATCCGGAGAACTGACTCGGGGCTCACGACGCTGGTTTGCGACCGATACGTGACGCCGTCGTAGACCGCGCTGACCGTGGCGTGCATGCCGGGTGCGGCGGGCACAGAATCCCAGCGCACGAGCCCGCTATCGTCGGCATCGGCCCGCGCCGAGAACACCACCGCAGTGCCGTCGTGTACTTCCAGCCGCATCAGTGGCGATACCGCGGAGCCGTCGGGAAGCGTGGCACGTCCCTCCACCGAAGTGGTCTGGTCCTGGGACGGGGTCGCACCGGCCATGCCGGCGACGGTCATTCCAACGACAACCAAACACGCCGCAGCTGTTCTCGAGGGCATATCTATCGTCAGGTGGCTGTCAGGCGAGCGCCGCAGGCGGCGCAGAAGTGATCGCCGGAGCCGGCGCCATGCCCGCAGGAGGTGCAGAAACGCTCCGCCGGGCCGTCTTCGGTGGCCGGGGTATGGACGGATTGGTCTGCGGCCGCAGCGACGACGACGTCCTGCTCATCCTGCAGCACCCGATCGCGTGCCGCTGAAATGCTCTGCTCGAGCGACTTAGCGGCGCGGGGCGCCTGGGTGCGCAGTGCTTCGATCTCCGCCACTACCGCAACGGCCTGGTGCTTGAGGGCTTCTACCTCCTGCCGGTAGTTGTTCTCGCTGATCTTGTCGGTGCGGAAATCGAAGCTCGCTTCGCGGATTGCGCCGTAAATCGCCTGCTTGCGCTCCTCGAGTGCGGCGAGCTTCGACCACGGACCAGCGCCGTCTTCGATTGCCAGCAGTGGCGGCCGCGCTAGCGGGTAGATGAGCGCCAACGCAGCCAGGATCACCACCGCCAGCGGGATGACGATTTCCATCAGTCGCCGAGCGAGTCCAACTCGCGCTCGACGATCCCCCGCCGTCGCGCGTCATCATCGGACTGCGTCGTCGCGTCCGTCGTCGATGGGAAGGTGGGCGCCGGCCTGAGTCGATCGCTGTCGGCGGCCCCCTTCTGGGCCCAGCGCGAGAGCACCGCGCCGACGCCCACGGCGCCGACGGTCAGGAGCAAGATCGGTGCAGCCCAGGCGAGGAGTCCGAAGCCCGAACTGTCGGGCTTGATACGCACGGTCGGGTTGTAGCGCGCTACCAGCGTAGTCATGACCTGCTCGTCGGACTGGCCCGTATCGACGAGCTGGCGCAACTCTGCCAGCATGCCGTCGGCGTAGCCGCAGCCGCAGGTGGCGATCGGCCGAAGATTGCAGTCACCGCACTGACATCCGATCTCGCCCGCGAGCCGGGTAAACGGGTCGAGGTCGTGATCCGGCTGCGCCATCAACCAGGCGGTGCCGAGCCCCAGCGCACCTGCCGCCAGCGCGGTCAGGAGGATGAGTTTCGTGTTGCCTGCCGGTTGCTCGCCGCTGTCCATGATGCGACCTTCCGTCAGTAGTTAGCTATGCCGACCTGGCTTCGCTGCCGGTCGGGGAACATCGCCAGAATCGTGCCCAGCGCCAGCACCGCGAGGCCGATCCAGATCCACTTCACCAGCGGGTTCAGATAGGCCTTGAAGGTCGCTGTTTGCTGCGCGTCCCAACCAGCGAGCACGATGTACAGGTCGTGCCGCAGGCTGCTCCAGATCGCCACCTCGGTGGTCGGATTCTCCTGCCCGGGGTGGAAGTGTCGTTGTGGCACCAACCGAAACCGGGGGGTGCCGCCGTCGAAGGCGATCAAAGATGCCGAGGTCACCTCCACGCCGCTGGACTGAAAATGATCGAGCTTCTCGTATTGCAGCCGATAGCTGCCAACATCGACCGTCTCCCCGGGCCGCAGGGTAGCCTCGACCTCGCGCTGGAACACGCTCGATCCGGTGATGCCGACGGCCATCAGAACGATGCCGACGTGGATGATGTAGCCGCCGTAGCGGCGCTTGTTACGCAAGGTCAGCCCCACCAGTGCCTCATGCCAGTTCTCGCTGTTGGCTGCCGACCGCGCCCGCGTGCCGCGCCAGAACTCCTGCACGACGGTGCCGACGACGAATGCCGACAGCCCCAAGGACATGAGCGTGTAGGGGCCTCCGACCTGCAGCGCCAGCATGACGATCATGGTCGTCACACCGCAAACGCTTGGCCACACGAACGCGCGCCGCAAGCTGGGCCACGAGGCCCGGCGCCAGGCGATCAGCGGGCCCACTCCGGTGAGCGCCAGGAGCATGAGGAAGATGGGAACGTTCACGCGGTTGAAGAACGGCGGTCCGACAGTGATCTTTACGCCGTTCACCGCCTCGCTGATGACCGGAAACATGGTCCCCCACAGAACCGCGAAACACGACACCACCAGCACGAGGTTGTTGAACAGAAACGATGACTCGCGCGACAGCACTGACTCGAGCTGGTTGGCGCTTCTGAGGTCGGGAAGTCGCCAGGCGACCAGTCCCAGACTGACCGCCAGGATGACCGCCAGGAAGATCGCGAAGAGCGGCCCCAGATTCGAGGTGGTGAACGCGTGAACCGACGAGACGATCCCCGAGCGCGTCAGGAAGGTGCCGAAGATGCAGAGTGCGAAGGTCGCGATGACCATCAGCATGTTCCATACCCGCAGCATCTGCTTCTTTTCTTCGATCATCACCGAGTGCAGGTACGCGGTGGCCACCAGCCACGGCATCAGCGAAGCGTTCTCCACCGGATCCCAGCCCCAGTAGCCGCCCCAGCCGAGCTCGACGTAGGCCCACTGCGCCCCCAGCGTGATGCCGATCGACAGGAAGAACCAGGCGACAATCGTCCAGCGCCGAATCGCGTGCAGCCAGGAGGTGTCGAGCCGTCCGCTCGCTAGCGCACCGATCGCGAAGGCGAACGGAATCGTGAACCCCACGTAGCCAAGGTAGAGATTAGGTGGGTGGATGGCCATGGCCGGGTTCTGCAGCAGAGGGTTCAGGCCCCTTCCGTCGAGCGGCGTGAACGGCAGCGTCTCGAATGGATCGGCAGCGAACAGTTGCAGCGCAATGAAGAACAAGGCGGTCGTCATGCACACGGCATAGACGTATGGCATGAGCTCCGGGTGGCGCCGACGATTGGTCCATACGGCGAGGGTGGAGTAGACGCATAGGACCACGGTCCACAACAGTAGCGACCCGGCCATGCCGCCCCAGAGCGCCGACATCTTGTATATGAGCGGCTGGTCGATACGCGAGTTTTCGGCCACGTAGCGCACCGCGAAGCGGTCGTTGCCCAGCAGCCATAGGAGCGCCCCGGCAGCAACGAAGACCAGCCCGGAGGTCACGTAGACGCCGTTGCGTGCGCTTGCAATGAGGGCCGGCTGCCGTCGCCAAGCGCCCAGCAATGACACCGCAACGGTGTAGGCGGCAGTCGCGAACGCGGCGATCAAAGCGGTGTGACCTAGAGCGATCAACGGTGGGTGGCTCCGCTGTCCGGGGTCAGGGCGAGGTCTCGGTACGAGCCGCTACGCCAGCTTCGCGGTATTTCGAGAGATCGGTTGCACCCTCGTACTTGGACGGGCACTTGGCCATCACGAATGTCGCGTCGAACACGCCGTCGGCGCCCAGCTTGCCTTCCACCACCGCGTCGGCGCCGTCTACCAGGGTGTCCGGCGTGATGCCGTGGTACGCGACCGGGATCTCGGCGCCGCCCTCATGAATCACGAACCGCCGGTCGAGATGATTCATGTCCGATATCTCAATCGTGCCGGCGACGACCTTGCCTGCGACGCGTAACGGCACGTCGCTGAGCGATTCGCTCTGCGACGTGACCTCGCTCACGGTGTAGTAGAAGACCATCGTGTCGCGCAGGCCAGTAACCAGCAGATAGCCGAAGGCCGAGGCGACGACCACGGCTGCAATCGCTACCTGCTTGCGCCGGATTCCCACTGACAGTGCTCCGTGCGATTCGATCCGAAAGACGAAGGAAGGTTAGCACAGCCAAGGTCACGTCGGACTGCCGAATGCTCGACGCTCAACTCCGCTGCGCAGCCTGTAGTTGTGCCTGAATCGTCCGCTCGATGCGCTCGGGGTCGAGTCGGTACTTGAACACCTTGCGGCCAGCCAGGACCCCCACTGGGATCTGAGTGCCGTAGTCGCGTTCCCAGCGCGGATCACGCTCGACATTGCGCTCCTCGATGCGCAGGCCGTATCGAGCCACGATTAGCGCCAGGGCTTTTTTGGCCACCTCGCAAAGGTGGCACCCAGGGCGGCTGTAGAGTAGTAAAAGCAACTCACCCATTGGCTCGCTGACTCGGAGTTCGGGACCCGGCGTCGTGGTAAGATCGGCGGCCGTTCGCAGCCCTTGTTCGCCGACGCCGCCTGCCGGCAACTCCGCGCGACCTTCTACCTGATCATGCCTGACGGACTTCGTGTGACCTTTCTCGGCACGGGTACCTCGGTGGGTATCCCGGTCATCACCTGTAAATGCGATGTTTGCACATCTGCCGATGCTCGCAACCGACGGCTGCGTGCCAGCTTGCTGTTGGAGTGGACAGCACCCGATGGCAAGGGCGTCAAGGTACTGGTGGACACCGCCACGGATCTTCGCCAGCAGGCCTTGCGGGCAGGGATCGAACGCGTCGACGCGGTGCTCTACACGCACGGTCATGCCGACCATGTTCTGGGACTCGATGAGCTCCGAATCTTCAACTTCATCTACCGCCGCCCTATCCCGCTTTATGGCGATGCGGACACGCTTGTCTCGGTGCAGCGAATGTTCGCCTACGCATTCGACCCGGACGCCATCGCCGTGCCACGGCTGACCCCCGTGGAGATCGGCGACCGTTTCGAGTTGTCGGGGCTGGAGATCGAGGCGATCGAGTTGCCGCACGGGCCAGGGACGGTGCGTGCCTTCCGCATCGGTGACTTTGCCTACGCGACGGATTGCAACGACATCCCGAACGACGCCGCAGCGCGCCTCCGCGGGCTCGATGTGCTGGTCATCGATGCCCTTCGCCGCAAACCACATCGATCACACTTGACCCTTGAACAGGCCCTGGAGCAGGTAGCGCGATTGCAACCCAAACAGGCCTACCTGACGCATTTGAGCCATGACCTGGAACACGCTGCTACCGAGGCGAGCCTCCCACCGGGCCTAGCGGTTGCCCATGACGAGCTCACGATCGAGGTGCTGTTGCCGGCGAGCGCCCGATGCGAGTAGTGCGCGGCTTCCGTCATCTCGATCTGGGGTTGGCGCGGCCAGCGGTGACCATCGGTAACTTCGACGGCGTCCATCTGGGCCACCAGGAGGTCATGCGCAGAACGGTCGAGGGGGCGCGGCAGCGCGATGTGGCCGGGGTGGTGTGCACGTTCGACCCTCACACGCTGGCCGTGCTGTCGCCGGACCCTCCGTCGCCGCTGCAAACCTCCGGGCAGCGCATTGCGGCCATCGAAAGCGTCGGAATAGACGTGGCGGTGGTGATCCCGTTCGATCGCGAGATCGCCGCGGTAGGGAGAAGACGATTCGTCGACGAGTTCCTCATCGCCGAGCTCGATGTCGGCTCCTTGCACGTCAGCGAGGGGTTTTCCTTCGGGCGCGAGCGTGCCGGCCGCGCGTCGTATCTGGAGGGGCGGGCAGAGGACACCGGTTTCCGCGTCGAGCGCGTTCCTCCAGTGCTCGTCGATGGTGAGCCAGTGTCATCGACGCGCATCCGACGGCTCATCGGCGACGGTGAGATCGAGGCGGCAGCGTGTTTGCTCGGGCGACCCTACGCGCTTGCCGGTGAGGTCGTTACCGGAAGGGGCCGTGGCCGGTTGCTCGAGGCGCCGACCGCGAACCTCGAGATCGGGCGCGCTTGTACGCCTCGGCGCGGCGTATATGTGGCCGAGGTCAGAGTTGACGGAGAGGTTCACCAGGCGGTGGCCAATATCGGCAAACGACCGACCTTTGAGGCGGCCGGCGAACTTGTCGCCGAGGCCCACCTGCTCGAGTTTTCCGAGTCGATCTACGGCCGTGAGATCGAACTGGCGCTGTTGCGAATGCTGCGAGAGGAGCGAGCGTTTTCCGACGGTTCGGCACTGGCGGCACAGATCCAAGAGGATGTTCGCCAGACACGGCGTTACTTTGAGAGGCGACCAGCGCCGTGACGTGGTCTGATAGCGTGGGCGAGCGGCCCACTGGACCCGATCCGAAGGATGGCCTGGGCTATACTGGCCGCCTTCGCGAGCTTCCGGTACACCGTCCATCGGCGACGAGGCGATGGCTGCAATCATGAACGAAGAGCTTGTTGGCGAAGAGGTCACCGTGACGGGAACTCCCTCCGAGATGCTCCGCCTGGTGGTGGGCGCCACCGAAGCGTTCATGACGGCCGCCGGCGCCGCCGGCTGCGACGGCGAGAAGCTGGAAGCTGGTGTTCGTCAGGCGCTGGCCGACATCGGAGACGCGTCGGGCAACGCTGTCCGCGCCCGCCTCGTGGTCGTAGCAGACGGCATCGACGTGATCATCGGTCCCGACGCCGAAGGCGCCGATCTGCATACGGTCTCGTGCCGCGTCTAGCCGCTTCGTATCGAGCCTCAACTCGCCGAAGCCACACCCTTACCACGGCCTGCTAGTGCCGCACTTCTACAACACCGCGACCCGCCGTAAGGAGTCGTTCGAGCCTGCGTCACCGCCACTGGTGGGGATCTACTCGTGTGGCCCGACGGTCTACGACGTCCCGCATATCGGGAACTACCGCTTTTTCGTCTGGGTCGACCTGGTGCATCGCTACCTCGTCTGGCGGGGCTACGAGGTCAATCTCGTGATGAACATCACCGACGTTGACGATCGAACGATCGCCGGCGCCCTGCAGGCCGGAGTTCCGTTGCGCGACTATACCGATCCGTTTGTCGATGACTTTCAGCGCGGCCTCGCGGCGCTGGGGGTCCGCCCGGCTGCGTGCTACCCGAGGGCGACCGACCACGTCGACGACATGATCGGGCTGATCTCCAGGTTGCTGGCGAACGATCATGCGTACATCGCAGATGGCAACGTCTTCTTCCGGGTGGCCTCGTTCGCCGCCTATGGGCAACTTGCCCGGCTCGATCCCGAGGCGATGAAATCGACCGAGCGGGTCGAGGGCGATCGGTTGGCGAAGGAGGATCCTCGCGACTTCACGCTGTGGAAGGCGGCTACGGATGGCGAGCCGTCATGGGAGTCGCCGTTCGGAGATGGCAGGCCTGGATGGCACCTGGAATGCTCGGCGATGAGCATGAAGTACCTGGGTGAGACCTTCGACATGCATCTCGGAGGTGCCGACTTGATCTTTCCGCATCACGAGAACGAGATCGCCCAGAGTGAGGCTGGCACGGGAGTGCAGTTTGTCCGCCACTGGATGCATTGTAGTCATCTGGTCGTTGACGGGACCAAGATGTCCAAGTCGCTGGGCAACTTCTACACCCTGGCTCAGTTGCTCGACGCCGGGCACGATCCGACGGCGATCCGCTACCTGCTCGCTTCGGTGCATTACCGGCGGCCGTTGAACTTCACCTTTGACGCTATCGAGCAGGCATCTGCCTCGATTGCCCGCGTCCACGAGCTCCTGGCCCGAATCTCGGAGCGCTCACCGCGCCTGCCGGACGACGATGCCGCGCGCACGGCATCGCTCCGGGCGGCCCTCGAAGGCACCAAAAGGGATTTCGGAGCGGCTATTGATGACGACCTCAACAGCGCCGGCGCGTTGGGGCATATGTTCAGCTTGGTTCGCGACGTGAATACGGCGCTCGATCACGAAGCCGTCGATCGCCGTACGCTGGACGCAATAGTGGAGTGGCTTACGGAAGTCGATGTGTTGTGGGGAATCCTGCCGCACGGGGAACGCCGCGAGCTGCAGATCGAGCACCAGGGCGCCAGTGTTCGCGCCACTGGCCCGGCGGTCGCTGCTGATATCGAGGCGATGATCGTGGCGCGGGTGGAGGCTCGACTGGCGCGGGATTTCGAAGCTTCGGACGCCTTGCGCGAGCGCCTCCGCGAGCGAGGTGTGGAGGTGGAGGACACCGCCGACGGGGTGCGCTGGCGGCGACAACCCGGGAGCCGTGTCGACAGCTGACCGTCTCCCGTTGCACATGGGGCAGCACAGCGCCTGGCGCGCCCGTTTCGGCCGCGCCGCCGAGCGCCACGCCGAGAAGTGGCTCACCCGCGAAGGGCTTCGGGTGATCGATCGGCGTTTCCGCCGGGCTGGAGGCGAGGTCGACCTGGTGGCTCTGGACGGCGAGGGGGTCCTGGTGTTCATCGAGGTGAAGGCGCGTCGATCGGATCGCTTCGGAGCGCCGTCGGAGGCCGTTGACGCTCGCAAGCAGCGTCGTCTGGCTCGTGCCGCCGCGGCGTTCCTGCGCCAATACGACGGGCCGTACGGGTCGATCCGGTTCGACGTTGTCGCTCTGCTGACGGATGGTCGAGGCAAGTTGCGAACGGAGTGGGTGCGCGACGCCTTCCGAATCTGAGTAACGCCGTCAGCGGCCTGGTCGAGCCAGTCTCTCGACCAAGGCCGACAACAATGCGGCTGTGGTGCGACGGCATTGGCCTCGGTATGGCGACGGATTGCGGGTTCTTGCCTGCATCTCACCCCGCCGCTATCCTTTGGATTCCGGAGCGGGAATAGCTCAGCTGGTAGAGCGCAACGTTGCCAACGTTGAGGTCGCGGGTTCGAATCCCGTTTCCCGCTCCATCTATTTTTCGTCCGTGGGTTCGTTTGCGGGCGTCAGATCCGGCCGCCCGAGCAAGGCGACGGGCGCTCGGCGTCGACCCCTTGACGAGGCGGCGTAGCCAAGTGGTAAGGCAGCGGTCTGCAAAACCGCGATTCGGCGGTTCGATCCCGCCCGCCGCCTCCTTGCCCACGATCCGCGCCGCGATGCGCTACGCGCTGAGCATTGCGGTAGTGCTCGGTCTCATGCCGACGCCGCCGGCGGCGACTTTCGCGGCTGCGCAGGAGGAGGCCACGCCGTCAGAGCGCCCGCCGCTCGAGTGGACACCCTGGACGTCGGACGTACCGGTGGTGGACATGACCGGGGAATGGCTGTTCGACGCTGCCGCGAGCGATCCGATGGTCGAGGTGTGGCGCGAACGCGAGGTGGTCTATCGAATAGACCAACAGATCGACCGTATCGTTTTCGAGTTTCGGCCGGAGAACGGACAGCAGAACGTCCAGACCTACCGCTGGGCCAACGCGGTGAGCGAGTTCGAGCGCGGCAACGCCGAGGTGCGCGAGCGTGCACACTGGACCGACAACGGCCGCGTTCTCGAGGTGGAGGGCCGCTGGTGGTCGTTCGACGATCAATCGACCGTGCGGCGCTACACCTTTCGGTACGAGGTTACCTCCGGGGAGGTCCTCGTGTTTACGCAGGGCGACGAGCACGGCACGACGGTATGGCGCTTTCGTCGACGCCGGTAGGGGCGAGTACCTGGTAGCTCGCAGCCGTCAAGGCTCGACTCGTGGCGGCGCAAGATCAGGATCGCGTAGGCGCAACTGGTGCAGGACGCCCTCCTCGTCGATGACCCAAATCGAGTGATCGGGCGCGGGAGCCACGACCCGGGCCGCGTAGGGCAGCATCACAGAGCCGCGCTAGATACCCGAAGTGTCATAGCGGTAGAGCTCGGTGCCGATCGTCCAGGCACCCTCCGCGGTGCGGTCAACGTATCCGGCGAGCACCCAGTACAGGTCGCGCGGCGCATCCCAGGCGACGTCCGAAGCGGTGCGGGCCACACGATCGAGGCTTTGGTCGCTGATATGGCGGGGCAGCCGGCCTAGCGGTGCCCAGGCGGCCGCTTTGTACAGAGTGTCGATGGTTCCGGTCAGCGTCCCGAGCCGGTCGTACAGCTGCACTTGACTGTTGACGTGAGTATGAGCCAGGGCGAATCCACCGCCAGGCGCCAGCGCGATACGACGTGTATTGAGCAGAAAGTAGAGGATTCCCACGTCGTGCGGCTGTGGGGGCACGATGCTGTCGAGCTGCTTGCCATCACGATCCAGCACGGTCACCAGAGGCTCGGCCTCGGGCCCGAACATGAAGGACGCCGGCGGCAAGCGCAATACGAAAATGTGCTCTGCCGTTCCGACCACCTCGAGCGGCAGGTACTCGACCGGGACAGTGTCGAGCGGCGAGCCTGCCGCGCCGAAGCGCACCAGCCTGCGGTTGCCGGTATCGGCAATCACGATCTCTCCGCTCGGGTACACCCACATTCCCTCGGGACCGCTGAGCTCGCCCGGACCGTTGCCGTGTCGGCCGCGCGACGCGACGAGATCACCGGTCGGCGCGAACACCTGCACGCGGTGATTGCCGGTATCGAGCACATAGATACGACCGCGAGCGTCGAATCCAACCGCTGCGGGATTGAAGAAGGCGGTGGTGGCGTCGATCGGATCCTGCCCGAGTGTGGCGATCTCTTCA
The DNA here is from genome assembly GCA_965197275.1 of Acidobacteriota bacterium. Lineage (GTDB taxonomy): Bacteria > Acidobacteriota > UBA890 > UBA890 > WLXD01 > DASCOT01. The sequence continues at coordinate 127,610 of CBDAMQ010000024.1, forward strand.
GCCTGCAGAGTCCACTCCGGCGGGAGGTCGGCGCTGTGACAGGCTCCGAACAGCCCCAGACACAGCAGGACGCGCCTCGTGGTCAGATCGCGCATCCGTACCGATGGTGCTTGCCGAGCACGATGCAGTGGTACACGTCGAGATTGCAGTCCCACATCATTATGTTGGCGTCGATGATGAGACTCGGGTTGAGCCCCTTGATGCCTTCCCACATGTACTTGCGTGCGCAACTCATGCAGGAGTCGAGCTCCGCAAAGCACCCCGCTTCGGCGGTGGCTGGCACCAAGGTGCTGCCGATGACGAGCAGTGCGAGCAGGCACAGCGTCGGGATTCGAACGGAACGAGCCATGAGCCTCTCCCCGGACAGCGGCACGGCGCCACCCCCCGTGGCCCCTTGTGCCGATTGTCCACAACAGGCTTTGACGGCCGCCGCTTGCTAAAATCACTGGCCATATCGGAGACCCGGTGCATGATCGTCGTTCGCAGACCCAGCAGCGTGCCAAGCAGCACTCGTCGGCCGCGGAGCTGACGTGCGCGTCCGACTCGATTCGATCGGTTGCCGGCTCAACATCGGCGAGATGGAAGATCTGGCACGCACGTTGGCCGGCCAGGGTCACCGGGTCGTGGCCCCTGGCGACGATGCCGATCTGTTCGTGTTCAACACCTGCGCTGTTACGCACGTGGCAGGGCGCAAGTCGCGTAAGCTCCTGCGCCAGATTCGCCGTGACCACCCCTCAGCCAGCGTCGTGGCGACGGGCTGCTACGCTGACCTCTCGAGAGCGGAGGTCGAGCGCCTGGGTGTCGACATGGTGGTGAGCAACGGCGACAAGGACCGCCTGCCGGATTTGCTGACCAGTGCCGGCCTGCTACGCGACGCTGACCCGATCGGTGACCCGGAGTCGACGCCGTTCGCCGCCGGTGTCGGCCGGACTCGAGCTTTCGTCAAGGTCCAGGACGGCTGTGACAATCGCTGCACGTTCTGCATCGTCACCGTCGCGCGCGGCGCCAGTCGGAGTCGGCCGCTCGAAACCGTGGTTGCTCAAGTCCGAGATCTCGTGGAGCTCGGGTATCGCGAGGCCGTTCTCACCGGCGTGCACTTGGGCTCGTACGGACACGATCTCGGCGATTCGAATGGCCTTGAGCATCTCGTCGCGGCGATCCTCCAGCGCACCGATATGCCACGGGTGAGGCTATCGTCGCTCGAGCCCTGGGACTTGCGCCCCGAGCTCTTCGATCTGTGGGGCGATGCACGGCTGCAGCCGCACCTGCACTTGCCGTTGCAGAGCGGTTGCGACGCCACGCTGCGGCGTATGTCTCGGCGCACCAGCCAAGCAGAGTTCTTCGCACTGATGGATGCGGCGCGCGCCGCGATCCCTGATCTGGCGATCAGCACGGACATCATCGCCGGGTTCCCCGGTGAGACCGACGCCGAGTTCGAGATCTCGACGCGGTTCGTCGAATCGGCGGGCTTCTCGAGCTTGCACGTGTTCCGCTACTCGCCGCGCGCCGGCACGGCTGCTGCACATATGGCTCATCAGGTAGATCCGTCCACCGCCCAGGCTCGCAGCCGCCGCTTGCACATGCTTGGCGCCGATCTGGAGTGGAGTTTTCGTCGGCGCATGCTGGGCCGCCAGGTGGAGGTGCTCTGGGAGTCGAAGGAGGCATTCGGGGAGGGGAAACGATGGAGCGGGCTGACGGGTAACTATGTGCGTGTCCTGACGGACACGAGTCCGGACATAGACTTGCGCAATCAAGCGACCAGCACCGAGCTCATCGAGTCGATGCCAGGCGCCCTGTACGGGCGCTGCGCGGCTACCTGGGGTCGGCCGTTCGAGGATGGCCCGTTGCGGCATGCCGTTACCAACTGAGCCGAGGAAACGATGACCGTTCGCGGCAGCACCGTGGCATTGACACTCACTCTTGCTAGCGCCGCGTGCGGCCCTGCCGGCGATTCGGCGGAACCCGCGGCCGATCCGGTCAGCGTTGCCGAGCGCGGCTTGACCAAGTACACGGAGGTCAGTCTCGCGCCCGACCTGTCAGCGCTGAGCGAAAACCAGCTCGAGATTCTGCGCCTGCTAATCGCGGCTGCTCGAGCAATCGATGAGATCTACTGGATACAAGCCTACGGTGATCGCGCGGCGCTGCTGGATTCGCTTGATGATCCTGCTGAGAGGCGTTTCGCCGAGCTCAATGTCGGCCCCTGGGACCGACTCGACGCCAATGCTCCGTTCGTCGAAGGCGCAGGAGCCAAACCGGCAGGCGCCAACTTCTACCCTGCGGACGTCACCCGCGAGGAGATCGAGGCGGCTGACGACCCCGAGCTCCGATCGCTCTACACCATGGTGCGACGTGATGCTACGGGTGCGCTGACCACAGCTCCCTACCATCAGGCGTTTGCCGCCCAGGTCGAGCACGTGGCCGGCAAGCTACGTGAGGCGGCGGCGCTCGCGGAAGAGCCCGGGCTGCGCGATTACCTCGAGCTCCGGGCCGCAGCGCTGCTGGATGATGACTACCAGGCGAGCGACTTCGCTTGGATGGAGATGACCGACAACACCATCGAGGTGGTCATCGGTCCGATCGAGACCTATGAAGATCAGCTGCTGGGCGCCAAGGCGGCGCACGAGGCGCTGATCTTCATCAAGGACCAGGAGTGGAGCGCCCGCCTGGCGCGTTATGCAACGCTGCTACCGTCGTTGCAGCGCACCTTGCCGGTGCCGGATGCCTACAAGGCCGAAGAGCCCGGCTCCGACGCCGAGCTCAACGCGTACGATCTCGTGTTCGCCGCCGGCGAAGCCAATGCCGGGTCGAAGTCGATCGCCGTGAACCTACCCAACGACGAGCAGGTCCAACTGCAGAAGGGGACGCGCCGAATCCAGATAAAGAACGCCATGCGTGCCAAGTTCGATGCCATCCTGGCGCCGATAGCCGCCGAGCTGATCGCCCCCGATCAGCGCGACCACGTGACGTTCGACGCCTTCTTCGCCAACACCATGTTCCACGAGGTGGCGCATGGCCTGGGTATCAAGAACACCATCGATGGCGGAGGCACGGTCCGACAAGCTCTTGCAGAGCACGCCTCTTGGGTGGAGGAGGGCAAGGCCGACATCCTCGGGCTGCACATGCTGACGCAGCTGCACGCCAGCGGCGATCTAGGTGACGCTGACCTGATGGACAACTACGTGACGTTCTTCGCTTCGATCTTCCGTTCGGTCCGCTTCGGGTCTACCAGCGCCCACGGGCGGGCCAACCTGGCGCGCTTCAACTACTTCCGTGAGCAGCAGGCATTCACCTTCGATGCGGTCGGTGACACGTATTCGATCGACTTCGACCGCGTTCAGCAAGCGATGACAGGGCTCTCAGCGAAGCTACTTCGGCTTCAGGGCGACGGAGACTACGATGCCACCGCGGCGTTTTGGTCGGATGCCGGAGTGATTGGTCCCGGGTTGCGAGCGGCGCTGGATCGCCTGGCCGAGCGCTCGATCCCGGTGGACATCAGCTACCGCCAGGGACCGGAGGTTTTGGGGCTCGATTAGCGGTACGCTCCCGAGGACTGGCAAGCCTATTGCACGATGTTGAGGGATATGTGGAAAGCGCGTGATCTGCTGGGGGGCAAAGAGGCCCGTGGTTCGGAGCCGGTTATTGACCGGGATCCGAACTCACCGATCGTCCGGCTGCGGGGCGTCGAGAAGTGGTACAAGTCCGGCTTCGGCCGCACCTACGTGTTGCGACGGATCAACGCCGACATCAAGCAGGGTGAGTTCGTCACCATCATGGGGCCTTCGGGCGCCGGCAAATCGACGCTCCTGAGCATCATCGGCATGCTCGATGGTTCCTGGGAAGGCGAGTACTACTTCCTCGACTACCCGGTGCACGATCTGAGCTCCAAGGAGCGCAACCGGCTCAATCGCGAGTACATAGGGTTCGTTTTCCAGAGCTACCACCTGATCGACAGCATGACCGTGTACGAGAACCTCGACGTACCGCTGTCGTATCGCAACATCAAGCGGGTACAACGCAAGAGCATGGTCGCGGATACCCTCGATCGCTTCAATATCGTCGGTAAGAAGGACCTCTATCCGAGCCAGCTGTCCGGCGGACAGCAGCAGCTGGTCGGTGTGGCGCGCGCCATCATCGGTAACCCCAAGGTGCTCTTGGCGGACGAACCGACAGGCAACCTGCACACCGCGCAGGGCAAGGAGATAATGGAGCTGTTCAAGCGTCTGAACGAGGAGGAGGGAACCACCATCGTTCAGGTCACCCACTCCGAGATGAACGCTGGCTACAGCGACCGGATCATCAACTTGCTGGACGGCTGGGTGGTCGAGGAAGACCCCTATGCGGCTGAGCCTGCCGAGCAGCCGGAACCTCACTAGGTCCCTCACTCTCGCCACGGACCTGCCGGCGCCGTCCGGTTCCGGCACAGCCGATCCCGGAAACGGGACGATCTCGCGTCTGACCATCGGCGGTCGCGGTCGAAAGCCTCCCCTGCAACGCCGAGGACGTGCGTCGTGTTGGCACGTCGTTTGCTTCCTTTATCGGCAGAAGCTCAGGTGGCAGCGAGGACGCCAGCCCTGTCCCGATCATGGACGTAAAGGGGAGCGGCCTGGGGCGACGGCTGGCGTGCCCGATATCGCCGGGTTTTCCATATCCGATGGCCGGCGTGGCCGGTACGGATTCACGAATTTCTGATTCGGTTTCCTGAATCAGAGACTGCAGGTATCCTCGGCGGCGCGCAAATCTGGCGCACCCTCATGACAGAATGACGGCGCCCACTCGTCCGTTTTGATAGATCGAGGAGGATCCGCTCGTGTGTCGAAATATTCGCCCGTTATTCAACTTCGAGCCCACGGCGACCGAAGCCGAGGTTCGTGCTTCGGCCTTGCAATACGTACGCAAGATCAGCGGCATGCGGGCGCCGTCGCAGGCGAACAAGGAGGCGTTCGACGGCGCCGTCGACGACGTGACGGCGGTCTCCCTGGGCTTGTTGGGCAGCCTCGTGACTACCGCCGTCCCGAAGTCGCGTGAGGAGGAGCGTGCCAAGGCACGCGAGCGCTGGGAGAAGCGCGCTGCGCGAATACAAGCAAACGCCTGACGGCGCGAACGGGCCCTTTTACTGCGTCTTCTGCGGATCCAGGTCCGGCGTTCGAGCCGCCTACGGCGATGCCGCTGCGGCGCTCGGGCGGGCGCTCGTGGCGCGCGGCATCGGGTTGGTCTACGGTGGCGGCAGTGTCGGTCTGATGGGCCGCATCGCCGACTCGGTGATGGCAGCCGGCGGTCGGGTTACCGGCGTCATCCCCTACGGGTTGCAGGTGCGCGAGGTCGGGCATACGTCGCTGAGCGAGCTTGTTGTCGTCGACTCGATGCACGAGCGCAAGCACCTGATGTCCGAACTGGCGTCCGGCTTCATCGCGCTGCCCGGCGGCGTCGGAACGTTTGAGGAGCTGTTCGAGATCAGCGCCTGGGCGCAGCTGGGGATGCATCGGAAGCCTGTCGGCGTCTTGAATGTCGCCGGCTACTACGACGCGCTCCTTTCGATGCTCGACTACGCCGTGGCCGAGGGGTTCCTCGACACCGCTCGGCGGGATCAGCTGTTGGTCGACGATCGCCCTGACCGTCTGCTGGCGCGTATGGATGCCTACCAGGCCCCGGACGGTCCTCGATGGCTAGGCCCGGGAGAGGGCTGAATGGCGCCGCCGGGCCGAGCTTGATCCGGAAGGCGCCATTGGCCAAACTGCTTGCATCTCCCCGCTCCGGAGGCTCGTGCCCGCATGCACCATGCGTCGTCGCACACGGCCTCCCATGAGGTGAAGCGTGAAGAAGCTCCTCCGATGTCTCGTTGTTCTATCCGCGCTTGTCGTGGTCGCAGCCCCAGCCCAGGCCCAAGTTGGCTTCGGCCAGTTCGGCCAGGTCGTAGCGATCGCCGACGGGGAGGTGTTCGTCGGTGAGCCGGCCAGTCTCGCCAGCTCGGGCTATGTCTACGTGTACCGCCGCGATGGCGGCGACTGGGTCGAGGCAGCGGCACTGTCGGCCTCCGACGCCATCGACGGCGACGGCTTTGGCCGGGCGATCGAGGTTGATGGTGACTTCTTGCTGGTCGGTGCGGTAACCGATGAAAGCGGCGCGGTGTACATGTTTCACCGCGACGGCCGATCGTGGAACGAGGTCGGCACGTTGGTCCCGACCGATGGACTCGATGGCGACCGGTTCGGCGCCGCCATGTCGCGCGATGGGGAGCGCTTGATCGTCGGAGCGCCGGCGGCCGACGCTCGCTGGGGAGCCGCCTACGTGTTCGAGATGCAGGGCCACCAGTGGGTCCAGGTGGCGCGCCTGTCAGGCATGCGCCCGGACTCCCCGCACGCAATCGAAGGTGACGAGGCGGCCGGGCATGGTGCGCTGGCCGCGGCGCACGCTGGGCTGGGCGAAGAAGCGACGGGCGATGAGGAGGCGGAGCCGCCGACGCCTGAGCGTTTCGGCTCGGCGGTGCTGATGAGCGGTGAGTGGGCCGTTGTCGGCGCCCCCAGGGCCAACAAGCGGGCTGGCTTGGTGTACGTATTCCGCCGGTCGGACGACGGCTGGGAGCAGGTAACCGCGCTCGGCGATTTCTCGATGGAGAACGATCGCTTCGGCTCATCCCTGGCGATCAGGGGCTCCGAGCTGCTCGTGGGTGCGGTTGGTGCCAATCAGCTCGGTGCTGTACGCCGTTTCCGTTATGACGCTGAGAGCGGCGAGCTCACGCGCGCTGCCAGCATGTTCCCGTTCGAGGGATCGGCGTTCGGATTCGGTTCCGCCATCGCCGTTGCAGACAACGGCATCTATGTGACAGCGCCGGGAGCCAGCAACAACTCCGGTGTGATCTTCCACTACACCGACGATGGATCCGGGAACTGGTCGGATGTCTCGAAGATCGGTACCGGAAGCTTCGGTCCGGGCTCGCGCTTCGCGGCGGCGTTGGCCGTCGGTGGCGACACCATCGTCGCCGGGGTGCCTGCGGTCGACTTCGGTGCCGGCGAGGCGATGATTTTGACGCGCACCTACGGTGGTTGGGATCGCACCACCGTAGCGTCCGATATCACAGGGCTCGAGAGCATTACGGGCGCTGCAGTTCCGTGCGAAGCCGGGTTGGCGGGGCACTTCGAATGTGCCGGTGTCGACTTGCTGGCGTTCCTGCCGACGCACGAGATCGGTGGCGGTCGCGGCGTGGTGGTCAATGACATCTGGGGATGGACCGATCCCGACACTGATCGCGACATAGCCATCGTCGGGCTCAGCACAGCGGCCTCCTTCGTCGATGTCACCGACCCCTACAACCCGGTCTATGTCGGCAAGCTTCCGCGGACGGACGGCGCCATCACCAGCGTCTGGCGCGATATCAAGGTCTATGCCGACCATGCCTTCATCGTCTCCGACAGCGCCGGTGAGCACGGCATGCAGGTTTTCGATCTGAAGCGTTTGCGCGAGTTCGACGGCGATCCGATCACCTTCGAAGAGGACGTGATCTACACCGACATGAACTCGGCCCACAACATCGTCATCAACGAGGAAACCGCCTTCGCCTTCATCGTTGGTGCCAGCGGCGGCGGCGAGACGTGCGGTGGTGGATTGCACATGGTGAACATCGAGGATCCCAAGCAGCCGGTCTTCGCCGGGTGTTTCCAGGATGTCCGCACCGGAGAGCGCGGCACCGGCTACTCGCACGATGCTCAATGCGTCACCTACCACGGGCCGGACGAGCGCTACACGGGTCGGGAGATCTGCTTCGGTTCCAACGAGACGGCGCTGTCGATCGCCGACGTCAGTGACAAGCGCGAGCCACAGTCGATAGGCATGTCGAGCTATCCCAACGTTTCCTATAGCCACCAGGGTTGGCTCACCGACGATCATCGCTACTTCTACATGAACGACGAAGGCGACGAGATGATGGGCCTGGTGGAGGGCACGCGGACGATCGTCTGGGATGTGCAGGACCTCGAGGATCCGATCGTCGCCAATGAGTTCGTCTCCGACAACCCCGCCATCGACCACAATCTCTACGTCGTGGGCAACGTCATGTACCAGTCGAACTACGACTCGGGACTCCGGGTCTTCGACGTCTCCGAGCCCGAGGAGATCAAGGAGATCGGCTACATCGATACCGTGCCGTACGGAGAGGACGGCGAGGGGATGGCGGGATCGTGGAGCAACTACCCGTACTTCGGTAGTGGCATCGTGGTGATCACCTCGATGAGCGAGGGCTTCTTCGTCGCCAAGCTCCGCGATGATGCGGCGCCCGCCGCTACACCGGGCGAGTCGGACAGGGAATGAGGCAGATCGCTGGCAGGATACTGGGGTCGCTACTCGCCGTGACTTTGGTCGTTGTCGTGCTGGCATGGTCTTCCACCGCCTGGGCAACACCTTCGGCTCTCGTCTACGTCGCCAGTCAAGACGGTGCCGCAGTCTCGGTGATCGACATCGAGACCCAGGAACTGGTGGCTACGGTCGATCTCACCGCGCTCGGGTTCAGCGCCAACTGCAAGCCACACCACGTGGCCGTCGAACCGGACGGGTCGCACTGGTACGTCTCGCTCATCGCCGACTGGCGGGTGTTGAAGTTCGATCGCGACAACAATCTGGTGGGCCAGGCCGAGTTCGAGACCCCCGGCATGCTGTCGCTAGGCCCTGCCGGCAGGTCACTCTACGTCGGGCGGTCGATGGCGGCTGTGAGCCCGCCGATGCGCATCGGCGTGATCGAGCGCGACAGCATGGCGATCGAAGAGATCGACGTCTTCTTCGCTCGTCCCCACGCCCTGATGGCCAACCCCAACGGCGAGGTGGTTTACACGGCGAGCCTGGCCGAGAATCGCCTGGCGACATTGGAGCCGACCGAGGAGGGTCTCGAGCTGCTCGACGTTCCGGGTGATACCCACACGTTCGTGCAGTTTGCCATCTCGCCGGACGGCAACACGATGGTGACCGGCGGACAGATCTCCGGCGAGATGATGGTGTTCGACATCAGCGACGCCGGTAATCCGCGACTGCAACAGCGCCTTGATCTGGGTGGTCAGCCCTGGCACCCGGTCTACTCACCGGACGGCTCGGTGGTGTACTTCCCACAACGCACCGCCAACGCGGTGGCGGTGATCGACACCGCCAGCTGGCAGGTGGCGAGTCAGATCAGCGGTGGCGGACTGTTCGAGCCGCACGGCAGCAGCATCTCGGAAGATGGTCGCTGGCTGTTCGTATCCGGCCGTAACACGGCGGGGGAGTATGGCAAGTTCGGCGTGGGCGAGAAGCCCCCGGGTACGCTAAACATCATCGATACGGAGTCGCGCCGGGTGGTCAAGGTGCTCGAGGTGCCGGCCTACGCCGCTGGCGTAGGCGCAGCCGCCGGGAGCTGACCAGCCCCGGGGTGCCGGAACGCGTTGCCGGGAGGCGCCGGACGGTGTGACAGAATCCTTCGTCTCCAGGCAACCGAGGAATATCCATGAGAAAGCTCTGTGTCGCGCTGTCGCTGTGTGCTCTGGCCCTGGTCGCCGCCCCGGCAGCTGCTCAGGTCGGATACGGATCTGCCGCGGCGGTCGGCGACGACGACGTCTTCGTCGGCGAGCCGGCGAACCTCATCGGCCCCGGGGTCGTGTATGTGTACCGACCGGCCAACGGTGGCTGGGATCAGGTGCAGGAGCTGCTCGCCTCGGACGCCACAGATACCGACGGTTTCGGCCGTTCGATCGCTGTCGACGGCGAGCTGCTGGTCGTTGGCGCCGACGCCGCGGGTGCGGCGTATCTGTTCGAGCGTCGTGCCGGCGTCTGGGAGGAGTCCGAGCGCATCGCTCCCGATGCGGCGGTCGCCGGGTTCGGCGGCGCCGTGGCACTTGGCCACGACCGGATTCTCGTCGGTGCGCCGGGGGCCAACGGCGGAGCCGGCAACGCGTTTATCTTCGAGTCCGCCGGTGATGGATGGGCGCTGACGGCAACCATTGCCGGCGATGGCAGCGATGCTGCCTCGAACGCACCGGAGGGATTCGGCGCCACGGTGGCGCAGGCCGGCGAGTGGATCTTCGTCGGTGCGCCGGGTGGCCGGGTCGACATGTTTCTGCGCGGCCAGTTCCTTCAGAGCCCGCCGCAGGGGAGCGTTTACGTTTTTCGCCGCAACGGTGACGCGTGGAATCGCGTCGACAAGCTCGAGTCGCCGCCGCGGCGCGCCGCCGGGGCGATGTTCGGTTCGAGCCTGGCCTTGACGGGACACGAGGCGCTAGTTGGCGCCGTCGGTACCGACGACTTCGCCGGAGCGGTCTATCGCTACCGCTACGCCCAGGACGACGCCAGCTGGAACCAAGACGGGAGACTGGCGCCGTTCGACTCCCCGGCCGGGGCGATGTTCGGAATCGATCTGGCGCTCGGTGACAACGAGGCGCTGGTGGGTGCTCCCGGTGCGGGCACCGGACGGCTGGAAGGGCGCGTATATCGGTTCACGCGCAGTCGGTCGGGCGAGTGGAGCGCGGCAGCCAAGCTCGGCGCCAGCGGCCTCAAGTTCGGTTCCGCCTATGGCGCAGCGCTTGCCGCGAAGGGTGACCTGATAGTGGCTGGGCTGCCGGGCGATGACTACGGTGCCGGTAGCGCGGTCATCCTGAGCCGGCTGGGAGATGGCTGGGATCGCTCACGAGTGCTCAGCGGCGCCCGTGGCATGCCGGCGATCACCGACGGCGCGGTCGAGTGCGTCGGTGGTCGAGCCGGGATCTTCGAATGCGACAACGTCGACCTGATCGCCTTCCTGCCGATCCAGGACATCGGTGGGGGGCGCGGCGTGACCACCAACGACATCTGGGGCTGGACGGATCCACAGTCCGATCACGACTACGCCATCGTCGGCATGCGGGACGGGACGGCGTTCGTTGACGTCACCGATCCGTACGCACCGGTATTCGTAGGCAAGCTACCGAAACCGGCGGCCTCGCCGCCAAGCCTGTGGCGTGACATCAAGGTCTACGCCGATCACGCCTTCATCGTCGCCGACGCCTCCGGGCCGCATGGCGTGCAAGTCTTCGACCTCACGCTACTGCGACAGTTCGAAAGCACGCCGATCGCCTTCAGCGAGGCAGCGCACTACGACGGAGTGAACTCGTCGCATAACCTCCACATCAACGCCGACAGCGCCTTCGCCTACGCCGTGGGCAACAGCTCGGGCGGCGAGACCTGCGGCGGGGCGTTGCACATGATCAACGTCGAGGATCCGCGCAATCCGATCTTCGCCGGCTGCTTCGAGCCGCAGGCGAGCAGCCCGCGTGGCCCCGGTGGTACGCACGACGTGCAATGCGTGACCTACGAGGGACCGGACGATCGCTACCAGGGCCGCGAGGTGTGCTTCAGCTCCGACGGCCGCGCGTTCGGCATTGGTGATGTCACCGACAAGCGCAACCCGCAGGTGATCGCGCTGGCGACCTACCCGAACCTGGCGTACACGCACCAGGGCTGGCTCGACGGCGAGCACCGGTACTTCTACATGAACGACGAGGGTGACGAGATCGCCGGCCTCGTCAAGGGCACGCGGACGCTGATCTGGGACGTGCAGGATCTCGAGGATCCGATCCTGGTCGGCGAATACATGACCGATAATCCCGCCACCGACCACAACCTCTACATCGTCGGCGACGTGATGTACCAATCCAACTACCGCAGCGGGCTGCACGTGCTCGATATCAGCGATCGCGAGCGGCCACAGCCGCTGGGGTTCTTTGACACCGTACCCTGGGGCGACAACGACGGCATGGGCGACATCCTCTCCGGGGCGATCGGCTCGTGGAGCAACTACCCATTCTTCGACAGCGGAATCGTTGCCGTGACCTCGGGCAAGGAGGGTCTCTTCATCCTCAAAGTGCACGATGCCGATCGGCCGCGACCGTAGCGAACGGAATGGCCGGCGCCGACGGTAGCGGACCACCGAGCGGAGCTCGGCTCGTCGATCGTCTGGTGTCACTGGGGGTAACCCACGCTATCGGAATACCCGATAACGACACCGCGGCGATCTTCGATCAGCTACGTGACCACCCCAGCATTCGGCTGTTGCGCATCGCTCGGGAGGGCGAAGCGTTCGCCGTCGCCACGGGGCTGTGGATTGGTGGTCAGCAACCCGCGGTGATCATCCAGAACACGGGGTTGCTCGAGAGCGGCGACAGCCTTCGAGGCACGGCCCTGCGCATGGGCGTTCCGTTGTTGTGCCTGGTTGGCTATCGCGGCTACGCCAAGATGGTGGCTGCCGGGTTCGATCCTCCTCCACAGGGTCCGGACGTCGAGGTGTTGACGCGTTCCGACGTCGACTCGGTGGCGCTTCTGACCGAGCCGACGCTGACCGCCTGGGGCGTTCCTTTCTGGCGTCACGGCTCGGACGCCGATACCGATACGGTACTGCCGCGAGCCTTCGAAACCGCCGCCCGGCAGTCGCAGCCGACCGCCCTGCTGCTCACTCGCGGCCTGGTGTGATGCTAACCAAGGACGAGCTCCTGGCTCCGCTGGCCCGGCTACGCGAAGATCGCATCGTGGTCACGACGATGTCCGTGGTGCGTCCCTGGGCGCGCCATTCGCACAGCCACCTCGACTTCGCCTCGGCCGATAGCGCCATGGGCCACGCTGCCGACCTCGCACTGGGTCTGGCGCTGGCGCAGCCGCAGCGCGGGGTGATCTGCCTGAACGGCGATGGCAGCATGCTCATGAGCCTTGGAACGCTGGCGACGATTGTGGATGCGCAGGCCGCCAACCTGACGCTGTTGATTGTCGACAACGGTACGTACGAGATCACCGGTAGTCAGGCGCTGGCGGCGCAGGGAAGGATCGACTTCGGAGCCGCTGCCCGCGCCGTCGGCTTCGAGCGCACCTACGCCTTCGACGACGCGGTCGAGTATCAGCGCCAGCTGCCTGAGGTACTCTCCGGCACCGGGCCGGTGCTGGCCTCCGTTCGCGCCGAGCCCGGCAGCGAAGGACCGCTCGGGCGAGGCGCCGCGGCCTCGTCGCAGTATCTTCGCAGCTCGATTCGCGAGTCGGCTCGCGAGTTGCGCGCCGCGTTGAGTCCGTGACACGGGTGGGGCTGCGTGGTTTCCGTTTGCGCTACAGTTGACTGCGCCCCTGCTGCGCCGCCCCGTGTTCGACGGAGAACGTGTGATCCATCCGCTACCTGTTGCTGAGCGTGCGTCCCGGCAACGTACGCTCCGACAGCGTTCGCCCCTCGTGAGACCAGGCGCTGGCTTCGGCGCGCTGGGTCTGGTTCTGGTCGCCACCGGCCTGCTCGTCGGCTCCAGCGGGCTGGCTGCCCAGGGGGCGGGGACGCCGGCCGTCGAGCTCGAGCGGGATGTTTACGCCTTCGAGGTGCTCGACGCAGACGGCGTCGCGTACGCGCATCCGTTCCTCGGTGGGCTCAACCTGCCACGACCGCAGCTTGCTGATATCGACGATGACGGCGATCTCGATCTCTTCGTGCAGGAGTACTCCGGCAATGTGATGTTCTTCGAACAGACCGGGACCCCGGACGCGCCGCGCTACGTCTGGCGCACCGATGCCTACCAGGATGTCGATATCGGCGAGTGGTACCTGTTCGTCGACGTCGACGGTGACGGCGACCTCGATCTGCTGGGCGAGGAGCGGTTCAGCCTGGTACGCATGTACCAAAACCAGGGCGACCGGGCGACGCCGCGCTTTGAACTGCTGACCGAACGCCTCATGGACAATGAGGGTGAGCCGGTGTTCGCCGATCGACAGAACATCCCGAAGGTGGCCGACCTCGACTGTGACGGTCGCCTCGATCTCATGGTGGGGCGCGTCGAGGGCACGATCACTCGCAACGAGATGGTCGAACTGGATCAACAGGGCGCGCCCGTGTTTCGCCACCTGGAAGATCGATTCCAGGGCATCGAGATCATCGGCCAGGTGCTCGGCGGTCCCACCCCCGGCACGTCTCCGAGCGGATCCTCGGGTGCCGGCAATCGAGGCACATTGCATGGCGCCAATACGATGGCGTTCGTCGACTTCGACGGGGATGGCGACCTCGATCTGTTCTGGGGCGACTTCTTCGAGCCCGGGCTGCTGCTGATCGAGAACCGCGGCTCCTGCCGATCCCCGTCGCTGCGCTCGGAGCCGATTCCCTTTCCACCCAACGATCCGGTGAGGACGAGTGGGTACAACGCCCCGGCTTTCGGTGATCTGGATGGCGACGGTGATGTCGATCTCCTGGTCGGCGTGCTCGGCGGAGCCTTCAACCCCAACAACACGAGCGTCGATAACTTCCTGCAGCTGGAGCGTACCGGTGCCCGACGACTCGAGCTGCGGACACGACGCTTCCTGAGTCAGGTGGACGTCGGTAGCGAGAGCTTCCCGGCCTTCGCCGACATCGATGCCGACGGTGATCTCGACCTGTTCCTCAGCAACAAGATCGAGCCCGGCGATACGCGCGCCGGACGCGTGTTCTTCTTCGAGAACATCGGTAGCGCGACTCGGCCTCGTCTACAGCTGCGCGGCCCTGTCGCGGAGTTTTCCAGCGCCTACCACTACGCGCCTGCCTTCGGTGATCTGGACGCCGATGGTGATCTCGACATCCTCATGGGTAGCTGGGACGACGAGCTGCAGATGGTGCTCAACGAGGGCGACAGCAGTAGCCCGAGTTGGGTGGTGGCCGATCCTGAGATCGCCAAGCTCACTCGCGGGCGCAATGCGGTGCCGGCGCTGGGGGATATCGACGCCGACGGCGACCTCGACCTGTTTGTCGGCGAGTCTTCCGGGGAGCTGAACTTCTACCGCAACGTGGGCTCGTCAACCTCTCCGACCTACGAGCTTGTCGATGACAAGTTCGGTGCCATCGACGTCGGACGGCGCAGCGCGCCGACGTTGACCGATATCGACGGCGACGGCGATCTGGATCTGGTGGTGGGTTCCGAGGCCGAGGGGCTGACACTGTTTCGCAACGCCGGGACGCCGCAGTTGCCAGTGTTCGAGGCCGATGGTGCGTTGGCTACAGGTGGACATTCGTTCGTCACTCCGGCGTTCGTCGATATCGACGGCGACGGCCGACTCGAGCTGTTCACCGGCGGTGTCGGCGGCGGCATCGAGGCGCACGTGCCGCGATAAATCCGACGCCACTGCTGCAGCGGGCCGGGCTACTCGAACGTGCCGCGGCGGCAGATCACGCCGTCACGCATCAGGACTTCACCGCCGGCAATCACCGTTCGAATATTCAGTTCCGAGTCCACCAGCAGCAGGTCGGCGTCGGCGCCCGACGCGATGGCTCCCTTGCCCGGAAGCTGGAGGACCCTCGCCGGGTTGACGGTCGCCGTGGCGAGCGCCTTTGATAGCGTAAGTCCCTCCACCCGCACCGCATCGACGATCTGTCGCCAGATCTCGTGCGGTCGGCCGCTCACCAGGCGCAGGAGGGCTCCGTCGGCATCGAACTCGGGCAGCGAGCCGCAGGCATCGGAGCTCATGGTGACGTTGTCGACCGGGACGCCGGCTTCCAGCAGCTCGCGTAGGGCCCGCGAGGGCTTGAGTTCCGCATCGTCGGCGTCGGTCCAGCCGCAGGCCGTGATGTCCACCGGCGCTTCGAGCGCGTACTGCTTGGCGTGCTCGAAACAGTAGGCGTTGCGATTCACGTGGGTAGGGTAGAACTGCGAACGGCCGAGCTCGGAAATCCTCACCGCCTCGTAGACGACGCGGAACGGCTCCTCCGCGTCGCCAAGGTGAAGGTGGACGAGTCCGCACTTGCCGCCGAGCATGCCGCCGCGGCGAGCTTCCTTGGCCAGACGAACGAGATCCAGGGCCTCGGGGTTGGAGGAGCGGTGATCGGCGATGGCGATCTCACCGACCCCGATGACCTCGTCGATGATGGCGATATCGCGTGCCACATCGCCGGTGAGCGTCGGCGGCGGCAACTGGTACGAGCCGGTCCAGATCCAGGCCGAGACGCCTTCGGCTCGCAATCCCTTTGCTTTCATCAGCAGGTTGTCGAGGCTACGCGTGACGCCGTCGGTGCCCAGCAAACCAACGACGGTGGTGATCCCCGCCTCGATCATCCATGACAACGGCATCTCCGGGGTGCGCGTTGCCGGTCCGCCTTCACCGCCAGCGCCGGCGATGTGAACATGACCATCAATCAATCCGGGCACGACCATCTGATCGGTGGCATCGATCATCTGTACGTCGATTCCAGAGGGCGGATCGATGTCGCCCGCGAGCTCGACGATGCGGCCGCCGGCGCATAAGACGTCGCGGACGCCGACCGATACGGGCGTGTAGCAGTCCGCATGACGGATCAGGACGGGAACGGGGCCAGCGCGCTCGCGGTGCAAAAGGATTAGCTCAATCGGGGTCGTAGCCGAGGTTCGGTCGCAGGCAGCGCTCCGTTTCCTCGGCAGTCAATCCTTTGCGCCCGGCGTAGTCCTCTACCTGGTCCGCCGCGACCTTTCCGAGTGCGAAGTAGCGCGCCCGTGGATGGTTCAGATATACGCCCGAGACTGACGCCGCCGGGGTCATCGCACAGGTTTCCGTGAGCGCGATTCCGGCAGCCACTTCGGCGTCGAGCAGGCGCCACAGGGTGCGTTTCTCGGTGTGATCTGGCTGGGCGGGGTACCCGGGTGCCGGGCGGATGCCGCGATATCGTTCGGCGATCAGGTCGTCCACCGACAGTGCGGCCTCGTCGATGCCGCAGTCGGCACGGGCGCGCGCATGCTGGCGCTCGGCAAGCGCCTCGGCCAGTCGGTCGGCGAGAGCCTTGACCAGGATGGCATTGTAGTCGTCGTAGTCGGCCTCGTACTCGGCCACGATGGGCTCGATTCCCTCACCGGCGGTCACGGCGAATGCGCCGACGTAGTCCGGCACACCGCTTTCTACCGGCGCGACAAAATCGCTCAGGGCGAGGTAGCCGGCGTCGTTGCTTTTGCGACGCTGCTGGCGTAGCCCGTGCAAAACGGCCCGTACCGTGGTGCGCGTTTCATCGGTGAACAGCACGATGTCGTCGCCGTCGGCGTTGGCCGGAAAGAAAGCGCTGACGGCGTGGGCGCGCAGCCGATTGTCCTTGATGATCTTGTCCAGCAGGGTCCGGGCGTTGTCGAACAGTTCCCGGGCTGCTTCCCCCACCTCAGGATGGTCGAGGATCTTCGGGAACACGCCCTTGAGCTCCCAGGTATGAAAGAAGGGCGTCCAGTCAATGAACTCGGCGATCTCCGATAGCGGGATATCGCGCAGGATCTGGCGCTCCAGACTCCGTGGCTGTGCCACATCTTCGTCGCGCCAGCTCAACGCCAGGGCGCGCTCGCGCGCGTGCTGCAGAGGCATCAGCTTGCCGGTGCTACCGGCGCCTGCGAAGTCGATGCGCACCCGTTCCTGCTCCTGCCGCACCTTGTCGATCAACGCCGCGCGCGCGTCGTCGCTGGTAAGGCCACCGACGACGCCGACGGCGCGCGAGGCGTCCTTGACGTAGACGGTGGCACCGGCATATTGCGGCGCGATCTTCACTGCCGTGTGCTTGCTCGACGTGGTCGCCCCGCCGATCAGGAGAGGGATTGCCAGCCCGGTGCGCTCCATCTCGGAGGCCACGTGGACCATCTCGTCGAGCGATGGGGTGATCAGACCAGAAAGACCGATGAGGTCAGCCGCTTGCTCGCGTGCGGTGGTCAGAATCTTGTCGGCCGGGACCATGACGCCGAGATCGACGATGCGGTAGTTGTTGCACCCCAGCACCACGCCGACGATGTTCTTGCCGATGTCGTGGACATCGCCCTTGACGGTGGCTGTGACGATCGTGCCGGCCATGCGGCGCTCGCCCTCGAGCCCGTCCTCCATGAAGGGTTCTAGGTAGGCGACGGCGCGCTTCATCACGCGCGCGCTCTTGACCACTTGCGGCAGAAACATCTTTCCGGCGCCGAACAGATCGCCGACGATGTTCATACCGTCCATCAGCGGCCCCTCGATGACGTCCAGGGGGCGGTCGTGCCGCTGGCGCGCTTCCTCGGTGTCTGCCTCGATGTGGTCGACGATCCCCTTGACGAGCGCATAGCGCAGGCGTTCTTCAACCGACTCGCGTCGCCAGGCTTCCTCGGCCTCCTCGTCCACTACCGTTCCGAGATGTTTCTCGGCAGCTTCGACGAGGCGGTCGGTGGCGTCGTCGCGCCGGCAGAAGAGAACGTCTTCGAGCTGTTCCAGCAGGTCGGCGTCGATGTCGTCATATACGTCGAGTTGACCGGCGTTGACGATCGCCATGTCGAGACCCGCCTGGATGGCGTGATAAAGGAAGGCGCTGTTCATGGCGCGGCGCACCGGCTCGTTGCCGCGGAACGAGAAGCTCAGGTTCGAGATGCCTCCCGAGACCTTGGCCAGCGGGAAGCGCTCCTTGAGCAGTCGAGTGGCTTCGATGAAGTTGACCGCGTACGGATCGTGCTCCGCCATCCCGGTGGCGACGGTCAGGATATTGGGGTCGAAAATGATGTCCTGCTCGGGGAAACCGATGTCGTCGATCAAGATGCGACCGGCGCGCGTCAACACCTCGACACGATCGTCCACCCCGGTTGCCTGTCCGGACTCGTCAAAGGCCATGACCACGGCCGCGGCTCCGTGGCGCCGCACCAGCACAGCCTTGTCGCGAAACGCGTCTTCGCCGTCCTTCAACGAGATCGAGTTGACGACGCTCTTGCCCTGGACGCAGCGCAGGCCGGCCTCGATGACGTCGAAGTTCGAAGAGTCGATCATGATGGGCAGCTTGGCGATGTCGGGCTCGGCCATGATCAGGTTCAGGAACGTGGTCATCGCCTCGACGGAATCCAGCAGGCCCTCGTCCATGTTCACATCGACGATGTTGGCGCCGCCGGCGACCTGGTGGCGGGCGACCTCGAGGGCGGTTTCGTAGTCACCCGACTTGACCAGTCGGCGGAATCGCGCCGAGCCGGTGATGTTGGTGCGTTCGCCGACGACGACGAGGTTGGTGTCGGCGTACACCGTCAGTGCTTCAAGGCCCGAGTACCGAGAGTAGGGGGCTGGGGTGTTCGGTACGTGCGGCGCAACACCGGCAATGGCCTCGCCGATGACACGGATGTGTTCTGGCGTAGTCCCGCAACAGCCGCCGACGAAGTTCAGCCATCCTTCGCGTGCGAAGTCTCCGAGAACGGCGGCCATTTGTTCAGGGCTCTCGTCGTAGCCGCCGAACTCGTTGGGCAGCCCGGCGTTCGGGTAGCAGCAAATGTGGCAGTTGGCGATCTGTGCCAGCTCTTCGACGTAGGGCCTCATGGCCGTGGGACCAAGCGCACAGTTGATCCCCACCAGATCCATGTTGACGTGAGCGACGGAGTTCCAAAAAGCCTCTACGGTCTGACCCGAAAGTGTTCTGCCGGAGGCGTCGGTGATGGTTACCGAGACGGCCAACGGCACGCGCGCCCGGCGCTCGTCGAAAAGCTCCTGGATGGCGTAAAGGGCCGCCTTGGCGTTGAGTGTGTCGAAGATCGTCTCGACCAGCAGCAGATCGGCCCCGCCTTCAAGCAGTCCCTCCGCCTGCTCACGGTACGCGCGCCGGAAATCCTCGAAGGTCGCGGCGCGGAATCCAGGATCGTTGACGTCGGGGGAGAGCGACGCGGTGCGGTTCGTGGGGCCCATGGACCCGGCGACGAAGCGTGGCTTGGACGGATCGCGTTGCGTCCAGTCGTCAGCTGCCGCGCGTGCCAGCCGCGCCGCCTCGGCGTTGATCTCGCGGGCGTGTTCCTGCAGCCCGTAGTCGGACATCGAGATGGCGGTGGCATTGAAGGTGTTGGTCGAGATGACGTCGGCGCCTGCGCCCAGGAAGTGGTGATGGATCTCGGTGACGACATCCGGGGCGGTCAGGCAAAGCAAATCGTTGGCGCCGCGGAGCTCCGCCGTGTGGTCAGCGAAACGATCGCCGCGATAAGCGGCTTCGTCCAGCCCATACGCCTGGATCATCGTTCCGGTGGCGCCGTCGAGCAGCAGAATGCGCTGCGTGAGGAGATCGCGCAGGCCCTGAGAGGTGAGCATCGAAGGCTTCCGGGTCGGCGAAGGAAGTGAGCGCGGCGGCGCTCCGATTGCGCGGCGCTGTCAGCAGTGTAGCACCGGGCCGGCACACCAAACTGCCCTTGCCGTGGCCGACTCGCTCGCTCCTCGAGCGGTTACCGAACACCGGTCGGCGCAGGTTCAGGGGCCCGACACGCTCGCCCGTAGACGCTCGAGCATGGCACGCATGCGCGGCTGTTCGGGACGAAGACCCAGCGATTGCTCGATGAGCTCGCGAGCGCGTGCGGCGTTGCCGTCGGCGAGGTACTCGGCGGCAAGCGCATTCAGGAGCTCAGGTGTTTCATCCGCACCGCCAATGCGCGCCCGCTCGTAGTAGCGGACTGTGTCACGGTGCTCTGCCAGCAGAGCGGCAACCTCCGCCAGCTGTAGCAAGAGGGTCGCGTCGTTGGGCGCTTGCACGAGCCGTGGCTCGAGAAGCGCACGGAGCTCGGATAGTCGCCTGAGCTCGGTCAGTAGCTCGGCCACGAGGGCCAAGGCGCTGGCTGAGCTCGATTCGCGGCGCAGCGCATCCTGCGCAATGGCGAGCGCTCCGTCCGGATCTCCGAGCACGCGCAACTGGCGAGCGCGCGTCAGCAGCGAGTCGGGGTCGGTGGCCGGAGGCGTGGCGGATGCGTGCGCCTGGGGTGACCGATATGCATCAGCGTCGGTGATCCGGACCGGCAGTGGCGGCTGGTACCAACCGTCGATGGCGAGGTCGATCTCGACCGTGTAGTCGCCAGCACTAACCGCCTCCAGCGGTATCGCGGTGAGCTGATTGAGCACACCGTGTCGGTCTTTTCTGACCACCGGCAAGATCGTTGCTTTGCGCGCCGCGACTTCGCCTCCGACACCGCGCAGCGTGTACGTCGCGGCCACATCATCAACGTACTCGGTCGGCGCGTACAACTGGTGAAAGATCCACAAGGTGCCGCCACTGGGGAACGGACCGTCGAACGCTGGAATCACGAAGTTGCGGCCAAGCTGGAAGGCATAGTGCGGACCGAAGCGGTCGTAGTCCGCACCGAAGTCCTCGTGTTCCGCGACCAGAAGCGCGGGGCTTCCGGACAACGTTGTCGGCGACGGCGATGGCACCACCACGCGCTGCTCGTGGCGCCCGAACTCGCGCGTCACATTGTTCTCGATCATCAGCCCGACCGAGTAGCTACCGGGGACGGCCAGGATCCGATCGAGGTAGCTCAACGGCCCTAGCGTAAGCCTACGAGCCTCGCTGCTTTCCAGCGCCGCCTCGATGCTGTGCTCTTGCGAGCCGGAAATCGCCAGCCCACCGGAGCTCAGGGATGAAGTGACGCCAAAGGTGACGTAGTTGGATCCTTCCCTGGCACGGAGGTTCAAGCGTGCGCCGGGAGTGCGTAGGGCATAGTGCACGAACGGTAGGCCTGAAGGGTCCAACAGCCCAATCGCCATGGCCTCCAGGGGCAATGTCTCGAAGCGTACGTCCGAGTCGGCTGAACCGGTCAGCACCCGGTAGGCCCAATCGGCGCGTGGCATGACGCGGCTAGGTAGGTCGTCGATCTGCGCCAGCAGCAGCTCGGAGCGCAGCGGTGACATATCGACTCCGATGCCGGTACCGGGGATCAGGCTGATCGAAGCGTTCGATAGCTCGGCGTCGACCAAATCGAGGGCCGCCAGTATTCCCACCTGATCCCCGTGTTGAGTGAATCGACCGCGTGAGGTGCGCTCTTCGGCGACCATCACGTCGCGGGCGTAATTGTGGCCCGAGGGATTCAGCAGGCTCTCCGGTCGATCCGCTACCGGACTGTAGAGCCGATAGTCGCCGAAGCCACCGCGACGGAAGAACAGCACGTAGAAGAACGGCGGTAGCCCGAGCTCCGGCGAGGAAGCATAGGTCCACATCTCCATTGGATAGGCCAGCTGCGTGCTCGGAAACCTCATCACGCTACGCGGTTGGCCGAGGCGCATGTAGATGCGGCCCCTGTCACCGAGCCATCCTGCAGTGGGAGAGCCGCGGCTGAACTGCTCCGTGACGAAGGCCAGGCGTCGGGCGTGCTCGTCGCGATACTCGTTGGCGCGCGTACCCGGAGTGGGATCGCGATTGCGCCAGAATCCGGCAATGAAACGGTCGCGTTGCTCGTCGCTGGTCAGACGTAGGAACACGTCGCGTTCGGTCGCCGTGATGATCCAGCGGACGTCGCGCTCGAGCCAGGCGCGGTACTCATCGGACAGCGCCTCGATCTCTACGGCTGGAAAGGCCTCCAGATCGACGGGCTGCTGCTGAAGCGCCCGCGCAGGTACCGATGTCAGCTGCAGCGCGGCAACCACCCCGATCAGCACAGACGACAAGGCTCGACTCATGGCCTTCATGCTATCCGAGGGAGGGCGTACGCTGCCGGCCGAGGTCGGGCGTTTGGCTACGCCGCGAGCTTGCCGGAGCCCCGATCCGTAGACGTCAGATGCCGGAGAGCCCGTGCGGCGCTGCGCGCTCTCGTCAGGGCTTCGCTCGGTAGTGTGGTCAAGCCGGCATAGAGGCCGGCGCGCCATCCCCATCGCTGTCTCAGACTACTGCTCAGATGCCGTCGGGCTCTGCGGTAGTCACCGTCGTAGTAGCAGCTCATCCCGGCCCACTCGTGAGCCGCTGCCCGCAGCTCCCGAAGCTGTCGATCCGACCAATGCAGCAGGGCTCGATCGTGTTCAATGACCGGCTCGATCACGCGGAGGTAGTTAACCGCCATCACGTGCTGGAGATCGTCACGCGTCAGCTGGTCGGTGCGCCCGGTCATGTATGTCATGGTCGCCAGATTGACCAGGGCGACAGCGGACTCTCGACAGGTCCGCAGGTGGAAATCGAAGGCTTCGCCCACCGGTCGCAGCTTCTCGTTGAACTCACCGACCTGCCGGGCGATCTCGCGCCGCAGCAACACCGTCGATGTATGCACCAGATTTCCGGCCAGCATCGGCGAAAAGATCGATCCACTGTAGACGCTGGCGCCGCGAGCCGGGACGTTGGATTCGGGCAGCAGGTCGCCGAGCGCTACCGCAGAGCTGAACAGCTCCGCTTTCGGGAAGCGCCGATAGTTGTCGTACATGATCGTCAGATACGCCGGACTCTCCATGCTCCCGTCGGGTCTGACCGCTTCCATCTCGGTCCATACCATCCCGATTTCGGGGAGTGCCCGCATCACGTCGAGCTGTAGCCGCAGCTTGAAGGGCTTCCAGATGTCGTCCGAATCCAGGAATGCGATGAAATCGCCGTGTGCCTCCGCCAGGCCGGTATTGCGTGCCGCCGCCACGCCTCCGTTGGCCTGCCAGACGTACCGGATTCGCTCATCGGTGGCGTAGCGTCCCAGCAACTCGGCCGTGCCGTCGATTGAGCCGTCGTCGACGACGAGAAGCTCCCAGTTGAAGTGGGACTGCGCCCGTACGCTGTCGATTGCCGCCTGCAGACAGTACGCCCGGTTGTAGGTGGGCAGAATGACGCTGACCAGGTCCGTGGGCATATAGATCCATCTTGCCTGTGCGCACTGGAGGTTCGGGGACGCTTGCATGTGGCGCTCTGCGGGCAAGGTCAAGCTATCGCCGGCTCGCTAAGCCCTGCATGCCTTTTGTCCGTCCGCAGATCACTTGGCCGGCCAGGAGGTGCCGCTGGGGTCCAGCTGGGGCGTGTCGGCCTCCCGACGCCCTCCCTCGCCCCCTTGCTGAGGAACCCCTTCTGGCGACCCTACGGGGTCTGTCGGCACGAGCCGGTTTGGCTCGTCGAACCAGTTGAGCACTTAAGTGGATCTGTGTGACCGGCCTTTGCATTGGCCGCGAGATTCATGAACTATGCCGGGGCGCAAGTGCAGGCCACTAGTGCGACAGCGGTCGTGCCCACCGGCTCACCCTCGGTGCCGGATGGGTCCCCTTTTTCTTGGAGGACTCCAGATGGTGCGTCGAATAGCTTTGGGCCTCGTCGCGATATGGCTCCACGCGACTCCAGTGTCCAGCCAGGTTGTCGCGATCAAGGCAGGACAGGTAGTGAATACCGAGTCCGGCACGACCGCGACAAACCAAATCATTATCGTCGAGTCTGGTGTCGTTAAGGCTGTTGGCCCGGGTCTTCCAATCCCTGACGGTGCCGAGCTTGTGGACCTCTCGACCTCGACCGTCCTCCCGGGACTATTCGATGCCCATACGCACCTTTGCATGAACGTTCGTCCTGGACGCGACGCGGGCAACTACTACCTCACCACCCTGCAGGATTCCGATGCAGCGCGGGCACTCGACGGTGTAATAAACGGCCGGTCGATGCTTAATGCAGGCTTCACCACCGTTCGTGACATCGGCAATGAGGGGGCGTATGCGTGCACGGAGTTGCGCCGTGCCATTGAAGCGGGGCGTCTTGTTGGCCCCACCATAATCAATGCCGGCCGGATCATCGCCCCGTTTGGGGGGCAGTTCAGCCTCCAGCCAGACAGGCCAAATCTCGGTGAGCCTGAGTATTTCTTCGCCGATACGCGGGACGAAATGGTCAAAGCTATCCGTGAAAACGTTCATTACGGCGCGATGGTGATCAAGATCGTGGTCGATGATCAGGACTATATTTACTCACCTGATGACATCAGGTTCATGAAAGAGGAGGCGGCTCGCGCCGGTCGGCGGTTGGCCGCACATGCCTGGACAGCCAAGGGCGCTCACAATGCGGCTGAAGCCGGGGTTACCTCGATCGAGCACCTGTGGGCGATCGAGGATGCTGACCTCGAATTGGCAAAAACGAATGGTGTCACTGCTGTGTTCACTCCGTTCCCGGGCGAGGAGTGGGCCGCCTGCTGCCAGCAGCACTACCCGGGATTTGTATTGGAGAGGCCCACGGCGGAGGAAATGGCTGGAGTGCATGCCCAGCAGATTGACCGCATCAGCAGTGCCCTGAGGATCGGGGTGCCGATGGTCTTCGGCTCCGATGCGGTCACTGAGCTACCCGGGCATACGCGTGGGACTCTGGCCATGAGCCGCATCGACATGTTTACGGAGGCAGGGATGACGCCCGTTCACCTACTCCGGTCCATGACGACAGGGGCCGCGGAGCTATTGGGCGTGGCCGAGGTGCGCGGAACGATTGCACCGGGAATGGCGGCAGACCTCATTGCCACACCGCGTAATCCCCTTGATGACATCCAGGAACTGAAGCGCGTGTTCTTTGTTATGAAAGACGGAGTGATCGTTCGTCAGGGTCCATCTTGAACCACTAGCACTAGGCTGGCTAGCGACGCTACGGCTCCGTCGGCACGAGCCGCTTCAGCTCGTCGAACCAGTTGGTCCAACGAGTTACGCATCGGCCCCAAACACTTGGGGCAGGTCAATGGGTCCAGAAGTCGGGGGTCGGCATGCCGGTGGCCGCTATCTCTCGTGTGTAGAGCGAGGCGTTGAATAGGACGCGGAACGTACCGAAGGGTTGAGCGCGCCACTGCGGCCGGAAGCCTAGCAGGACCACGTGGCCGTCGCCGTGCGCGACGTCGATCGCGGCGGCGTAGCCTTGCATGTGCTCCTCGCCGAGCAGGAAGCCGGACAGCAGCGGCGATCCGGCCGTCGCGTACTTGGCGAGCACGCTGCCCTGAAAGCCTTCTTCAGTCGTGAACACCGGGCTGTTCATGAACATGATCTTGGCGCGCTCCGGCATGCCGCCCATGATCGGGTGGGCGGTGTCGACGGTCGCCTCGACGACCGAGCCACTGATGAAGAAGTCCGTTGATTCGAGTTCCCTGACGACGTCGCGAACTGGCAAATGGAGCTCATCGATGGCGAAGCGGCTGCTGCGGTTGAGGCAGACGAGAGTCCCTCCGTCGCGTACGAAAGCGTCGAGGGCGCGGGTCCCCTCGCGGCCGATGCCTCCGGCGTAGGGCGGCGGAACGCTGCCGACCGGGGCGCCTTCGATGATCTGTTGCGGCGACAGATCTACGAGCACGATGACGTCGTAGCGCCCGCGCAGGTCGCCTGCGCGCATGTCGGCGTTGTAGACGGTCTCGAATCCAAAGCCGTACTGCTCGAGCAGCCAACGCGTCCATCCCTCGTCCATGCTCGGTTGCCACGGCCGATAAAGCCCGATGCGGGGCCGCCGCACGGTCTCACCGGCGGTGGGCCCACGTTCCGCTTGGAGAGCCAACTCCTTGACCATCGAGTCGACCTGTGCGGCGGAGAGCCCGGAGACGATGTATCGACTCCCTGCGCCGCCGGAGGAAGCGGCCCGGAAACGTACCTGAGCCCCCGAGCCCCAGGCGCGATTCACGGCACGGAAGCTGTTGTTCTGCGCCGGCTCGAGCAGCAGCGCCGGACCGTTCCCGGTTACCGAGCCTGCCGGAGGCGTGATGGCGGCGGCGATCGGATGGGTGTTGAAGCCAGCGCCCGGGACGCTGTCGAAGGGCTCTGCGTCCCCCTCGATGCTCCAATCTACGGTCTCACCGAGCACCGGCGCCATCGTCGCCTGGACCGAATCGTCGAGCGGCGAGCCAGCTGCGACCGTGCGGACGTCCATCTGATAGGGCAGCGTCCAGCCCGCGATGTCGTACGGAAGATCGGGCGGACCTCCGGGGTATTGGCGGAGATCCGGATAGCGCTGTACGTCCAAGAGTACGGCCGCGAAGTTGGCGTTGGCGCGATCCATGGGTATGACCCAGGTGCCCGCGGGGTGGGTCTGACCGTCGACCACCGCGTCCTGATTCAGGCGGTACACCGCAACGTCGTGGAAAGCTAGCCGCCGCAACAACTCGACTGCCGCCACCGGATCACGCTGTTGCACCGGTATGAAGTACGCGTACGGCGGGCTCTCCGAGTAGTGTCGGATGGTGTCGCGCCCGGCCACGTAGCGGTTGTACAAGAATCGCTCGCGGAACTTCGCGCTCATGTCGAGCGTCGACCAGGTGGTCGCCAACATGATGTTGATCGAGTCGCGTTGTCGCCACCAACCACCGCGCCACAGCGACGCGTGAAGCGACTCGGGTAGCAGTGCTTGGTGCTCCGGCGGGAAGTCGCGCACGCTGTAGAAGCGCGGCGAAGGTGAGGTATGCAGCCCCACCTCGCTGAACATGCTGACGACGTTGTGGAAGAAGTTGCCGTAGTCGATGTAGCCGGGGTACCAGAAGTCATAAAACTCACCCATGTGCTCGGCGCCGGGCAGGCCCTTCTCGTCCATCGCTTGGGCGGCCGCAGTCCCCAGCAGGTTGAGCGTCCGGGTCATCAAGGGGTGCACGTATGGGCTGATCGGCTCGCCGTTAGGCGGTAGCCACATGGTCGAGGGGAACGTCGCTGTCATGTGGTGGGTATAGAGAACCTGCGGCTCCCATTGACGCAGGAGCCGCACCACAGTCCGCGACTCGATCATGTTCAGGCCGTAGGCGTCGCGGTTGTTGTCATGGCCGATGTACTTCTGGTACAGGCGCGGCATCGGGGCGATCTCGTAGGGGGTCCCGAGATTCTGGCGGTACCAGTCGACGACCATGTTCTGGCCGTCAGGGTTGATCGAGGGATAGAGAATGAGAATGACCTCGTCGAGGATTTCGCTCGCGATCGATCCCTCCTTTTCTGTGATCAGGTCGTATGCGAACTGGATGGTGAGCTGGGCGTGAGCGCTCTCGCTCGCGTGTAGGCCCCCATCGACCGTGACGATCACCTTGCCCTCCTGCGCCAGCGCCCGCGCCTCCTCGTCGGACAGCCCGACGGGGTTGGCGAGGCGCTTGGAAATCTCGCGATAGTGCTCGGCGTTCGCAAGGTTCTCCGGCGACGAGATCAACGCGATGAACCAGGACCGACCCTCGGAAGTACGGCCGATCTCGCGCAGCTCCAAGCGATCGCTGGCGGCGTCCAATGCCCGGAAATAAGCGATCGACTCGTCGTAGGATGCGAGCTTGAAATCATCGCCGACGTGGAATCCAAGGATCTCTTCGGGAGCGGGCACGTGAGTCTGCGCCCATGCAGCCCCGGGTGCTGGGCTCACGACGACCATCAGGAAGACGACGGCGCAGGCAAGTTGCGTCGAGTTCATTGGGTCAACTCCAAAGCCAGGTCCGGAACCGCGTTCCGAATTGAAGAGATCGATTGCAGCAGTCGCCAACCAAACCGCATATCAGCGAGGTGAGCCATGGAGCGAAGGGATTCTTCGCGATTAGAGACCCGGCCGGGGAATCCGGGAAAGGGAGTCTCCACCGCAGTCTGTTGGTTGCTGTTGATGACCGGTTGCTCCGGGATGCCACCGGCCTCTGCCTGGCAGGAAGAGAGCCTTGCAGTAGACGAGCTTTTCGACGGTATCGTCACAGAAGGCACACCCGGCTGTGCAGTAGGGGTCATTCATCAGGGGGAGTACATCCACAAGGCGGGCTATGGGATGGCCAACCTCGAACACGATATCCCGATCGCGACATCCTCTGTGTTCCGGGTAGGTTCGATTTCCAAGCAGTTCACCGCGATGTCGATCGCGATCCTGGCTGAGCGCGGCGAGCTCGATCTTGATGCAGATGTCCATACCTATCTTCCGGAGCTACGGGATTACGGCCACAAAGTCACCGTCCGGCAGATGGTGCATCACGTTAGCGGCATGGCCCACTACTCGGGGCGTGACGATGAGCTCTCCACGCCGCGGATGACCCTCGCTCGGCTCGCTGAGGCGGGTCATGGGGTGTTCGACCGCCCTGAGCTTCGAGAAACGACATCGCCGCAGAGTTTCGCCAATGGGGATCATCTCACCGTTGACGAGTTCTACGCTGGCCTCGCGATGCTGGAGCTACGCACGCCACCGGAAACAGAGTTCCGCTATAACAATGCAGCGTATGTTCTTCTGTGGCTGCTAGCGGAGCGTGTGTCCGGCAAGACTTTGCGCGAACTTGCTACCGCCGAGATCTTCGGCCCACTGGGCATGGAGCACAGCTTCTTCAACGACGACGCGACGGGCGTCGTACGGGAGCGTGCCGACGGCTATCGCAAGACAGAAGCCGGTGCCTGGCATATCTACAAGGTCGACTTGGACTTGCTGGGCGACGGAGGCGTGTTCACGACCATCGACGACTTCATCCAGTGGGATCAGAACTTCTACGACAACAAGCTTGGCAGTGGTGGACAATCGCTGATGGACATCGTCCTCTCTACACATCCAGTGGCGTGGAGGAATGGTAGCCAGTATGCCTTCGGGCTGAGTATCGGCGAGTACGAAGGACACCGCAGGGTGTCTCACGGAGGCGCCTGGGTTGGTTACCGTGCCTTCTACGAACGCTTTCCAGATCTGCAGTTTTCCGTTGTCACCCTCTGTAACTTCGCAAGCGCGACGCCCTGGGAGTTCTCTGAGAAGGTGACGGACATTTACCTGCCCTCCGTGAGCTCGGCGCGCTAAAGACGTAACGGACGGAGCAGTAGGTATCGTTCCGCAACCTGATGGAGAGGATGGCTGAACGGGTTCCCCCTAAAAGAAGGAGGCAACGCCATGCGCATCCGCGTGTCCGCACTCGTCATCTTGTTCAGTCTCTGTCTATCAGCGACCAACCCTGCGGAGCCAAGCGGGCCGCAATCGGAGACCGCCGACCCCCCCACCTGGTCGCTCGCAGCTACCGGTGACTCGATCATCACTCGGCCCGTTTCCATCTACGACGATGAGCGGCTGCTGGACCTCGTCGAGCTTGTCCGAGGCGCTGACATTGCGTTCACCAACGTCGAAACTACGATTCTTCGACTGTGGGACTTCAAGGGCTGGCCGGCGGCTGGCGCCTGGGAACAACGCGGCCCTCCGGAGATGGCTGACGAGCTCAAGTGGATGGGATTTGATCTGGCGAATTTCGCCAACAACCACACTGGCGACTTCGGTATCGAAGGCATGGTCGCGACGATGCGCAATCTCGAGCGTGCCGGGCTGGTGCACTCAGGAGCCGGCATGAATCTCGGCCGCGCGAGTGCGCCCGCGTACCTGGATACAAAGAAGGGTCGCGTTGCGCTGATCGGTCTGGCGAGCACGTTCGCGCGCCATGCCCGCGCCGCGCCGACCCGTTTGGACTCTCGGGGCCGACCGGGGCTCAACCCGCTGCGCATCAATCGGACCTATCAAGTAGATCCTGAGCGAATGGCAGATTTACGTCGGATCGGCCAGGAGCTTGGCA
Source organism: Acidobacteriota bacterium (assembly GCA_965197275.1). GTDB lineage: Bacteria > Acidobacteriota > UBA890 > UBA890 > WLXD01 > DASCOT01. The sequence continues at coordinate 157,693 of CBDAMQ010000024.1, forward strand.
GTGCCGTGCCCGAGTCACCGGAGGAGCCTCTCCGGGTTGGGGGTACTACCTTCGTTCAGGGAACGGAAACGAAACTGATCGAGACGGTGAACCCCCAGGACGAGGAGCGGATCCTCCACGTGATTCGCAATGCAGCCAAGCAGGCCGATTTCGTCATCGTCAACAGCCACTCCCATGAAAGCGGCAACACAAACGAGGAGCCGCCGCCGTGGCTCATCGGGTTCATCAAGAAGTGTCTCGACGCGGGCGCGGTCACCTATATCGTCCACGGGCCGCACCGGCTCAGGGGTATCGAGATCTACAAGGGCAAGCCCATCTTCTACAGCTTGGCGGATTTCATTTTTCAGTATGAGACCGAGGAGCCGGTGTCTCAGGATACATACGAGTTGTTTGATGTCGTCGACCCCAACGCTATGGTCAGCGCTGTCTACGACCCCGAGGGGCAGAAGGGCGAGTACGCCATGCTGCCGGAGAACGCGGTGTGGTTCGAGAGCGTGGTCGCGATCCCCGTGTTCAAGGGGCACCGGATGGTAGAGCTCAAGCTCCATCCAATCGAAATGGGCCACAAGGACGCTCTCTGGCATGGAGACGGAAGAACTACGCGAGGCACACCGCGTCTCGCGAAGGGCGAATTAGCCAAGGAGATCATCGATCTCGTCGTGCGCCTGTCGGCACCCTTTGGTACGAATTTCGTCTTTGAGGACGGGATCGGAGTCTGGCAGCCATAGTTCGGTCTCGTTGTTCAAAGTGCACGACGCTTTTGCGCACCGGTCCGCCGGGGCAAGCAATGGTAGAGGGCTGATCACCACTCTGGCTGCGAAGCGCGGCAAAGAAGGGGCATCGCAATGACAATGCGGCTGCGGTCGACCCTCGCGTCGCACCCACCTCTGTCGTCGGCTATACGTGGGCAACTCAAACTAGGAGGTTTCCGTGAGCTCAATCCCCCGCCCCGATCTTTCCACTCGACCGATGCAAATGACTTGCGAATACACGGTCAACGCCAAGCCAGAGGAAGTCTACGGCGCCTGGACGGAACGCTTCGACACCTGGTTCGCGCAGGCCGGAACGCTTGCCATGGTGCCGGAGCCGGGGCGGCCATACTTCTTCTACAACCGGGACGAATGGGGTAGACACCCCCACTACGGCCGATTCCTCGACGTGAAAGAGAACCAGCTCATCGAAATGACGTGGATGACGGGCAATGGAACCGCCGAGGGAACCGAAGGAGCCGAGACTGTCATTCGGATTGAGCTGGTTCCCAAAGATGCGGCGACAGAAGTCAGATTGACCCATTCGGGTTTCGTCTCCGAGAAGTCCCGCGACGGGCACAAGGAGAACTGGCCGCTAGCCCTCGAGATCCTGGACGAAGCGCTGTCGTAGTCATCTGTTGGGCGCTACGCTTCTTCCCGAAAGCAGCGTCGAGGGCGAAGTCCGCAAGTACCTTCAGCGCGTGTTGGACCCAGAACGCCGATCGTAGCGGGTGGTCACTGGAGTTACCCCGACTTAAAAGAGCGCGCCGCTGGTTTAGGCTCCTTCCCGCAATCCCTGATGACGACACGGAATAGGCGTGTCGCCCTTATAGCGCGGGGGTTTTCTCTCCTCGCTGGGGGTAGCGCGTTTGCACCCGTGGTTAGTAACGAGTGTTACCCAAGAGACGAGGTCGAACGCTAAATCAACCCTTGCGGACTTCAAATCCGTTGGGGGGCGCCGGAAGGCGTCCTCGCTGGGTTCGATTCCCAGGCGCTTCCGCCATTCTATCCCTCTGATCTGTAGGGACTTACGGCGTGCGCCGCGATCGGGACCGCACGCCGACCGTGTGCTGCTCAGAGCCTCGCGCCGTTTGCGAGTACGAATTCGGCCACGATTTTTCGAATTTTGGGCTCTGAGAGCCTGCGCCGGCCTCTTGATTCGGCTGCGGCCGAGGAGCGCGAGGACCTCGGCCAGCTGCCCGACGAGTCGGCCAGATCCGTGCCGTCAGGCCCTTTTCCGAGTTTGGGTGTCTGGCTCCCGGTCGATTTCAAGGCGTGTATCGAACCTGAAGGCGACGTTCTGCGCGTTGGAGCCCTCGCCGATTCGCAGCACATGACCCCAGACTGACTGAGGGGGAATAATCAGGTCTGCACGCGGTCTTGCGCGGTGACGAGGTTCGATCCCCTCGTGTTCCGGCTTGTAGCGCTCCAGGAACTCGATCAGGCAGCGTTGCCCCTCCTCAAGCGAGTGCGGGACAACGGCGAGCATTCCGCTGCGGCTAACGTTGAGCGTTACGCCGGGAACGTCCACGTCCTCGTTGTCGGGCGTGATCATGAGCAAGACGCCAGCGCCGTAGCGAGGAAAGCTCCGGCGAATCTGTGAGATCGTGTCGAATTCGCTGTTGCTCAGCAAACTCCGCGGGGTCGGACCAACTTCTGCCATCGTTCCCTCCTCTTGCTACCGAATAGACGAGCCGGCTCGCCGGAGGTGGCCGGAGTAGCGCGCTACCATCCGGCGGATTGCCAGTCGTGCGCCATACCGGTATCCCAGCACGGCTGCCGGCGGGGTCACGGCGACTACCGTAAGTAGCGCTACCCCGGCGACCCAGGCCCGGGACATCGGCGGCGAGGGTGAAAAATGGCGCAGCAGTAGAACGGCAATCGCCAGTACCGCGATCACCTGGAGACCGATCGCGACCTTCAATGCAATCCCGCTCATCGTGAGCCTCTTGGGGAACGGGACAACGTACCGTCGGCTTCCGGTTGCTGAGGGTTGGCCCGAGCCACCGGTCGAACGGCTTCTCGCCGCGGGGAATCAATCACGCGACGAGGGATTGCCGACAGCCCGGGAACCACCCCCTTGCTCTGTATAAAGCACCTCGCACCCAAGTTTCCGAGATGCGCAATCGGAAAAGCGAGCCCGAATCGTTTCTTCCCGTAGTTGCGCCGACCACCTACTCTGCCGTCGCGAGGTGCAGGACGATGGCCAGGCCCGAAGAGATGACCGCTACGGGTGGTCGCCGAGGCTACCCGCGTCTGGAGGCTTCGATCGCCGTAGAGCTGAGGTTTCCGGGCTCTCAAGAGACGGTTCACGGCGTCACGCTCAATCTGAGCAGGGGCGGCATGCTAGCCAACCTCGGCAACCCAGTAACTGCGCCGGGACAGTGTCGTGTGCAGTTCCCGGAGCCGGCTACTGCGCTGCCGGACACTCAGAAAGCATGCCCGAGCTGCGGCTACCGGTTCCCACCGCCAAGCATTCCCGGGCAGACGGTCGAGGGCGTGATCACCCGAGCTGTCGATCGAGTTGGTGTAACGACGGCCGCGGTGGAGTTCCTTACTCTGCTTGAGGTGACGGAGCAGTAGCGGAAACCCGGCACGCATCCTGAGCTACCCTCGGGTACATGAAGCTCACCCCCAGCACCCAGATAGCCCACATCGATGGCGTTGCGCTCGAAACGTCCGTGGCGCTCGGCAATTGCAATATCCGGACGCTTGCCGATCTGACCCTGATCCGTCACCTCGACTTCGCGTGGAAGGGCGGCCGTGGGTTGATCAAGACGCCGGCCTCGAAACGAGGCAAGAGCGGTGGTGTCGCGATGACGACTCGGTTGATCTCGGTGCTACGTGACCACCTGGAGGCGGTACCGAAAGAGTGCCCGTGGGTGTTCCCGAACGGTGCCGGCGACGGACCGCTCGACTACGACCGTGCTTACCGCGCGTTCAAACGAGCTCTCAAACGAGCCGGCCTGACGGGGCTCCGGCCGCATGATCTGCGCCACGGCTTCGGCACCCGGCTCGGTGCTGCTGGTGCATCGCAGGCGGAAATCCAGAACTGCCTACGCCAGAGGACACCCTGGATGACTCAGAAATACGTGCATCTGGGCGAGGAGCACACTGCGGCTGCGGTCTCGAAACTGGATCGTAGTGTTACCCAGGGTGTTACCCAAGAATTGGAAGCGGACGTTGTCGAGATTTCGAAACGCTCGTAAGCTATTGATATCAAATGACTAATCACCCATGCCGGGGTGGCGAAATTGGCAGACGCGGCGGACTTAAAATCCGCTGGCCCTAGGCCGTCTGGGTTCGAGTCCCAGCCCCGGCACTCATTTGGAATCAGTCACTTACGGGGACGCCACTAGTCCGCGCGATTCGACCGATTCGGCCCGATTGTCGCTTTCTTGTCTTCGTCAGGGGCGAACTAAGCTGCCAACGAGTCTGACCACGTCTTCCGTGGACCCGCGTCGGCGCGGGGGATAGGCTTCAGGCGCTCACCCACCTTGCTTCGGGGAGCGCCATGGAGCCCGGCACCCGACTAGGCCACCACGAGATCCTCGACCGTCTCGGCGCGGGCGGCTTTGGCGCTTGGAGGCGACGTCTATGAAGAAAGATACGTTCGACCGGCGAGCTTTTCTCGGTGCGTCAACGGCCGGGTGGATGCTTGGCCCCAACACGGAGGTACCTGCAGACGGCCCGCCCAATCGTCAAGGGACGCAAGCATCCGAGGCCGTGGGAGTCGACGAGAGGCGCCCGGCTTTCTCGGCGGCAGAGTACGAGGATCGCCTTCGGCGTGTTCGAGAGAGGATGGCGCGAGAGAACATCGACTTGTTGTGGGTGATGATGCCGGAGGGCATCTGCTATCTGCACGGGATGGCTTCAAGTTGGTATCAGGCGAACTCGCCCAAGGCTTGGCCTGCGATGTCCGGAACCGCGGTGCATGTCGATCACGACAAGGCGATCCACTTCGACGACGGGTATCACAACCACCTTCTGGAGGGGAGTCCGGCGTCCCTGGAGATCCGATACTTCCGAGGCCAAGACCAGGTGGACTTCATGGTCAAGGAGCTCGAGTCGAGCGGGTGGTTGGGCGGAACCGTTGGCCTGGAGCTTTGGAGCTACCGGCCGAATCCTGCGATAAGCGCACGGTTCCAACAGGCGTTTCTAGGGCGGGGCTGTACGGTCGTGGATGGTAGCGATGTGATGCGAGAGGTCCGACTGGTCAAATCTCCGCAGGAGATTGCCTACATCGAGGAAGCAGCCGGTATCTGCGATATCGGTCTCGAGGCGATCAAAGCGACGCTTCGACCGGGAGTCACGGAGCTGGAAGTCTACGGTGAGGCAATGCGGGCGATGTACGCTGCCGGCGGCGAGACGCCCGCTCTCATACAGGGCGTAGGCGTGTGGCGCGGAGGGGTAGGGGCCTGGGGCTCAGGTCGTCGGTCGCATATCTTGCCGTCGCGCCGTCGCATCAAAGCCGGTGACGTTTTCGGTGCCGACCTTTGTGGTGTCGTCCACCGTTATCATGCCAATGGGTACCGGAGCTACATCGTGGGCGAGCCGTCGGCCGAGACGATACGAGACCACGAGAAGTCGGCCGGATCGTTTGACGTTCTTTGCGAGACGGCCAAGCCCGGGGCGACCCTCAAGGAGATCAATGACGCCCTGTTGGACTACTACAGAGCCACCGGCCTGTGGGGCAGCACAGGTTGGGCTCTAGGCTACGAGCTCGGCATCAGTTTCCCGCCGGATTGGGTGGGGAACTTCGTTTTCACCATCGCGGAAGGAGGGCCGTCGCTCAGTGGGGTTGACGCTGATCCAGCTGAATGGGCAATTCCAATTGGCACGGTCACGAACTATGAGAGCTTGTGGATGCGAGGCCCACTCATCGACACGCTTGTCTATGAGGCTGATGGCCCAAGACGCCTTTCGGCTTTGCCGCTGCAGATGATCGCTGTGTGAGAGCCTCAAGCGAATAAGCCGAACCGAGCGGGCGAAACGACGCTGGATCGTGATGTCGCGATCTTCGAAGCCTCAGCGGTCGCGCACGGCGCCGCGGCATTGTCCCGGAAGGAGTGAATCGCGTGATCGACGCGCAGCCAGACGTCCTTGGCCTGGACCCGCGGCCGCTCTGCTTCGAGGTGGCCGACGCCGAGGCGCTGGACCTGGCGCCGGCAGCGCCTCGACATGGCGCCTCGGTGCGCACCTGGGTGCGCACGCTGGCCGGGATGCAGAAAGAGGCGATAACGGTGAACGGGGCCGGCCAGGCGGCGTGGCGGTTCGCCAGCGACGAGGGCCCGTACCTTGCCGGGAACGACGTCGGCCCGTGTCCACTGTCCTTCTTTACCACCGGCATGGTGGCCTCCTACACGGACGAGATCCTCGCCGCGGCGCGACGCCACGAGCTGGTGGTCCGAGACCTGCGCCTGGTGCTCGACAACCTGTACACCATGCGGGGCAGTGCCCTCCGCGGCACCATGATCGGCGGCGCGCTGGCGCCGTTGTTGCGAGTCGAGATCGACGCTGAGGCCCCGGTGCCGACATTGATCCGACTCGTGGGCGGCGCGACGCGGTCGGCGCCCGTCGCCGGGCTGCTCGGTGGGGTACATGAGAGCCTCTTCACGTTGCGTCACAACGGAGTGGAGGTCACGCCGGAAAGGGTCGGGAATCTCGAGGGCGCGGTACAACCCGATCCCAAGACTCTGTTCTCCACTATCGAGCCGATTTCGAGCCACAACGACCACCCGATCCGGAAGCTATCCGATGCTGAGCGGGTGCGAAACGAGCCGGGCGGGATCAACAGCAGCTTGAAGGACAGTCAGGACCGCCGCCTGCATTGCCGCGGCGTGTGCACGGTGCGCGAGGACGGGATACGGCAGATCGACCAGACGCTGTTTGAGCCCATCGGCTCGAGCTTCCGCTTTCTGTCCGAGGAAGCGGTGGGCGCCGGCGGTCACGGCCGCGCGCCCGACGCGGCCAGCTACATCTCAGCCGGCATCGCGTTCTGCTTCATGACCCAGTTCGGACGCTATGCCGAGATCACCAAGCGCACCCTCGACGTCTGCCGCATCGTACAGGACACCTACTTCTCGGCGGGATCAGCCAGTGGCGAGAAAGGCGTCGACGGAATGGCGGACGCGGTGGAGACCCACGTCTATCTGGAGACCCCGCACGAGGACGGGTTTGCGCGTACGGCGTTGGACATGAGCGAGCAGACCTGCTTCCTTCACGCGATGTGTCGTACGGATCTCGCGACGCGTGTGGAAGTTCGGAGTCTGGCAACCTCTCCGGATTCGCTGTAAAACCGGTATCGCCATGCCGGCCATAGGAGAGACGCATGCCATCTAGCTACCTTCCCATCCGCGGCCGCTCGATGTCTCCGACGCTCACACTGGCTGCCTTCATGATCGGCCTCGCCGTACCGGGCGCGCTGGTAGCACAGACGTTGAGCCTCTCGGAAGCGTCCATCGCCGACATCAACGCAGCGTTCGACGCTGGCACGCTGACATCCGAGGCGTTACTGCAGCAGTATCTGGCGAGAATCGACGCCTACGACGTCAACGGGCCCGAGCTGAACGCGATTCTGTGGCCGAACCGCGATGCACTCGAGACCGCGCGGGCGCTTGATCATGAACGACGCCAGAGCGGTCCGCGCTCGCGCCTGCACGGGATTCCGGTGGTGCTGAAGGACAACGTCGACACCGATGACATGCCGACCACCGCCGGATCAGTGTTGCTTGCAGGGTCGATTCCGCCGGACGATGCCTTCATCGTGCAGCGGCTGCGGGCGGCCGGGGCGATCATCCTGGCGAAGGTGAACATGAGCGAGTTTGCCTCAGGCGTGCCGATGAGCTCGATTGGCGGCTACACCCTCAACCCGCACAGCCTGACGCGGACACCGTCGGGTTCCTCCGGTGGCACCGGCGTCGCCATCGCCGCCGGGTTCGGTCAGATCGGCATCGGCACGGACACCGGTGGATCGGTGCGCGGGCCCTCGGCGGCGAACGGCATCGTCGGGCTCAAGACGACCCATGGTCTCCTGAGTCGCGATGGAATCGTGCCGCTGGGACTGTCGTTCGACACCGCTGGCCCGATGGGTCGGCACGTCTACGACGTCGCTGCCATGCTCAGCGCGATGACGGGGGTGGATCCGGACGATGACTCGACGCGGAAGAGCGTTGGGAAGGTCACGAACGACTACACAGCCGTGCTCGACGCGAAGGCGCTCGACGGTGCCCGAGTCGGCATCGCACGCGATTTCCTCGGCCAGGATCAGGAGGTCGACTGGGTCGTCGAGGCGTCGCTGCAGGCGCTCCGCGATGCCGGGGCGGAGATCGTCGATGTGAAGTTCCCCGGGTGGCTGCTCGAAGCCCGCGGCGATATGTACACCACCATCCGCTGGCGCGAGTTCAAGGTGCAGATCGCCCAGTACCTGAGCACGTTGGGCGAGGAGTATCCGAAGACGCTCGCCGAGCTCATCGAGCGCTCCCAGAAGATCACCGCGCGGACGGAGTATGGGGCGCAGCCGAACCCGACCCGCTGGGCGCTCATGCAGCGCGAAGAGGAGAGCGGCGAGGTGACCGACAGCGAGTATCTCGCTGTCAAAGACCACGGGCTGGCCATGGTGCGCGGCATGGTTGAAGGTGCGTTCGCGGAAGCAGAGCTCGACGCCATCCTCTATCCGACGCGGCCGATGCGGCCGAGCCTGGTGGAGGGCAGCTCTGGCTCGGGTGGCAGGTCGGTGACCAACATCGCCAACCTGACCGGGTTTCCCGACCTCAGCGTGCCGGCGGGATTCACCAGCAACCGCCTGCCAGTGAATCTCTCGTTCCTGGGCACGGCGTTCAGCGAGGCCAAGCTGCTGGCGATGGGCTACGCCTTCGAACAGCTGACCAAGGCGCGCCGTGATCCGGTACACACGCCGACGCTGCCCGGCGAAGGGATCCCGCAGTAGGTTGGCGGGCTTAACCGGGACACGTCGGCGGCGCGTCGGTATGCGCGTACTGGCTTGCCTGGCCCTGGTCTCGGGGGCGGTTATGGGGACGCACGCGGAGTCGTCGCAGTTCGGGCGGTCCCTGGACCTGATCATCCGCGGCGGACGGGTTTTCGATGGCAGCGGGAATCCGTGGGCGCGTGCCGACGTCGGCGTTCGCGGCGACCGCATTGTCGAAGTCGGCGATCTCTCGGCGGCCGGTGCCAGCACAGAGATAGACGCGACCGGGCTCTACGTGGCGCCGGGGTTTATCGACGTCCACTCACACTCGACCGCCGGGCTGGTTGACGAGCAACGCAGCGGAGCCGCGACGCTTCTGTACCAGGGCGTGACGACCGTTGTGATCAATCCGGATGGCGGCGGCGACCTCGACGTGGCGGCCCAACGCAGTGCCCTGCTCGCCCACGGCCTCGGGGTGAACGTCGCCCAGATGATCGGCCACGGCAGCGTGCGGGCCAGTGCGCTCGGCATGGACGACCGAGCGCCGACGGCCTCTGAGCTGGCGGAGATGAAGTCGATCGTCCGTGCCAGCATGGAGCAAGGAGCCTTCGGTCTGTCCAGCGGTCTGTTCTACACGCCGGGAAGCTACGCCGAGCTCGAGGAGGTGATCGAGCTGGCGAAGGTGGTCGCCACGTCGGGTGGTGTTTATGCGGCACACATCCGGGACGAGGCGGATTACTCGATCGGTGTCGTCGCAGCGGTTGAGGAGGTTATCCGAGTGGCACGCGAGGCCGGGATTCCCGGCGTTGTCACCCACATCAAGGCGCTGGGTCCGAACGTCTGGGGCGAATCAGAGACGCTGGTCGAGCGAATCGACGCGGCGCGCGCCGAAGGTGTGGAGATGTACGCCGACCAGTACCCATACGAGGCCTCGAGCACTGGCTTGTCCTCGGCGCTGCTGCCGCGCTGGTCGCAAGCCGGCGGCAGCGACGCACAGGCGCGCCGATTCGCCGATCGCGAGACCCGAACGCGCATCCGAGCAGCAATGATCGACAACCTCGCACGGCGCGGCGGTGCGGATCGAATCCAGTTCACTGGTGGCGGCTCTGATATGGAAGGGCGAACGCTGCAGTCGCTAGCCGACCAGCAGGGAGCGCATCCGGTTGACGTGGCCATCGAGATCATCAGCGGCGGGCTGCCGGGCTCGGTTATCTCGTTCAACATGCATACAGAGGATGTTCGAGTCCTGATGGTGCAGCCGTGGACGATGACGTCCTCCGACGGAGGACTGCCGCCCTTCGGCGTCGGTAGGCCGCATCCCCGCTCGTACGGCACCTATCCGCGCAAGATCCGCAAGTACGCTATCGATGAGGGATTCGTCACGCTGCCGACGGCGATACGCAGTATGACCAGCCTTCCGGCAACTGCCTTCCGTATCGCCGACCGCGGCGCTATCCGGCCCGGCGCCTTCGGCGACGTGGTGGTTTTCGATCCTGATCGGATCACCGACCGGGCGACGTACACCGAGCCGCACCAGTACTCCGAAGGGGTGGTGCACGTGTTGATCAACGGCAGCATGACCCTGAGGGACGGTGAGCCGACCGGAGTGAAGGCCGGGACTGTGCTGCGTCGCAACAGGTTGCCGGAGCGGCGGTCACGGACTGTAGATGGATCGCGCTGACCCGACAGGCGCCGGCTCGCGCTGGATCCGGAAGCTGCTACGTGTGGAACCGGGTGAGGCCGGCGTCGTCAGCGCCATGCTCGGATACTCGATTCTGTCCGTCGGCGGGGTGGTGATCACCGGACAGCTTGCCGGACGGTCGCTGTTCTTGAGCCGGCTGCCGGCCTCGGCGATTCCGCTGAAGTTCATCCTGCCGCCACTGGTGCTAGTGGCGATGATGGCGCTGTACACGCGGTTCTCGGACCGATGGCCTCGGGCGCGGATGATCCAGCTGACGCTCGGCATCTCGATTGTCGGTGTGGTGGTAGCGCGGCTGCTGCTGGCCACGCAATTGCGCGACAGCCTGGCGCTGCTGCTGGCGCTGTTCGTGTTCTTCGACATTCTCGGCAACGTCACCATGATCCAGTTCTGGACGTTCGCCGGCGACCTGTTCCACCCGCGGCAGGCAAAGCGACTCTTCGGCATCATCTCGGGCGGCAGCGCACTGTCGAACATCGCCTTCGGTGCCTTTCTGGGAGGGCTTGCCGACACTGTTCGCCCCGAGGACTTGCTTGTCGTGGTGGTCGTAAGCCTCGGCGCCTCGATGCTCATCGTAAGGCACTTGAGCACCGATCGGGCGGCGGCAGAATCGGATCGCGCAAAGGCCACGGCGGTCGCGACGACGGCGGTGCGCGCCAACCTCTTGCGCGACGTACGGGAGGTTTTTGAATCGAGGTTGATGGTCACGATTGGCAGCATCGCGATCGTCATCGCGCTGGTGAGCAGCGTGGCTGATTTTCAACTCGACCTGGCTCTGAAGCACACCCATGGGGCTGATGGCCAGGGGATGGTGCGCTTCCTGGCGCTGTTCCGGCTCTGGGCCGGCGTTGTCGCGGCGATACTGCAGTTCCTCGTTGCCGGCTTCCTCATGGAGCGGTTCGGCATCCTGCCGGCCCTCCTACTGCTGCCCGGGACGATCATGCTCGGTGGAGTGTCGATCTTGTTGACCGGCGGCGCCCTGTGGGCGGTGGCGATTCCGCGCGCCGCCGACATCTCGCTCAAGTACACGGTCAACGACTCCGCCTTCAATCTGTTCTACCTGCCGGTGTCACCCAGGCTGCGCGCCAAGGCCAAGGCGCTCATCGACGGTGTGATCAAACCGCCCCTGGTCGCCCTCATGGGCGTTGCTTTCTTCCTGATGGGGAGATTGGACGGCACATCGGCGATCACCTGGACGCCGCTGTTGCTGCTCCTGTCAGTGCTCTGGGTTTGGCTGCTGTTCGTCGCCTCGCGGCGGTACGTCGCCACGCTCGGTCGCAGCATTGCCATGCGCCGGCTCGATCTTTCAGCCGAGGCGATCGACCTCGCCGACGAGACCAGCGCGCAGGTGCTGGCGAAGGCGCTGGAGCACTCCGACGCCATGCGAGTGATCCACACGCTGGGGTTGATCCGCGATGCCCGCACGGTGGACTGGACCGACCGCGTCGTGCCGCTGCTGGAGCACGACGACGCCAACGTACGCGTAATGGCGCTGCGTTACCTGGCCGAGCGTTCGGCGACCGAGCATGTCGAACGGATCCGTCAGCTGATGGCCCAGGGGGACATCGACGTTCGCCGCGCCGCGATCGAAGCCTATTGCCAGCTCCGTGGTCCACGGGGCGTCCGTGACGTCATTCCGTGTCTTGAAGCCGGTCCGGAGGCAGGACCCTGCGGTGAAGGGGAGCCGGATCCGCGGCTTCGCGACACGGCTATCGTCGCCCTGATTCGCTTCGGCGGATTGGAGGAGTGCTGCACGCCGGTCGCGAGCTGCATGGTCTGCTCGACAGTGATGAGGCGTCGCATCGGCGCCAGGGCGCGCGGCTGCTCGGCGAGCTGGGAGTCGGCGGCTTCTATGCGCCGTTGCTCGAGATGTTGGATGACGATGATCGGCGCGTCCGACTTACGGCAATCCGCGCCGCGCTGACGGTACGGGCTACCGAGCTCGTTCCCGGATTGCTCAGCATTCTGGACGACGCCAGCACCCAGGCGGAGACCGCCGATGCGCTCGTGGCATGTAGCCGGGAAGACCCCGCCTTGCTGCGCGAGTTGGTGGTCCAGCGCCGGCTCCCTTCCGTCGTCCGCCGACGGCTGGTAGGGGCGCTCAGCCAAGCCGGATCCGTCGGGGCCGCGGTTCTTGCCGAGCTCGTCGACGAGCCTGATGACCTCGTCCGCGGCGCCGCCTACGCCGCGCTCTGTCGGCTACCGCCGACCGAGCGGCCGGCACTGGCTGTCGAGCATCTGCGCGCCAACCTCGGGGACGAGCTCCGCGCCGCCTTCGATCGCTGGTTGTGCTGGCGCGACCTGAACACCGCCGCAGAAGAGATGCCGCTGCTCCTGGACGCGGTTGCCGAGCGTGTCGACGCTGACCGGGGCAGGATCCTGGCGTTGATCTGCCTCCAGCATGTCAGCCTGTCGGTGAGAACACTCAGCAAAGCGTTGGGCAGCGCCGACCGCCGCCTACGCGCCAACGCCGTCGAGCTGGTCGACAACGTTGTTACGGTCCACAAGGACCTGCTCGTCGCCTACCTGGGTGGCCCCGACCGCCGACGGGTGGAGGTGGCGCGCAGTCGCCTGCGGCTGAGCTCGAGCTCCGTGGCCGAGCGTCTTCAAGAGCTCGTCGAGGCCCGTGACCAGTGGGTGCAGGCTTGCGCCGTTCGCGCCATCGGCGTGGTCGGGGAGACCGGGTTGGCAGAGCAGGTGCGAGAGGCTCTCGAGAGCGACGATTACCGCGTTCGGTACACCGCCGCATACACTCTGCTGCAGCTGGATCGATTGACTGCTGAGGGTGCCGATGGTCGACCGCAAGCGGCACCATCTGACGACGATTCGACGGCGGCCACCAAGGAGAAAATGGGCATGGGCCTCGCCCCGCTGGAGAAGATCCTCTTTCTGAAGCAAATCCCGATGTTCAAGGAGATTCCTGGCGAGGAGATCTCGGGACTGCTGCCGATCGTCGGCGAGGCGACGTTCCGCGAAGGCGAGCAAGTTCTTCGCCAGGGCGACGAGGGCGATTGCCTCTATATCCTGATTGAGGGCGAGGTGGCGGTGGAGATCGACGGCGACAGAATCGACGCGGTTCTTCGTACCCGCGATGTCCTTGGCGAGTTGGCGATTCTCACGGCAGAGCCGCGCGCCGCCACTTGTATCGCGTTGAGCGACGGTCTGGCACTACGCATCGATCGCGATCCGTTCTGGCAGCTGATGCGCCAGCGGCCGGAGGTATCGATCGGCGTCATTCGCGTGTTGCTGAAGTATCTGAAGAAGTGAGCAAACGTCCGCTCGGTGCAAACCATCGCCGGGCGCACAGGATGGAGCCCTAATGACATCGACCGCGTTTCGCCGAGGACCCCCGTTGCGACTGCTTTCGCTGGCCCGCCTGGCCGTCGTCTGCCTGATTTCCCTGGTGGTACTTGGCTGCGCTGTCCGCAGCCAGCAGATATCCAGCCGGGCGGTGAACTACAACGTTGCCGCCGAGCAGGCGCGCAACGAGATGTTGTTGCTCAACGTCCTGCGTGCACGCGACCGCAAGCCGATGGTCTTTACTGGGCTGTCGAGAATCACCGGCAGCGTCCGTCAATCCGCCGGCGTCGGCGCCTCCGGCACGCTACGCAACAGTGGCGCAGATAGCCAGGGAGTGTCGGCCAACTTCAGCGTTGTCGACTCGCCGAGCTTCGATGTCGCGGTCCTCGACTCGCAGTCGTTTACGCGCGGCATCATGACGCCGCTGACCTTCGAGCTCGTCAAGTACTTCTGGGACCAGGGGTTTTCACGCGACGTCCTGTTCTTCCTGGCCGTCGAGCGCATCGAGATCGAATGTCGCTACGGTGCCGGGGTGCGCTCGTCGGAGTTCATCAACGAGGTGGGGGTCCCTTCCTGGACGGATTTCCAGGGCCTCGTAGGTGCCGTCTATCGAGGCGGAATGTGGGAGCTCGATCCGCATCAGACGCAGCAGATAGGGCCGGCGGTCGACGGCGCCGAGGTGGGACGTCTTGGGACGTTGATTCAGGTGGCCGGCCGGCCGGTTCGGCTGCGGGAGAATGACGATGGTACCTGGCGGCTGGAGCGTCCATCGGAGACGCTCCGGCTGGTGGTGCCGGGCGTCGCGGCGTGCGCGGGCAATGTCGACTCGGCGGCACCGGGTGACGCGCCGTTGCTGCACCTGTACGACTCCAAGGCAGCCTACCTCGCCGCATCCGAGCAGGATCCCGGCGAGTTCAAAGGGCGGGTAGTCCTGCGATCGCCACAATCGATCCTGTTTTATCTGGGCGAGATCATGAGGCCCGGCAGACAGGTGCACATCATCGCGCGGTCCCCGAACCAGAGCACTGCCGAGCGCCGGCTGTTCGTCGCAACGCCGGCCTCGGAGTGCACCAAGACAGTCATCACGGTCAACTACGATGGTCAGCAGTACTCGGTGCCGGACGGCGCGGCCGCATGCAGCGGCGGGCGGGCGATGCAATCGCTGGCACTTTCGGCGCAGCTACTCTCCCTGCAGCAATCGGCCAGCGATCTGCCGGCTACTGGGACGGTCCGCATCATTGGCCAGTAGCGCCGTAGCGGTCGCAGATCTGCCGTAGCGTTGGAAGTTGCCGTTGGCTGGCACGTAGCAGCCAATGGTGCTCAAGGCGAGCGATAGTCCGGGTTGTCCCACACGATAAGCACGGCCCAGTTTCCGACCGCTGCGTCGCCCATGTAGTCGGGGATCGCCGTTCGAGCCTGGAAGCCACGGGCGATCTGAAACGACAGCGTCGGATCGTGAAGCTCGCCAGCCGTGACTCGCCGGATGTACTCGTCGGCGCTCATTGTGTCGAGGTGGTCGGCGTAGCCCAGTATGACCCCTCCGGCCACGATGCCACGGCGGTTCTGATCGCGCACCACCTGCTTGCGTAGTCGGTAGAGCTCGCTTCCGAGACCGCGGCCGCGATACTCCGGCAGCACGCTGATATCGATGCCGTAGTACCACTGCCCGTTGGCGTCGTGGTTGGCGTACTGGTGTTTGCCGGCCAGGTCCTGAAGCGAGTGGGTGACGTCGTCGAAATCGATATCGAGGAATATCCCGAGGCCCATACCTACGGGTTCGCTACCGTCCAGCGCGACGAAGCCGCCCTCGGGAAACACGGTGCAGTAGAAGCGGATGTCCTCCTCATTGAGGAGGTCGTAGCCGCTCAAGCCGGGGAAGGCTCGACGCTCGATCACGGCGCACGCCGCCGCATGCCGGGGCTGGATCTGGACGTAACGTATTGCCATGGACCCGATCGATGATACCCGGTGGAGTGCGCCACGCTAACGGCTTCCCTAGAATAGGTCGGCTCCCCAGCCACCGACCTCCGAGACAAGAACCGTACAGGACCGACTCTATGAGCTTTCCCGCCGACTTCGAGATCGCCAGCGCCGCGACTTTGCGGCCCATCACCGATGTGGCGGCTGAGCTCGGGCTAGGGCCCGATGACCTCGATTTGTACGGATCCGACAAGGCGAAGCTGCGTCAGGGTACGCTCGATCGCCTGCAACCGAAGGGCAAGCTGGTGATCGTCACCGCGACGACACCGACTCGCGCGGGCGAGGGCAAGACCACGGTGAGCGTGGGCCTTTCGCAAGCACTGCGGCGCATCGGCCAGAAGGTCGCCACGGCGATCCGTGAGCCCAGCCTGGGACCGATTTTCGGCATCAAGGGCGGCGCCGCCGGCGGCGGCTATTCGCAGGTTCTGCCCATGGAGGACATCAACCTTCATTTCACCGGCGACTTGCACGCCATAACGTCGGCGAACGGGTTGCTGGCGGCGGTTATAGACAACCATATGCAGCAGGGCAACAAGCTCGGCATAGACGCCCGGCGTATCACCTGGCGACGCTGCATCGACATGAACGATCGCGCCTTGCGCCGCCTGGTCATCGGACTCGGCGGCCCTATGAGCGGCGTACCCCGGGAAGACGGATTCGTCATTACTGCGGCTAGCGAAGTCATGGCGACATTCTGTCTGGCGAGCGATATCAACGACCTCGAGGCTCGCCTCGGCCGCATCATCGTTGGCGCCGACTACGAGGGTCGTCCGGTGCTGGCACGCGACCTCGAGGTCACCGGGGCGATGACGATGCTGCTTCGGGATGCCATCCGGCCAAACCTGGTGCAGACGCTGGAGGGAGGCCCGGCCTTCGTACACGGTGGCCCGTTCGCGAACATCGCGCATGGCTGCAACACGCTGGCGGCGACGCGGGCCGCGATGTCGCTGGCGGATATAGTGGTCACAGAAGCGGGGTTCGGCTCCGACCTCGGGTTCGAGAAGTTCTGCAATATCAAGTGCCGTCTTGGAGGCATCAGTCCGCAGGCCGCAGTGCTGGTGACCACCATCCGGGCACTGAAGCTACATGGCGGTGCGGCGGACCTCGCGGCCGAGGACGTCGGAGCAGTCAAGGCAGGTACGGCTAACCTCGACGCCCACGTTGCCAACGTTCGTCAACACGGTCTACCGCCGCTGGTTGCGATCAATCGGTTCGCAACCGATACGGACGCCGAGCTCAACGCCGTGCTGGAACATTGCGCCTCCCACGATGTCCGCGCGGACATTCTCGATATCCACGCACACGGCGGTGAGGGTGGTGAGGCCTTCGCTCACGAGGTCGTGGCGGCACTCGATAGCGGCGAGGCTGATTTCAAACACGTCTACGAGACGGATCGTCCGATTGCCGACAAGATCGAGGCGATCGCGACGAGCGTCTACGGCGCCGGGCGTGTCGAGCTGAGCTCGAAGGCCCGCAAGTCGATCGACTTTCTCGAGGCCAACGGCCTCGGAGATACGCCGGTATGCATGGCCAAGACGCCCGCATCGTTGGCCGATGATGCGACTCGCTTGGGTCGACCAACCGGCTTTACGGTCAACGTCCAGGACGTTACGCCATCGGCAGGGGCAGGGTTCGTCGTCGCCCACCTGGGCAACGTCATGACGATGCCGGGCCTTCCCCGCGTGCCGGCGGCCAGCCGCATGCGCGTCACCCCCGAGGGCGGCGTGGAAGGTCTGTTCTGAGTTCCGAGAACGACAGCCGGTAACCCGGCCGTGGGTGCAGGCGACTTGCAAGAACTGCTGGGCGGCGCCGACGGGCTGCTACTTGCCGCGGTCGGCTTCGCGGCCGCGGCGAGCGCCGCGCTCCATGCGCTGCTGTTCAAGCGTGACCCGCGGTCGGCGCTCGGCTGGATCGCGGTCTCGGTGACCTTCCCGCTGGTCGGGCCAGCCCTCTACTACGTGTTCGGCATCAATCGCATCCGTACTCGGGCGAAGCGGTTGCACACCGACTCACCCGACGAGATCAAGCACCGACCGGGGGCAGGGGCGCCCCCGGACATGCAAGCCGGTGCCGGGGACGTGATCTCCGTTGACCGCTCTGTTCCCACGGGTGGCAAGCTCGGTGACCTCGTACGGCTTGGTCGGATCGTCACTCGGCGCCGGCTGACGGCAGGCAACACGGTCACCGTCCTGGAGAACGGCGAGGGCGCCTATCCGCCGATGATCGAAGCGATCCGGTCAGCCCGGCATAGTGTCTACCTGGCAACCTACATCTTCGAGCCGAACGCCACCGGTCGGAGATTCGTCGACGCGTTGGAGGCCGCGAGCGCCCGCGGCGCGGAGGTTCGCGTCCTGGTCGATGGCGTGGGCGAGCTCTACGGCCGGCCGCGCATCTCCAAACTGCTCGGCCGACTGGGCGTCCCGAACGCTCGCTTTCTGCCACCGCGTCTCCTGCCGCCGCAGCTCGCGATCAACCTCCGCAACCATCG
The DNA here is from genome assembly GCA_965197275.1 of Acidobacteriota bacterium. Classification (GTDB taxonomy): domain Bacteria; phylum Acidobacteriota; class UBA890; order UBA890; family WLXD01; genus DASCOT01. Next base: position 175,836 of record CBDAMQ010000024.1, read on the forward strand.
CAAGATCCTGGTGGTGGACGGGAGAGTAGCCTTCACCGGAGGAATGAACATCGGTGACCGACATTTGGCCGATGCCAGTGATCCAGATCGCGTAGCGGACCTTCATTTCGGCCTCCGCGGCCCGGCGGTCAGACAGGTCGAGCGCGTCTTTCTGGACGATTGGGAGTTCACCACCGGAGAGGAGCTGCAGCCGTCACCCATGCCCGAGGAGGATCCGCACGGACCTGCGCTGGCACGCGTCGTCGTGGATGGGCCGAACGAGGACCTCGACCGCCTGGCGGCGATCCTCATTGGCGCCGTCGGCGCCGCCCGCCGGCGCGTGTGGATCATGACCCCGTACTTCCTGCCACCCCGCGAGCTCGTTGCGGCGCTCAAGGCGGCGGCCCTACGCGGCATCGAGGTCAGCGTCATCCTGCCGGCGAAGAACAACCTGCCATACGTTCATTGGGCATCAAGGAACATCCTTTGGGAGCTGCTCCACTGGGGTGTGCGAGTGTTCTACCAACCGCCCCCGTTCGCGCACTCGAAGTTGCTGCTGGTCGACGATGAGTACGTGCAGATCGGTTCGGCGAACATCGACCCACGCTCGCTGCGGCTCAACTTCGAGCTTTCGCTTGAGATCTATGATCGCGCCCTGGCGGGGAAGCTCGACGCCTACGCGAGCGATCGGATCGACAGCTCGCGCCAGGTGAGCTTTGCCGAGCTCGATCAGCGGCGCCTGTGGATCCGGATCCGCGACGCAATTGCATCCTTGTTCGCGCCGTATCTTTAGGACGACATCAGTCCGTCGGCCGTGCGGTGACTCACGATCTCTTCCACAGCGGCGTCATCTTGTCGTCCAGCAGGTACAGGCTCGGGGAGCCGTCGGCCTGGATCGCCATCGCTGCGCGTGGTGCTCCTTCAGCATCGCGGAGAATCACGAATGCGGTGTCCCCCCGTTCACCGACTACCGCACGGGGGTTGCCGTCGCCGTTGAAGAAACTCAGGATCGGTCCGGCGGGCTCTACGGCGATAGCCGCCCGTAGACGTCCGTCGGTATCGAAGAGCGTCAGGCCGGGCTCGCTGTCGTTGATGCCGAGTTGCGCCCGCGCATGCCCGTTGGCATCGCGGACGACGAACGTCTCTGCCTCGACGACGCGGGCGCGCGGGGCCTGGCCGCTGACGACCAACAACGTGACCCCGACCGTGATCGCCACGGACGTGAGCCGCCACCGCCGCTCCCGCCGCTCTGCTTGCTGTAAGCGATGCTCGATGCTGGCGATGCGCTCGACGATCCTCATCAACTCAAATCTCCGTCGTTGAAGGTCCGGTGGGTGGCGAGCCTGCGCTTGCTACCGGCATCAGCCGCTGCCACAGTTTGCGAGCCGCCGCCCGGCGGCCGCAACCGGCAGCTGGCCGTGGCCGGAAGCGTACGACGTACTCCTGGAGTCAGGACGCAAGCTTGACCGTTGCTCTCGCAGTCCACGGCGGTGCCTGGAATGTCCCCGACGGGGAGATCCGGCAGCATCTCGTCGGGGTGTCGGCGGCGTTGCGCGTCGGCTGGAAGATCTTGCGAGCCGGGGCGGGGTCGATCGACGTCGTCGAACACGTTGTGCGCGTCCTCGAGAACGATCCGGCGTTCAATGCCGGCAAGGGTTCACACCTCAACCGTCTCGGCCGCGTGGAGCTCGATGCATCGATCATGGAGGGCGATGGTTTGGACGCTGGCGCGGTTGCCGCGGTGGAGGGTGTGCGGAATCCGGTTACCCTCGCACGCCGGGTGATGGATGCATCACCGCACGTACTGCTCGTCGGCGCCGGTGCGCGGCGCTTTGCAGAGGAGCACGGTGTGCCGTTGTGCCGGGCGCGAGATCTGCTCGTCGGCCGGGCTCGGGAGCGGTATATGCGCGTGCGTGCCGGCGAGACCGCGCTGATCGATGAGGAGTTCGCTCCCGGCCCTGACGATCATATGGGCACGGTTGGTGCTGTCTGTCGGGATCGGGATGGCCTGATCGCAGCCGCCACCTCCACCGGTGGCACGTTGGACAAGTACCCGGGTCGGGTAGGGGACTCGCCTCTCATCGGCGCCGGTACCTACGCCGACTCACGACACGGCGGGGCCTCTTCCACTGGCTGGGGAGAGGGGATCTTGCGCGTGGTGATGGCCAAGACGGCGGTCGCCTGCCTGGCGGGTGGGCACGACGCCGCGGCGGCGGGCCGCGCCGCGATCGCTGATCTGGAGCGCGTTGACGGGCGCGGTGGGCTTATCGTCGTAGACCACGCCGGGCGCTCAGCGGCGGTCTTCAATACGCCGCGTATGGCCCGTGGGCTGGGCACCCTGGATGGCGGGCTTCGAGTGGGGGTAGAGGCTGAGCTGGTTGACTTGAACGTTTGATTAACTCGGGACGGAACGTGCGCCTTTTCGGTACGCGTCGTCCCATAACCGGACACCTGAGCAAGGGGCTGATGCTTGCACATGCGCTACTACGGGCCGCCAGAGGCGTGAGACTTCGACAAGCTGGCACAGGGCTTGCTCCTATAAGTCGGCGCGGCCGGGTCCGACACCGGGCGAACCTGAACGACCCCTCGCTGGAGCCGATGATGTCCATGACCCCGAATCGCAACGTAGCGACGATGCTGGGCTCGCTTTTCCTCCTGCTGCCGACGGCGGCGGCGGGTGCCCCACAGTCGGCGAACCAGATCGAGGTACCTTCCGTCGAGATGACGTCCGTGCTGGCGACCAGCGATACGGCGGCGGCGGGGCAGCCGCAGGAGTCGGTGCAGGTGCTGGAGCTCTCCCTACGTCAGGTCGTCGAGTTGGCGCTACGCCACAACCTTCGGGTGCGCATCTCTTCGCTCAACCCGTATCTGACGGAAGAGCAGATTCGCTTCGCCAGATCGAGGTTCGACCCGGTCTTCGTTTTCAATCTGCCGCAGCAGTTCAATCGTTCGACCCAGCCCACCGCATCGGTGCTCGGTGGCGCGGATGTCCTGACGCAGGAGTCCATCGTGGCGGGGTTCAATGTCTCGTCCAACACGGCGTTTGGGCTCGGGTGGTCGTTTTCCGGCAATGCCTCGCGGCTGGTGACCAACAACGAGTTTTCTACCTTCAACCCGCAGTACACCACGAGCATGACGCTCGCCGTACGGCAGCCACTACTGCGCAACTTCGGCCGGACGGCGAATCGGCAACAGCTACTCGTGGCACAGAATGACTTCACGGTGAGCCGTCACCAATTCGGCCAACTGCTACAGCAACAGATCGCCCAGGTGATCTTCGCCTACTGGAACCTGGTGTCGGCGTTTCGCAACGTCGACATTGCCCAGCAGAGCCTCGAGCTGGCGCGGGAGCAGCTGGCCCGAAACAACACGATGGTGCGCATCGGTACGCTGGCGGCGGTCGATGTGATCCAGACCGAACAGCAAGCGGCAGACGCAGAGCTCACGCTGATCCAGTCGCAGATCGGTCTGCAGAACCAACAAGACCAACTGAAGGCTATCCTCAACCTCGATGCGGTGGTGGCCGAAGGGTGGACTGTCGAGATCGTTCCGACGGACGAGCCGGCGGTCGATGCACCCGACATCGATATGGAGATGGCGGTCGAGGAAGCGTTGCAGAAGAGCCCACTGATCGGGCTGGATCGGGTGAACCTCGAGAGCCGCAAGATCGATCTCAGGGCGGCGCGTAACGGCGTACTGCCGCAGCTCGATCTCGTTGGCAGCGCGACCGTCAACGGGCTAGGTGGCGATCAGATCTTCCGTTCTGGGAGCATCTTCGGCAGTACGGGTGTCGCGGAGGTGCAGGAAGGAGGGTTGTCCGACTCTCTCAGGCAGCTGATGTCGGGGGACTTCCGCAACTGGTCGGTGGGTCTACAGGTCTCTTTCCCGGTGCGCAACGACGCGGCGCGGGCCCAACATGCGCAGGCGTTGATTCGTGAGACGCAGGCGCTGACCCAGCTGCAAGACCGCCAGGTGCAGATTCGTCTGGCCGTACAACAGGCCGCCCGCAACGTTACCGGCGGTGAACAGGCGGTCAGCGCGGCACTGAACGCTCTGGCTCTGGCGGAACGTCAGTACGAGGCCGAGCTGCGGCGTTTCGAGGCGGGGATCAGCTCGACGTTCCAGGTGCTCAACTTCCAGCGTCAGCTGACGCTGGCGCGTCAGCGCCAGCTGCTGTCGTTGATCGGCCTCAACATTGCCTTGGCGAACCTCGAGTTCAACAAAGGCACGCTGTTGGAGCAGCTCGGCATCGAGATCGACGACGCCGGCACCGGCGGACCGATGATGCGATCACGCTCGGCGCCGCAACCGCAGATTCCGGTCGAGCCGGTGGAGCTGCCCGCCGAGCAGTCGCCGCCGCATTAGGTCGGGCGCGAGGATCAGAACGGCAGGTCGTCTTCTTCGAGGCCGAAATGGTGGCCGATCTCGTGCAGCAACGTCTCACGCACGATCTGTGCGATCTCGCTACGGTGGCCCGCCTCGCGAAGTGTGGCACCTCGGTAGATCACGATGCGGTCGGGCAGCTCCCAGCCGCCGTCGCGGACGCTCTGCGGAGTCCCCTGATACAGGCCTAGCAGATCCTGGTTGGCGTCGGTGGGGTCGAGCCCGAGCTCGGCCAGGAGCTCGGGCTCGGGTTCGTCCTGGATCACGATGGCGACGTTGTCGAGTCGGGCGGCCCAGGCGGCCGGCAGGCTGTCCAGCGCCTGCTCGACAATCGCCTCGAATCTCGCCGCCGAGATCGTCCTTCGCATTGGCCCGTCGCCCGTTTGCCGCCGGCTATACTGCGCGGCGATGAAAGAAGCCCCTCGTGACTTTATCGAGTTGGTCCGTAGGCATGCCACGGAGGACTCGAGGCGACCGGCGTTTCGACTGGCCGGCGAGCACGGCACAGTGGTGCTCGAGTACGGGCCGCTGGCGGATCGGGTGCAGCGTCTCGGGGCGGCTCTCGTCGCAGCCGGTCTGGGCGACGGCGCGCGCATCGCCATCTGCATGGAGAATCGGCCGGCATGGCCGGTCGGCTATCTGTCCACCTGGTACGCCAACTCCACCGTGGTGCCGATTGACCCAGCGCTGGAGTCCCAGGCCATCCGTCGGGTCCTCGAGCATTCGGGAGCTCGCCTGGTGCTGACGTCACACGCACTCGGCCCCAAGTTTCTCGAAGCGTGTTCAGGCCTGGATGATCCACCGCGCCGGCTCGACGTCGACGCCTGCGGCGATCGACGCTGGGATGGGGTGGCGGGCGCTGAAGACTCAGAGCCACTGCCTCCGGCCGTAGGCGAAGATTGCGGCGATTCGTGGGACGAGTTCGTTGCCGCTCACGACGGCGCCGACGACTGGGCGCCACGGTCGGCAACCGGCGTGCCGGCGACCATCATGTATACCTCCGGCACAACGGGCCTGCCGAAGGGGGTGGTGCTGTCGAGGGATGCATTGTCGAGCAACATCGAAGCCGGGCTGCGGCGCATTGGTTTGACCGAGCGCGACCATGTGCTCGGCGTGCTGCCCTTGTTTCACGCCTTGCCATTGATGGCCAGTTGTTTGGCACCGATTTTCGTCGGTGGACAGGCAACGTTCCTCACCGATCTCAATCCCGACCGGATCATCGCCGCGTTTCCGCGCTTCGGTATCACTGCGTTCGCCTGCGTGCCGTTGTTCTTCTATCGCTTTCATGATCGGGTCATGGGCCGCATCCAGGCGCGCCCGCCGTTCCGTCGCCGGATGGCTCACGGACTCCTGCGGCTGAGTCGTTTCGCACGCAAGCGTCTGGGATTGTCGATCGGGCGTCAGCTCTTCGCCGCCGCCCATGCCCCATTCGGGCCGCGCCTGCGGATCCTGCTGACCGGGGGCGCCAAGTGCAACGCGCGTGTCTTCGAGGACTTCCTCGATCTGGGGTTCCCGCTTCTCCAGGGATATGGCCTCACCGAGGCTACGGCGGTGTTGACGATTCTGCCGCCAGACGACTTGCGGCCGGACACCGTCGGCAAACCGGTCGACGGCGTCGAGTTACGAATCAACTCCCCTGACGAGACCGGGGTGGGGGAGATCCAGGCGCGCTCGCCGAGTCGGATGATTGGCTATTACCGCAATCCCGAGGCGACCGCCGAGGCGTTCGACGGCGACTGGTTGAGGACCGGAGATCTGGGGCGCCTCCTACCGAACGGTCACCTGCGAGTGACCGGTCGCGCTAAAGACATCGTTGTCCTTGCCTCCGGCAAGAACATCTACCCGGAGGAGCTCGAAGACTTCTACGGGCAGTCGGAGCTCATCGACGAGATCTGCATATTGGGATTGGAGGATGACGCTCGCCGCGGCGCCGAGCGATTACACGCCGTGGTGGTGCCGAGTCTCGAGCAGGCGCGTCGGCGCGAACAGGTCAACGTTCGCGAGATGGTTACCTGGGAAATCGATGGTCTCGGCCTGCAGCTTCCGTCCCCGCAGCGGGTTTCCAGTCTGGAGATCCGCACGGAACCTCTTCCGCGCACCACCACGAGGAAGCTGAAACGCTTCGCGCTCAAGCGCGAGATTCTGGCCCGCGGCAGCGTCAGAGCGACAGGCCCCGAGACCGTGGTCGATTCGGCGGTAGACGAGCCGGCTTGGGCGCACTCGGTGCGCGCCGTCCTGGCGCGCCATGCGCGGGTGGAGGGGGTGGCAAGGACGCAACATCTCGATCTCGATCTCGGCCTCGAGTCACTCGATCGCATCGAGGTTCATGCAGAGCTCGAAGCAGCACTCGGGCTAGATCTGCCGCAGCAGGCGGCGGCGGGGGTGCAGACGGTAGGCGACTTGCTCGATCTGGTCGGGGAGCACGTCGACGGCTCCGCCGCGATCGTTTCAGCAGCCGGTGATCGCTGGGCTCGTGTGCTGGCAGCCACCCCGCCGATGATAGAACCCTACCTGCGAACCCGCACGCTCTGGGAAGCGGTGTTGTTCCGAGGGTTCAAGCTCGGGGGTCGGTGTTTGTCATGGTGGGGTTTCGAGGTCCGCGGGGTGGAGAACCTGCCCGACGAGTTTCCGTTCATCCTGTCGCCCAATCATCTTAGCTTCGTGGACCCGTTCCTGCTGGTCGCGGCGTTGCCGCGCCGCGTTTATCACCGGATTTTCTTCGTCGGCTACAGCGCGTATTTTCGCGGCGTGTTTCTGGGAGGGATCGCCAGGTTGCTGCGTACTGTTCCTATCGACCAGAACCGCCACCTGGAACAGGCCATGCAGGCCGCCGCGGAGGGACTGCGACGCGGCATGGTGCTGGGGATCTTCCCTGAGGGGGGCCGGTCCAACGATGGCACGGTAAAGCGCTTCCGCCGTGGAACCGGCATTCTGGCACGGCACTTAGAGGTCCCGGTGATCCCCGTAGGATTATGGGGGGGCTACCAGATGTGGCCTCGCGATGGCAGCTTCTGGCCGCACCGCACCGCGGTGGTGTTCGGAGAGCCGCTGCGCCTGGCTCGCGACAGCGACCGCGACTCTCAAGAGCGCTTCATGCAAGCGCTGCGTGCGCGGGTGATCGAGCTGGTCAGCGAAGGCGAGACAATCTATCGAAGCGAGAAAAAAATGAAGGGCGCGCCGCCGACTGTCCCACCTCCCCGGTCGTAACACGAGCGACACGCCCTTCAGAGCATTTCTGGTCTGTTGCAAGAGGGAGACCCAATCCCGTTTGCTGAGACTCAGTATGCTATGAAAGGTATCCAACACGTGTAAGACGTTCAAGACATTTATAGCATCGTATCAAATGTGATACTGATGATTTCTATGTAATAGTGACTTTGGAAGGACACGAGAGGACACGGTACTCGATTCCTTTCCCGCGGTCGCCGGGGTCCCGCTGTGGCGATGGATCAGCGAGCCGCACCAACTCCAATCAGGCGGCGCACGTGGCTCATCGTGTCGGCGGCAATCTCTCGGGCGCGTGCGGCACCAGTCCGCAAGAATGCGGCGATGTCAGCATCGTCGAGCTCCGCGCGTCGCGTGCGCGCTGGTTCCAGGGCGTTCATCAAGTGGTCCGCAACGGCGGCCTTGAGCTCGCCGTACATCAACTCGCCGGCTTGTGCCGCGGCGGCCATTTCGTTGGCGGTAAGCTCCGCGTCGAGCAATCGCAAGATGCCGATCAGGTTGGCGACGCCGGGACTGAGCTCGTCGCTGGCGGCCCCGCCGCTGTCGGTAACCGCGGATCGGATCTTCTTGGTGGCTGAATCCGGCGTCTCCATCACGCCGATATAGTGCTTGTCTCCAAGGCTCTTACTCATCTTTCGGGTTGGGTCGGCGAGCGACATGATCCGACTGCCGGCGGTAAGAAGCGTCTGAACGTCGGGGAAGAAATCCGTCCCGACGCTTTGATTGAACCTGTGGGCGATCCCCCGGGTGAGCTCGAGATGTTGCGACTGGTCATCGCCGACCGGGACGCCGTCGGACCTATACAGGAGGATGTCGGCGGCCTGTAACACCGGATACGTGAACAAACCGGCATTGACATAGCCGCTGCGTTCGGACTTGTCCTTGAACTGTGTCATCCGGCTGAGGTCGCCATGGGAGGTGAAGGCATTGAAAACCCATGCGAGCTCGGTGTGCTCCGGGACGTGCGATTGCACGAACAGAATTGACCGCTCAGGATCGATGCCGCAGGCGATCAGGTCGCCGGCGAGTCGCAGCGAGCGCGACGGCAGGCCGGTGGCGTCAATCTCGTGCGTGATGGCGTGGTAGTCGACGACGCAATAAATCGTCTGCTCGTACTCGTCTTGTAGCCGCACCCAGTTGCGCACCGCGCCGAAGTAGTTGCCAAGGTGCAGCTCGCCGGTCGGCTGGATGCCGGAGAAGATTCGCGATACCGCCGAGGTCACACTCTTGCTCCTGCGGTCCGGCCGGTAGCGGCAGCCGAGCATAGAGAAAGCCGGGACGAGCCCGGCTTCTCCGAGTTTCAATCCGGTGCGGCGGCCGAAGTGGCCGCCGCACCGGGTTCAGTGCAGAGGGATTCCGGTGGGGTGGGCTGTGGGTGGTACCCGGAATCCCTTCAAAGGGCGGGGGTCGGGGGTGGGGGGGCTGACCCTCCCGCCCTTAGCGGCTGGGGCATTGCAATCATAGCCGGCACCCCATCACGAGGCAAGATGGTGCGACGAGTTTCGTCGACAAGGTACCGCCGTGCTACGGTGCGCAACAAAAGGGGCACGGCTCGTGGCACAACACCGTTTCCGCATATTCACGCTCGATGAGGCGAACCGCGCGCTACGACTGGTGAATCAGGTCACCGCGACGACACGCCGGCGCATGCGCGAGTTGCGTGACGAACACAAAGCGGATCCGTCGGCGGCCAACGAAGTAGATGCGGAGACCCGCCTCATCCTCGACGAATGGGCCCGGGTCATCCTCGACCTGGGCGCACAGCCGAAGGGGATCTTTACGGTGGACTTTCGCAGCCCGGACCCCAATGTCCTGTGGTGTTGGGCTCCCGACGAGGCGGAAATATCGCATCGCCACTTCACCTGGGAGTCGTTCAAGGACCGCGTATCGATCGATGCCGCGGACGCCGGTTGGCCGTCGCTGAACTAGGTGGTCTAGCGCCTCCCGGAGCGTCGAGTCGCCGTGCGGCCCGAAGATCTACCGGCTGAGCCGCGCGATGGCGCCGACGAGCGGCCGGACATGATGCTGCCGCGGCTGCCAGACGAGCCTCTCGGCGCAGAAAAGGAGCGTGGTGCCGAGAACGACCGCGGCATCGAGAAAGACCGTGGCATCGCCGCCCCGGAACGGGAGCCGATACCAATTCGCGGTTGGCTCGATGGGTTGTACCGCGAGGTCGCGGGCCGGGAAGTTGACGATCGGGCGCGGCTCGGGAGCGCCCGTTGATAGCGACTCGTGTTCGGTTGGTAGGCGCGGGTCTGAGGCTGATACCGGCTCGTGCGTGGTGCGTAGCGGCTGGTCGCGGAACCCGATATCGGGCTTCGGGGCGTGACGCCGGCGGCGGAGGAGCGGCTCAAGTCGGCGCGCGTCGGTAACCGGTAGGTAGCGGACCGGGCGGCGGAAGCCGAGTCGCCCGTTCGTGGTCTGGAGGAGGAACCGGAGCGCGGTCGCCTGGCTGAGCCGGCTCGAGGTTTCGAAGCGCGCGAACCGGAGTCAGAGCGCGGCCGAGAACCGGCTCGGCTGTCAGGCTTCGATCCGCCCCGAGCACGTGGCGTCGGCGTCGAGCGCACGGCTTCGCCTCTCCCGCTGCGGGGCTGGGCACGTCCGGTTCGTGACGGTGTCCCGCGTCCATCTCTCGCGGAAACGGACCTGTCAACCGCGGTGCGCGGTATGGCGGCACGCACGCTGTCGTCACCTCCGCGGCTCGGACGCGTTGGCCGTACGCCGGCTCCTTTCGCCGAAGTGGCGCGCGCGCCTCCATCCGAGCCGGTAGCGGATTGCAAGGACCCGTTCCGTAGATCGGTCTTCCCGGGGGTCGATCCGGGGCGCGCCACGGCATTCCGGCTGGAGCTCGCCACGTTCGCCAGAAGGCCCGGCTTGCGGGGACGGAGATTGCCCGCGAAGCTCACCGCGCTTCCGGCTCCCTGACGAGGAACCGCAGTGCGCGAGGTAGCGCGAAGCTCCCGCTTGCCGGTTCCGAAGTGGTCGGCGTTTACGAAAGTCCAACCGTGGTCAGCGTTGAGATCACGCGCGTACCCCAGCCCGGCGACCGCCTTGCCGCCCCGGCGCACCGCGTAGTCATAGTTGCGGCCGCCGTGGTAGCCGTTTCCGTAGCCGTAGTGGCCTCCGAAGAAGAGGTTCACGGACAAGAATGGGCGGTTGTAGTAGCCGAGCGGAGACCACCCGAGATAGCCGCTACCCGCATACCAGCTCACCCAGCCGGGAGAATACACACTGCCCGGGAACCACATCCAACCGTAGGAAGGCGTGTGATGCCACCGGCCGTAGTGGGCGGTCGCCCAGCCCCACGAAGCGTACGGCACCCAGGTCCACCCGGCGTAGGAGTAGACCCAGCGTCCGTCACGGTAGGGGGCCCAGCCGATGCCGACGGATGGGCGCCAGGCGTGAGAGGAGAAGTCGTCGTAGTAGACCCAGTCGCCGTTGCGCTCCAGATCGGCAGCATACGGACGCGCCTCTTCTGGCACATAGTCGCGGTTGCGAACATGGTTCTGCGTCTCAGCCATGGCCACCCAGCGTTCGATCTGCCAATTGGAGAAGTCGTCGTTCTCCGCGGTGTTGAAATCGGTCACCTCGGCAGGAGCTGTTCCCGGCTCGACATAGGTCGTCTCGCCGGACGCGACGATCTCGGTGAGATCGCCGGCGGTCATGGTGGCGGTGCCGTCGTACACCGACAGCCAGACGCGATGCTCGTCGTCCAGGTCGATGCGGTAGGAGCCCTGTGGTCGGAGGACGATGCCCGCTTCCGCGGTGTCCACCCGCAGCGTTTGCTCCCTTCCGTCGTAGGCGCCCGGTCGCTCCGCGATCAACGCGCCGCCCCACAAGCGAAGGATCGTGTCACCGTCACCACGCGGTAGGGCGACGACGTCGATGGTCGTGAGGTGGTCGAGCCAAACGGTCGTACCGTCGCCGAACGTCAGCTCGACACGTCCCTGCCCGTCGGTCCACAGCCGGTCGCCGGCATCCAATGGCAGGTTGACCAGCGCGGCTGAGGTTTCAGCAGCGTGGGCCCGTTGGACCGTGACCGTGCCCTCGAAGTACCGCACGCGCGCCGGGATAGGAGCGTCATCTGTCTGCGCAGATGCCGGCGCAGGGAGGGCCAGCGCGAACAGAAGAACTCCGACTAAGGAGACGTAAGCACGGTTCCGCATCGTCGAACCCCTTTGTCTTGGGGACCCACCCGCGCAGGGTAAGGGGACTCGCTTAACGGAGACTAGCCAGAGGACCCTTCCACGATACCCGTCGTCGGGACATCGGGTCAAATCTCTGCATCCAACACGGGAGGTGTCCGCATGGTGCGGCGCCGGCGTTATCGCTAGCGATTCACCAACCCGGCGAGATAGTCGCGCGTCTCTTGTCGGCATACGGACGCTAGTCCGATCAAGCCGATCAGGTTGGGCACCGCCATCGCCGCGTTGAGCGCATCGGCAAGCTGCCACACGAAGTCGACGCGCCCGATAGCGCCGACGAACACCATCACCGTGAACAGCGCGCGATACGGCGTAACGAGGCGTTGACCGAACAGATACTCGATCGAACGTTCGCCGTAGTACGACCATCCCAGGATCGTCGAGTAGGCGAAGAAGACGAGCGCCAGCGGGACAACGATGCCGCCAGCAGCGCCGGGCAGGCCGGCATTGAACGCATCGACCGACAGCGGGGCGCCATTGACCCCGGAGCTCCAGACGCCGGTGGAGAGAATGACGAAACCGGTCATCGAGCAGACGACGATCGTGTCGATGAACGTCTGGGTCATCGATACCAGCGCCTGAGTTACCGGGTGTCGCGTTCGCGCCGCTGCTGCCGCGATTGCTGCCGAGCCGAGGCCCGACTCGTTCGAGAATACGCCTCGTCCGATGCCGTAGCGCATCGACTGCGCCACGGTGGCGCCAAGGAATCCGCCGGCCGCGGCGGTCGGCGAGAAAGCGTGGCCCACTACCAGAGCGAAGACCGACGGGATCTGGTCCAAGCGGGTCACGATGACCACCAGCGCAGCGCCGACGTACAGCAGGATCATTCCAGGTACGAGTACCTGAGTGACGCGCGCGATGCCGCGAATGCCGCCAAGAATCACCGTTCCGGTCGCCACGGCGATGAGCAACCCGGTGATCCAGACGGGCCATCCGAAGTAGCTCTCCATCGCCGCCGCGACGGAGTTGCTCTGCACCATGTTGCCGATGCCGAACGCCGCCAGCGCGGTCAGCAGCGCGAAGGCGCTGCCCAGGAAAGCGCTTCCAAGACCATCGCGGAGGTAGTACATCGGGCCGCCGCTCATGTGTCCGCGCTCGTCCGTGGTCCGATACTTCACGGCCAATAGTGCCTCGGCGTACTTGGTCGCCATCCCGAACAGTCCGGTGACCCACATCCAGAAGAGTGCGCCTGGACCGCCAGCGGCGATTGCGGTGGCCACGCCGGCGATATTGCCCGTGCCGACGGTGGCTGCGAGCGCTGTCATTAGCGCCTGGAAGTGAGAGATGTCGCCTTCGGCGTCGCTGTCCTCCTGCCGCTTCACGAGCGCTAAGTGGAGCGAGTGGCCGAGCATGCGGAACTGGATGCCGCCCAGGATCACGGTCAGATAGACGCCGGTTCCCACCAGCAACAGCAGCATCGGCGGGCCCCAGAGATAACTGTTGATCAGGACGAGAGTTTCCGTGGCTCGCTCAGACACTGGTGGGTCCTCCCTCGCACGCTGGCGGCGGGCGAAGTTGGTGGTTCGGATCGCGATAGGAGTGGCGCAAGTCGAGAGCGACGCGATCATAACCTGCCTCCTCGAGTCGGCTACTCGAGGGGCGGCACCAGCTTGCTCGGGACGACGCCCCTCACTACCGTTGCCCCGTCTCCATCGCCGAGGTCGAGCCAATGTCGAGCGCGCACCGCAAGTTGCACTCCTATGCCGTGCGGTCAGAGGAATCGAGGGGGCGCAGCTTCCCGGAGCCGGAGCACCCCTACCGCGACCCGTTCGAGCGCGACCGCGACCGAATCATCCATTCGCGTGCGTTTCGGCGCCTGGAGTACAAGACCCAGGTGTTCCCCAACCATCACGGCGATCACTTCCGGACCCGCCTGACGCACACCATCGAGGTGGCGCATCTGGCACGCACGGTTGCACGCGTGTTGGGGCTCAACAGCACCCTCAGTGAGGCCATCGCTCTGGCTCACGACCTCGGCCATCCTCCGTTCGGCCACGTCGGGGAGAGTGTTCTCGATGCCATCATGCGAGACACGGGTGGCTTCGAGCACAATCGCCATACGCTGCGAACGGTGGTCGAGATCGAAGAGAAATACGCCGGTTTTCGTGGCCTCAACCTGACGTACGAGGTACGCGAGGGAATCGCCAAGCATTCGGCAAGTTATGAGCACGCTGGCGGCGAGGAGCTGCAGGAGTTCAGACCCCATGAACGACCCCCGCTCGAAGCACAGATCATCGATCTTGTGGACGACCTGGCGTACAACGTGCACGACATCGACGACGGCGTGGAGGCACACGTGCTGTCGATTGAGGAGCTCGTCGCTGATGCGCCGCTCTTCGGGAGGATCTATCGACAGATGAGCGCCGAGATCGGCGGTGCTTCGGAGCGCGAGCTGTTCAACGAGACCATCCGACGGATGGTGGACACGCTGGTTACAGACCTGATTGATCACACCCGGGATGCGATCGCGGCGAGCGGCGTGCGCGACCTGGACGATGTGCGCGACCGGGCGGCGAACCTGGCCGGTCACTCAGAGCGCGTGCAGACGGACATCGCCGTTCTTGGCGAGGTGTTGTCGGAGCGCCTCTACCAGAGCCCACTGGTACATGAGCAGATGGAAAGTGCCCGATTGACGATCGAGCAGCTCTTCGTGGCCTACCTGGACGACCCGGCACTGTTGCCGACCCGACATCGGTTGCGGGCGGAGCGTGTCGGTACCCGGATCGCGGTCAGCGACTACGTTGCCGGTATGACGGATCGTTTCGTAGTGCGCGAACATGCGCGGATCGCCGCCGGTCGCCGGGACTGCTAGCGCTAGTCCACCGCCAGACCCGTGCCGTCGTCGGACTCCACGATCCGGTCGTTTTCGTCGACTTCGACGAGATTGACGGCGGGTACTGCGACCGCTTGCCCCCAGCTGTCGAACAGAACTTCGTAGACACGCTCACTACGCTTGGGGTGGAATCCGGCCTCGGATAGCTCCTTGTCGCTCAGCTCACGCTGGACCGTGCCGACCCAGTCCTTGCACACCATGATCTTGTGACCGATCTCGTCACGTAGCTCACCCGGTGTACGTACAACCTTGACGCGCATCCTACTCCTCCGGTCACGATCCTGAACGTCCCGCCGGGCCGGGCGTTTGCCACCCCAATTCGCCGCGTCGCGCCACCTGCATGCGCCTCTCGCATGACCCTGCGACGAGGTGCAGATCGCACGTAACTGTAGCATTCTCGGGCCGTTGCCCGTTTTCAGGGCGTTTGCCGGTCTCCAGGACCGGTGGTACGCTGGCCTCGCCCTGCCGGGGCGCCTTCGGTGCTCCTCGTCGCCGCCCGTTGGGCGCCCTCTCGCGCTTCGACAGCAGCCGTTCGTATCCTCACTATCCCGTTGGAGTAGGTCCATGGCCTGGACGATTTTCAGCCTCGAAAAAGAAGATGGCGTTGCCGTTGCCACGATGACACGCGACCCGGGCAATACGTACAACTCGGTGCTAATGCATGAGCTGGCCGAGGTTGTCGAGGACGTGCGCAACGATGCCGAGGTACGCGTCATGGTGCTCACCGGCGGTGGGGGCAAGTTCTTCTCTGCCGGTGCCGACATCAACATGTTGGCGACCAGCGATCCGCGGACGAAAGGCATGTTCTGTCTGCATTGCAACGAGACGTTGCAGGGGTTGGAGCGCACTCCCAAAGTGATCATCGCGGCGATCAACGGTCACTGTGTCGGTGGCGGTCTGGAGATCGCCCTGGCCTGCGACATTCGGATCATGGGCCGCTCCTCGGGAAAGATAGGCCTTCCAGAAGTCAAGCTCGGTGTGCTCCCCGGAACCGGTGGCTCGCAGCGCCTACCTCGTCTCATCGGCAAGGGGCGAGCGCTGGAGATGATGGTCACCGGCGACCTGCTCGATCCGGAGGATGCGGAGCGCATCGGCTTGGTGAATCGCGTCGTCGAAGATGATGTGCTCGGGGAGGCGGTTGCCTTCGCCAAGACCCTGGCGGAGGGCGCGACGATGGCGCAGGGCTTGATCAAGCAGGCGGTACAGGAGGGCATGGAAATGTCGCTCAACTCCGGCCTCGCACTCGAGCGTGAATTGCAGAACAGGCTCTTTAGCTCGGCGGACGGGCAAGAAGGCGTCAAGGCGTATGCCGAGCGCCGCGATGCCGACTTTCAGGGTCGCTGAGGTCGCAGCGGCAGGGGTAGATGCCTATGAAGGCTGCCACCGGCCGATCGCAGGGTAGCCACGGTGCTTGACCTGCGTGACGGCAGGCGCGTTCTTATCGCCGGTGCGGTGCGGACGCCGATCGGGGCGTTCGGGGGCGAGCTGCGCCCACTGAGCGCAGTGGACCTCGGTAAGCATGCGGTAGAGGCGGCGATGGAACGCGCCGGCATGCCGCCGACCGCCATCGAGGAGGTCGTGATGGGCCACTCTCGTCAGGCGGGCTGCGGGCCCAACACTGCCAGACAAGTCGCTATCGGCAGCGGTATTCCGGTCGCCACACCCGCGTTCACGGTTAACCAGGCCTGTGCCTCGGGTATGAAGTCGATCATCCTGGGTGCTCAATCGATTGCCCTCGGGCTCGCCGACGTCGTGGTCGCCGGCGGTATGGAAAGCATGAGCAACACGCCATATCTGTTGCCGACCGCTCGCTGGGGGGCGCGGCTGGGACACGCCGAGCTCCTCGATGGACAGTACAAGGACGGCTTCATGTGTCCGCTCTGTGGCGACCTCATGGGACGCACGGCGGAGCGGCTGGCGGAACGTTACGATATCTCGCGGCGCGAGCAGGACGAGTATGCCGCCCGCAGCCAACAACGCGCCCAGGCGGCGCGTGCCGCCGGTGCGTTCGACACCGAGATCGTTCCGATCGAAGTGCCGGGCAAGCGGGGTAACACGGTCGTCACCTGCGACGAGCACCCACGCGACGATGTCACCGCGGAGGGGCTGGCGCGCTTGAAGCCGGTGTTCAAGAAGGACGGTACAGTGCATCCGGGGAACAGCAGCGGTGTCACTGACGGCGCCGCCGCTGTAGTGCTGATGTCCGACGAGGCGGCAGAGAAACATGGCGTGGCGCCCGACGGACGTCTGCTGGCGGCCACCCAAGCCGGAGTTGAGCCCGCAGTCATGGGGATTGGACCGGTTCCCGCGGTCCGTGATCTGCTCGAGCGGACCGGCGTGAGCCTCACCGACATCGACCGAGTCGAGCTCAATGAGGCGTTTGCTGCGCAGGTGCTGGCAGTGGATCGTGATCTGGGATTCGACCCGGAGCGCCTCAACAGCGACGGGGGTTCAATCTCACTCGGACACCCGATCGGATGCACCGGATCCCGCATCGTGGTGACGTTGTTGCACGGGTTGCAGCGGCGGCGCGAGCGACTCGGTCTCGCTACACTCTGCGTCTCGGGCGGTATGGGCACCGGCCTGCTCCTCGAGAGCCTCGGTTCGACGCCGTGAACGGACGCGCCCAGGTGACGATGCGGCGTGAGGGAGCGATCGCCCGAATCACGCTGTCGCGCGCCGAGAAGCTGTATGCCCTCGCCGATGACATGCGGGAGCAACTGCGCGATCGCATTGTCGAGGCAGCGCGCGACGACCAGGTCGCGGCGCTGGTGATCACCGGCGAGGGTAAGGCGTTCTGTGCCGGTGGCGATGTCGAGGTGATGGGAAGGCTGCGCGACGCGGGCGACCAGCGAGCGTTTCACGATATCCTCCACACTGGTGTGGAGTGCATTCTCGCCCTGCAGGCGTTCGCGGGCTTGACTGTGGCTGCGATCAACGGGGTAGCTGCCGGTGCCGGCTTCGCCCTGGCGCTCAACTGCGACTTGCGCGTTGCCGACGAGACGGCGCGCCTTGCAGCCAGCTGGGGCAACATCGGCCTGGCGCCGGATTGGGGGGCGAGCTTCTGGCTGCCGCAGCTAGTGGGCTACTCGCGTGCCCTTGATCTGGTGGTTAGCGGGCGCGTCGTGGATAGCGACGAGGCGCTACGGCTCGGCTTGGTACACGAGGTGGTGCCCTCGGGCCAGGTGTGCAAGCGTGCCGCCGAGCTGGCCGAGCGCGGCGCGGCGCGCGAAATGGTGCGTCAGACAAAGTACCTGTTGCGTCGGGGGCTGGATGGCTCTCTCGAGGCCAGCCTCGCTGCCGAGACCGAAGCGCAAGAAGATCTGTTCGCAGGCGACGACGTAGTCGAGGGGTTGAGTGCCTTTCGCAACAAACGCGCGCCAAGATTCGGAGCCCGCGAGAAGTGATTCGGGAACGCATTGAGCTGCGTGTCAACGACGAGCAATTCGATCTCGTCGTTCCGGTTCACAAGACGCTGCTGGAGGTTCTACGCGAGGACCTGAGGCTTACCGGCACCAAGCACGGGTGTGAGCTAGGCGAGTGCGGAACCTGCACAGTTCAGGTAGACGGAGAGCCGGTGTTGTCGTGTCTGGCACTCGCGGTCGACCTGCAAGAGAGCGAGGTGCGAACCGTCGAGGGTCTTTCGTCGGGCGCTGATCCGCACGAGCTGCAGGTGGCGTTCGGCGAGATCGGGGCGTCGCAGTGTGGTTATTGCAGCGCCGGCATGCTGGTGTCTGCCGAGGTGCTGCTCGAACGCAATGCTCACCCCAGCCGCGACGAGATCCGCTCCTACCTGTCCGGCAACCTCTGTCGGTGTACTGGGTACTTGAAGATTCTCGAGGCTGTTGAGCTCGCAGGTGAGCGCATCCGGGATCGTCGTGCTGCCGGCGACGAGGATCCGACGCATCGCGTCTTGGCGCGGCCAGCGTTCGAGCCGGATGCGGGAATGGCTCCGGTGGAGGGCAAGCGCGGCTCCGACTCCAGTGCCGGGACACGGCCGCGATGACGGCGCCCGACAGCGAGGCGAGCTGACCATGGCAGAGCGAGATTCGTTGTCGGTTGTCGGAAGGCCATTGCCGAAGGTCGATGGCCTTGCAAAGGCCACCGGAAAGGAGGTCTACGCCGATGACCTCCAATTGCCGCAGATGCTGTTCGGGAAGATCTACGGCTCGGATAGGCCCCACGCTCGGATCGTCAGCATCGACATTTCGCGCGCTCAGGCGCTCCCAGGAGTGAAGGCGGTGATCACCGGCAAGGATCTGCCGCGGAACAAATACGGCATTCTCCCGGTGAGCGAGGATGAGTACCCGCTCGAGCCTGATCGGGTGCGCTTCGTGGGCGATCCGATCGCTGCGGTGGCGGCGCGCGACGAGTTCGTCGCCGAGGAGGCGGTACGGCTGATCGAGGTGGAGTACGAGGACCTGCCGACGGCGTTCGACATCGAGGAAGGCCTGCAGCCCGTGGGTGACGAGGAGCGGATTCACGACTACGGCCCGCGCGACAACGTCCACAAGCAAGTCCATCTGCACTTCGGCGATGTCGAGGCGGCGATCGCTTCGGCGGCCTCCGTTCATGAGGGGGTGTACTTCTATTCGGGCAACAACCACCTGGCAATGGAGCAACACTGCGCCGTGGGTCACTTCTCGGCGGATGGGCGTTTGACCCTCTGGTCCTCGACGCAAACACCCCACTACGTACACAAGGCCTTGGCGAAGGTGCTGGAGCTACCGGCCAGCAGGATACGAGTGGTCGCGACGCCGAACGGCGGCGGGTTCGGTGGCAAGTCCGACATGTTTCCGCACGAGTTCGTTGCCGCGAAGCTGTCGATGCTCACCGGCCGACCGGTGAAGATCACCCTCACCCGCGAGGAGGTCTTCTACGCCCATCGCGGGCGACATCCGGTGCTGATGTGGGTCAAGTCGGCACACGCGGCAGACGGCAGCATCTCGGCGCTCGATTTCGTTTCGTGTGTAGACGGCGGCGCGTACGGGTCGTACGGAATCGCCAGCACTTACTACACGGGTGCTCTGCAAACGGTGACCTACAAGATCCCCAACTACCGTTTTCGTGGCGTGCGTGTCTTCACCAACAAGCCCGCATGTGGGCCGAAGCGCGGACACGGGACACCGCAGCCGCGCTTCGCGCTCGAGATACACCTGGATCGCGTCGCCGAAGCGCTCGACCTTGATCCGCTCGAGTACCGACGTCGAATCCTCGTTGACGAGTACTCGATGACCGCCAACTACATGCGGGTGACCTCGTGCGGGCTCGACGAGTGTCTCGTCCGTGTCGGCGAGGCGTCTGGCTTCTCCGACTTGCGACACAGCTTGCCGTTCGGACGCGGGATCGGCGTGGCAGCCAGTGCCTATATGTCGGGAGCCGGGTTGCCGATCTATTGGAACAAGATGCCGCACACGTCGGTGGATCTGAAGGTCGATCGTGGCGGCGGCGTTTGTGCCAAATGCATGGAAATCGATATCGGTCAGGGATCCAATTCGGTGCTCGCGATGACGGTCGCCGAGGTCTTGGGGATCGCGCCCGAGGACGTTCAACTGGTGGTGTCGGACACTGACACGACGCCGATAGATCTGGGTTCGTATTCCAGTCGGGTCACCTTCATGATGGGCAACGCGGCAAAGGAGGCTGGCGAGCGGATCCGCGACATGCTCGCGACTGTCGCTGCCGCGAAGCTCGGTGTTCCCGCTGACGAGCTACGATTCGCCCACCGGCGTATCGAGCATCGATCGAGCGGTGTGTCGATGGGCTTTGCGCAGGCGGTCCCGCTCGCGGAGGCGATGATCGGGCAACTGTCGGCCACCGGCTCCTATACCCCACCGTCGCTCGGGGGCCCATACAAGGGCTCGGGGGTGGGCCCGTCGCCAGCGTATTCCTACACCGCGGCGGCCGTCCTGGTCGACGTCGATACGGAAACCGGCATCGTGACGCCGGCGAGGATATGGATCGGTCACGATATCGGCCGATCGATCAACCCGAAGCTGGTGGAGGGTCAGGTCGAGGGATCCGTCTACATGGCGCTAGGCGAGATCTTCATGGAGGAGCAGGTATTCCGGAAGGGGCTGCACAAGTTCCCATCGATGCTGGAATACAAAAGTCCGACCTTCCTCGAAATGCCTCCAGTGGAGACTTTCCTGGTCGAGAGTCTCGACGGCGAAGGACCGTTCGGAGCCAAAGAGGTCGGGCAGGGGCCGTTCCTTCCGGTACCTCCGGCGGTGGCGAATGCGGTGTACAACGCCATCGGGGTCCGCATCGACGAGCTTCCGATCACCCCCGAGAAAGTGCTGGCGGGGTTGCGTCTCAGAGCTCAAGATAAGGAAGCGCGGGTCGGCCCGAATGGCGTCCCGGAGGTCGACTGGGACACTCCTCTCGAGGTCGACCCCGTGTGGTACGACGAGCCACCCGAAGCCTACATTCCGACCCGTCGGCGTGAGCACCAAGACCCGTGCTGATCAGGCGCGGTCATAGATCGGTGAATATCGGCGTAGCGCCTCGTCAACGATGCCCTTTGCATCGCCTTGCTCACCCCGCCTTGATCTCACCCGCAAATCCCATCTGCGACATGCAACGATCATCTGTTACAGGCCACTAGCCGTGCTGCGCCTGCCGCCGTTCGAGTATCGCGCCGCGCGCACCGTGGCGGAGGCCGTCGACCTTTGGGCCGCGGCCGAGGGCCGCGCCATGTACGTCGCCGGAGGCACCGATTTGCTGCCGAACATGAAGCGGCGGCAGTTCGAGCCGCCGGTGCTCGTCGGCATCCGGCGCATCGATGAGATGCGGCAGATCGAGCTGCGGCCGGACGGAGGTATCGTGCTTGGGGCCGGACTGACCCTGCGTCAGCTGGCCGACGACGCCCGTGTGCGGAAACACTGTTCGGGTCTGGCAGAAGCGGCGGGTCAGGTCGCCAATCTGCAGATCCAGCGCATGGGGACCCTGGGCGGCAATCTGTGCGTCGATACGCGTTGCAATTACTACAACCAAACCTACGAGTGGCGCCGCGCGATCGGGTTCTGCCTGAAGAAGGACGGCGACATATGCCTCGTCGCGCCGGGATCCAGCAAATGCTGGGCGGTGTCGTCGACGGATACGGCGCCGCTACTCATGGCTCTCGGGGCGACGGTGGATCTCGTCGGGCCCGGCGGCGCTCGCAGCCTGGCCTTGGCGCGCCTCTATCAGGACGACGGCATCGACTACTTGACGCGCGAGGCGGGCGAGATCGTCACTGCTGTGCACCTGCCGCCGGTGGCTGCGGAGCTGCGCAGCACCTATCTGAAGGTCCGCCGCCGTGGCAGCTTCGATTTCCCGATTCTCGGCGTTGGGGCGGCACTGTCAATGGTAGACGGGGCGGTACACGATGCCCGCCTGGTGCTCGGTGCGGTGCATACACACCCGGTCGCGGTGCCAGAGGCGGCGGAGATACTGGAGGGCAGGAAGCCGGACGCTGCGTTGCTCGCCGAGGTCGCCGAAGCAGCGTACAAGCGGGCAACTCCGCTCGATAACGTTGACCTGATGTACTACTGGCGCAAGCAAGTCACGCGCGTCAACGTTTGCCGCGCGTTGGCGCGCCTCACCGGGCTCGACGAAACCACCTGAGCACGATGTCGACCGCGGGAGCATGGCGCGTGGCGGGAAGGGAGCGCCGGTGCTACACGGAGTCAGGCAGCTGCTGGCCTGCGAACCATGGTGACGAGCGCCCAGACC
Source organism: Acidobacteriota bacterium (assembly GCA_965197275.1). Classification (GTDB taxonomy): domain Bacteria; phylum Acidobacteriota; class UBA890; order UBA890; family WLXD01; genus DASCOT01. The sequence goes on from CBDAMQ010000024.1 coordinate 198,177, forward strand.
ACCAATGCCAGGAACAGCAACGGCACCGCCAGGATCAGGAGCTTCAGTAGCACCAGGCTTCCGACCAGCAGAATGACTGGCAAGAGCAGGACCATCAGCGGCAGCAATACCAGGCCACCGAGGACCCAGCCGATAGCGGAGAAGGCCACCTTGGCGCCAAAGCCGACGAGCTTCAGGAGCAACACGAGCGGCAAAAGCAACAGGCCGAAAAGGGCGACGAGCACGCAGCCGACAGCGACCAGAGCAATCAGGCCGATCAGAGCTCCGACGACTTCCACGGTCTCCTCCTGCGGTTGTGAGCGTCGATACTCTATACGCCCGCCCGCGAATGCGGTTTCGGCGGCCGTCAGAAGTACGCCGAGAAGACGATCATGTTGGCGATGAAGTGCGCCGTTACCGCCGACTCCCAGCCGCCTCGCAGGTAGCTGACCGCCAGCAGTGGAGCCAACAGCATTGCCGGTAGGGGGCTGAACGGATGCGCGAGTCCGAACAGGACGGAGGAGATCAGCACCGCGGCTGCGATCATCCAGCCACTCGGTTCCCGCGGCGCCGTGATGGCTCGTGCTGTGCCCCCCTCGAGGCGCAGTCGGTACTGTGACGGTCGCATGCGCATCACGATCGACACCAGGAACGGAATCATGAAGAGGCGGAAGAAGGTCTCCTCGAGGAGCGCGGCACGCGCCGAGAACAGCGTGGTCCCGACGGGTGTCTGGATACGGCGCCAGAACCACGGCCGAAGGGCCTCACTGCCACCGCCGGAGAGCACGATGTTGCCGACCCACAGGAGGAGCCCCACGCCGACGCCGTAGACCGCCCAGCGGGCCCAACGCGTTCGCACCGGCAACCGAGACAGGATCAGCAAGCTCGGCAGACCGATTTCGCCCGCCGTCCACACGGCGAACGCCGTTATGATGCCCGACGTTGCGAGGTAGAACCCGGCGATCGGCAGGAACGTACCCAGGCTGAGGCTGCCGGTGAAGGTCTCGTAGGCCAGGGCCACGAAGACCATGATCCCCACATATGCGCCGACCGCTGTTCTTCTTCTCACCGGAGGTATCTTGTCCGTGCCTCCCGGCTACCGGACACTAGAGCTTGAGGCTCTCCTCGAGCTCGCGATGGGAGACATGCAGCCGGTAGCCGTCGTACTCGTCGATCTTGGTTTCGATCAACTTGTCCACCACCTCCGACCCCAGGGTTTGCCGCAAAAGCTCTGATTCACGGGCTGCCTCGACGGCGTCGAACAGGTCGTGGGGCAGTGCCTCGATCCCCTTCTCGACGCGATCCACGGCGGAGAGATGGTACAGGTCCTCGGGACTCGGGTCGCGCAGCGCCAGCTCGTTTTCTAGACCGTCCAGGCCCGCCGCAAGCATGCTCGCGAACGCCAGATACGGGTTGCACGCGGCGTCCGGGAATCGAAGCTCGATGCGGGTTGCGACCTCCTTGCCGGGCTTGTACTGAGGGATTCGCACCAGTGCGGAGCGGTTGCGCTCCGCCCAGGCGATGTACACCGGCGCCTCGTAGCCCGGAACGAGGCGCTTGTACGAGTTGTACCACTGGTTGGTCAGCAGGCAGATCTCCTTGGCATGCTCCAGCACTCCGGCAAGGAAGTGCTTCGCCGCCGCCGAAAGATGATGCGCGTCATCGGCGGAATAGAACGCGTTGCCGGTGGCGTCGAAGATCGACAGGTGAGTATGCATCCCACTGCCGTTCTCACCCGCGAGCGGCTTGGGCATGAAGGTCGCGTGCACGCCGTTGCGACGTGCCACTTCCTTTACCAGCCATTTGTACGTCTGCAGCTTGTCCGCCATCTCCAGCGCGCTGTCGTACTTCAGGTCGATCTCGTGTTGCGAGGGCGCGACCTCGTGGTGGGTGTACTCGACCTGGATGCCCATGGCCTCGAGGGCGAACACGGTCGCTTCACGCAGGTCGTCGCCGGCATCGCTCGGCACCAGGTCGAAGTACCCCGCCTGATCGAGGCCGTCAGTCGAAGCGCCGTCCCTGAAGTAGAAGTACTCGGCCTCCGGGCCGATGTTCATGTGCGAGAAATCGTGTTCGGCGAGACGGTCTAGTTGGCGCTTGAGGATGTTGCGTGGATCCCCTGCGTAGGGGGCGCCGTCGGGATTACGCACCTCCGCGTACATGCGGATACAGCGCGACGGGCCGATCTGAAATGGGATGAACTGCGCCGTTTCCGGCACCGGAAACGCGACCATGTCGCTTTCTTGAATGCGCTGGTACCCGTGGATCGACGATCCGTCGAATCCCATCCCTTCCTCGAAGGCACCCGCGAGCTCGTGCTGGGTGATCTCGAAAGTCTTGAGGAAGCCCAGAATATCGGTGAACCACAGCCGGATCGATGTGATCTCGTGCTCGCGAACGAAGCCGAGCACGTCATCGACGGTCGACAGGTTCAACCCGCGCGGTACCCCTGAGTCGACGTCGAGATGGTCCGCCGTGTAACGCACCATCGCGTCGGAGAAATCCCTGACCTGCTGGATGAACTGGTGCCCGATGAACCCCATGCTGCCCTCTCCATGCGATCGAATCCCGACGAGTACGGCAACAGATCGGGCTAGCGCTGGTGCAAGGAAGAACCCCGAGCCCCCATGCTCGCCCCCGATCCACGCGCCCACCGCACGTCCCCAGGAAGGCCCCTGAAGCAGCCAGCCTATCCACGCCTCTGGCGGCCGTCAACCAACTCATGTCATGGGCCCGCGAACCTGCTACCGTTGCGGATCCAATCCGCCACCGCAAAGCGGAGCCCGCTTCGTTGAGCGAGCCGATTCCGAAGATCTTCATCGACGCCCGGACGCTCATGTTGGAGTCAGTGCGCCTGGCGCGCGAGATCTGGAACGATGGGTTTCGGCCCGACTTCCTCGTCGGCATCTGGCGCGGCGGCACCCCGCCCGGGATCCTCATCCACGAGTACTTTCGACTGCGCGGCGTCGATCCGTACCACACCACGATCAAGACGCAGTCCTACCAGGGGATGCAGCGTGGGGATACCGGCGTGGAGATCAAGGGACTCGATCACATTATCGACGTGCTGGAGGCCGACAACCGCCTGCTGCTGATCGACGATGTTTTCGACACCGGCCATACGATGGCGGCCATTCTCGAACAGATTCGGAGTCTGGCGCGGCTGAACTCGCCCGAGATGCGCATCGCCACCGTTTACTACAAACCGCTGCGCAACGAGACCGACATCGTGCCGGACTACTGGCAGGTCGAGACCGACGAGTGGATCGTCTTCCCGCACGAGCTCGAGGGCCTCTCAGACGAGGAGCTGCGCGCCAAGGGGCCGGCGATCTACGATGCGGTGACCGACTGATCCGGCGATCTACTCGGCGTCGACGGTGAAAAGGGTGGTGACGGCACCGTCGCTGGAAACACGGAAGACGGCCCCGGCCTGTGGATCCACCACGACGTATCCCTCGTCGTCACGGACGATTCCCTGCGGGTTCACCAGCGGCGCTCCTTGGGCCAGAACGCTGATAGCTCCGTCGACCGAGACGCGAAAGAGGGCCGCGGCGTAGCCGTCGGTCACCACGAAGCTACCGTCGGGGTCGCGCACCAGATCGTGCGGGAAGTCGAACGGCGCCCCGGCCGCGATCGTCGACACCCGTCCGGCCCGGGTAACTCGGAACACCGCCCGCTCGCCGTGTGACACCACGGCGAACGCATCGTCGCCATCCGCGACGATTCCCTTGGGACTGTCGACCTCGGCGAACACTGTGACTCGACCGTCGAGCGTGACTCGATGCACAGCGCCGATGCCGCTGCGGAGATCCGACACCAGGAGCGACTGGTCGTCGAACCTTGCCAACCCCTGCGGGATGTCGAGCTCGGTGGTAAGCGTCGACAGCTCCCCGACGCCGCTGACGCGATAGAGACCGAAGGTACCCGGGTCGGCGACGATCCAGCCGTCGCCATCCGGAGCAGGAACGACCGACCGCGTGCCGTACAACGGTGAGCGCGGCATGCCAGATCCCTGGTAGACGGGGCTGATCTCGCCGGCCGCTGACAGGCGTAGCAGCCCGTGCGCCTTGAAGTCGGCAACCACCCAGCCATCCGCCGCCGGCACCAGATCGACCGGGTACACGAGGGTCGGCGGTGGCTCGTGCGCCCATGCCAACAGGCCGGCGACGGCCAGCCCCGTCGAACCTGCGAAACGAACCTTCGCGCTGAGCCGCATTGAACCTCCTTGTGCAAGCTAGAGAATGCCACACAAGCGTTCGCGAGACGGTCGACGGCACGTTCCACGGTCGCTAGCGATCATTTGGAACACAGTTGCAGCGCCATCCGGATCTCCTCGCTGACCCAACCGTCCGCCTCCACCGCCCTGGCGGTGTCGAGCGCATCATGTGCAACGGCACCGCCGAGCTGGCCGAGGGCCCAGGCGCAGTGGCCTCGTACCAAGGGCTCGTCGTCCGATAAGCGCTCCGCGAGCACCGGCACCGACGCCGGATCTCCGGAGTTGCCGAGCGCTATCGCCACGTTGCGGAGGAAGCCGGCGTACTTGGCACGTCGAACCGGGCTGTGTCGAAATCGATGACGGAAGCCATCGGCGTCGAGGCGCATGAGCTCGCGCAGCCGAGGTGCCTCGTTCTCGGTGCGCGGTGCGAACGTCGTGTCTTCCGTAAGCCGTGCGTAGCGGTTCCACGGACATACGTCCTGGCAGTCGTCACAGCCGAAGATGCGATTGCCGATCGGGGCACGCAGATGCGGCGGGATCGGTCCACGGTGTTCGATGGTCAGGTAGGAGATGCAGCGTCGCGCATCGAGCACGTAAGGCGCCACGATCGCGTCTGTGGGGCAGACATCGATGCACGCTCGACAGGTACCGCAGTGATCACGCTCTGGGACGCCGTAGTCGAGCTCGACATCCAGGATGACTGCGGCGAGGAAAAACCAGGAGCCGGTTTGCGTGCCAAGCAAGTTCGTATGCTTGCCGATCCAGCCCAGACCGGCGAGCTCGGCCCACGCCTTTTCCATCACCGGACCGGTATCTACGTAATAGCGCCCTGTCGCCTCCGGACACAGCTCGCGGATGCGCTCGTAGAGCCGCTGCACCGCGGCGCCAAGCACTTCGTGATACTCCTCGCCCCACGCATAGCGGGACAGCCGACCGCGGGTGGGATCCTCGGTGGCTTCATGTCCGGTTTGATAGTCGCGCGCCAGCATGAGGATCGAGCGTGCCTGGGGGACAACGGCACCCGGGTCGGTGCGGCGATCGAGGTTGCGCTCCAGCCAGCCCATCTCGCCGTGGTGGCCGCGGCGTAGCCATTCCCGAAGGCGTGGAGCGGCGTTCAGAGCGACCAGCGGAGCAGCGGCACAGCGGTCGAACCCTTCGTCGCTGGCGGCCTGGCATATCGCCGCCGTGAGCCGCGCTCGAGCTTCCATGGAAAGCGAGTCTAACCTGCTAGACTGCGCTGCGATGAGCGCCGAGACCGACCGCGCCGCCATGCGGCCCTTCGCCGACCTGACCAGCTATTCCGACGCTCGAGCGGTCGCGGCGGAGTTGGCAGTCCCCGTCGCCCGGCATGAGCGGATCCCCCTCGCCGAGGCGGCCGGCCGTGTCATCGCGAGCGACGCCGTCGCGATTACTGACGTTCCGACTGCGGACCGAGCGGCGATGGATGGCTTCGCGCTGCGGGCCGCGGACGGCGGCACGGCAGGCGCAGTGTTGCACTGCATGGGACGGATCGCCGCCGGCCAGCCGGCCGACGTGGAGATTCAACCGGGTACCTGCATCGAGATCGCGACGGGCGCACCGGTGCCGCCCGGCGTCGACGCGGTGGTGCCCGTCGAGCGTACGAGTCGCGACGGCGATGCCGTCTGCGTCGCTGCCGCCGTGGAGCCCGGGCAGCACATATCGCACCGCGGTGAGGACCTGCTGGCTGGACGACCGATTGGCGCTGCCGGTCAGGTCGTGCATGCGGCGTTTCTGGCTGCCTGTGTTGCCGGAGGGTTACAGGAGCTCGAGGTGTGGGAGCGGCCGCGAGTCTTGGTGGTCCCGACGGGCGACGAGGTCGTGCCGCTGGGCACCGAGCTGCGGCCGGGTCAAGTGTACGACTCCAACGCGGCAGGGTTGCAGGCGCTACTCGCGCGTGCCGGGGCCCAGGTCGAGCGCGCCGACATCGTCGTCGACCGCCGGGAGGCCCTCGCGGAAGCGATCCGGCGGCCCGGTTTCGATCTCGTGATCACCATCGGCGGCACATCGGTGGGCCGACGCGACCTGGTGGCGGACGTCGTCGGTGACCTCGGCAACATTCTCGTACACGGTGTGGCCGTGCGACCCGGCAAACCTCTTCTCATCGGCCGCGCCGCGGGCCGGGCCGTCGTCGGGCTTCCGGGGTTCCCCACCACCTGCATGATGCAGGCCTACGCCCTCGTCGCCCCGCTGGTCCGCTGTATGGCCCACCTGCCGCCGGGGCGCCCGACGCGCCATTGTGATCTCGGCGAAGAGGTACGGTCGCCGGCCGGCATGACACACCTGCTGCCGGTGTGCGTGGAGGGCGACATCGCTACCACGTCGTTCACGTTCTCCAGCGCCGTCAGCAGCATGGCGCAGGCGGACGGCTGGATCGAGATCGAGCCGGACAAGACCGACCTGCCGGTGGCCTCGACCGTTGAGGTGCTGTTGTTCTGAGTCCTGGGCCGGCACTCGGCGTCGCGATGCACCGCCGTCAGCCGGGCGACTCGTCGCCAGCGGAGCGCAAGCCCTCGATGCGGACGAGGTCGATCCGATTGCGGCTCGCGCGCCGTATGTTGAAGGTGAGGTCGCCCTGTCCCAGGCGCTCGCCGGGTTGCGGAATGCCGCCACTCCACTCCATCAGCAGGCCTGCCAGCGTCATGCTGTCGCGGGCGCTGAGGCCGAGGGCGTAGCGCCGATTAAGCAGGCTGATCGGACAGGTGCCCTCGACCAGCAGGCTGCCATCCTCGAGCTCCTTTAGCTGAGGCTCCTGCGGCACGTCGTGCTCATCGTCGATGTCTCCGACAATCTCTTCGAGCAGGTCCTCGAGCGAGACAATTCCCTCAACACCCCCGAACTCGTCGATCACTAGTGCCATGTGCTGGCGATGGTGACGGAACAGGCGCAGCAGGGTCTCGAGCGTCGCCGTTTCGGGGACGTAGACCGGCCTGCGCATGATCGCCGCGATGTCCAGGTCGCCGATACGTTCCCAGTACTGGAACACGTCCTTCGAGTGCAGCATGCCCACGATGTCGTCAAGGCTCCCTCGATACACCGGGAGCCGGGTTGCTCCCGACTCCCGGATCGCCCGCAGCACCTCTACGGGTGTTGCATCGACCGAGATGGACTTCACCTGCGTTCGCGGGATCATCACGTCTTCGATAGTGGTCTCAGTAAGGCTGAAGATGCTGGACAGCATGCGTCGTTTTTCGCGGGCGATGACACGCTCTTCCTCGCCGACCTCCAGCATGCCCCTGATCTCCTCTTCGGAAACCTGGGGAGCAGCCGTCGGCGGGCCTACAAACGGACGGATTACGAGACCCGCGACGTACGCTGCCGAGCCCGCGAGCGGTCGCAAGAGTCGCACGGTCCACTGAATTGGACGTGCGACGATGAGCGCCAACCGCTCCGGGTTGCGGGCGGCGATCGTCTTTGGCCCGATCTCGGAAAAGATGAGGATAGCCGCAGTCATGATCACGGTTGCCGCCCAGATCCCGTTCTCGCCCGCGGCGCGGATGGCAATCGCTGCCGCCAGCGACGAGGCGGCGATGTTCACGAAGTTGTTCCCTAGCAGGATGGCCGATAGAAGCCCTTCGGGGGATTCGATCAAGCGTCGCACCACGTCGGCGTTGCGCACCCCCCGCCGTTCGAGATAGCGGAGCCGGTAGCGGCTCACGGCCATCAGCGCGGTCTCGGCGCTGGAGAAGAACCCCGACAGCGCCAGCAGCAGGATCAGGCCGCCGAGCGGGGCGACCAAGTCGGACATTACGGTCTCCGCGTGGGTGGTGAGCGCGGTCGAGCATAGCATTCGGCACCGTCGCCCCAGGGTCCGCTCGGGCGCCGATGGCTGCATGCTACAGTAGCCGCCCCATCGCCTTCCCGGTACGCGCGCCGCGGGTTTCTGGCGCCGCGACCACTTTTCTCTCTGGCGCGACGCCGACGCGTATCAGGAGTCCCGAGCTTTGGCCGACACCATCCGTCCCGGCGATCAGGTGCTCGTTACTCTCGAGGACGGAAAAACGTTCCTGCTTCGCCTGCAGGCCGGACAACGCCACTCCACGCATAAGGGTGCGATGGACCACGATGACGTCATCGGCCGGTCGTGGGGGAACGTGTTGATCACGAACACCGGCGCACGGCTGCTGCTGCTCCAGCCTCGTTGGATTGACCGCATGATGAAGGTGCACCGTCGCACCAACATCATGTATCCGAAGGACGCGGCCTTTCTCATCGCAGCACTCGACCTGCGGGCGGGGACGCGTGTGGTTGAGATCGGCTCGGGGTCGGGGGCGATGTCAATCGCGCTGTCGACGGCGGTATCGCCCGGGGGAGTCGTCTACTCGTACGACCGACGACCGGAGTTCCTGGAGCTGGCGCGCGAGAACACCGTTGCCGCAGGAATCGAGCAGGGGATCGACTTTCGTCTGCGAGAAGTGGGCGACGCGTTGGAGCCCGGTGTCGACGCGGTTTTCACCGATGTGCCAGAGCCTTGGGCCGAGCTCGACGCCATCGCCGCAGCCTTGCGCGGCAGCGGTAGGTTCGCCGCGGCCACACCAACGTTCAATCAGGCCGAACGCCTGGCGGGCGCCTTGCCCGAATACGGTTTCGGCATGGTCGAAACGGTGGAGGTGCTCGTTCGGGAGATCCTCGCCCGACCGGGGAAGACCCGGCCAGCACACCGCATGGTGGGTCATACGCAGCTGCTCACCACGGCGGTGCGGATCACCGGGCCAGCGGAGGAGCGCGAGGGGGGATCGGCGTGACGGCGCGCCGCCGAGAGAGCCGGCTTCGCGCCGCGGAGATCCTGGATCGACTCGAGCAGTGCTATCCGGAAGCTCGGGTCGAGTTGGACTTCGACGGCCCGTTGCAGCTGCTCGTTGCCACAATCCTGTCGGCACAGTCGACCGACAAGCGTGTCAATCAGGTTACGCCCGCGCTGTTCCGCAAGTATCCCGACGCCGCGGCGTTCGCAGGTGCATCACGAGAGGACCTGGAGGAGCAGCTCCGCAGCACGGGGTTCTTCCGCCAGAAGAGCAAGAGCGTCCAGGGTTGCTGCGCCAAGCTGATGGAGCTCCACGACGGCCAGGTGCCGAGCGGCATGGCCGAGCTGACGGCGCTTCCCGGCGTGGGCCGCAAGACAGCGAATGTCGTGCGCGCGGGAGCCTTCGGGTTGCCGGGGATCGCGGTCGACACGCATTGTCGGCGCGTTAGCCAGAGGCTGGGGCTGACGGCGGAGACGGATCCGGTGAAGATCGAGCAACGGCTCGGAGACCTGTATCCGGAAGGCCGCTGGCGGGACATCTCGCGCCTCTTTATCTGGCATGGCCGTTACACCTGCAAGTCACGCAGGCCGGCCTGCGATGCGTGCGTGCTGGTCGACGCGTGTCCCTGGCCGCGGGGCCAGGCGGCCGCCAACTAGGCACCCGGCAGCTCGGATCGGAAGGTCCCCTGGTACCGAAAGTATTTCTTGTATACCGAAATAATGTTCGGTATACTGAAGCCCTGATCTGGTCTTGCTTTCTCGAACCCGCCGCATTGTCGCGGCCGAGGTCCAAGCAGATGACGCCGCTCACCCGACGACAGCGTGCGATCTACGAGTTCATTGTCGGTCAGGTGCATCTCAACGGCATCCCGCCAACTCTCATGGAGATCGCTGCGGCCTTCGGCCTCGCATCGGCCGCCGGGATCTCGGATCACCTCAAGGCGATCGAGCGCAAGGGTTTCATCCGCAGGCGCCCCGGTGCGTCGCGCGGCATCGAACTGGCGCGGCTGGCGCGACCACGGGCCGGGCGACGGTCGATCGCCGTCCCGGTGGTCGCCGAGGTCCCGTCCGTAGGCGGCATTGCCAAGGCTAGCGGACGCGAGCTCTACGTCGACGGCAGATTGGTGGGACCCAACGCCATCGCCGCGCAGATGCGCTCGGCCTCGCTCGGCTCCCGTGGGATCCTGCCGGGCGACCTGCTAGTGGTCGATCGTGACGCCAAGCCTCGCAGCGGCGACCTGGTGCTGGGGCTGCAATCTCGACGCGTACTGCTGCTGGAGATGTCGGGCGATAGCCGAGCGGCTTTGCCGTTGGCTGGGCGATTCGACGCCGGCGCCGACATCGAGGTCGTCGGACGTGTGGCGTCGGTCGTTCGTGATCTGAACCAGCATGCTTTTTCGATCACCCGCGAAGGACGAGCTCCGCGCCAGTGGGCAGGACCGTCGATATGATCCGATTCGACAGGTTTACGGTAAAGGCACAGGAGGCTGCACAGCGCGCCCGGGCGCTGGCGCAGTCGCTACAACACCAAGGGATCGCTGGCGTGCATCTGTTGATCGCGCTGCTCGAGCCGCGCGACGGCGTCGTGCGCAACGTCTTACAGCGGCTCGGAAACGAGCCGGAAGCACTGCTCCAAGCCGCCGTCGCGGAGGCCGAGCTACGGCCGCGGGTGACCGGGAGCGATCTGGAGCCGTATTTGGAGCCAAGCGCCAGCTCGGCTTTCGAAGCGGCGCACACGGAAGCCGATCAGCTCGCGGATCGATTCGTCTCGACAGAGCACTTACTGCTAGGGCTGCTGGGTTCCGGAGCCAAAGCAGCCGATCTACTTGCCTCACATGGCGTTGGTCGCGACGATCTGTTCTCGGCGCTGCAGAAAGTCCGAGGCTCGATGCGGGTTACCGATCCCAACCCGGAGGACAAGTACGACGCCATCGATCAGTACGGCGTTGATCTGACCGCGGCGGCGCGCAGCGGCAAGCTCGACCCGGTGATCGGTCGCGATGAGGAGATCCGTCGCGTGGTGCAGGTGCTGTCACGGCGAACGAAAAACAACCCGGTTCTGATCGGCGAGCCTGGGGTGGGGAAGACGGCCATCGTCGAAGGGCTGGCACAGCGGGTCGTCAGCGGTGACGTGCCCGAGACGCTGAAGGACCGGCGCGTCATCAGCCTCGATCTCGCTGCCATGCTGGCGGGGGCGAAGTTTCGCGGTGAGTTCGAAGATCGACTCAAGGCGTTCCTACGCGAGGTCACGGACGTGGGCGACGTGATCCTGTTCATCGATGAGCTGCATACGGTTGTCGGCGCCGGCGCTGCAGAGGGCGCCGTCGACGCGTCCAACATGCTGAAGCCGGCGCTGGCGCGCGGTGAGCTGCATGCCGTCGGTGCCACGACGCTGAACGAGTTCCGCAAGCACGTCGAGAAAGACCCGGCGCTGGAGCGACGTTTCCAGCCAGTTCGCGTCCATGAGCCGGGCGTGGAGGAGACCATTTCGATCCTACGAGGTCTCAAGGAGCGCTACGAGGTTCATCACGGCGTGCGGATCCGCGACGCCGCATTGATCGCGGCGGCGACGCTCTCTCACCGCTATATCTGCGATCGATTCTTGCCGGACAAGGCGATCGATTTGATGGACGAGGCGGGAGCGCTGCTACGAGTCGAGATCGATAGCATGCCGGCGCCGTTGGACGAGATCGGGCGTCGACGTCGTCAGCTCGAGATCGAGCGCGAGGCGCTCCGCAAGGAAGACGATCGCGCCTCCCGTGAGCGATTGGGGGCTCTGGAGGAGGATCTCAGCGCGCTGGTTGCCGAGCACGAACAGCTCAGGGCACGGTGGGATGACGAGGTGCGTCACGTCCGCGGCATCCAGGAACTCAAACGACGAATCGAGGAGGCGCGTTCCGAGGCCGATCGCGCTGAGCGCGACGGCGAGCTGGCGCGCGCTGCGGAGCTGCGCTACGGCGTCGTCCGCGAAGCCGAGGCGGAGCTCGAGACTTCGCGGTGCCGGCTGGAAGAGCTGCACGGGGATGGTAACGCCATGCTCCGAGAGGAGGTCGAGGCGGAAGACATCGCGGCAGTGGTATCGCGGTGGACCGGTATCCCGGTGACCAGGTTAATCGAAGGAGAGATCGAGAAGCTACTCGAGATGGAGACCCGGATTCATCGACGCGTAGTGGGTCAAGAGCCCGCTGTTGCGGCTATCTCCGACGCCATCCGGCGGGCCCGTGCAGGGCTCCAGGAACCCGGTCGCCCCTACGGTTCGTTCATGTTTCTCGGCCCGACCGGCGTCGGCAAGACTGAGCTGGCGAAAGCCCTGGCCGAGTTCTTGTTTGACAGCGAAGAGGCGATGATCCGTCTGGACATGACGGAATACATGGAACGACACGCGGTGGCGCGGTTGATCGGCGCACCGCCGGGTTACGTCGGCCATGAGGAGGGCGGCTTGCTCACCGAGGCAGTTCGTCGCCGTCCCTACTCGGTCATACTTCTCGACGAGATCGAGAAGGCACATGCCGACATCTTCAACATCTTGCTCCAGATCCTCGACGACGGTCGCCTGACTGACGGCAAAGGACGCACGGTCGATTTCTCCAACAGCGTTGTCATAATGACTTCAAACCTTGGCAGTGAGCACATGCAGCGGATTGACGAGATCGGTCCGCAGGGCGTCGAGGCGGCGGTGATGGAGTCAGTCCGGCGGACGTTCCGGCCGGAGTTCATCAACCGCGTCGACGAGACGATTGTCTTCGCGGCGTTGTCGGCCGCGAATCTGCGGGAGATCGTGAGCATTCAGCTCGACCGGCTGCGTGCCCGGGTCGCCGACCGTGAGCTCGATCTCGAGTTCACGGCCGCTGCCGAGAGCTTGCTGGCACAGCGCGGCTACGATCCGGCGTATGGTGCCCGACCGCTCAAACGAGTCATCCGTCAGCTGGTCGAGAATCCGCTGGCGCAGGCAATGCTGTCGGCCGAGTACACGCCTGGCGACCGCGTACGGGTGGATTCCGACCCCACGACGTCGGTGCTGGTGTTCCGCAAAGCGACGGATGCTGTTGCTGCCGGTGCGGAATAGAGTGGGCGCGTCGATCCCAGCCATGTCCCGAGGACGCTAGATGGCGCGCAAGGATTACTACGCCGCTCTCGGTGTCGCGAAGGCGGCTTCTGCGGACGAGATCAAGCGGGCCTATCGGAAGCTTGCCCGCAAGTGGCATCCGGACGTCAATCCCGGCGATGCGAAAGCCGAGGAGCGCTTCAAGGAGATCTCGGAGGCTTACCACGTGGTCGGGGAGCCCGAGCGACGTAAGAAATACGATCAGGTGGGCCCTGAGGCGTTCGCGCGCGATTTCGACGCCTCGGGGTTCTCCGAGCAATTCGGCCAGTTCTTCGGTGGGAGCGGTTTTTCAGTCGGCGGCTTCAACATCGAGGATCTGCTGGGCGGACTCGGCTCGAGCGGTGGCTTTGGCGGTCGACCGCGCCCTCAGCAAGCTCCACCGAGTCGCGGGCGTGACGTGCAGGTACGAGTTGATCTCGGCCTGGAGGACGCCATCAACGGTGCCGAGCGCGTGATCGGCTACCGCGCTGAGAACGGACAGGCAAAACGGGCACGCGTCCGCATCCCGGCCGGGGTCCGATCGGGAACCAAGGTCCGAGTACGGGGCAAGGGGTCCGGTGGTTTGAACGGTGGAGGGAACGGCGATCTATACGTCGAGGTCGGTATCGCAGCTCACCCGACGTTCCGCCTTGTCGGCGACGATCTGCACACCAACCTACCGATTACGATCTATGAGGCTGCCCTCGGTGGTCGTGTCAAGGTTCCGACCCTCGAAGGCACGACGTCGATCAACCTTCCCGCCGGAACAACGAACGGGCAGGTGTTCCGCGTCCGCGGCAAAGGGGTGCCCGGCTCGTCCGGCGGGACCGGCGACCTCATGGCAAGGGTATCGATCAGGTTGCCAACTACGCTCGACGAACCAGTGCTGGAGCTAATGCGCCAGCTCAGGGACCGGCACCCGTACGATCCGCGCGACGAGAATGAGTGAGCTGCGCAGGGTGACAATGGCCATGGCTGCGCTATGCGCCCGATGGGGTCGCGATACCATATTCAACCGCACTGTCATCAGTACTCGATAGAAAGAGCGATCAACCGAAATGGCCGAATCCGATCCGTTCGATACCAACCTGGACGCCGAGATCCAGCAGGAGCTCGGCCACCCGACGGAAGCGGAGCTCGAGTTCCCGGCGACCCTGCCGGTGCTTCCGCTGCGTGGATCCGTGCTGTTCCCCGGCGTTGTCGTGCCGGTGCTCGTCGGTAGAAAGCCCTCGCAGCAACTGGTGATGGAGACCCTCGACATCGATCGGCTCGTGGCCGTCGTTGCTCTCCGCGATTCCCAGATCGAGGAGCCGACGGCCGACGATCTGCACGACGTCGCAACTCTGGCGCGCCTGGTAAAGGTGCTGCAACTGCCCAACGGGAACCTCAACGTCATCGTCCAAGGAATCCAACGCCTGCGCCTCGCCGAGGTCACCACAACGGATCCGTACATGCATGCCGCATGGCTGGAGGTCCCGGAGCAACCGTCATCCATGACGGTCGAGGCGGAGGCCAAGCGGGTCAGTGTGATGCGCCTGCTGCGTCAGCTGATCGAGCTATCGCCCAATCTGCCGTCGGAGCTCGAGGGCCTTGCGAGTGCGGCGGTGGCTCCGGGCGACATGGTCGACATCATCGCAGCGCACATCGCCACGGCTGTCGACGATAAGCAGCGCTTGCTGGAAACGCTGTCCCCGACGGGCCGACTGACCGTGCTGCTCGGGCAGCTCACGCACCAGGTTCAGGTTCTGGAGCTGTCCCAGAAGATCGAATCGGAAGTGCAAGGCGAGATCGATCGCGGCCAGCGCGAAATCTACCTCCGTGAACGCCTGCGGGCGATCAAACGGGAGCTCGGCGAGGAAGAGGACGACGCCGAGATCGAACGGCTCGGGCGTCGGATCGAAGAGGCCGCGATGTCCGACGAGGTTCGCAAGGCGGCAACTCAGGAGCTCGATCGGCTGGCGCGAATGTCGCCGGCGGCGGCCGAGCACCACGTCCTACGCACGTATCTTGAGTGGATCCTCGACATGCCATGGGGTACGTACAGCGAGGACAATCTCGATCTGAAGACCGCGGCGGAACTTCTCGACAAGGATCACTACGACCTGGAGAAGGTGAAGAAGCGGATCATCGAATACCTGGCGGTCCGCAAGCTCAAGCCCGACAAGCGGGGACCGATCCTCTGTTTCATAGGACCGCCGGGGGTAGGGAAGACGTCGCTGGGGCGCTCGATCGCGGCGGCTCTGGGACGGGAGTTCGTCCGACTATCGCTTGGAGGCGTACACGACGAGGCGGAGATCCGGGGGCATCGGCGCACCTACGTGGGCGCGATGCCGGGCCGCGTGATCCAGGGAATCAAGCGGGCCGGGTCGATGAACCCGGTGTTCATGCTCGACGAGATCGACAAGGTAGGCCAGGACTTCCGTGGCGACCCTTCAGCCGCCCTGCTCGAAGTCCTCGATCCGGAGCAGAACGACACGTTCTCCGATCACTATCTCGAGGTCGATTTCGACCTCTCACGCGTGCTGTTCATCGCCACGGGCAACATGCCCGAGGGGATACCCGCCGTGCTGCGCGATCGGATGGAGATTCTCGAGCTCCCCGGCTACACGGCCGAAGAAAAGGTCGAGATCGCCCAGCGTTTTCTGGTTCCGCGCCAGCTCGACGATCACGGCCTATCAACGGAGCAGCTCGGTTTCGCGGATGACGCCATAGCGGCGATCGTGCGCGACTACACCGAAGAGGCCGGCGTACGCGGTCTGGAGCGCGAGATCGCGGCGATTTGCCGCGCCCAAGCGCGGCTGGTTGCGGAGCGCATCGACGACCCCGGGGCAGCGCCCGCCGAATCTGTGAAGGTCACGGGTGCCGATCTGCACGGCTTCCTCGGACCCATGAAGTTCTTTTCCGATGTTGCGGAGCGAACGGCGCTTCCCGGTGTTGCTGTGGGTCTGGCGTGGACCGTGGCCGGCGGCGACATCCTCTTCATCGAGGCGACGCGGATGAAAGGGAAGGGTGAGCTTCGGCTTACTGGGCAGCTCGGCGAGATCATGAAGGAATCTGCCCAGGCGGCCATGTCGTACTTGCGTGGCCATGCCGCGGAGCTCGGAATCGCCGACGGCGCGTTCAAGACATACGACGTACATGTTCATGTGCCTGCCGGCGCCACGCCGAAGGACGGGCCGTCGGCAGGGGTCGCGATGCTCGTGGCACTTGCATCGTTGTTCACCGGGCGCCGCGTCGCGAGCGACCTCGGGATGACCGGTGAGCTAACGTTGCGTGGCCTTGCGCTTCCGGTGGGCGGCATCAAGAACAAGGTTCTGGCAGCGCATCGCGCCGGACTCAAACGAGTCCTGATGCCGCGAAAGAACGAGAAGGACCTGGAGGAGATTCCGGAGCAGGCGCGGAAGGGCCTCGACTTCGTGTTTATCGACCGTGTGGAGGAGGCGCTTCAGCACGCGCTGACGGCGCCGCCGCCGGCCCCACGCAAGGCGGCGGCGAGTTCCGCTCCACGGCGCAAGAAGAAGGTGTCGCGGCGGCGATCGGCCGGGATTACCTAGCCCACGTCGTCAAGGATGTCGGCAGCTCCTGGAGGGCGATTGGCTTTCGCGGCGGCTCGCATCCGCTCCGCGATCTCAACCTCGTCGCCGCGTTCTCCGGGCACATAGAACTGCCGATCGCTGATCTCGTCGGGGAGGCAGGCCATCGCCGCTACCCCCTCGGCAAGGTCGTGCGCGTACACATAGCCGTCGCCGTAACCCTCCTCCTCCTCCATCAAGCGAGTCGGAGCGTTGCGCAAGTGCAATGGAACGACGAGGTTGCCGCTCGCCTGGATCTCGTCCACGGCGGCCTTGTAGGCCGTATCGATGGAGTTGCTCTTGGGTGAGGACGCCAGATGGATGGCGACCTGCGCCAGCGCCAGGGCACCCTCTGGCATGCCGATGGCATGCATCGCTTGCATCCCGGCGACAGCGGAGCGACAGTGCCGCGGGGTCCGCCAGACCGATGTCTTCACTGGCGATGCGCACCAGTCGACGGGCGACGTAGAGGGGCGCCTCGCCCGCTTCGAGCATGCGGGCGAGCCAGTACAGCGCGGCATCTGGATCGCTGTTTCGAATGCTCTTCTGGAGCGCCGATATCTGGTTGAAGTGCTCCTCGAGGTCGTATCGGAGGTGCGGGCGCTGAAGGGCCTCCTTGACGTCCTCGGCGGTCACCACGATATCGTCGGCGCCACGTTTGGCGAGCCAGGCCGACCGCAAGGTCCAGCGCCGTCAACGCCGCCCGTGCGTCCCCGTCTGCCAAGGCGGCGATCTGGCGCACGAGGGCGGCCGGGACCTCGTAACCGACGACGCCGCGAGTCCACGCGGCAGCGGTGGCATCAAGGGCTCGCCTGAGGACATGTTCGAGGTCCGCAGGCGTCAGCGCTGACAGGCGTACGACCCGACAACGCGACAGCAACGGTGGCACCACCTCGAAGGACGGGTTCTCCGTCGTCGCACCGATGAGGACGATCGAACCATTCTCGACCCATGGCAACAGGGCGTCCTGCTGGCCCTTATGAAATCGATGGATCTCATCGATGAACAGAACTGTCCGGGCGCCGGAGTGTCGCCGCTGGCGAGCGGCGTGATCCGCCGTCTCGCGCACTTGCTTGACCCCGGCTGTGGTTGCCGACAGCTCGACCAAGTGGCTGTCCCCGGCGACAGCGATGATGCGCGCCAAAGTCGTCTTGCCGACGCCGGCCGGCCCCCAGAAGATCAGCGAGGTCAATTGGCCCGAGATTGCTAGCTGATGCAGTAGCTTGCCATCGCCCAGCAGATGCTCCTGACC
>CBDAMQ010000025.1:0-193721 GCA_965197275.1 Acidobacteriota bacterium
TGTCCTACTTCAAGTGTCCGGGGTGACGGATCTCCCGTGCTCTCCTAATTTTCGGACCTTGCGACGACCCACATGAACGACTGGACGTCGATCACATCGCAAGCTCCGAGAGGTCTGAGTTTGTCGAGCAAGGCATCCGCAAGGCTCGTCTTGTCTTCTTCCGCCGGTAGAGACGACACGGCTCGGGCCAGTTCGTGGAATCGCGCACCGTCGATCGTGTCGCTGGATAGAAGGCGGAGCAGAGCAAAAGAGAACTGTGTAGCCGCCGAATCGACCGGAAGGCCGTCACGAAACGCTGCAGCCTCGGTACTGAAAAGCAGATTCGTACGGCCCTGGACTCGCAGGCTCCGACACCGGAGTTCCCCGATCTCGACTTGCTCAAGTAGGCGCTCAGCACAGCCATCGCCGAGTTCGGCTCGGTACAGCTCATGAGCCGCTACTTTGTAGGCGCGCTCTCCAGAGTGCAAGTCGCCGATGTACGCGGGATCGTCGAACCCGTCCCGATACCGGCCGAGGAAGATCTGCACGCAGTCGTCAACTAAGAGCCGCTTCTTCCGAAACCGGGTCGTCCGTTCCTCCAGGGGCGGCAGGTTGTCGAGGAATTCGTCCGTTTGGATTGAAGCCACCGCAAGCCTGGCGATGCCGGTGTCGATCGTCTTGGCCGCATCTCCAGGTGCGTCTCGAAAATATACGGTCATTTTCTTGTCCTCTACGGCCAATACCTTCCCTGGCCCCCATTGGGGACGTTTGGGGTGCACCACGAGCTGCCCGACTTGGTGTCTGTTAGTCATTTGTTGCGGGGCTAACCCGAACTCAGGTTCCGATGCTCTGGCTGCACGAACGATCGCCGCCTTCTAGTCCTCACTGATCCCCCGTCGCGTTGTGATGTCACGACTCTCCCCATTGATCCACCGACGGTTGCGCAGCCAGATCCGCATCGCTGTAGAGAGGAAACGACGTAGCGTCCCAATGGCTCTCCCTCCGGTGTGGTGCAAGTCCGACAAACAGGTGTCGGGCCTGCTACGCACTGCCGACGGGTCTCGCGGAATCTCGTGGTTTTGGTCGTCCAGATTGACGTTGGCGCAGCATTGCTACATCGAGATCTCGGGCTCGGTCCGGATCGCGTCAGAACCACGCGTCAGGCACTCGCACTCGGGCCAGCGGATGGGTGCGCATGGGGGCTCCCAGCGCCTCGACGCGGCAGACAGTGGCTACGCGAAGGAGGTGGATCTATCTCGCGGGCGGGAGGACGATCTCTCGCGGCCCACCCCGGAAATCCCATCGGATCTCGCGTTCCGCCAAACTCGGCGGCCGTCAGGCGTCGGCGGTGTCGAACGCTGCGAGCAACTCGTCCATCGTGACGGCTCAGCGCGCGTACCAGCTCTGCGCGCAACCTGGCGCCCGCGGCCAGCTGCGCAGCCGTTGACCGGGACGGCTAGGCCTCGAGTCCCGCATCGCATCATCCGTCCTGAACCTGGACCGGTGGCGAGCCACCGAGCAGGGTGACATTGACGCGCAGAACAACCTCGGGGACATGTACGCCAATGGCTAGGGCGTCCCAGAGGACGATGCCGAACCCGTCCGTTGGTACCGCTTTGCCGCTCAACGGGGCCACACGCATGTGCGCAGTTCCACCTCGGGATCGAATATAGCCTCGGCTATGGCGTTCCCCCGAGCCCAGCTCTATGACTTGATCAGCTCCGGCTCCGAACTACAGCGTCGCCCCAGGCAGCCGGCCGGAGGCTATCCTCGATCAGTCCGTCCCGGGTGTTTCGGCTGCGGCGGCGCGAACCTCGCATGGGCAAGTGGACCCTCAGCTCGGCCTGGCGATAGGCGGCGCAGCGGGTCATGAGGCTGACCTGCTAGGCGATGATCTCGTCGCGCGTAATGCCGGTTCCGGAGCCGCTCTGGTTCTACTACATCGTGCCGGATTGCCCGAGGTCTCGGGTATCCTTGTGAAGAGGCGACCTCTAGGGATTGGACGTGCAGTCGATGATGGACAGGTTGGAGCTACGAACCCCCGGCGCCCGCTGGCTGGCGGCGGCGGCATTGTAGACGTGGCCGCCGGGCCTCGTCGCAGCACCAGGGCAGCTCGACATGCCCTTGCTCGAGGAGTACGTCTTCGATCTCGGCGACTCGCTCGGCGAACTGTCATTCGTGGATCGAAACCTCGGGAACGGCACTGCGAAACTGCGGTTCGACTTGCGGCCGCATCCGCCAAGGCGGCTACAGAGCGCGCATCGAGCTATCGCGCCATGTATCGCCGGACGAGATTGTTTTGGCGCTGCTCGTCGACCGCATCGAGATCGAGTTCCAGGATGTTGATGGTGCGGTGCTGAAGCGTGGGCGGCTCGACAACGAGGACGGCAGCACGTTCTTCATCATCGGCGACTCTGCCGACGGCTTCTTCGCGCACGAGGCGCGCGTACGCAAGTTGAGTGCGGCCCGCAAAGTGTCACTACGCGTCCTCGGAAACTACGAGTGAGCTCGAGCTCCGTGCCGCGGGGTCGCACGGCGTATAGGTCGGCGCGGATCCTCCGGGCCACCTCGAGCACCGCGTAGCCCGCCGCGGTCAGCGCGAAATACCTACGCGTCGCCGCGCCGGAAAGCGCTCGCATCAGCAAGTCGCGATCTCACGCAGCCCTGGATCGAGAGGCTCCTCGCCGAACGCGCCCTCCAGCTCGGAGATGGATTCACCCTGAAGCGGTTCATGGACGAGTTTGCCGCCGTCGGTGTGATCCCAGTATCGATGGTGCGCCGGGAGTTGACCGGGTACGAGAGCGAGGTCCCGCGTTAGAGCCGCTGCGCACCCGACACCCGCCGCGCGCGCCCGAGAAACTGGGCCTCCCCCGATTTCCCGGACACCTTTGGAAGCCCGATAAAGGGCTCGGAGGTGAAGCATGGGGTCACGACGGCGGTACAGTCGCGAGTTCAAGATTGAGGCAGTGAGGATGGTGACGCAGCTGGGCCATCCGGTGTCTGAGGTGGCCCGGGATCTGGGTGTTGGCCGCGGCATGTTGACCAAGTGGCGCAAACAGCTCCAGGAGCAGGGGGTCACGGCGTTTCCGGGCGCGGGGAAGATGCCCGACCAGGACCTGGACGGGCAACAGCTACGGCGGGACGTGCGGCGAGTACGGCAGGAGCGCGACATTCTAAAAAAAGCGTTGGCGATCTTCTCGGAACGCCCGCGATGAAGTACCCGATCATCAAGCAACTGTCCGGCAAGTTCCCGGTGCGGCGGTTGTGCAAGATGCTCGAGGTGTCTCACGGCGGTTACTACGAGTGGCGAGGAAGGGGGCCGAGCCCGAGAGCGCGAGAAGATCGCCGTCTACGTGTGCAGATCAGAGCTGCATTCGGAGAGAGCCGCGACCGTTACGGAAGTCCGCGTATCCACAAGCAACTTCGGCAACGAGAGATCCGCTGCTGTCGCAAGCGGGTAGCTCGGCTGATGCGCCAGGAAGGACTTCGAGCTCGCCAACCCCGTCGGTTCCGGGTGACAACACGGCCCACACCTGGGCGGTCAGCGGCGCCCAACGTGCTGGCACGGCGCTTCACGGTGGATGCCGTGGACAGCGTCTGGGTGGGCGACCTGACATACCTGTGGACGCAGGAAGGATGGCCATACCTGGCCGTGCTGATGGATCTGTGCTCGCGACGGATCATCGGCTGGGCGGTGAGCGAGACGATGACGGACGATTTGACGCTGGCGGTCCTGGATCAGGCCTTGGAGCAACGCCGTCCCGGTTCCGGAGTGCTCCATCACAGCGACCGCGGCAGCCAGTACAGCAGCGACGATTACCTAGACAAGCTGCGTGACCGTGGCTTCACCATCAGCATGAGCAGGAAAGGAGACTGCTGGGATAACGCGCCGATGGAGAGTTTCTTCTCTACCCTGAAGTTCGAACTCGGTGGCTGCTTCAGTTCCGGGCGGCGGCCCGAGCCGAGTTGTTCCACTACATCGAAGTGTTCTACAACCGGGCTCGCATGCACACCTCGATCGGAGACCAGAGTCCAGCTCAGTTCGAGGCGGCAATGCGGCGGCCAGGCCAGAGCGGCCAATCAGCTGTGGAAGCTGACGCGCCCGTGGAAATCGACTCCCGATTTCCACCGTCGCTTGGACAACGCTCCGCGTTGCCAACAGCTCCCACAGCCGCTAATACGACTGACCTGCCCCCTGGAAACTGGACCCATCGAAGCGAGAAAATCTCCGTAATCGAAAGAGGAGGAGAAACTCGTGAAGAGGTCCCGATTCAGCGACGCGCAGATCGTCACGGCGATCAAGCAGGTGGAGCTGGGGGTACCGATCCCGGAGCTGTGCCGCAAGTACGGGATCAGCCAGCAGACGTTTTAACGGTGGCGCAGCAAGTACGGCGGGCTGGCCCCAAGCGAGCTGCGACGGCTCAAGGAGCTGGAGCGGGAGAACGGCCAACTCAAGAAGCTGGTAGCCGATCTGAGCCTGGACAAGCAGATTCTCCAGGATGTGCTGGCAAGAAAAGTCTGAGGCCCGCGCGCAAGCGCCAGCTGGTGCGTCGAACCCGACAGCGGTACAAGATCGGGACGCGCCGCGCGTGCGGGCTGATGCAACTTCAGCGCAGCAGTTTCTACTATCGGCACCGAAAGGATCCGCAAGAGGCACTGCGACTCAGAATCCGCGACCTGGCGGCGGCTCGGCCACGCTACGGATATCGGCGATTACATGTGCTGTTGTGCCGGGAGGGCTGGAAGATCAACGCCAAGCGAGTGCTACGGCTGTACCAGCAAGAGAGCCTGCAGGTACGAACGCGACCCCGTCGACGAAAGGTCGCGGCGCGCCCGCGGGCTCACCTGCCGGCACCGGAGGCACCCAACGAGCGGTGGAGTCTGGACTTCGTCAGCGATGAACTGGCCAACGGCCGGAGGTTCCGCGTGCTCACGGTGATCGACATCCACAGCCGCGAATGCCTAGCACTGGAGGCGGACGTGTCGCTGCCCTCCAGGCGAGTCACGGAGGTGCTCGAGAAGGTCGTGGGACAGCGAGGCGCGCCGCTCGCCTTGACGCTCGACAACGGCACGGAGTTCACTTCCAAACACTTCGACGCTTGGGCTTACACGGCCGGTATCCAACTGGACTTCATCAGTCCCGGCCGACCGGTCGAGACCGGCTACATCGAGAGCTTCAACGGCAAGCTCAGGGACGAGTGCTTGGGCGTGAGCTGGTTCCTGAGCCTCTCCGAGGCTCAGGAACAGCTGCAGGCCTGGCGCCGCGACTACAACGAAATGAGACCGCATTCTTCCTTGGGGAATCTGCCGCCGGCTGTGTATGTCCAACAGCTCCAACAGGTTGCCGAAGGATGATCACTCCAACCCCGAGATCTTCTCGTTCTGATGTGTCCAGCGTTGGGGAGCAGCTCACGACTACGACAATGGATCTTAACTAAGTGTCCGGGAAAGCGGGGCAAGGTCACAACCCAATCGGCGGCTGGAGATGCTCGGGACGAGTCACCCAATCTGCGCCTCGGTTGACATAGTAGAGGGGCTTGCCGACAAGAACGACGCTTGCATACGCAGAGACCTTCAGCGCCAGCGCGATTCCAACATCGTGACCAAGGACATTCGCACCCACGAAGAGCACGATCCCGAGAACGAACCACCCCAACACAGTCATCAATGCGATGCCGAAATCTTGCAACTCGGGTCTCAGGAACTGATCAATATCCGCCGCAGAGAGATCTCTCCCCGCTGATCGCTCAAGACTGTTCGAGATCAGGCGTCGAAGATGCGGCAGGGTTACGTGGTGGTAGAGCATCCTCCCGGCCGCGAGCACCGCGAGCGGAACCGCTACGAAACCCAAGGACGGAGGCTCCCTGAAGAAGCGCTCGGGAAACAGAACGGCACGAACTAGGTTCAAGAGGTGATGTCGTCCTTGACCGGCTTGGTCGGGTCGCCTGACGGCTGAGCGAGCGTTGTAAGCGACACGGAAGAGTCAGTCGGACGGACCAGCGTTCGGTAGATCTCGCGAAGATCTGCCTCAGCTGCGTGCCCCGCATCGCGCAGCTCATCACCGCGAGCAAGCGAGCGGAGTTCGTCGAGACTCCCAGACGCGATGATCTTGCCGGCCGAGATCAACGCGAAGCTGTCACAAACATCCTGAAGCATGTGGAGCGCGTGAGACGAGAGAATGCTCGTGGCACCGGCCCCGTGGAACTGACGCAGAATCGCGCTCATAGCTTCCAGGCCGTGCAGGTCGACTCCATCGAACGGTTCATCCATCAGGATGAGACGGGGGTCGACAATGACCGCCATGGCGAACCCAAGCTTCTTGCGGGTCCCCTTGGAGCATTCAGCTACAACCTGATCGAACCAAGGAGCCAGATTCAGCACCTCCCCTAGTTCAGCGATCCTCTGGCTCGCTTTTCGTTCCGGAACTCCCTCAGTAGCGCAGATCCAACTCAGGTGCTCGCGCGGCGTCAGGAGGTCGAAGAGAGAACCATGTTCAAGGAGGACGCCGATCTGACGAGGGCGCGACGTGGAGAATTCCTCTGAGATGACAACCCGCCCCCGGCCACGAATCAGCCCTGTCAGGATGCTGATGAGCGTCGTTTTGCCGGCACCATTCGGTCCTACAAGGCCACAGGCTGCGCCGCGTTCGATCGAGAACGAAACCTTGTCCAGAGCAACTACGTTCCCGAAGCTCTTGCAGAGGTCCTCAACGACGACTACCGCGTCAGCCATGCGCCGTTTCCCTTATGCAGTAGGGCGTCCCAGTTTTGATCTGCGAGCCGTTCGAGAGCCTTGTAACTAGCCGGTCTCAACGCGGCTGCAGCAAGCAACAGGCTGCCCGTAACCGCAAGCGCGGCCAGGATCGAGATGCGCCCGGTGTCGGTCAAGAACACAACCGCGACTACAGGTACGAGAAACACCGCCGACGCCACGGATTGGAACAGCGCGGCGGCGGGAGCAACGTAGTCGCCAGAAATGCGGCGTGGATCCCGTGGCTCAAAGAAAACAACCCCGATCACTCGGGCAACAATCGACTGCCAGAAGAAGAACCCGACCAGGGTCGTTCCTACAACGGCAACCTCGCTCGTCGTGAGCTTCGGCGATGATCCGATCCATGCGATTAGACATACGATGATCTCCAGGATCACGAGCACCATGAGGTGAACGGTCTCTTTCGCGTTCCAGATCTGCGACCAATCGAGCCGTTGCAGCCTCAGGCGCGTCAGGCCGGGCCCATCAACCGAGAGCCCGTTTGCCAACAGTGGGTTCCACAACAAGAGGGGACCAAGACAGTAGAGAATTGGCCCCATGAGGGCTACTTCCGGCAAGTTGGCATAGGTAGCCACACCGGCAACGAGCACCGCGACGACGGCTATCCCATGAGCTCGTCGCCAACGAGACAGAGTCACCAACTCCTTCCAAACTCCCGATGCGAGAATCCCCCTCCACGCGACGGAGCCTCGACGCCCTCGGCTAGTAGCTGGTGCCTGCAAAGCATCGTGGTTCAGCAGGACGTACGCTTCGATGACAGTGGTGGTGAGCGCCGCCAGCGCCAAGCCGCCGAGGACCATTGTCCAGTCGCGGCTGCTCTCGTTGACGATGAATCGCGCCATAGCCGCCGGTGGGCTCAGCCCGACCACACCCGCGAGCAACGTCTCATCGACCGCCAAGAGCGCGATGGCAGCGAGCACACCTCCGAGAACGACCAGGGACCGCGTCCATCCCAGTCCCCACCACAGGCGCTGGGCTAGGTGCAACAGAGATGGCGCTATCAGACCGTACGCAAGCAACACTGCACCGGCAGCGAGTGCAGACGTTTCTAGACCTTGCCAGGCTGCCAACAGGAGACCTATCGGCGCGATTGCTGGGACGAGCGCGGGGAGCTGACGCGTTGCGCTTATCGAGAACCGAATGGGCCAGAAAACCCGGTACGGGGAGCCACAGGACCGGTGCAAAGCGCTACGGAGCTTAGATTCAGCCGCCAGCTGACCCGTCATGCTCGGCAAGACGAGCATCCCCGCGAACGTCGCAGACAACCAGAACAGCAGGAGACCAATCGCGTCGCGCGTGGGCAGACTATCTAGCTGGCTGCCGACGAACCACGCGGTCCTTAGCGTCTGATACAGAACTAGAGCGGCTAGGACGACGACCAGCGAGTTCTTCTTGAACGTACGGCGCGCACCTCTCCTCAGAAGAGTGACTTCTAGGCCGAAGATCTGTCGGATTAGACGCATCACCGTTCGCTGACTCTTCTTTCCGCTACTTGGCCGGGGGCCCCAAGCCGAGCCCGACCCCCTGACCTTATTTCGGCGGGAAGACTAACCGCAGTAGTAGTACCAAGCGGCAGCGGCTCCAATTACAACGACAGCGTTACCGAGAACTCCTGCAACTGTACCCACAAGGATGTACTCAGAGCAGCAGTTCTCCGACCAGAGGTTGAAACACCTCCTGCCGCCGTACATGTCATCGAATTCGCTCGACTCCTCCCCGGCGTCGATGTAGCTATCGCACTCGATGCTGAGCGCGTCAGGATGGTCGTGACCTGACCCCCAATAGTCGGGCCAGTTTGAGAGTTAGGATTTGAGACTCTCAGGATGGCTCGGGAAGGGGGAGAAATGGCCCGGAAGCGGTACACGGTAGAGCAGATCATCGCCAAGCTCAGGGAGGCAGAGATCGAGCTGGCGCAAGGAGCCAAGAGGCCGGAGGCGTGCCGGAAGCTGGGCATCAGCGAGAACACGTACTACCGGTGGCGTAAGGAGTACGGCGGCCTGAGGGTGGATCAGGCGCGGCGGCTCAAGGAGCTGGAGCGAGAGAACGGGCGACTCAAGAAGCTGCTGGCGGAGACGATGCTCGACAACGCCATCCTCAAAGAGGTGTCGTCGGGAAACTTCTAAGCCCGGCGCGTCGACGTCGGGCGGTGCACCAGGCACAGCGGCTAGGTGTGTCCGAGAGGCGAGCCTGCAGAGTGCTGGGCCAGGTACGTTCCACGCAGCAGTATCGGCCCAAGGTGCCGCAGGAGGAGAAGGCACTGGTGGAGCGGATGACCCAGCTGGCGACGCAGTACGGGCGCTATGGGTACCGGCGGATCACGGCGCTGTTGGTGCGTGAGGGGTGGCGAGTGAATCACAAGAGGGTCGAACGGTTATGGCGTCGTGAGGGGCTGAAGGTACCGAAAAAGCAGGCCAAGCGCGGACGCTGGTGGCTCAATGATGGATCGTGCGTGCGGCTGCGGCCGGAGAGGAAAGATCACGTCTGGGCCTATGACTTCGTGCACGAACGAACTCACGACGGGCGAGCGTTTCGTCTACTGACAATCGTGGATGAGTACACCAGAGAGTGCTTGGCAATCGATGTAGCACGCAGGCTCAACTCCGAGAACGTGCTGGAGCGACTCGCTGAGCTGTTCGTGAACCGGGGTGTTGCCGATCACATCCGCTCCGACAACGGACCGGAGTTCACTTCTCGGGCGGTGCGTGAATGGCTCGAGCGAATCGGTGTGAAGACGCTGTTCATTGAGCCCGGATCGCCTTGGGAAAACGGCTACGTGGAGAGCTTCAACGGCAAGCTACGAGACGAGCTGCTGAACGGCGAGATCTTCTACACGCTCAAAGAGGCGGAAAGCTTGGTGCAACGCTGGCGGCGCGAATACAACCAGGTGCGACCCCATAGCTCATTGGGTTATCAGCCGCCTGCGCCGGAAGCGACGTTGTTGCAGCCGGCTGCGCTTCGCTTCGCCGGCTCCAACAATCTCTTGTCAGCACCGATTCTATGAGTTACGAAGTGGCCCAAACACTTGGGGCAGGTCATGGGCGTATCAAGTTCTCGAGTGGCGCGAGGAATACTAGGGCCTCGACCTCGTGCATTGGCGGATGTCTAGTCTGGATCCGCATACAGCACCCGTGGCAGCGCACCGTCCGGCACCCTTTTCAGTGGTCCCTTCCCCCGAACGTCTGCGACGTGGGACCCTAGGCCGGTTCGCTCATTGAGCACCGACCATTTGCAGACAGGGCAGCGTTGAGCCACGACCGATCGGGCGACGCTGAGGCGCGTCGAAGCGCCGGAGGAAGATCCATGAGCAAGAAAGAGACGAAGGCAACGACAGGCAACGATGGCATCAGCCGGCGCGATTTCGCCAAGACCTCGGTTGCCGCCGGCGCCGCAGCAGTGGCGCTGCCGGGATCGGTACGCGGCGAGATGGTCAGGGGAATGTCCGCGAGGGGGAGCGGGAAGCCACATGCGGGCAACTGGGCCAGCGGACTCACGATCCCTCAGGAGTACTACGTCGACGAGGCACGCTACGTCGCCGACGAGAAGTACCTGGCCGAGAACATGTGGCTCTGGACCGACCACGAATCGCGTATTCCGAACCCGGGTGATTTCTTCGTCTTCGAGTTCGGCCGCTCCGAGTCCATCCTGATCGTTCGCGGCCAGGACAACGAGGTGCGGGGCTTCTACAACGTCTGCCGTCACCGCGGTTCGCGACTGTGCCGGCACGACGCCGACTCGATTCCCAACGATCCGCGGCTGTCGGTCAAGCAGCTGGGCCAGGACGGCAACTCGCCGGTGTTCCGCTGTCCGTACCACGCCTGGACGTACGACACCGAGGGCAGCCTGATCTACGCCTACGGCATGCAGGACGACTTCGACCCGGCCGACAACGGCCTGGTGCCGTGCCATCTGCATATCGAGCAAGGCAACATCCACGTGCACCTGTCCCAGGCGGAGGGGAAGCCGGCGTTCGAGGACGCCATGGCGAGCCTCCGCAACCTCGGCGAGATGTACGGCATGGCCGGCCTGAAGGTCGGCGTCCGCGAGAAGTACCACGTCAAGGCGAACTGGAAGCTGGCGTTCGAGAACTTCCTGGAGTGCTATCACTGCGGTCCGTCGCACACGTCCCTGGTGACGACGCACCACTGGGATGAAGAGGGCACTCCCGAGGTGTGGGAAGAGCAATCCGCCAAGGTCCGCGAGTGGGCACCGAACTTCGAGCGCCAGCGCTGGGGCGAGGAGGCCGAGGGCGGCATGGGCGGTATGGGCGGCGGCGACGACGAGTCACCGTACCCGTCGACGTCCGGGATGCTCAACCCCGGCTTCGTGACCGGCTCGCTCGACGGCAAGGCCGTCGCGCCGCGGCTACCGAACCGCCCCGAGTGGACCCACGAGTCGCGGGTTGCCACGACGGGGCACACGATGGGCTACTGGCAGTGCTACGACGACCACATCATGGTGGCGCGCTTCACACCGCGCGACGTCGACAGCACCGACGCCGAGATCATCTGGCTGGTGCATCCGGACGCCGTCGAGGGCCGAGACTTCGATCCCGAGAAGGTCAAGGGCCTGTGGCACGTCACCATCCAGGAGGACGCCTGGATCACCGTCAACAACCACGACGGTATCCGTTCGGCAGCGTACGGATCGGGACACTACTCCCGCAACGAGCGCAGCCTGGTGAACTTCATGGACTGGTACATGAAAGAGGTGGTGCCGAACAGCTAGCAGGCCGTGGTGGCGCGCGATCGCTCGTGTACCGCCCTCTTCATGCATCAGTGGATCACCGGCAGGATGAACACGGAAGGGTGATCACGGTCGTGCAGAATCGTCTGCGTGGCAACCCTGATGTCCGACTCGGTTTCCTCCGCCAGAGGTTTGCCGGAGTTGAGGTTCCTGTTGAAACGAGGAAAGTTGCTGCTGCTGATGTGCAAGCGGATGCGGTGCCCTTGCTTGAAGACGTTGCTCGTTTCCCAGAGCCGAATCCTGATCTCGTAGATTTCGCCGGGCGTCAGGAGCGTCGGATGCTCCACGGAGTCGCGGAATCGGGTGCGAACCCCTCCTTCGGTGATCAGGATCGCACGGCCATCCGGATGGACATCCGAGAGAGTCGCAAACAGGTCCGTGTCGACGGCATCGGTCGAAAAGAACAGCCGCGCCTCGGGCGCGCCGGTGACTTCCGTATCCGCGACTAGCGGTTCGGTCGTGTAGACCAGCAGGTCCTGTCGCTGCTGGGTCGCGCGCTGGTCCAGCGGGCCCGCGGGTGTCAGACCTGCGCCGCAGCAGCCATGACCGCCGTACGTGGGAATCGGGTGCTTCGGGTCGTAGGTGTAGTGATCCGGCGGCTCGTCCCCGGGCGGCTCGAGGGCGAGCGCTCCGGTCCCGAACCGGGTGTTCGCCGAACCATCGCTACGCAGGAACAGCTCCGTCGAGCGGGCGCGAGACAGGGGCCACTCCTGTTCGTCACGCCAAACGTTATCGCCCATGACGAAGATACGCACGGGTGCTTCCGCGTCGAGCCCGTTGGCGATCCCCTTGAGGTGATAGTCGAACCAACGCAGGTGGCGCGCCCGCATGTCGATCGCCATCTGGTCGCCGAAGTCGACGTCTCCGTATTTCGGGTCGGTGCGTACGCCATGCCCCCACGGGCCGATCAGCAGCCTCTGCCATCGTCGCGAGTGCTCGGAGCGGGACAGCTCGCGCATGCCCATGTAGTTGCGCAGGGTCTCCGCCGTCAGATCGTCATACCAGCCCGTGACGTGTAGTGCCGGAACGTCCATCTCGGCGTAGCGATGGCGAACGCTCATCTGCCGCCAGAACTCGTCGTAGCGGACGTGGCTCAGCGTGTCGGCCACGAACGACGAGTGGATACCGATGTGATCCATCGCCGAGGATAACGGCAGCCGCCGCATGACGCGCATCCAGTTCACAACAGGCATGTTCCGGTCGGTCGCGATCGCCTCTTGCCGCGTGCCCCAGCTCAACGCCGTCGCCAGGTGGTAGAGGCCGTCGGTGGACCAAATGCTCCCGAAGTTGTCGGACTGCGCGGCGACCGGAACCAAGGCTTCGACGTGAGGGCTTCGATATGGCGCCGGCAACAGCTGTGTGAACCCTGGATAGGACGTTCCGAACATCCCGATCCTGCCGTTGCACCAGGGTTGCTCTCCGATCCAGGTCTGGGTTTCGTAGCCGTCGTGAGCTTCGTCCACATAGGGACGCCACCGGCCGCCCGAGGCATAGAGTCCGCGGGAGTCCATGAGAACGACCGCGTAGCCCTGCTGAGCGTAGAACGCCGCCTCACCCTCACCGCGCCGCTTGTCGTACGGTGTTCGGCTGAGAAGCACCGGAAACGGCCCCTCCCCGGCCGGAAGGTAGATGTCCGCCGCCAGCGTCACGCCGTCGCGCATCGGCACCGCCACGTCGCGCTGCACATGAATCGCGGGTCGGTTCGGCTCGAGCGGTCCTGCCGCCAGGCAGGCCGCGAGCGCAATGCAGCGCGCGGCGCTGCCGAGGGCGTTCATTCTGCGGCACCGTTCATCGTACGGATCCCCGGGTGGAGGAGTCCGGAAAGAAGCGCACAATCGTCGCCTTGCTGGTCGCACGCGTGTAACAGGACACTGTCAGCATCAACATCGCGGAGGCAATCACCCCCGGGTAGATCTCATGGAAGCTAATGAGGTCGAGGCGCTTCAGCGCGAAGCCAACGACCGCCAACACCATGCCGCCGATCATGCTCGCCAACGCGCCGGCTCGCGTCGCTCGCCGCCAGAACAGCCCGAAGAACAGCGGCGCGAACAATGCCGAGGCCATCCCTCCCCATGCGATGCCGGCGATCAGGCTGATCAATGGTATCGGGCGAGTGGACACGATCAGCGCGACCAGGGTAACGGTCGCTCCGAACGCGAGGGTTGCCAGACGGCTGACGCGCAGCAAGCGCGCATCGTCGGAGCGACGCGTGGCGGGCGCGTAGACGTCGACGGCGAAATAGAGCCCTACGACGTGCAGCAACCCGTCCGTTGTGGAGTGAACCGACGCCGTGATCGCCAGCAGGATCGGGACGCTGATCCATCCCCCGATGACGTTCTTGAACAGATAAGGCAACGCAGCGTCACCTCGCTGATCGGCTGGAACGAGCATCCCCGCCCCGACGCCGCAGACGATCACCGAAAGCAATAGAACCATGATCACGATCGCGCCGATCGCGACCTGCCTCCGCGCCACGCCGGCATTTCGGCTGGCGTAGAAGCGATGCAGATAATAGGACTGCGTCGGGATTCCGAGTCCCCAGACCAGAGCCCACCCGACGAGATCGCCGGTGTTCTGGACGCTGCCTCCGAAGAAATGCGACAGCGGCTCGGGCGGTGCGGTAATCACCCGCCAGCCGGTCTTCCACAGCACGACGGCGGCGCCCATCAGAACGCCACCTCCAAGCAGAATGGCCTGTACCAGGTCGGTCCTGACGACGGAGACCAAGCCGCCCAGGACCGTGTAGGTGACGAACACGGTTCCAACCAGTAGCACGGCCGCGGGGACTGCCAGCCCGATCAGCGTGTTCAGCGTGATCGCCACGCCCAGCAGCTGCACGATCAGGGTGATGGAGTACAACGCGATGATCGTCAGCGCGGCGAGGGCGCCCAGGCCCGGCGACTCGTAGCGTGTCCGGAGAAACTCGGGGACCGTCGTGAGTCGCGATCTGTGCATTCGCTTCGCGGCGACGACCAGCAGGATCCATCCGGTCGCGTAGCCGTAGCAGGTGAACGCTGCCGCGGCCCAGCCATATCGCGACGCGTATCCGGAAACGCCGATAACGGTGACCGCCGACAGGAAGGTCGCGACAAACGCACCTGTCGCCAGGACCGTCCCCACCGACCGATCGGCGACCGCGTACGAAGCGAAGGAACCCTTGCGGTAGCCCCACAGGCCGACCCCGAGGACGAAGACTGAATAGGCGACAAACGTGCCCAGTAGCACGCCGTTCATCGTGGTCGCCGGCGATCTCGGCGCTCGAGGGCCAAGGTCAGGATCAGAGGCACCAACGAGATGCCGATCGCCGTGGCCAGGATCCAGTAGACGGTCAATGCGGCCTCAGCCGACCACGCGGCGCACGGTTTCGATGGTGGCCTGGTTGCTGGTGATGACGGGGACACCGAACCGCGCCTGCGCCGATTCGATCGCGTCGATCGCCTGCCAGTTGGTGCACGAGAGGAAGACGCAATCGACCTCGACGCCGGTCATCTGCGCATCGACGAACTCGACGATCTCCGCCGGCGTAACCCTGCCGATCTCACAGTTGTCTCGGATCCCCATGCCCGCGACCTTGGCGAGCTCGTAGCCGGCGGCCGTCACGCAACCCGCCACGGCGCTCGTCAGATCTTCTTCATACGGCGTGAAGACCGCCACCTTGCGTCCGCCCACCGACCGCAACTGGGCCAGCACCGACTCGACGACCGTTACGGCCGCGCAGCCCGTATCCCGTTCGATACCGCGCGCGACGCCGCGATCGTGCTCGATCCCGTCCAGCGCCCCAGCCGAAGTGCAGCCAAAGACCACGACGCCAGGCTCCGTCGTCTTGATCCGTGCGATTGATCGCGGTAGTTCCACTTCGAGCATGCGCCGCTCTGCCTCGCGGGTCACCTCCTGCAGGTAGATCCGAGATGTGCTGATCGTACAGGTCGTACCTAGGCACCGATGCAGATCCGGCTCCATGACCGTGTTCGACGAGGGAACGATCAACCCGATCCTCGGCTTCTCGGCAGGCATCGTTTGCCTCGCTTGCGCACAGCAAGGTCGCAGCCGTGCTTTACGCGGCCGTGTTGACGTCGCCGGGCACTAATCTCGAGTGACAGTGAATGTATGGTAGGGCTCGAGGGTATCGATGGCGTCGACCGGCTCTCCGCTCCTCCACGCAAACAAACGAACAGTCACTTCTCCCGGAGTGATATCCAGCAGCGTGAATCCGTTCTTCTCGACAACCTCGCCCTGGGCCTGGTGCACAAGACCGATCGCCGGGAGGGGCGGGGTACCACGGGCATCGGAGGGCCAGCCGTTCATTGTTCCCATGGTGCCGGTCAGGACGGCATGCACCGGGTTGGCCGAGAGATCGAGATCACCGCTGCGCTCGAGCGTCGAGTGACCGATCGCGTGCAGATCGCCAGATAGCACGATCCCGGGACGCCGTGTCTGTGAGGTCAAGCTCTCTAGCAGGCGCTGATGCTGGCTCCACCAGCCGGCCTGCCAGAGGAACTTGTCCCGATCCGTGGTCAATCCGAACCTCCGGCCCCCGGTATCGCAGCATTCCGAGATCGCCGGTCCGGCACCGTCTCCGACGTCGGCTACATCCGGGTACCACTCGCGCCATTTGCCGGCCGACCAGCCGAACGGATGGGACGGCACATGCAGCAGTTGCGCCACGCTCTCGTCGCCCGGTGCGCGCGTGGAGCCAGCTCTCGACCTCGGGTGGCACCAATCCGGCGCGGGCGCCTTTGAGCGACATGTAGCGCGCACAGTCGTAGATCAACGCCTCGACGAGCCGACCGTAGCGCAAGGTACCGAAGGCCTCTGAGATGTTCGGCGCGCGGTCGCCCGCCCCGGTTCCCGACAATGCCATCGGACGATGGTCATCGGGGAGAAACTCGGGGAGGTAGGCGTGCCGAGTAAAGCGTGCGAAATCGATCTGATAGCGATCTGGGGGGAACGTGACCATGCGCGGATCGGCGTCGTCGTTTTCGAAATAGTCGTGGTCGTCGCTGACGAAGTACGACGGCGTCGAGCGCAGCATCACGCCGTACAGCTGGCTGATCTGCGGCCCCCACCGCGGCCTTCAGCGACGCTTCGTTGCGCGTGCCGAGCGCCGGCAGGCTGCGGTCCAGCCATCCCACCCCCTCGTAGAACTCGCGTGCCCGACGCGCGTTTGCTTCGCCGCGGAGCTCGAGCTCGGTGCGCTGATCCCAGTAGATGTGGTCGCCGATGGCGATGACCGCCCGAGGATGGAACGACAGCGCGCGTCGGAGCAGCCGCCGACGCACGTCGATCGGCAGGAACCACTCGGCGTCATTGGGGTGGCCGCCGGCGCAGGTATACGCAACCAGCCGCACCGATTGCGGCTCGGCATCCGGTCCAGGGAACGTCCGTAGCGGCCACGGATCGCACAGAGAGTGCCCGGCGCTATCGATCAGTTGCAAGGCGTATTCGACGTCGGGCTCGAGGCCCTCCAAGTCGAATGAGAAGAATCGGCGTCCGGTGTCAGTTTCGCGCCCCGCGACCTCGCGATCGCCGATTCGCAACATCGGAACGACGTCGAGCGCGTCAGTGAACGAGCACTTGATCGCCAGACGATCGTGGCTTGCGGCCGGAAGCAAGTGTTCCAGCGAACCGACCCACCAGCCATCTTCGGCGTGCGCCGGCAACCGAGGAACGGTGGCAAGCCCGGCGGCGCTCGCCGCGGTGGCAACGAAACGGCGCCGAGTCCAATCCGAGTTTTGGGTCACCGAGAATCTACTCCCGGGTCGATGCCCAGCGAGCGACCGCAACCATGCACCGAGCAGCGTTCGTCGAGAGGCGAGTCAGATTGAGCGGTCGAGCAAGAGCAGCCTACCCGTCGGACGTCATCGGCGACGACGCCGTCCGACGACATGCGCGCGTGCGCGCTCTACCATAACCGCAAGATCGGCGTGGACCGAAGAAGGAGAGTTCGTTGAGCGAACTGATCGGGATCAACCTGGCGATGCAAACCCCGATGCATGCCGACGGCAGCATCGACCACGCACGGTGGGAAGAGCTCATCGACATCTATATCGACGCCGGCGTCCACGGTCTGGTGCTCGGTGCCGGCACTGGACAGCATCCCTATCTGACCCGAGAGGAATGTAATCGGCTCTACGAGCTCGGCGCCGGGCGTATCGACGGCCGCTGCAAACTGATTTGCCAGACCTCGGCGCTGGTATTCGACGAGGCGATCGAGCGCAGCAAACACGCGCAGGGACTCGGCGCCGATGCGCTGATGATCCTGCCGCCCTACCTCGAAGGCCCTGAAGACGACGACGGGTTGTTTGCCTTCTACGAGGCCATCGATGCTGCGGTCGAAACCGACATCATCGGCTACAACATCCCGCAAACCACCGGCATCGGTATCTCGGTCGATCTGTTCAAGCGCCTCAACCAACTCGAGCACTTCAACTACATCAAGGACAGCGCCGGCAACCTGGCCACCCACCAGGAGTACCTCGCCACCGGATACGGGGTACTGAACGGCTGCGACCCCAATACCGTCTTCAGCTTCATCGCCGGGGCGCCGGGGTGCATCTGGGGTGGCGCGAACTACATGCCCCACGAGAGCGTACGTCTGTTCGAGCTGGTGGCCAGCAACGATATCGGCGGCGCGATGGAGCTGTGGTCGCGGATGGTTCCGTCGCTGCTCTGCATCTGGAACGGCAACTACGTTTCCAAAGTCAAGGCTGCATCCCGGCATCGCGGCTTCGACGGCGGACCAGTGCGCGCGCCGCTGCAGGAGCTATCCGTCGACGAGGCGCGTGAGCTTGCTGCTTCTCTCGAGCCGCTGGGTTGAACCGCATAGGATCCCTGCAGTGCCTCTCCCGAGGTCATACCGACCCGAACATGCTCTCGCATGATTCGCTGATGAAGTCACCGCCCTGAAGCACGCCGATCGGCATGCATCGATCGGCAGCGGTATCGCGGCTTCCTGGAGCTTCGGATGAGACCTAGTGGGGGCCTAGTCGCCGTCCCTCAGCGCCGCGGTCGGATCGATCCGCAGAGCACGCACCGTCGGCGCAGCGCACGCGGCCAGGCTCACCAGCACCATCACGCCGATGCCGAGGGCCACGGTAGCGGCGATGGCCAAACCGGTCCCGCCGGGCTCCTGCTCCGAGACCTCAAAGAAGATGCGGCCGGCGAGCGGCATCCCAAGCAGCACACCGACGCCAATCTGGGTGAGGGAGCGCCGTGCAACCGTGAAGGCAATGCTCCCTCGCCGCGCACCCAATGCGGCCCGGATTCCGATCTCCCGTGACCGCTGCGCCACGGCGAAGGACATGATTGCGTAGAGACCCGAGGCCGCCATCGCAAGCAGAACCGAGACGAAGACGCCACCACCCAGAATTGTGCCGGACATGATGTACCAGTCGCCCTCGAACAGTTTGCTGAGGGCGGCCGGAGAGCGGATGACTGCCACGGGATCGACCTCCCGGGTGAGCTCGCGCAGCCGCGGCACGAACGCTTCCGGGTCGGCACCGACGTGGATCGCCATACGTACCGGATAGATCTCACCTGGCGCGGCCGGCAGATAGAAGCCCTCATCGAGGTCCGGTCGCAGCATGTGCATGCCGAGGTGACCCACGACGCCTACGATCTCGTACCAGGGGCTCGGCTCGACCGAGCCCCACGCCGTGTAACGGAAACGCCGCCCGATCGGATTGCGGCCGTCCAGGACCCGCTCCACGAAGTTCGTGTTGACGATCGCCGTCGATGCCGCGACATCGAGATCGGTCAGGTCGAAGCCTCGACCCGACAGGATCGGCTGAGCCAGTCCGTCGAAGAAGTCCACATCGACACGCGCCATTCGCGCCTGAGCAGCGTCGGACTCTGCCGACGGCTCATCTCCTTCGATCTCGATCCGGGGGTTGCGGTGGTCCATGCGCGGCAACGAGCTCCCCACAGGGACACCACGAACACCCGGCTCTGCGGCCAGCCGCCGCACCAGCTCCCGCTGCGTCTCGCCGACACGCGCCACGAACGCCTGGCGTTCTGACTCGCCAGCCTCGGTGGTCGAGAGGTTGCCGGCCAGCCTCACCTCCACGGACAGGAACTCGTCGGCCGCGATTCCGGCCCCCACGCGACCGTCCCGCACGTCGCGGACGACATCCCATATGCCCACGGCGAGGCCGACCACGATCACCGCGATGGCTACGTCCGCGACGATCAGCACGCTCGAGAGGCCACCGAAGCGACGGCCGGACGATCCGGTCCGCGCCCGCCGGACGTTCCACCGGACCGATGCCCCGGTCGCCCTCAGCGCCGGAACCACGCCCGCCACGGCGGCGCTGAAGACCGCAAGGGACAGCGCGCGGAGGACCGCACCGGGCGTCACGCCCGGATCGATCCAGTAGGGCAACAGGTGCGCGATGTTCGCCGCTGCCAACAGGCGACCCGGAAGCCAGCTGATCAGGAGCAGCCCGAGACCTGCGGCCACCAGAGCCAACACCAGCGACTCCGTGAACACCTGGCCCACGATGCGCGCACGGCTCGCCCCCAGCGCCGTGCGGATCGCCAGCTCCGACGAGCGAGCGGTCGTGCTCGCGAAGATGAGCATCCCGATGTTGGTGCAGGCGACCCCGAGCAACATCAGCGCAACCAGTTGGGCGATGTAGAACTCCGGCAGCGCCCGGAATCCCCCCTTCGGAAGGCCCAAGGCCAGATAGGCAGCGAGTACCACCTCGGGTCGGAGGGACTCATGGGCCCCGGGCAATTCGAGCGTCATGCGGCGCCCGACCGCGGTGAGCTGAGCCTGCGCCGCCGCATCCGTAACGCCGTCCGCCAGGCGCCCGAAGATCTTCAACGGCAACCCATCGCGGGGTACGCCGGCTGGCCGTGCACGAAGCGGTAGCCAAAGCTGATGCCGGATCGGGAACAGAAAGCCCTCCGGCATGACGCCGACCACCGTGTGCGGCACACCGTTGACGGAGACGCTCCGACCGACGATGCCGGGATCGCCGCCGAAGCGCGCCTGCCAGATCTCGTCGCCGACGACAATCACCGCGGGCCCCTCGATCGTTTCGTCGTTGGCGTCCAGGGCACGCCCGAGGGAGGGCGGCACGCGAAGAATGTCGAACGTCGATGCCGTGACCTCGGCGCCGGCGACTGGCTCGCCTACCCTGCCCTCCGAGTCGACGTTGTAGCTGCCCAGCCTCGCGGCGCCCAGCGTATCGAATGCGGTGAGCTCCTGGCGCCAGTGCACCAGGTCGTATGCGGTCGTGGCCGCCGGGCGCGAGGTGGCCACGTTCCAGTAGCGCAGCACTCGGATTCGCTCCCCGCCGTCGACCGGGAGGGGTGCCTCGAAGGCGTTCGTGGTCTGCCAGGGGGCCATGCCGACGGGAATTCCCACCCCGAGAGCAAATACCGCAACGCCGGTGAGACCGGGGCGCTTGACCAGGTTCCGCAACCCCAGCTTGACGTCGAGCCCTGACAAGGGGAGCCGGGGCATGCCGCGAGCGCGCAGCACGTTGAACGCCGACGCGATCGTGTTGACGGCGTAACGCCAGCGGACCTGCCACCACGGTAAGCCACGGGCGAGGTCACGCTCCATCGCGTCGTCCAGGTCGGTGCGGATGAACTCCGCCCCAGTACCTCGGATGAGGAGCGCTGCAAGTCGGCGGAGCAGGCGCGGTCCCCGGGCACCGTCGAACTCGCCGAGATAACCCATCGGTCGGATCCTGTCCGCATACGCGGCCGGAGTGGCAGGCGTGTTGGGAAACGGGGCTCGTTGTCGAGATTATACTACGTCGTAGTTAAATCTCCGCAACTCGCTTTGCGAAACACCTGTAACCTCCCTGCGGCGGATCCGTCGAGCCCCGCGGAGTGCCTTCGTGCCGGGGAGACCTGCCCCGCCTTCCTGTTACGCTGGGGCGCGGTCTGGGCACAATCTGTCTTGCCGGTCTTGCCCGCGAATTCGTGGAGAACCGATCGATGAGCACTCGCCGGGCGATCGTAGCCGTGCTGGCCGCGATGGGCAGCGTTGCGGCCGCAGCCCGACAGGAGCCTCCCGCACCGACCGGGGCGCGGCCCCTCCAGGCCGTTGACCAGGACAAGCCTACGCACAACTGGCCTCGCTTCCTGGGGCCCGATTCCCTCCCCGTCGCCGACAACCCGAGACTGCCCGAGCGCTGGTCGACCACCGAGAACGTCGAGTGGGTGATCGAGGTGCCCGGCGTCGGATGGTCGTCGCCGATCGTCTGGGACGGCAAGGTCTTTCTGACCTCAGCCGTCAGCGATCGGCCGACGAAGCAGCCCTCGTTGGGGACCGACTTCAGCAATGAGTACCTGGCGGAGCTGCGAGCCGAGGGGTTGACGAGCGAGGAGGTCAACGACCGGCTTTATGCGCGCGACCGCGAGATGCCGCACGAAGTCGTAATCGAGCTGATGCTCTACTGCTTCGATCTCGAGAGCGGCGCGCGCCTCTGGGAGCGGCAGGTCTACCAGGGAAACCCACCTGGCGGGCGCCACCGCAAGAACAGCTTCGCCTCCGAGACGCCGGTGACGGACGGCGAGCGCGTCTACGTGTACTTGGGGCACCTCGGGCTCTTCGCCTTCGACCTGGACGGGAACCCGGTGTGGTCGACGCCGTTGAAGCTGTACCAGAAGTCCCGAGATTTCGGCACCGGCGCGTCTCCCGCGATTCACGGTGACCGTGTGTTCGTCCTCAACGACAACGAAGAACAGGGGTTCATCGCCGCGTTCGACAAGCGAACCGGCAAGGAGTTGTGGCGCACGCTGAGAGATCTGGGCAGAGGGCGCAGGACCGGCTGGTCGACGCCCTTCGTCTGGGAGCACGAGCTGCGCACCGAGATCGTCACCACCGGACCCCGCGCCGTCATCAGCTACAGCCTCGAGGGAGAAGAGCTGTGGCGGATGCACGGTACCGCGACCACGACCATCCAGAGCCCGTTCGTCTGGGACGGCCGCCTCTTCGTGACCTCCGGATCCGCCGGACAACAGGGTCGGTCGATCGCCTCGATCCGCCCGGGCGCGTCGGGGGACATCACCCCGGAGGCCACGGCGAACAAGAATGAGTATGTCGTCTGGCACAACCCGGGCGCCGGGGGCACGTACCTGCCGACGCCGATCATCTACGAGGCGGCGCTGTACGAGCTCACCTCGAGAGGCATCTTCGCCCGTTACGACGTCAATACCGGTGAGCGCGTATACCGCGCTCGCGTCGCGCCGGGCGCCGCGGCGTTCACGACCACGCCGTGGGCCTACAACGGCAAGATCTTCGCCATGGGTGAGGAGGGCGACACCTTCGTGATCGAGGCCGGCCGGGAGTACCGGCTGTCGCATATCAACGACCTGAACGAGTGGACGCTCGCCTCGCCCGCCATCGTCGGTGATCGCTTGCTCCTGCGGACCCAGAGCCGCCTGTACTCGATCCGTGATCAGGATCAGGGGGCAGCTCGCCCAGAACGCTCAGGCCCCATCCAGCCGAGGAGCCTGGTTCGACAGCCTAGCGGACCCAGTCGAGGAAACGGTAGTAACGGGCCGCGAGCGGGATGAACCAAGGCTCGTCACGATAGAAGAATCTCGTCTCGTGGGGTATTTCCGCAAAAGGACTCGTCGATATCCCTCCCGTGAGCAACTTGCCAGCTTCCGTACCGAGATAGGTCGCGATCGTCACGCCGTGTCCGCCATAGCCGAACGTATAGTGGACACCGTCGACCCGGCCGATATGCGGCATGAGATCGAAGGTGATGCCGAGCCGACCCGTCCAGCTGTGGGTCAAAGCAACGCCCTCGAGCTGCGGAAACGTGTGCAGCAATTGCGCCTGCAAAGCATCCGCGCTTCGCTGCAAGTCGAGATCCGTGCTGAGGTCGTTGCGGCCGCCCCAGAGCATGCGCCCGTCCGGCGTCAGGCGGAAGTAGTTGAGGAAGTTCTTCGAGTCGTAGAACACGCGCCCCTTGGGGCTCAGCTCCTGTTGCAGGTCCGGTCGCAAGGGCTCGGTGACGATGATGTAGCTCCCGACTGGAAACACCCTCGGCTTGAGAGCCGGCACGAGCCGATCGGTGTAGCCGTTGGTGGCGATCAGCACGTCCTGCGCTTCCAGCACGCCGAGACGCGTCTCGAGTACGAAGCCTTTGCCTCGACGCGTAATACGTTGCACGTCTGCCTTCTCGTGAAGATGAGCGCCATGACGTGCTACCGCCCTCGCCAGGCCGTAGACGTATTTGGCGGGCTGAAGCGCCCCACTGTAGGCATCGGTCAGACCGCCGTGGAAGATGCGGCTCCCGATCTCGGTATGGAGGTCGGAGGGAGACACCGCCGTGACCTCGTGTCCGAGCGTGTTCCGGTACCACGCAACGCTCTTCTGCATGGCGGCGTAGTGGGCTCGTTTGTAGGCGACGTAAAGATGGCCCGGACGCTGCCAGTCACAGTCGATGCCCTCGGTCGTGACAACCTCTTCCACGAGGTCGATGGCATCCAGCGACGCCTGCCAGAACGTCCGGCCCAGAGCCTCGCCGTATTCGGCGAGGATGGACTTGATGGGGCGCTTGATGCCGGGAGTCGCCAGGCCGCCGTTGCGAGAGCTCGCGCCCCACCCGATGGTCTCGCGCTCGAGGACGGAAACGGTGGCCCCGCTCTTGGCGAGTACGCGCGCCGCGTTGAGACCCGTATAGCCGCCACCGACAATCGCAACGTCCACCCGTTGCGGCAGGGTGGGCGAGACCGGGAGGTCGTCGGGCCGCGGGAATTGGCTGCACCAGAAGGGCTCAGTACTCAACACGCTACGCAATCTTACCCGTCTCGATCGTTCGAAGCCTACCGCCGACACGCATGGCTGAGCCGCCGAGTCAGCCTGTTCGGGTCGCCCCCGAGACGACCGCACTGTAACCTCACGGCTCGCCGCCAGGGCGACCACGACTCTGCCGCGCAGGAACGTCGCGGGTGCGTGAGCCGATCCGATGAAAGCCCAGCACCTTGACGCACTCTTCAGTCCGGCGAGCATCGCCATCGTCGGTGCCAGCAATCGCGCCTCTTCGTGGACACGCGAGATTCAGGGCAATCTCGAGCGCTTTGGCCCCGCGGGCGCCAGTCTGTAACACTTGGTCGCCGATCCGCTAGAAGAGTGTATGAGGCCACATCCGTCCTGGGGATGGGCGACCCTGGACACGTTGGCCACGGGCACACTGCGAGGAAAGCATGAGCGATCGCCTCGAATCCATGCACTGTCCCGACTGCGGCACGCTGCTCTCGAGCGAGGCGTGGGGCGAGAATCTCTGCGTGGTGTGCCTGCTGCGGCTTGCCGCACCGACGATCGACAGTGATACCGCTGTCACCCGAGGGATAGCTGCGACTGCCAACCCCGGGGAAGTCACGGCAGCACCCAGAGGGGAGCCGAGCCTGGTGTCCGGGGAGGCGGCCGGGGCCTTCGAGTTCTCGGCGGGCGATGTGCTGGCCGATCGCTATCGCGTGCTCAAGCGCCTCGGTCGCGGCGGTATGGGCGAGGTCTGGCGCGCCTACGATCTCAAGCTGCGCGTGGATGTGGCGCTCAAGACGCTCAACCCGAGCCTGGCCGGGGAGCAGGGTCTGGAGTTGATGCGCGGCGAGGTGCGGACGGCACGCGAGGTGATCTCGCCGAACGTCTGCCGCATCTTCGATCTGATCGAGGTCGATGGCCACGAGCTGGTTTCGATGGAGTTCGTCGACGGCCATACCATGTTGCGGGTGCTCGACGAGCGCGGCCCGCTCGATCTGCAGGAGGCGGCGGACGTCGGCTCGCAGCTGCTCGCCGGGCTCGAGGCGATCCATGGCGTCGGCCTGGTGCACCGCGACATCAAGCCGGAGAACATCATGCTCACGCGTGCCAAGCGCGTCGTGATCATGGACTTCGGTCTCACCGCCCGGATGGGCGAGGGGCTGCACGCGGGCACGCCCGTCTACATGGCGCCCGAGCAGAAACGCGGCGAGGGCACCGACGCGCGCGCCGACGTGTACTCGGCCGGAATTGTCCTGGCGGAGCTCCTCGCCGTGGGTGGCGATGGGGCGGACGTCATCCGTCATTCCGTCTGGGACGGCGTTCGTGAGACGCCCCCGTCGCTTCCCGAGATCCCCTGGCGACGCATCCTGTTGAAGGCGGTGGCCGCCGACCGCGACGACCGCTACGAGTCCGCCGCCGAGATGGCCCATACGCTCGAGAAGGTCGCGATTCGTGTGGAGGACGCCGAGAACAAGACGCCGTATCCGGGGCTGGCCGCCTACGCGATGGAGGGCGCCGAGTTCTTCTTCGGGCGCGAGAGCGAGGTCGAAGCCCTGTGGAAAAAGCT
Organism: Acidobacteriota bacterium; assembly: GCA_965197275.1. GTDB lineage: Bacteria > Acidobacteriota > UBA890 > UBA890 > WLXD01 > DASCOT01. The sequence goes on from CBDAMQ010000025.1 coordinate 25,794, forward strand.
ACAGCACGCCCACCTACTCGGCGTTATCGGCGCTTCGGGCTCGGGAAAGAGCTCCTTCGTGCAGGCGGGGTTGCTGCCAGCGATGCCGAGCAACTGGTCGCATCTGCAGCTCAAGCCGGGCCGGTCGCCGTTCGTCCGCCTGGCCGCGGCGTTGACTCCGGCCCTGCAGCTCGACCCCGCGGCCCTGGTCCATCTGGATTCACCGGACGATCCGGAGGCTGTACTGGCCGCGGTGAGTGCTTGGCGCGCGCAACACCGCGAGACCCTGCTGATCGTCGATCAGTTCGAGGAGCTGTTCACCCAGAACAGCCCCGAGTCGCAGGCGGCGTTCGCCGAACTGCTGGCACGCATCGCCTTCCAGACCGACGTGCACGTCCTGTTGTCGATGCGCGACGACTTCCTGATGCGGTGCAACAACTTTCCGCCGCTTGCCCCGATCTTCTCGGAGCTCACTCCGCTGAAGCCACTCGCCGGCTCGGCGCTGCGGCGTGCGCTGGTGCGTCCGGCCCTCAAGTGCGGCTACCGCTTCGAGAACGAGGGCATCGTCGAAGAGATGCTCGCCGAGGTGACGCGGGAGCGCGCCGCGCTTCCGTTGATCGCGTTCACGGCGTCGCGCCTCTGGGAGGAGCGCGAGCGCGACACCGGACTGCTCACGCAGGATGTCTACGACCGTCTGGGTGGCGTCGCCGGCGCGTTGGCGCAGCACGCCGAAACGGCTCTCGAGGCCATAGGTAGCGCGCGCGTTCCCATCGTGCGCGAGCTCTTCCGCAACCTCGTGACGGCGCAGGGAACTCGCGCGACCGTCGAGGTCGAGGAGTTGCTTTCCGTCTTCCACGCAGACGACCAGGGAGACGACGCAGCCGAGGTTCTGCAGGCGCTGATCGACAGCCGCTTACTCACCTCGTACGAGGTTCCCAGCGAAGAGGGCGCGGCGCCGTTGCGTCGAGTCGAGGTGGTACACGAGTCGCTGCTGTCGGCCTGGCCGCGTCTGGTCCGCTGGCAGAGCCAGGACGCCGACAGCCGGCAGCTGCGCGACGAGCTGCGCCACGCCGCCAAGCTGTGGGACTCGCGCAACCGTCCCGACGACCTGCTGTGGAGCGGCACCGCGTACCGGGAGTTCCGACTCTGGCGAGAACGCTACCCGGGCCGCCTGACCGCCATCGAGGAGGCGTTTGTCGCCGCCATGACGACGGCCGGGGAGCGCGCGCAGCGACGGCGCCAGCGCATCGTCACGGGCGTCATCGCGGCCTTGCTGGTCGTCGTCGCGAGCGTCACGGCGCTGTGGCGCCAGAGCGAGGCCGCCCTCCTGCGTGCCGAGGCCCAGACCATGGTGGCGCAGGCCACGCAAAGCACGCTCGACAGCTACCCGACCGCGGCGCTCGCGTGGGCGATCAAGAGCCTCGAGGTCTCGGACACCCGGGAGGGGCGCCTCCTGGCGCTGCAGGCGCTCTGGAAGGGTCCGCCCGCCTGGCATGCCAACGATCACGCGGGGCTGTCGCTTCAGTTCAGCCCCGATGGCAACGAGCTCCTGCAGAGCACGCGGCGAAGTCAGGTGGGATCCCTGCTCCGGGTCATCGGCGCCGACGGCGCCAGCGCCGCGATCGACGGCGCGCACGACACGGAGCGCATCGGCGCCCTGTACCAGGCCAGCAACCCGGACGTCATCATCTCGATGACGGGCCACCCCGGACGGCATCGAGTACGGCCTCCTGTCCGCCGTCGAGCGACGCAACCTGGGCCTCACCACGCTGCCAGGGTTCTGGGAAAACGAGCAGGCTCGCTGGAACGCGGCGCTGGGCGGGCTCGTGCAGCTCGATTACGAGGGTTCCGTATCGCTGGGCACGTTCGACGGGGCACCGGCACGCGTGCTGACGACGGTGCCCGGCGACGCACCGCGAACCCTGGCGGCGGATGGAACGTGGCTCGCGCAAGTCGTCGACGGCCGGGTCGAGACCGTGACGATCGATGCGGGCGGCGCCGGACGCCCCCGGGTGATCGGAAGGCACCCGGGCACGACCACGATCGCCATCAACGGACCGAGCGGCCGGGTTGCCACGCGCGACGACACCGGCGAGATCCGCATCTGGAGCGCGACGCAGGCAGGCGACGCGCCCCCGGCTGCCGCGGCGGTAGCCGGACCGGCCGGTATCGGCGCCATCCTGCAGTTCAGCGGCGACGGCAGCTTCCTGACATTCCGACGGCGGGCGCCTGATCGCATCGAGGCGGGCTGGGAGCTGTGGGCGCTGCCGCTGACCGACGCGACCCTACAGCCGCGGCAACTCGGCGACCACCCGCTCCAGGGTCCGTCGATTCTGGACGCCGAGAGGCGACAGGTCGGCGCGCTCGTCAGCCCCGGGGCCATGATCTGGCATCGTCTGGCGAGCCCCGAGGGGACGCAGGGCCTCCTGTTGCAGGCGGGAGCCGCGCGCCAGATGATCCTCCCGTCGTTCCATCCCAGCGGCGAGTGGGTCGCAGGGCAGCACCGGAGACCGACCGTCTGGTCGCTGGCTCGCGCCTATCCGATGGTGCTTCCGGTCTTCGGGCGGCAGGCGACGTTCAGCCCTGACGGCAGCGAGCTCATCGCCGCGTCGCGCGACGACGAAGGCGCCGGCACCTACGCGTGGCCGCTCGACGGCCGTCCCCGACGCAAGCTCTCCGACCGCACCGCGTGGATGGAGCTCAGCCCGGACGGCCACACGCTCGCCTTCGGCGGCGGCAGCCAGTCCGCGCTGACGGTGCCTGTTCTGGAGCGGGACGGATCGCCGGAGCACCAGCTGATCGACGGCTTTGCCGACCAGACGACGGCCATCGACTTCAGCCCCGACGGCAAGCTCGTCGCCGCGGTCGGTGGCCAGTTCGACCAGGCCGAGCGGGTGGTGAAGGTGTGGGACGTGGCGTCGGGCGACCTGGTGGCGATGCACGATCCGGCCGCGCAGCCATCCCCCCCGGGTGACACGCCTCAGGACGAGACCACCGAAACCGACGGCGACATCGCCGTCTGGCACCTGGACGTCACCTTCGCTGGCAACCGCAAGATCGTGTGGACGGGCGGCAAGGGCACGTTCCTGTGGGACCTCGACCTCGACGAGCAACGCCTGCTCACCTCGGAGGAGCTGGAGCACACGAGCGTCGATCGGGCCGCGACGTTTCTCGTCGGCAGAAATGCCGCAACGCTAGAGCTGTTCCGACTCGATTTCGACAGCGGCCAGATGACGGAGCTGACGGCGTTCGGAACCGACACGTGGTATTTCGCCCTCAGCCCCGACGGCGCCGTGCTCGCGACGGCGGCCCAGGACGGAACCATCCGTGTCGGCGCGCCCACCAACGAGGAGCCCCACCTGCTCTTCACCCACACCGGGCTTCCGAGCTCGATCGCGCTCGACCCGAACGGTCGCTGGATCGCCACGACGAGCGCCGAGGAGATCCGGCTCTGGCCCATGCCGGAACTCTCGCGGCCTCCACTGCACACACTCCCCTACGCCGAGCTGCTCACCACGCTTCGCTCCCTGACCAACGTGCGCCTTGTCGAGGATCCCGAGACTCCCGAGGGGTGGAGCCTGACGTTCGAGCCGTTCCCGGGCTGGGAATCCACCCCGCTGTGGTAGCCGGCGCGTGTCCTCTCTTTGCTTCCGATCGCGAGAACTACCGACGCACCGGCCGCACTCGACAGAAGCGATCTTCCACAGAGTGCCCGCTTTGGAGAAACGGAGAGACGATGTCCACGAATGAGGATCGGGATCTGGGGATGCATTCCGCACCTGTGCCCGGAGATGTCCGACGAGCAGAGGGTGGCGCTCATGTATGGCGTCAAGATGCCGCTCGTCTACACCAACGTGCTCATCCGTGACTGGACGGCCTTCGCCAACCTGGGCATCTCGAACGTAGCCGCTCCGGGGATGTATCACTACGAGCTGGAGTTGGGTCGCTCGGTGCAGTTTGGCGAGTACCAGCCCTCCAGATCGCCTGACGAGCCGATGATTCTGCAGATGACCAGGGTGCCCTGTGCCCCTGGACGCCCGAAGAAGGAGCAGCATCGCATCGGGCGAGAAGACCTGCTGGCCACGAGCTTCGAGACTTTCGAACACAACATCCGCGACCAGCTCGGCCGAACCCTGGAGGGTGGCGGGTTCGATCCGGCTCGCGACATCGAAGCGATCACCGTGAATCGCTGGCCGCACGGCTATGCATACAGCTACAACACACTGGACGATCCCATCGAGTGGGCGCTCTTCACCCCCGACGATCGACCGTGCGTGGTGGGGAGGCGACGATTCGGTCGGATTTCGATCGCCAACTCCGATGCCGCCGCCTCGACGCACACCGACTCGGCGATCGACGAGGCGCATCGAGCCGTGCGTGAGCAGCTCCTCGTTCGACGCCTGGCACGACCAGGAGCCTCCAGAACGAGCGAGATGCCGTCCCGGTGAGCTCGCCTCAGAAACGCACCCGAATCCCCCCGTTGACCACGCGACCTTCGAGTGGCGCCCAGGCATCGACGGTCCAGCGGCCGTCGAGGCCGCGTGCGGGGAGCAGCACCGGCCCGTCGCTGGATTGACGCACATCGGTGAGGTTCTCACCGTTGATGAAAACGCTCCATGACCCGAGTCGCTTCTCGGCGAGTATGCCGAGGATGACGTAGGGTTCGCTGCGGACGCGGTACGGGTCGGCCTCGAGACTCTGCCGGCCAGTGTAGTAGACCTCCACACCGACGCGTCCCGGCTCGCCCTCCGCCATGGCGACGATCCCGGCGCTGTGACGCGGCGTCAGCGGGACGTCGCGAGCGACACCACGCTCGATATCGCGGGCATCTACGTAAGCGTAGCTACCAGTGAGCGCGAACGGAGCTCGTCGCATCGTGACCAGCAGCTCGACGCCGCGGTTCTCGGAGGTGCCGTCGAGATTGCGCAGGGCATAGCGCTGTTCGCGATCGACCACCACGGGGTTGTCGATCCACGACCTGAAAAACGTCACGGTCGTGGCGAGGTCCCCGGTGTCGTAGCCGACGTCGATGGCGACGCTGCGACCACGCTCTGCCACCAGTGGCCGCGGCAGCTGTAGCCGCGTGAGGCCGGCGGCCTCGGTCTCCTCCGTGAGGGGGGTGGGCCCGAAGAACCCGGTGCCGAACGAAGCGCGGCTGTGGAACCCGCCGCGACGTACCAGCGTCGACACGCGCGGGCTCACGAACGTCCCGTACTCGCTATGCCAGTCGACCCGGGCTCCCGCTGACACCGACAGCCAGTCGGCGACGTCGAAGTCATCCTGCACGAACAGGCCGGGCTTGGTGAACGTGTAGTCGAAGCGCGGTACGTCCTCGGATCGGTAGGCGTCGGCTTCGAGCGCCGTGCCGAGAACCCAGGTGTGGCGGCCGCTGGCACCGCGAACGGCAACCTCTCCGAAGATGGTCGAGTGGCGGTCGACCTCGCGGACCTCACCGAAACGGTGCGTGTGCCACTGCCCCACCGCGGCGCCTCGCGCGGTCAACACCCAGCGCTCGTCAATGACAGCCTGGTAGACGGCGCCGCCGTCGACGCGGGTGGTCTCGAGCGATTCCACGTAAGGCTGTCCGGTCGCCGGGAGCAGGGCCCCCTCAACAGTGCCGCCGGTCCGTCGCTCCCGGGTCAGCCCGGCAGTGGCGAACAGCGAGGCCCCACCGTCGCCATTCCAGTAGAAGCGCGGACGCACGACGGCACGCTCGTACGCCGGCAGGTCGGCCCAGCCGTCGCCCTCGACATCCTGCGCCACCTGCCGGTGGAGGCCGCCCAGCAGCGACGCGCCGGTGCGCTCGCCAACGGGGCCGGCGAGCCAGAGTACAGCGTCGGTGCCCCCCCGAGCGGACTGGTTGAGCAGCAGCTCGCGCGTAGCGGTAGCGCCCGGCTCTCGCGACACGAGATTGACCACGCCGCCCATCGCGCCGGCGCCGTACAGCGCCGAGGCCACTCCCTTGATGACCTCGACCTGGCCGAGATCCATCGGCGGGATCTGCAGCAGGCCGATACCGCCCGGCTGCTCGCCGAACAGCGGCAGCCCGTCGGAAAAGAAACGTGTGTAACGCCCGCGCATGCCCTGGACCCTCAGGCTCGCGGAGCCCATCGCGGGCGAGGTCGACTGCACCCGCAGGCCGCCCATCTCGTTGAGCATCATGACGATGTCGCCGGGCGTCATCATCATCTTCTCCTCGATCTCCTCGCGATCGAGCACCTCTACGCGCATAGGCTGGTCCTCGATCCGGCGACCCGTGCGCGTGCTCGCCACTACGACGACCTCCTCGTCCACGCCTGTCGGACCCAGCCGCACCGGGACCACGACGCGCTCATCGCCACGCACCGTCACCGTCACCTCGACATCGGCGAAGCCCCCTAGGCTGGCGTGGATTGCGACGACCCCTGCGGGCACCGTGATCTCCACCGCGCCGTCCTGGCCCACAACGTAGTCGACGCCATCGACGCTCACGACTGCTCCGAGCGCCGGGCGGCCCGCAGCTTCGACCTCGATGCGCAGGGTCGCGTCGAGCTCCTGGGACCGAGCAGAGACCGTGGAAAGCACCCAGGAGACCAACACCAAGAGGGCGATTCGCTTCACCGTGGACTCGGTTCCGTGGCGACCAACGTCAATCACATGCGGTCGTACGTCGCGTACGAGCAGAGTCAGAGCAACTCCTACCCTTGGGCACAGTCATGCTGCACTGATATGTTCCGTCAATGGCGGACACCGGCTCGATGCCACACAGGTAGCTCCTATCCCAGTTCCTTTACTGCTCTCCATGCCTGATCAATTGCAACGTGTACATAAGAACTGGGGGCGGAGTCGATGTTGGCAATGGTGATTCGGCCAAAGGGTTGGCGACCCCTTTCTGCCATCTCGGGCATTTCGGGGTCATAGAGCGCATAGCCATTATGAGCATACCCATGCGCCCAACGATTGACCGTAATGCTCTCAACATCTCTGTCGAACTCGAATGAGTTCTTTGGCAGCATGCCACTCAGGTGTTCCCTGACTTCGTTTTCGTAATCTTTGAACTCTAGCGCCAGCATTCTGTGTCTTGCTTCGCGGAACTGTTCGACGGGAGGTGCGCCAACGGTCTCACCTACTGGAACACTCGTCATGTAGATGGCGCAGGGGTCGTCCGGCGTTTTGGTGAACTCATAGCCACCCATGCTTACCGGATAGTCCATTCCCACCACTTGGTGCATGTTCCCGGGCGACATGGCCACTCCGATCCCCAACTCTTTCATTGCCCTCCAGTTACGTAACCCGACAGTCGTGATCTGTATGGGGAGCTTCACGAGACGCTTCAAGGCAGCTGCCTGATCGGCTGGCAGATCGGGGACCAGATAGGGAATCATCATGTTGTAGCAGGCCATTACCACAGCTTTGCCTGTTACTTGATAGGACTTGTTGTCGTTGATGTAGGTCACGTCTACTTCAGTCGAGTTGTCGGGATCGCCGCGATGAACAGCATTGACAACCGTACTGTTCAGTCTGATCCGTGCCGCGTTGCTGGCTCTGTCTAGCTCGTCGTATTGGAATCTCGACAGCACGATGTCGTCAGCGTTGTTCCCTGGTCCGACACCGGGAATCATCTTCCGTACCAGCAGGCGTGCAATGGTCGCGTTCCCGTCGGGAAAGTGATGTATGTATGGGTCCCCCTCGTCATACAGGTACCCATAGTTCTCAATGTAGTTTTCGTATTTCTCGTTCTCCATTACATCTTCGAGTGACGACGGATCCAGACCCATGGCCCCAGATTCCAGCGCTTCGGATATGGTCATGACGTCCGCACCCGCTCCGTCGACATCGACAACTGAATGCCTGGCCATCCGGAGGACCCCGGGATCATCGACACCCAGGGTGGTCTGGAGATAATCGAAGTAGGAATGGGTGGACATGTAGTCCTGTAATTCTTCTGGGGCCACCGTCAATACGTGTAGACCACCCTTGAGGACGGTGAGCAATTGCTCCTTGCCCTTCTCGCTCAAGGGGGCTTGTTGTACCGCCTCTTCATGGACCAGCTCCGGCGGCTTGAGTCCTTGGACAAACGATGGGTAGGGACAATAGGGATGCTTTACGACTTTGTCCTCGCCAAAGACTCTCTTGTTGAAATAGGTGACGGGCCCCAAGGCGTGCTGCTTGAAGAAGTCGAAGTCATAGGCGGTGTTGAATCGATCCAGGTCTACGCCTAGGTCGTCTAGCACTCCCTTCGCGACGTCACTGAATGCATGTGGACTCTGTAAGCTCTCCGATCCACCGCGGATGAGGCTCGTATTGCCCCCAACTGTGTGTTCGTTTCTTTTGGCATGGCCACCGAAGTCGTCATGGTTATCGAGTATCAGTACCTTTTTGTCTCTTCCGTGTACTTGTTGATAGAAATACGCCGCCGACAGCCCGCTGATCCCCCCGCCTACGACAACCAGGTCGTACTCTTCGTTCAGCTGGGTGGTTGCTCCCCAATCGCTCCTACCATCGAGCGCTCGGGCGTGGGCGTGGGTGTTGGATCCCGGGTGGCTGCCCCTCAGTCCTGTCAGCGCTGGCGGGTAATACTCTGGCTGTAGGCCGGCCAGAACGGCCTCACCCCTGCCGCCAAATGGAAACATGGATGCTCCGGCTGCCATCAGAGCTCCATTGATGAAGTCCCTTCGCAATATGTTGGTCATTGGTTTTGTGCCTTGTCGTAGTGCCAGACGGGCGACTGCTCGAAGACGATCGCAGCGGCAGAGCGCTTCTGATCGAAACTCTTGAGCCTATCCGGAGCATCGCGGATCTCTTGCTCGGCGGGAACCCCTGGGGGCGAATACGCGTAAGCCTTCACTCCGATGGCGGGTACAGGTTGTAGATGAAAAAGGCGGCCTCGTCTCCTGTGTTCTTGAGCTTGTAGTGCCCGCCGGGGGCAAGGTAGACGGCATCGTCGGGGCCGAACTCGATCTCGCCCTCATCGCAGAAAAGCGTCAGCTGGCCACGAGTGCAATAGTAGGTTTCCTCGACGGGTCCCATCCAGTATTCGCCCGGCCGCGCCTCGTCTTCCGGCATCGAGGACCACCAGCAGGTTTCTACGCCGGGGTCCAGGCTCGCCACTCCGAGCATGAGCTCCGATCCCTGGCGCCCGCGTGTGATCAGCCGCCGGACGCGCAGTTTCTCAGACGAACCCTCTATGACCCCCCACGGGACTGCGTCGTAGTGGATCTTGGCGGGCTTTGCTTTCGGTTTGGACATAACTTCGACCTCCTGTCCAAGTTGTTGTCGTCGAGAGCGCGCGGCACGAGCAAACGGGTTGAGAATCCCGAGCCGATCAGCTCGATCCCGCGCGGCGGTCAGAGTATCCGCTGGCGACACGAAGGCGACCCAAGCTCTTGCCAGCACCGATTCGTTGAGTTACGAAGTGGCCCACACACTTGCGGGCAGGTCACTGTCCGGTGAGCGCAAGATGGCGCTCGATCCAAAGCGTTGCATGCCACATGACTAGCAGGCCGTGGTGAAAGTGTGGTGGGTCTGGCGACAGGGTTTTGCGAGGCGCAGGCCAGGAGAGAGGAGGAGGGCGATGGTTACCCCATCGTTGACGACAAACGACGCAGCATCCACGCGCAACCCCCAGTCGCCCGAAGGGTTACGGCGAGTAACCAGATCTACCACACTCTCACCACGGCCTGCTAGAGAGCATCCGAGTAGGACGGCGTTGCTGTCGGCAACATTGTTGCCGCTAGGCTTGGGCCTGTCCCTCGCGCTCTTGTCCTGTGCGGCGCCGGTCCAAGAAGGATCCGAGAGTGCGCGAGCGGCCGAAGACGACCCGATGTCCGACGGCGCAGAGAACGTGCGGCTTGTGGGCTACAACGATTTGCAGGGCCGCGAATCACTGCAGTTGGTGACCCGCTCGGACCGGGAAAACGGAAGCTGGCTTTATGTCGGTCACCAACCGAATGCACGCGGCGGCGACGAAGAGGGGCTGTTGAATCCCATCACAGGGGAGTCGGAAATCAATGGGACGTCATTGATCGATATCTCGGACCCATCCGGCCCAACCACGATGTGGCACATTCCGGGCGTTTCGAGCGCAAATCACCGCTCGGTTTCGGTCGTCTACGACTACAGGCACGACGGAGGGGGGAAGGACTATCTAGCCCGCAGCCTGGACACGGGTGACGACCTCAGGTTCCAGATCTTCGACATCACTACCCGAAGCTCGGACCCCACGCAGATCACTCTCGTAGCCGAGATCACCGGTACGCCTCCGGATTCGTGCGGCCCTGGTTGCGGCGGCCCTTTCAAGTATCGAGCGCACAAGGGCTATTGGTCGGAGGACTCGGGCTACTACTACACATCATCCGGGGAGCCCGGTTTCCGCAACACTTCACTCCAGATTTGGGACTTCAGGGACCCGAGCAATCCGAAATTTGAAGGCCGGGCGTGGCTTCCGGGCATGAAGGAGACGGAAGACGAAGCGCTCTACGAGGGTCAGTACGTGCACCATCCGATCGTCGACGAAGCCAACAGCAGGATGTACATCGGCTTCCGCGGCTCCGGTTGGATGGGCGCGTGGGACATCTCCGACCGCTCGAACCCGAAGATGATCTGGAGCTACGATACGTCGCCGCCAGGGCGGGGTCCTCACACCCTTACGCCCGTCGTCTATGACGATCTCACCCAGTACTTCAAAGGCGACGCGCTATCCCGCAGCTTCCTGTTGGTCACCGACGAAGCGGGCACGGCCGACCTGACGCCCTGCGAGGATGGCGTACGGGCGAAGTCCTACATGTTCGACGTCACCGCGGAGACCCATCCGATGCCGGTCTCGACGTTTCAGGTGCCGACCGGCAATTTCTGTGACAAGGGTGGGCGTTTTGGTCCCCACCAGCACGCTGAGCAGCGCAACGGCCGCATCAACCGCCACCAGGACCGACTTGCCTGGATCGCCTATTTCAACGCTGGCGTCCGTGTCGTCGATCTCTCGGATCCCTACCACTTGACGGAACTGGGTTACTACATTCCCAAAACGAACGAGAACTCCCACCCGATGTCCGCGGGGCAAGAAACGGCGATCCAGATCAATGACGTCACGCTCGACCACCGTGGTCTTGCCTACGCGTCGGATCGCGTCGGAACGGGCATGTTCGTCTTCGAGTACACCGGTCCTAAGCCAGGTTCGCAGCCGCAAAGCTAGCCGTCGAGACGCCCGAAGGCGATGATGGCCACCTTGCGGCCCAGGCGCCTTTCTACGCCAGGTATACCCGCTCATGCCACCAGCAACGCCGCAGCAACCGGGCGCGGCGAAGGCATTCCCGGTGATCGTTGCCGCCGGACCCATGTCCGTGGCTGCCCTACTGTGCGCCCTCGTGTTCCCCACCTCATGTGCTCCAATCGACGCGGAGCGTGGCTGGGAATGCATCGCACCCGCGGCAGCCGGGGGAGGGTGGGACCTGACCTGCAGGGCCGTGGCCCAGGCCGTCAGAGAGCTGCGGCTCGCGCCTGGGACGATGCGGGTGACGAACCTCCCCGGGGCCGGGGGCGGAATCGCGTTCGCCCATACCGTGGCGCAGCGCGGTGGAGACGAAACCGTGCTGGTGGCGGCGTCGCCAGCGACGACGCTTCGATTGGCGCAGGGACAGTTCGCCCACCTCACCGAAGGGGACGTGCGCTGAGTGGGGGCGATCGGGACGGACTATGGCGTGATCGTTGTGGCGCCCGATGCACCCTGGCGGTCGCTGTCGGAGCTGCTACAGCATTGGAGCCGCGACCCATCGAGCGTGGCGGTGGCAGGGGGAAGCGCCGTGGGTGGACAAGACCACATGAAGATGATGATGCTGGGACGAGCGGGCGGCGTGGAGCCCAGGCAGATGCGCTACGTTCCGTTCGACGGGGGAGGCGAAGCGTTGACGGCACTCCTCGGAGGGTTCGTCGAGGTGCTTTCTACGGATGCCTCACAGGTAGTTTCGCACCTGGAAGCCGGAACGCTGCGGGTGCTTGCCGTCTTCGCTCCGGAACGAGTCGGCGGAAACCTTGCCGCGATCCCGACGGCCCGCGAACAGGGATACGATGTCGACTGGATCACCTGGCGCGGTTTCTATGCTCCGATAGACATCCCCGATGCTCGGTACCGGAGTTGGACCGAGACCCTGAGGCGCGTGGAGGGATCCCAAGCATGGGCGAGGGTGCGGCGAAGCAACGGTCTCGATCCCTTCTTGCTGGTGGGGGAAGACTTTCGAGCGTTCGTCGAGCAGCAGGTGACGGAATTCCGCGACATGTCCCGGGAGATGGGCTTGATACGGTGACGGATCGGGTCGCGGGGTCGCTTCTCGTCGCCCTAGGGGCCGCGACAGGGGCCGAGAGCCTTACCTTCACCGTGGCCTTCCCCACCGACCCGGTGGGCCCCCGGGGACTTCCGCTCCTCTGTGCGATCGTCCTGGTAGTCGGAGGGCTCGCCTTGATCGCGCGGCCCGGCCTCGTGCGCGCCTGGCCCCCACGCGACAGGTTGCTTCGAGCCGCAGCCGGAGGCTCGATCTTCGCGCTTTACGGCGTCCTGCTCGACCCCCTCGGCTTCGCTATCACCACCACACTGAGCGTGACCGCGCTGGGGATTCTGTTCCACGGTTCGTTCTCGAAATCCCTGGTCTCCGGGATACTGGTGACGGCGGGGCTCTGGTACCTGTTCCAGTACGTGCTGGGGATTCCGCTGCCTGCCGGCCTATTCCGATGAGGAACTTCGAGCCGTGACCGCGGAATCGGGCAGGACTGCCTCCGCCTTTGTCCCGGTTCCCGGGATCTGACCGTGGAGTCTCTGGCCCACTTCGGGGAGGGGTTTCTGATCGCGCTCCGCCCGATCAACCTGCTCCTGGTCACGGGCGGGGTCGTGCTCGGCACCGTGGTCGGGATGCTCCCGGGGATCGGACCGATCAACGCCATTGCCGTTCTCCTGCCGGTGGTCTTCGCCGTCGACCTACCGGCGGAATCCGGGCTCATCCTGCTTGCCGGGATCTATTACGGCTCCATGTACGGCAACTCCATTTCCACGATCCTGCTGAACATCCCGGGAACCGCTTCGTCGGTGGTCACTGCGGTGGACGGATACGCCGCGACGCAGCAGGGCAACGGCGGACCTGCGCTGGCCATCTCGGCGATCGCTTCCTTCGCCGGAGGAACCCTTTCCATCGCCGGCCTGGTGTTGCTGGCTCCGGTGCTCGCTGGCTGGGCCACCCGGTTCGGACCGGCAGAGTACTTCGCCCTGATGGTCTTCGCTCTGGCGGTGCTGTCGTCCCTTTCGGGACGGACTGTGCGGAAGGGGATCATCTCGGCGGCGATAGGGCTCCTGATCGCGTCGGTGGGAATGGATCCGAATTCCGCCGTGCCGCGCTTCACTTTCGGTCAGCTTCGTCTCTATGACGGGATCGATTTCGTCGTCGTCACGCTGGGGCTGTTCGCCGTCGGTGAGGTGCTGCGCTTGCTGGTCGCAACGGAGCCGGGTTCAGAGGCGCATCGCGCCGTCGGGCGAGTGATGGTGTCCACCAAGGAGCTCGCCGCGGCCGCATGGACCATCGTGCGGGGGACGGTGACCGGCTTCTTCACCGGGGTACTCCCGGGGGCCGGGGGGACGATCGCCACGTTCCTGGCCTACTCAGTCGAGCAGCGGATCTCCGATAGGGAAGGCACGTTCGGGAAGGGTGACCTGCGCGGCGTCGCGGCTCCTGAGTCCGCTAACAATGCCGCGTCCGTAGGGGCGATGATTCCCCTCCTCACGCTCGGAGTGCCCGGCAGCGGAACGACGGCCGTCCTCCTGGGAGCCCTGCTCGGAATGGGGGTCGTGCCGGGGCCGCTTCTGCTCGACCGCAACCCGGAGGTGTTCTGGGGCGTGGCCGCGTCGATGGTTCTGGGGAATATCGTGCTCCTGGCACTGAATCTCCCGCTGGTCGGGATCTTCGTGCGAGTCCTGTCGATCCCTCGTTGGATCCTTCTCCCGGGGGTCTCGGCGCTGACGGTCGTCGCGGCCTACGCGGTCAACCGAAGCGTCTTCGACGTCGTGCTCATGGCGGGATTCCGCTTCCTCGGATACGTCATGCTGAATGCCGGCTTTCCCCTCGCGCCGGTGATTCTCGGAGTGGTGCTGGGTCCGCTCATGGAGCGCAACCTGCGTCGATCGCTGGCGCTGTCAGGAGGAGATTGGGGGGTCCTGTTCAGCTCTCCCATCGCGTTGGCTTTGTGGGCCGCCGCGATCGTCGGCGTGGCGGGGCCGGCGCTCGTGGGGCTGTGGAACCGGCGGCGTGGGAAGGCCTGACCGTCGATCTCAGCGCCAAGGCGACGCAGGATCGCCTCCGCGAGGCTCGGAGTAAGCGTCACGGTCCCCGGGCTGTGCCGCTCAGGGTTGGGGCAACGAGCGGCGCGTAGTTGGCGTTGGTCCTTCGGTCGATGCTGATGCGGTCGCCGTAAAACCGGCACACCACGTGATCGACCCAAGCGGACTCGACGAACTGCCACGTCATCTCGAACGTGTGCTCGTCCCACCATTGGCCGTGGGCAACGACCACCATGTCGTCGGATTGGTACTGGTGATGCAGCTTGTTGCCCGTGATGCCGGTACTGCCTTCGATCCAGTCCCTCAGTCCGACACGCACCAGATGCTCACCACGATCATCGGCCAGCCGGAAGTCCACCCGGCCATCGCTGAAGTCGAGTCTGACCGTGGATACGTTGTCGTCGTTGGGCTCGATGACGTACGTCCTTCCGGCGACCTTCGACACCATCGGCGATGTCGTGTGGCGAGCGAGCGGCAGTAACCTGAGGTTGTCGAGCCTGTCCTGAAGGTCGTTCGTGGCCGCGTCGCTCGGCACCAGGTCCGCATCGCCGAACGCCGCCGGAAAGTGCGTGAAGATCAGAGACTCCAGGGGCGCTCCTCGCGGTACGCCGGCGGTGATCGCGAGCACAGCGTCGTGCATCGGGAACACGACGGAGAACTGGCCGAATGCGCCTTCGGCGTAGTAGGCGTCAGCCGCTTCATCGACCCACCAGTGGTAGCCGTAGCCTCCGTCCGCCACCTGGGCTCGTGTTGCCTCCTCGACCCAGCTTTGTGGCAGCAGCTGCTCGCCGTTCCATTGCCCCTTGTCGAGGTGCAGGATGCCGAGCTTCAGGGAATCGGCCGTCATCCAGGTCAGCCCGTTGCCGCCCGAGCTGATGCCGTTCGGGCTAGCGCCCCAGGTCAGGCGTGAAATGCCGAGCGGTTGGAACACGCGAGGCTCGAGGTAGTCCCGCACCGCCTCACCCGTCGTTTTCGTGACGATGGCCGACAGCATGAAGCTCAACGCGCTGCTGTACAGGAACTCGCTACCGGGCTCCTTCACGACCGGGATCTTGAAAAACTCCACCACCCAGCTTGTCTTGACCGGCCGGAAAACGGACCCGGATACGCTCTCGGCGTGCCCGGCCTGCATGGTCAGCAGATCCCGGACGCTCATGGCCGCAAGCTCGTCGTTCACGACATCCGGCAGCTCGTCTTCGAAGAACGAAACGACCTTGTCTTCAAGGGAGAAGTGGCCGTCAGCCATCGCCAGGCCGACACCGCAGGCAGTCACGCTCTTGGTCAGCGAATGCATGATGTGAGGCCGGTGACTCCCGTACGGCCAGCTCCAGCCTTCCGCAACGACCTTCCCATGGCGATACAGCATGAAGCCATGCAGATCCAGGTCGTTCGCGAACACCTCATCGATGAAGTTGAGCACCACGCGCGAATCCACGTTCGCCGCGCCCGGCGAGCCTCGCCGCAGGCCATCTTCAAGTCTCGTCGCACCGATGCTGATCGATGGCGCCAGCAGCCCGCCCGGCAACAGCGATCCGCCGGCACCCGCCGCCGCGATTGCCTGAACGAACTGTCGCCGTGACACCCGATGTGCCGGCTTGGACGCCTCCAAGTTGTCCTCTCTGGTTCGATATCGACGAAGTCTTCGCAATCACTTCCCTGTATAACCCGTGGTGCGCGCGGCGTGGTCTGCCGACCTGTTCACAAGTGGCAGGATCGGCCGTCGGTTGGACGATTGGGCCCACAGTCACGGCGAGGAAATGGTGCTCCACTACATCATGCACTGAGCGGAGGGCGAATCGATGGAGATCTTCCAGATGACACTAGTCGTCGCGACACTCCTGTGTTCCCTGGTGGCCGGCTTCGTGTTCGCGTTCGCCGTGGTGATCATGCCGGGCATCGGGACATTGAGTGCGGGGG
This sequence comes from Acidobacteriota bacterium, assembly GCA_965197275.1. Lineage (GTDB taxonomy): Bacteria > Acidobacteriota > UBA890 > UBA890 > WLXD01 > DASCOT01. The sequence goes on from CBDAMQ010000025.1 coordinate 41,983, forward strand.
AATTCCTCCGAGCGTTTCAGGTGATGGATCGTGTAATCCAGAACAACCAGCCGGTCTTCCTGTTGGTCTGGATGGGTTCAGCCGTGGCGTTGGTGGCCGCGGCTGCAGTCGGCTTCGGGCAGTTGGACGCTGTGGGACGACTGCTCGTGATCGCGGCGGTGGTCGTTTACCTGCTCGGGGTACAGCTCCCGACCGTCACCATCAACGTTCCTCTGAACAACACGGTCCAGGCCATCGAAATCGACAGCCTCAGCGAAGCGGCGCAGGACGAGGCACGCCGAGACTTCGAATCGCGTTGGGTCTACTGGAACCGGGTCAGAACTGTCCTGGCGGCCCTGGTGTCTGTGTTGCTCATGGTTCTCCTGGTCAGGCTCTAGCGAGCAGGCAGACTCGAGAGGTGGGCGGTTCGCTACCGCCGGCTGGTGCCGCATCGTGTGCGCCTGGTTGCGCGGCTCTTGCGTGCATAAGATGCGGGGGCCAGGAGCGACGATGACAACCGGGTGGAGAGGCGATGCCGCGACGAACGACCTTCTTGATCCTGTGCGCGCTGTTTCTGCTGGGGCCGAGCGGCTGCACGGATGCCGACCGTCGCGCTGCTACCCCGGGCAACCCTGCCGCCCCGGCCGACGCTGCGACTCCGGGCGAGGATGCGCAGCATCTACCCGCGCTCGGCTCGTCGCCGCTCTTCTGGCAGGGCGAGGCTCAGGTTGCCGGTTTCAGGAACATGCACCGCCTGAGCCCCGTACGCGAGATCCGCGCTGGGGATGAAGCGCTCGCGCTTCCCCAGTCGGCTGTCGACCTCGGGGGCGTTTCGTTCGAGGCGGGCGGCGTTCGGATGACAACAGACGAGTACTTCCGGGAGCAGCGCGTCGGCGGGCTCATCGTGGTCAAGGACGGCCACGTCGCCTACGAACGATACGGCCTCGGCAACACCGAAGACACGCGCTGGGTGTCCTTCTCGGTGGCGAAGTCCGTTGTTTCGATGTTGATCGGCGCGGCGATCAAAGATGGCTACATCGCCAGCGTCGACGAGAAGGTTACCGACTACTTGCCACGGCTGAAGGGATCGTCCTACGACCAGTCGACGATCAAAAACCTGCTGCAGATGGCCTCGGGCGTGAGCTGGAACGAGGACTATGCCGACCCCCGGTCCGACGTCGCGAACGCCACGTACGAGACGCGGGGCTTGTACGAGTACCTACGCGACAAGCCGAGGGATGCCGCACCCGGCGAGGTCTTCAACTACAACACCGCCGAAACGAACCTCGCGGGCACCCTGTTGCGCTCGGCGATCGGCAACAACCTGTCCACGTACCTTTCCGACAAGATCTGGCGTCCCTTTGGCATGGAGGAGGACGCGTACTGGCAACTCACGGAACCCGCAGGGGGCGAGTTCGGAGGCTGCTGCATCAATGCGAACCTCCGCGACTACGCCCGCATCGGCCTGTTCGCGCTGAGCGAGGGACGCCTGGCTGATGGCACACGCGTGCTACCGGAGGGCTGGATGGCGGAATCGGTCGCCCCGTCGAGGAGCTTCGACGGATACGGCTACTTCTGGTGGTTGACGGGTGGAGCCGCCTATCAGGCGCTCGGCATCTTCGGTCAGGGCATCTACGTCGACCCGGAACGACACGTGGTGATCGCGCTTCACAGCGCACGAGAGCACGCCGACGACGATTGGGAATTCGGCATGCAGCAGGCGATGTTCGCCGCGCTCTCGAGAGCGGTCGGCGAAGCCTGATGCAACCCGGTGTCGATGTCTTGAAAAGGAGGCAACTGCTATGACGAGAACCAAGTTCGACCGGCGCGCTTTCGTGGGTTCTTCAGCGGCAGCGTTGATGCTCGGTGCTCCTAACGGCCGCGCCGTCGCGAGCGGCGCGCCGCATCGCCGGCCAACTCAGCGGTCCGACTCCGTCGGAGTCGACGAGGTAAGTCCGGCCTTCTCGGCGGAAGAGTACGAGGATCGTCTCCGACGCGTTCGAGAACGGATGGCGCAAGACAACATCGACGTCCTGTGGACCATGATGCCGGAGGGCATCTGCTACCTCCACGGCATGGGTTCCCTCTGGTACCAGGCGAACTCGCCCAAGGCATGGTCTGCGGCTTCGGGCACCGCGGTTCATGTCGACCACGACAAGGTCATCCACTTCGACGACGGCTATCACAGCCACCTTCTGGAGGGGAGCCCGGCACCCCTGGAGATCGAGTATTTCCGCGGCGGCGACCAGCTTGAGTTCATGATCAGGCAGCTGGAATCACGCGGTTGGCTCGGGGGCACGATCGGCCTGGAATTCTGGAGCTACCGGCCGAATCCAGCGATCACCGCGCATCTCCAGGAGAAGTTCCGCGCGCGGGGCTGCCAGGTTGTCGACGGCAGCGACGTGCTGCGAGAGGTCAGGTTGGTCAAGTCTCCGCCGGAGATCGCCTACATCGAGGAGGCGGCGCGCATCTGCGATATCGGCCACGAGGCGATCAGGGCGACGCTCGCACCGGGAGTCACCGAGCTGGAGGTTTACGGAGAGGCCGTGCGGGCGATGTACGCCGCCGGCGGGGAGACCGCGGCGCTCATACAGGGGATCGGTGGAGGTGGTGCGCATGGGTTGCCTTCACGGCGTCGTGTCCGAGCGGGCGAGACCCTTTGGGTGGACCTTTCTGGCGTCGTCAACCGATACCACGCCAACGCTCTCCGAAATTACATCGTTGGAGAGCCGACGGCGCAGATGATCACGGACTACGAGAAATCGGCCGGATCGTTCGACGTTCTGGAGCGAACGGCCAAGCCAGGAACGCCGCTCCGAGACGTCAACGATGCGCTCGTCGATTACTACAAGCAGGTCGGAACGTGGGGAGCCTCAGGGTGGGCAACCGCGTACGAGCTTGGCATCAGCTTCCCACCGGATTGGGTCGGCAACTTCGTCTTCAACATCACGGACCCGGGGCCGTCGTTCAGCGGAGTGACCGCCGATCCTTCCGAGTGGTCGATCCCGGTTGGCGCCGTTACGAACTACGAGAGCATCTTCCAAGCTCCGCTGATCGACACGTTCGTTTACGAGGCTGATGGCGCGCGACGACTGTCGGCGTTGCCGCTGGAGATCTTCCCGGTGTGAGGTTCTAGAGCGCGTGCTCAGATTCGCAAGCGCTAGCCTGTTGTCAGCACCGAGTTACTGAGATAGAAGGTGGTACTAACTTCGGGGGCAGGTCATCTGGACTGGAGGAACCTATGCTGCGACGAGTACTAACGATGAGCGCGGTGACGTTGATCGTGTCCGTTTTCGCATTCACGACGCAGCTCGCCACCTCGCCGGTCCAGGCTCAAGATGTGCCGGAACCGAAGGCCATGGCCACTGCGGCCAGCATGGTGCCGGCGTACGAAGCAGTTTGTGCCGATTGTCACGACAATCAGAGCGACGCGATGGCACCCACTCGGGAGGCGCTTCGACAGATGGACCCGGAGCAGGTGCTCATTGCCCTGATGGAAGGGCCCATGGTGGAGTTCACCTCCGAGTTCACGGACGGCGAGCTCCGGGCGATGGCAGAACTGGTCACCGGCAAGCCTCTCGGTAGCTCCGTCGACCGCACCATTTATCCGGCAAGGATGGTCGGTGCGTTCGAAAACGGGTGTGCGGTCTGCCACGACAATTCACCCGCCGGTCGCCCCGTTTCGGGCGGGACCGCTCCTGCCAACATGCCCTCACGGTTCGATATTCAGCGGATGGAACCCGACGAGCTCCTGGCAGTGTTGAACCGACCGATCGCGGCACATGACGAGAGCGATCGCTTCCGGATCTGGGACGACGAGGAGTACACGCGCGCCGTCATCGAGCTCGTGACCGGCAAGCCGTTCGGCGGCGTTGCCCACCGCGAGGCATCGGCCATGCCGAACCAGTGTGCCGAGTCCCTGAACCTGGACAACTGGAACAACCAGCCCAGCTGGAACGGTTGGGATCCCGAGCTCGGTGTGCATCGGTTCGCGTCGGAGGCGGTCGGCGGGATCACCGTCGAGGACCTCCCGCGGCTGAAGCTGAAGTGGGTTTTCGCCATCCCGGATGCCTCGGTAGCCAACTGGTCGCAACCCAGCGTGGTGGGCGGTGCGCTGTTCATAACGAGCGACAACTTCTTCGTGTATGCGCTCGACGCCAAGACCGGCTGCGTTCACTGGTCGTACCGCGCGCAGACGGCTGTCCGGGGCGCGGTCAAGGTCGGTCCGGTCGATGGTGTGCCGGGGGTCCGCTTTGGCGCGTATTTTGGCGACATGAGCGGGGTCGTGTACGGCGTCAATGCCGAGACGGGCGAGGAGATGTGGAGCCTGCGCGCCGACGATCATCCACAGGCAAAGATCACATCCGCAGTGAGGCTCGATTCCTCAGGAGAGCGCCTGTACGTGCCGGTCGCATCGTGGGAAGAACAGCCTGGTTCCTATGTCGAGTACGAGTGCTGCACATTCCAGGGCAGCGTCGTGGCCGTCGACGTGAAGACCGGGGAGAAGGTCTGGCAAACCTACTCGTTTCCAGAGCGGCCTCGGCCACTCAACAAAACGAACTCGGCCGGCACGCCGCTGTTCGGACCAGCCGGCGCCGGCATCTGGAGCTCGCTGTCGATCGACGAGAAACGGCGCGCCATCTACGCGCCCACCGGGAACTGCAACATCACCGAGCACTTCGGTGTCGGCAACGTGACCTTCGACGGCGGCGCCTGCGGCTCGATACTGGCCCTCGACATGGATACCGGCCGACGGTTGTGGATGACCAACCTTCGTCCTGCGGCCTCGGATCGAGACGAAGGTGGCTGCGGCCGAGGTCCCGAGCGTCTGGTCAATTGCCCGGGCTACGTTCAGGGCCCGGGCGACGACGTCAACCAGGCGATCCTGCTCGACCTGCCGAACGGCCGCAGAGCGCTGCTGGGCGTACAGGAGAGCGGCCGCATCACCGCTTTGGATCCCGACAACAGCGGGGCAGTCCTCTGGGTCGCCCAGGCCGGCGACCAGCTGGCGCCTAACGGCGCAGGTTGGGGCGGGGCTTCCGACGGCGAGCTCTTCTATCGTCCGCTGTACTACCGGGACGGAACCGGAGCCGTCGCGGCGCTGCGGGTGACGACGGGTGAGCGCGTCTGGTACACGGAACTGCCGGGGCTGGAGGACTGCAACCTGTCGGGTTGGAACGCTTGCTCCTCGGGTTTTACGGCGGCGGCAACCGCAGTGCCCGGCGCGGTAATCACCGGCTCGTCCGAAGGGATACTCCGCGCGTTTTCGAAGGCGGACGGCGAGATTCTCTGGGAATACTCCACGGAGCGAGGATATGAAGCCGTTAACGAAATGCCGGCATTCGGGGGCGCAATTGGTGCCACCTCCCCAACGATCGTCGATGGGATGATGTACCTGGGGTCCGGGTACGCGCTTTTCGGCAATAGGCCGGGGAATGTGCTACTGGCCTTCGGGATAGACGACTAGGTGAGAAAGGACGGGCAGCCTGGCCGTTGCTCGCTGGGTTCGTAAGTGTCGATGAATAATGATAATTCCAGTAGACCAGCTGGATAGAGCAGCGGACTAGCGGTACGGATTCGGACCCTATGTGCCCGCTGGGGCCTACCTGGCGGTAAGGCTCGGGGTCGCGGCGTAACAGGTCTTGAAGGCGAATTGGGGCCTCTCTCAGACAGCGATCATCTCCAGCGGGACCTTCGACAGTCGTCGGGGACCATCCGCCTCGTAGATGATCGTGTCGATGAGCGGGGCTCTTACCCACAAGCTCTCCCAGTTCGTAACCGTCCCGACCGGAAAAGCCCATTCAGCTGGATCAGCGTCGACTCCGCGGACCGACGGTCCTCCCTCGCTAACGCTGAAACTGAAATTCCCGACCCAATCCGGCGGGAAACTGATGCCAAGCTCATAGCCCAACCCCCACCCTGGGCCACCCCAGAGGCCTGTGGCCTTGAAGTAGTCCAAGAGAGCGTCATGAACCTCTTTGATCGGTACTCCGGGCTTGGCTGTCTCGCAAAGGACATCGAATGACCCGGCCGACAGCTCGTGGTCTCTTATTGTCTTGGCGGACGGTTCGCCCAGTACCCAGCTTCGGTTCGCATTGGAGTGATACCGATGAACGACGCCACAGACGTCGGCACCGAAGACCTCCCCGGCCTTGATGCGACGGCGGGACGGCACGATGTGTGACCGGCGACCGTTGCCCCACGCTCCACCTCCTCGCCAAACGCCCACCCCTTGGATGAGAGCCGGTGTGTCACCGCCGGCAGCGTACATAGCGCGCATCAGTTCGCCGTAGACCTCGAGCTCGGTAACCTCTGGCCGTAGCGTCTCGGCGATCGCTTGGAGCCCGATGTCGCAGATGGCGGCTGCTTCCTCGATGTAGGCGAGCTCCTGCGGAGATTTGACGAGCCTGACCTGTAGCAGCACATCGCTGCCATCAACCACCGTGCAACCTGCATCGCGGAAGGCTGCCTCGAACCTCTCGCTGATGGCGCGGGTCGGACGATAGCTCTGGAACTCCATGCCGACGGTGCCGCCCAGCCACCCCTTGGCCTCAAGCTCCTTGAGCATGAAGCCCATCGGATCGGCCTGGAAGTAGCGGATGTCCACCGGACCCGACAGTCCGTCCAGGAGGTGGCTGTGGTAGCCAGAATCAAAGTGGATGACCTTGTCGTGATCGACGTGAACCGCCGTTCCAGATCTGGCTGACCTCGAGTTCCCCTGATACCAACTTGAAGTAAAGCCGTGTAGGTAACACATGCTCTCCGGCATCATCACCCACAGCAGATCGATGTTGTCCTGCGCCATCCTCTCCCGAACACGACGGAGGCGATCCTCGTACTCCTCCGCCGAGAAGGCCGGACCTACCTCGTCGACTTCCGATTGCATCCGGTGTCTGATTCCATTGAAGGCTGGGCGGGCTGTCTGCCAGCGGCGCCTCGTTGGGGCCGAGCATCCACCCGACAGCTGATGAACCGAGAAAGACTCGCCGGTCAAACGTATGCTCTGTCATAGGTGTCGCCTCCAGGCACTAACGCACGTTTGGCTGTGTTGCGGATTCCCATCAGCTGATCGCCACGACCTCCTGGGGTAGGCTCGTCAGTCGACGTGCCCCGGTCTCCTCGAAGAGGATCGTATCGATCACCGTGAAGCGGTCGCGCTCGTTCCCGGTTTCCCAACCGCTTTCGAAGTTCGTCACCACGCGATCAGACTACGGCGACCTGTACGCGGGTTCCGATTACCACCAGATCATCGGTGTCGGCGTGATCACCTCGGCTCCTTCGGCGGTGATGACGATGTTGGTCTCGAACCCGGACTGACCGACCCCGTCTCTGGCCATGAAAGTCTCCACACCCATCACCATGTTTTCCTCGAACGTCTCGTCGGCGAGCGCTTCGAGGACCTCGTCGACTCGATCCGGCGAGTACTTGCGGATCGCGGCCAGCGAAGGAAAGCTCGGCCCTTCGAAGAACAGGCCGTTGCCATGACCGTAGATCGGCCATTTCTTGCCCATCTCGCTGTCGTCCGGATCGAAAGCCTCATATACCTCGTCACCGCGGGCAACGACGTCGAGGATCTTCTTGCCAGGCTCGATCTCGGCAACGATCGCATCGATCACTGCGGCCGTGGCCTCGACGAGGTCCTTCTGGCCGTCGCTCGGCGTGCCCTTGACCGTCGTTCGTCCCGGATCCATCCAATAACCCTGGAACGCGGGTCCGTAGACCCAGCCGCGGATCAGATCGCCGTCCTCGGGGGTCAGGTGGCTGTATCCCTGTGTGTGTTCGGTGACGATGTTCTCGGTGTACTTGCCGTGGGCAATCAGCATGCGGTGTGGCTGGCCACCGGCCCGATACATCTCCCTGGCGGCCTCTCCGGCGGCCTCGGCCTCTGACCTACCGTCGAGCAACGCCTGGATCTGTGCCGTCAATGCCCTGGAACAGGTCTCGCCCGCCTTACGACAGGCCTCGATCTCCCGCGGGCTCTTGATCATGCGGACCGGCGCGATCAAGGAGCTCCCCGTTCGTTCCATCACCCAATCGATCCCTGATGTCTCGCGGTCCAGCTCCATCCAACCTTCCATTGGCAGCACGTCGACACCGACCAGAGCTACCTTTCCCCCGATGCCGCGCTTGTTGAGCACCTCGGCAGCAGCGGCGAACGTGCTCCTGGTAGCGACGAAATCGTCGGTGGCAATCATGTTCGGTATCGGTGGTTCATCGGCAATCAGGATCGGCTTGTTGCCATCAACGAGAATGGCCGCTGAATGTCCGGAACCGCCGCTGCCTTGGCCGGAATTGTTGGAGTAGAAGTTGGTCAGATAGAGGACGTTGGCACACTTGTCCCAGGAGCCGGCCGTGCGAGCCCAGAAGATCGCCGCGTCGAGCCCCTGCTCCACCATCCGTGCATAGACCTTGTCCCACCGCTGCCTGTACTCCTGCGGCGAGAAGAACATCTCGAGGTCGGTCTCAGGCTGGGATTGCGTGGACTCCGGCCCCTCCAAGACGGGCGCAGCTCCGGCGAGCAGATCGGCAACAAACGGCGACACAGCGGCTCCAGCGCCGGCTTTCTTGATCAGAGCGCGGCGGCTCATCTCAGACAAGAACTCCGCTCCTTGTTTCTTCATAGCGAATCGCTCCTAGCTCGGCGGTGCGAATCTGACCACGCGCTTCAGAGAGTCACACCGCGATGATCTCGAGCGGCAACGCCGACAGGCGTCACCTCCAGTCTCCCGCCTACGACGAGATTCCCAGACGCCACTTTCACGGCGACATCGCGATCGAGCGTCGCGTCGGGCGCTCGAGACACATGCCCGATGCCGCCTGCGCCATACAGGGCATGGATCATGTGGCACCCAGTCGCGTGTCGGGTTACAAGGGGCGCGGGTGCCAGCAGTCTAATCTCGGAGCCTGGCGAATCCAACGGCAGCCACCAGTCGGTGGATCTGCGTGATACTGCTGGAAGAGGTCCGCAGGGTGGAGGTTCGAATCTTCCGGGCGCGCCATTGTCTTCGGGCCCATCGCGCGTCAGACCTGCCAGTTCTCTGCCCGCAGGCCGATGATTCGCGAGAACTCGCGGACGTTGGCGGTCACCAGCACGCATTCGTGCGCGAGGGCGATGGACGCGATGAGCAAGTCGTTGGCGCCGATCGGCTCTCCGCGGGCGGCGAGATCGTGTCGGATCGTGCCGTAATCGAACGCGGCGTCGTCGTCGAACGGGAGCGAGCGGAAGGTCGCGAAGAATTCGTCCAGCACGCGGAGGTTCTCGTTGACTCGGCTGCTGCGCCGCGCCCCGAAGAGGAGCTCGGCCTTGACCACCGAGCACAGACAGATCTGGGACGGATGGTGGCGTTGCAGCGCATCGATCAGCGCCGGCGAGGTGCCGTTGAGAACCGCGATGCACGCGTTGGTGTCGAGCAAGTGCATCTACTCGAGCGACTCGCGGGATTCGAGCTCGGGCTGCGGCGCGCGCACGAGCGGCTCGCCGTGCCATGCCCCCGCAACGCGCGAGAAGAACTCCTCGGGCCAGTCATCCGCGACTTCGCGTTTGACCAGCTCGGCGAGGTAGGCCGAGACCGTCTTGCCCCCCGCCTCGGCGCGACGCTTGACTTCGCGGGCTACTTCTCGTGGCACGTACAGGTGCATCTGCGGCATCGACCTCCCCCCTCTCCGAGATGGCCACGCCGGACCGTTCCTCACGGTTCAGATTCAGATTCGGTCCCTTTGTACAAATCTATTCTACCACATACACCCAGGCCGTCGGAAATCGGTTCACAAGCTGCTGTCCGCTTTCGCCGTGGCACCGTGTATCGTCGACCGCTATGGTCCTACGGTGAAGGTGAGAGTTTGCAACTCTTCGGGACGATGAGGTAGCCCATGTCGTCAGCGAGATCAACGGTTGGCCCGAAACCTCGTAGTGACGCCCCCCGGGCAGCTCCGATCCACTACACCATTCGCCGCTGCCTCAGCTGGCTGGTGCTGGCCGCGGGCATGCTCGCCAGCTCCGCGACCGTGGCGCCCTCGGCGGCAGGCGAGAGGGACCCGTACGGGGTGCGGATCGAGAAGGCGTGGATTCCGATGCCGGATGGCGTGCGGCTTTCCGCCACGCTGTACATGCCGGATGGAGGCGCGCCCGGGGAGAAGTTCTCGTCGGTGTTGAACTACCACCCCTACCGCAAGGACGACCGCGACGGGTCGAGCACCGACAGCTACCTCGCCTCGCACGGCCTGGTGGGAGCAGTGGTCGACATCCGCGGTACCGGCAGCAGCGAGGGCAAGGCCATCGAGCACGAGTACTCGGATCCCGAGCAACGCGATGGGCTGGAGGTCATCGACTGGCTGTCCAAGCAACCCTGGTCGACGGGCAACGTGGGCATGCGGGGACTGTCCTGGGCCGGCTTCAACTCCATCCACATGGCGTTGCGCAAGCCGCCGGCGCTCAAGGCCATCATGCCGAACATGGCCAGCGACGACCTGTTCTACGACGACGTGCACTACTGGGACGGCATGGTGCACCACTCCACGTGGGAGCAGGGCTTCGACGTCAGCCTCGCCAGAGGCCGTACGCCCGATTTTCCGACCGATGAGGAGACGTTGGCGCAGCGCTTCGACTCGCCGCCGCCGACGCTCTTTTACATCGACAAGCAGCGTGACAGTTCCTACTGGGACGGCCGCTCGCTGAACACCGACTACAGCGCCATCGACATCCCGACGATGATGATCGGTGGCTGGTACGACGGGTATCGCGACAGCCTCTTCCGCATGCTCGAGCACATGGACGTGCCGGTCAAAGCGATCGTCGGCCCCTGGACCCACACCACACCGCGCTCGGCTAACCCCGGCCCGAGGATCGAACACCGCCACGAGATGGTGCGTTTCTTCGATCACTGGCTCAACGGCAACGACACCGGACTCATGGACGAGCCGCCATTGTCAGTTTTCGTGCAACACTGGTACGCGCCGCCAGGCTGGGAGCTCGACGAGGTTCCCGGGGAATGGCGTCTGGAAGAATGGCCCTTGCCGCGCGGGCAAGCGCGCGCGCTGTACCTCACGGCGTCGGGCGCGCTGGCCGACGCCGTGCCGGGGGCGGGGCACCATGAGCTCGAGTACCGGCCGTCGGTCGGCGCCGAGTACGGATCGCGGTGGTGGGGCAACTTCACACCCGACCAGCGTGAGGTCGACGAGAAGGGGAGCCTCGTGTACGAGAGCGAGCCGCTCACCGAGGACCTCGAGATCCTCGGCAATCCCATGGCCATGCTGCATGCCTCCGCATCGGCACCGCTGGCCAACTGGTTCGGGCGACTGTCGGACGTGGCTCCGGACGGCAGCGTGACGCTGGTCACGGGCGGCGGCATGAGCGGCGCGCGGCGTGATCAGTCTAAGGAGCCGACGGCGCTCGAGCCCGGCAAGGTATACCCGCTGGAGCTGGAGCTACACGTGACCTCCTGGGTGTTCCCCAAGGGCCACAAGATCCGGCTGGCGATCTCCAACGCGTTTTTCCCGCTCAACTGGCCAACGCCCTACCCCATGACCACGTCGCTGTATTTCGGCGACGATCAGGTTTCCAAGCTCGTGCTTCCCACGGTGCCCTTCGAAACGCGCCCGAAGCCCGCGTTTCTCCCGGTGCAACCGCATCCACCGTCCGGGGACGTGAAGTACCTGCCGGGCTCGTCGTCACGGAAGATCGACCGCAACGAGGAGGCCGGACGGACACGCATCTCAGTGCGCAGCACCAGCGCCGCCGACTACCCGTGGGGAAGGCGGGCTTCGGACCAGAACCTTATCTACGACATCGACGACAATCGGCCCGAGGCGGCGGAGCTACACAGCGACAACAGCATCACGATCGTCCTGGAGGATGGGGCACGGGTGCTGGAATACCGCGGCTGGATGGACTTCGAGGGCGATCTCGACAACTTCTACTATCGCTACCGGCGAACGCTGCTCGAGAACGGCATCCAGATCCGTGAGAGGAGCTGGGACAAGACCGTCCCCCGAGATCACCACTAGTGACGGCCCGCTTCAGCGTCGCGTCGTAGGGTCGGCGCCTCCGGAGTGTAGGCCTGGCCCAGGAAAGGAAGAGGAGAGTTGACTCCGGAAGTCCGGCCGGCATTGCTGCGCAAGCTCGGTGTCTTCGACAGCACCATGATGATGATGGGAATCGTCATCGGGTCGGGGATCTTCACCACCACCGGGATCATGGCGCAGTACGTCCCGTCGCCGCCCCTTCTACTCGGTGTCTGGCTCCTGGGTGGCTTGATCACGCTCGCGGGAGCCTTCGCCTTCGCCGAGCTGGGCACGGCGATGCCGGAGGCCGGTGGCCACTACGTGTATCTGCGGGAAGCATACGGACCGCTGGCAGGCTTCCTCTTCGGCTGGATGGCGTTCTGGGTGTCGATGACCGGGTCGATCGCCGCGCTGGGCGTCGCCTTCGCCGAGTACTTCAGTTTCCTCTTTCCGTCCTTGGGCACCGACGTCGAATTGCTATCGGTTCCTGTGCCGCTGGGGCCAGCGTCGTTCGTCTACAGCCTGTCGGCGGGTCAGATCGTCGCCATCGTCGTTGTGCTGGTGTTGTCGGCGATCAACTGCATCGGTGTGGGACTCGGGGCCAGGATCGCGAATGCGCTCACAGCAGTGAAGATCGGCACGCTGTTGGCGCTTGCCGGCCTCGCGTTCACGGTAGGCAGCGGCGGCAGCATCGACATGACGCCCAACCCGACCGGCATGAGCCTCTCCGAAATAGTCGTCGGCATCGGGTTGGCTATGATCGCCGCCTCCTGGGCGTTCGACGGCTGGAACAACATCAACTACGTCGCCGGCGAGATCAAGGACCCGGCCCGCGCCCTACCGGTTGCATTGGTTCTCGGCGTCTCGGCGATCACATTTCTGTACATCGTCACCAACCTTGTCTACCTGTACGCGCTTCCCATCGGCGAAATGACAGGTGTGGTACGCATCGCCGAGGCTGCCGCCAGCGCGTTGTTCGGCGGCCAGATGGCGACCGTGATCTCGCTGGCCGTCATGGTGTCGGTGTTCGGCGCGCTCCACGGCACGATTCTGGTGGGCCCGCGCATCTACTACGCGATGGCCCGTGATGGCCTCTTCTTCGAGGGCGTCGCGAGGGTACACGAAAGGTACCGGACTCCCATCGCCGCCATCTCGTTGCAGGCTGTCTGGGCGACGCTACTCACCCTGTCGGGGACTTTCGAGCAGCTATTCACATTCGTGATGTTCTCGCAGCTGATTTTCTGGGTGGCCACGGTCTGGTCGGTCTTCACGTTGCGCCGCACGCGCCCAGAGTTGGCGCGTCCGTACAAGACGTTCGGCTACCCGTGGACACCCTCACTGTTCATCGTGTTGACGGTGGGGATCCTGCTGAACACGTTGGTGGAGCGACCGGCCGAATCGATCGCCGGCCTGGCGCTCACGGCGATCGGCATTCCCGCCTACTACCACTGGAGGCGGCGTGAACCGGAGCCGCCAACGGAACCCGGCGGATCGTCGGAGACCCCGGCCGAGCAATCTGAGGCGTAGGAAGGACACATGAGCAAGAGCGTTGACGCCCGGCGCTCGGATTGGGGTCCTCACGAAACCACATTGCGTGACGACCTCGAGGCGTATTGGGATGGCCCGTGGGGATGCGACTCGGAGTGCGGCAGGTTGGCGGCGGTGCTGTTGCGCCGGCCGGGTGCGGAGATCGAAGGCATCGAGGATCCGAGCGCCGTGCGTTTCAAGCAAGCGATGGATCCGGAGCGGGCGCGCGCCCAGCACGATCGGCTGGCCGCCCTGTACCGCGAGCACGGGGCGGAAGTGCACTACGTCGAGCGTATGCGCGCGGACCGGCCCAACGCCATCTACATGCGGGACAACATCCTGGGCACGCCCGAGGGAGCTATCGTCGGTCGCCAGGCAATGCGCTGCCGGCGTGGCGAAGAGCGCTACGCAGCGGAGGCACTGGCCGGCCTCGGTGTGCCGATCCTCCGCACGGTTGGAGGGAACGGGATCTTCGAGACCGCATGCTGTCTGTGGGTCGACGCCGAGACGGTACTCATCGGCACGGGTGACCGCGCCAACGAGCAAGGCTGCCGACAAGTACGGGAGGCGCTCCATCACATCGGCGTGGAGCACTTCCTGGAGCTGCCCGTTCCCGAGGGCTACGCCCACATCGACAGCATCATCACTCTGGTCCGCGAGGACTTGGCGGTGATCGACGAACGGTACGTCCCGGCGTCGGTTGTCTCCGCGCTCCGCTCGAAGGGCATCGCGGTCCTGGCAGCGCCCGACACGGACGAGCTCGACGAGCTGGCGTTGAACGTTGTCGCGCTTGCGCCGGGCCACGTGGTGATGGCGGCTGGCAACCCGCGGACGTGCGGTCTCCTCGAGTCGCATGGCATCCGTGTCGAGAAGATCGACGTCTCGGAGATCCTCAAGGGGTGGGGCTCGATTCACTGCATGACTGCCGTGCTGCGCCGGGACCCGATCCTTGAGGCGTTCAGATAACTTTGATACAGAATCCCGGAAATGCTCAGGGAGTCGAGTCGGTCGATTGGTCGATCAGCAACTCGCGCATACTTCTTCGAGACCCTGCCTGACGCCTCTCTGCGTGATCCTGGGATCGAGCGAGGTTCTTCATGATGAAAATGCGCTGCGGTCCATCCGTTCGATCGGGGCGCTTCGATCGCCGCACGTTCCTCTCGGCCTCGCTTGGCCTGGCGGGTGCCGCCGAGCTGTGGGCGCCAGGGCTAGCGGGAAGCCGGCTCTGGAGTGCCGAGAGCGCAGCCACCGCCAGCCCGATCGTCGAGACCTCGCTCGGGCGGGTACGCGGGCGCACGGCGCGCGGTGTGCACAGCTTCAAGGGCATCTCTTACGGCGCTTCGACAGGCGGTCGCAATCGCTTCATGCCACCGCGTCCGCGCACCCCTTGGGCCGGCGTCCTGGACACCGTCGAATACGGCGCGAGCGCGCCGCAGCGCGGCGATCTACCTGGTCGAGACAATCTAGGTGTCCCTTTCGCAGGTAACGAGGACTGCCTCGTGCTCAACGTGTGGACTCGCGGCGTCGGCGACGGCGCCAAACGCCCGGTCATGGTGTGGTTGCACAGCGGCGGGTTCAGCTCGGGCTCCGGCTCGACGGGTTGGTGCGACGGCACCAAGCTCTGCCTCGGGGGCGACGTCGTGGTCGTGACCCTGAACCATCGGTTGAATGCCTTCGGTTCCACGTACCTGGCGGAGATCGGCGGGGCAGAGCTCAGAGACTCCGGCTGTGTCGGCATGCTCGACATCGTTGCGGCGCTCGAGTGGGTGCGCGACAACACCGACAGGTTCGGTGGCGATCCGGGCAACGTCATGGTGTTCGGGGAGTCCGGTGGTGGTCGCAAAACGTCGACGCTGCTGTGTATGCCGGCAGCCCAGGGCCTGTTCCACCGCGCGGCCATCCAAAGCGGTGCGGTCTTGCGGGTGACCGAGCCCGAGGACGCGACCGCGATCGCCTCGAGTGTCATGGCCAAGCTCGGGCTTCGCCCCGGACAGATCTCGGAGCTCCAGCAGGTGCCTGCGGATCGCCTCATGGCCGTCAGCGTCGAAGCAGCCGGCGAGCATCGGCCCAGACGACCGGTCGTAGGCACCACCCCTTTCACACCGGTGCTCGACGGGCGGTCGATTCCCACGCATCCGTTCGATCCCGAGGCCCCGGAGATCTCCGCCGACGTTCCTGTGATGGTTGGCTGGAATCGGACCGAAGAGACGCTTTACGCTCAGGGTCCACTGAGAGAGACGGATCTCGACCGAGCCGGCCTGCAATCGAGGGTCGAGAATCGGCTCGGCGACTCGGCCGCCGCCCGGCGAGTGGTCGAGGCGTACAGCCGGGCGCATCCGGCGGCGTCTCTTTGGGATCTCTACATCTTCATCGCCACTGATCATCCGCGCGGCATGTATCCGCGAGAGCTGGCGAAGCGCAAGGCTGCGCAGGGCCGGGCGCCGGCCTATCTCTACCGCTTCGACTGGGAGATCCACGACGTCATGCGGGCGCCGCACTTTCTCGAGGTCCAGTTCGTCTTCAACAATCTCGATCGTGCGGAGACGAGATACTTCGACATGCAACCGACCCCCGAGGCGCTCGCTCTGGCGGATCGGATGAGCAGTGCCTGGATGTCGTTCGCCCGCTCCGGGGACCCGAATACGGCAGGGCTGCCATCCTGGCCCCCGTACTCCGACACGGCCCGTGACACGATGATCTTCGACAACGAGTCTCGGACCGAGAGCGACCCGGAGCGCGAGCTCCGACTCGTGATGGAAGAGGTGCTGGGCTTGGCGTGACGGCGAGGAGCCGGCTTCCCGCTCGATGCGAGCCGCCGCGCTCCTCGCGGAGCACAAAGCGAAAGTGCTGGGGTGCCGCTTCCGGTCGGAGCGACCTTCCACCCAACGGAGAAGAGGTGATCATGGGTCAGATTGGCGACACCGCGGCGCAGTTCTTCGACACCTGCGAGACCGGCGGCGGCTGGGACGGATGCGCTGCGTTCTGTCACCCTGACGGTACCTTTTCGGCCCAGGCCGGCGCGCTCGCGGATGTCGATACCTTGGAGGGCTACACCGAGTGGATGAAAGGTCTGTTCACCCCCGTGCCCGACGGCAACTACGAGCTGCGGTCGTTTGCCGTGGATGAGGAGCGGCAGAATGTCGCCGCCTATGGCGTGTTCCGGGGTACCCATACCGGCGAAGGAGGGCCCGTGCCTCCCACCGGCAAGTCCGTCGAGGGCGACTACGTCTACGTCATGCAATTCGACGGGGACAAGATCCGCCACCTGACGAAGATCTGGAACGACGGGATCAGTCTGCAGCAGCTCGGCTGGGTGTAGTCACCGCGAACGAGGCTCCGGGAATGGGTTTGCGCGGCATCGTTGCCTTGATCGCCGTGGCTCAGGCAACCATCGGACCGGATAGCTCACCCGCGGACATGGTCCTGGTGAATGGCGCCGTTTACACGGTTGATGCGGCGCGAAGCTGGGCGTCCGCGGTGGTCGTGACCGGTGATCGAATCACCTATGTCGGCGACGATGCCACTGCGCGTGATTTCGTCGGCCGGGCGACGCGTGTCGTCGACCTCGAGCGGCGCATGCTGTTGCCAGGCTTCCATGACTCCCACGTGCACCCCGGGATGGTTCCCAATCCGGCCGACTACGTAAGGCTCGATGGCCTCATTCGTCGCGAGGACGTACTCGAGAGAATTCGACAATACGCTCAGGCGCGTCCGGACAAACCCTGGATCGAGGGCGGCGGCTGGGACGAGACGGCGTTTCTTCCTAGCGGCCTGCCCACCCGCGAGATGCTCGATAGCGTGGTCCCGGACCGACCCGCCTATCTGGTCAACAACGCCGGCCACGGCGGCTGGGCCAACTCACTGGCGCTGGCCGCCGCGGGCATCAATGCCGATACCCCCGACCCGCCCAACGGACGAATCGAGCGCGACGCGGACGGTGAGCCTACGGGCGCACTGCACGAGGAGTCGGCCATGGCGCTGCTCGACGCCGTCATTGCGCCCCTGACGCCCGAGGCGCGCGTGGTGAATCTGGCGGCGGCGCTGGAGGAAATGAGTCGACTGGGCATCACGGCGCTCGAAGACGCCATGGCCACTCCCGAGATCGCCCGCTCCTACAAGACGCTCGACGAGCGCGGCGAGCTGCACCAGCGCACCAACCTGTGTTTGGCCCACAGCCCCGACGAAGATGATGACGCTCAGATCGAGTCGTTCCTGACCCAACGCGCCGAGCTCGCAGGTCACCGGCTACGGGCCAACTGCGTGAAGCTCTTTCTCGATGGCGCCTACGGATCTCACACGGTGGTCTTGCTCGAGCCGTATAGCGACGAACCGGAGACGTACGGCAGGGGTGAGCTCTTCATCGACCAGAGCCGACTCGACCGTCTCGTCACCCGCCTCGACGCCGAGGGTTTTCGGGTGCACGCACACGCGCAAGGCGACGGCGCCGTGCGTGCCGCCCTCGACGCCTTTGCCGAGGCTCGTCGGCACAACGGATTTCGCGACAACCGGCACACCATCGCCCACCTGTGCCTGATCGACGCCGCCGACATCCCGCGGTTCAGGACCCTCGGGGTGATCGCCAACATGACCCCACTATGGAGCCTTGGTGACACCTGGGAAACAGTGATTGCGCCGCGCCTGTTCGGGCCGGAGCGCAGCCAGCGCATCTTCCAGACCCGGACACTCCTGGGCTCGGGCGTGATGGTCGCCTGGGGTTCCGACTGGGATGTCACCGGGGTTTCACCCCTCGACGGCCTCGAGACCGCGACCACCCACCGCTATCCCGGCGGCATAGATCTCGCCGGCAACGAGGATAGCGCCTGGCTTCCTGAGGAGCGGGTCAGCCTGGAGCAAGCGATCGTCGCCTACACCAGCGCCGGGGCGTATCTCATGCACGCCGACAGCACGAGAGGATCGCTCTCGGCAGGCAAGCTGGCTGACTTCGTCGTTCTGGATCGCAACCTCTACGAGACAGCTCCGCTGGAGATCCACACCGTGCAGGTCGACATGACGGTCATCGGTGGACAAATGGTGCACGCCGCGTCTGTCCCGCCTTCACCAAGCAACGCTGGTCCTTCCCGCTGACCCAGCCGCGGAGAAGCGTTTCTGCGTCTGTGAACGGACGATCGTGGCTATAGCCTTGCTCACCATGAAACTCCGAACTCGGCGAGGTCTCGGTGGGGCACGGCGCATGCCCGTCTGTGCTCTCCTCCTTCTCATAATCGCAGGGAGTGCTGCAGTCCCTGGCGCGACCCACGACCAAGCTGGAGTCACCTCCCTCCCGGAAGGAAGCGATTGGCCCCGCTTCCTCGGACCGACCGACGACGGCAAGTCCCCGGAAACCGGGATTCTGACGGACTGGGGTGACTCAGGTCCGCCGCTGGTTTGGGAGCACGTCGCCGGGGAGGGCTACGCTGGCGCGGTCGTGGCCGAGGGGCGACTGTTCTTATTCGATTACCACGGTGGCCAGGCACGACTGGTTTGCCTGGATCCCCAAACCGGTGCCGAAGTGTGGAGGAGTGAGCACCCGTTGGTTTACCGGGACTTCTACGGCTACAACCGCGGCCCACGCGCCGCGCCGGTGGTGGACGGCGAGCGCGTGTTCACCTTTGGCGTCGAGGGCACGCTTCGCGCCCACGACGTGACCGACGGCCGCTTGCTGTGGGAGGTCGCTACCGCCGACCGTTTCGGCGTCGTGCAGAACTTCTTCGGTGCGGGCAGCTCGCCGGTGGTCGAGGGCGATCTTCTGATCGCGATGGTGGGAGGTAGCCCCCCGGGCAGCCCCGGGATCCACTCGGGCCAGGTTGTGGGCAACGGCACCGGCATCGTCGCGTTCGACAAGACGACCGGTGACGTCCGCTATGCGGTGAGCGATGAGCTCGCCGGCTACGCCAGCCCCGTGATCAGGACGATTGCCGGCAGGCGCTGGGGTTTCGTGTTCGCCCGCGGAGGCCTCGTCGGCTTCGACCCGATCAGCGGGGCCATCGATTTCCACTTCCCGTGGAAGGCGCGCCCGCTCCAAAGCGTCAATGCCTCCAACCCGGTGGTCGTCGACGACACGGTGTTCATTACCGAATCCTACGGCCGCGGCAGTGCGCTGCTGCGGGTCAAGCCCGGTGGCTACGAAGTCATCCGGCAGGACGGCCGGCGGAACCTGAGCCTGGCGACCCACTACGGCAACGTCGTATCTCACGACGGGATTCTGTACGGATCGCACGGCCGCCACGAGGGTCCGGCGGAGTTGCGCGCCGTCGACCACGCCACCGGCGAGATCCGATGGAGCGAGCCGGGCCTGCTATGGACGACTCTGCTGCACGTGGACGGGCATCTCATAGTCCTGAGCTCGGACGGCCGCTTGCACCTCGTAGAGACGACGCCGGAGGCCTACCGTGCCAGGGCGTCCGTCAGACCGGCCCGGGCCGACGGGACCGCACTCCTGAAAACGCCCTCCTGGAGCCCGCCGGTACTGTCGCACGGCCTGCTGTACCTGAGGGGAAGGGACAGGCTGATCGCGTTGGAGTTGATCCCCGGACGTAGCCGTAGGTGAGAGGAATCTGACGTCGGAGCGCTCGGTCGCAAATTGGGGCACGACCAAGCTGAGGGAGTTCGCTCTTGGGCATCGACCAGACCATCGACCAGTTCATGCGGCCGCTCGCGGACGCGATCTACGGCTTCGTCTTCTACGCCGTGCCGGTGGCCGGCGCCGAGCTGCCGCTGATCGTGGTGTGGCTGATCGCCGGGGGACTCTTCTTCACGCTCTATCTGCGCTTCATCAACGTCCGCGGGTTCCAGCACGCGCTACAACTCGTCAGCGGCCGGTACGCCGACCCGCTGCACCCGGGGGAGGTCACGCACTTCCAGGCGTTGGCGACGGCGGTGTCCGGCACCGTTGGCATCGGCAACATCGCCGGCGTCGCGGTCGCGATCTCGGTCGGCGGACCGGGCGCGACGCTGTGGATGATCATCGCCGGCCTGCTCGGGATGAGCACCAAGTTCGCCGAGTGCACTCTGGCGGTGAAGTTCAGGCACGAGCACAAGGACCGCTCGGTCAGCGGCGGACCGATGTACTTCTTGGAACGTGGGCTCGATCGAGCCCAACGGATACTTCGCGGCCACCTGCTTGTACAGTTCGATCAAGGCGCCCCGATCGTACTGCTGGTCGTTCAACTCGTAGAGCCCAGTCGCTTCGTCAAACCAGTGGCTGGCGGCGCAATCGAGACCATAGATGATCTCCTCGCCGAAGCCCACTTTGTAACCGGCACTCTCGCAAGCACGCTGCATGAACTCGAAGGGCTCCCAAATGCCGTGCATCGGGGTCGCAAACCCCCCTTCGTCGCCAGTATTGGTTGCCAAGATCCCGTACTTCCTGATGACCACATCGCGCAGAGCCTCGTTGATCTCGGTGGTGATCTGCAAGGCATGACGGTAGGTCTCTGCCCCGACCGGGATGATGATGAACTCTTGGATTTCCAGCTCGTTCGCGGTCAGCTTTCCGCCGTTGAGGCAGTTCATCAGCGGCACTGGCAGAACGCGCGCTGTCGGACGCAAGTAGCGGTAGAGGGGGACGCCGCAGACATTAGCCGCCGCACGCGCCACTGCCAGCGACACACCGACGATCGCGTTCGCCCCTAACCGGCTCTTGTCGGGCGTTCCGTCGAGTCCGCACATAGCGAAATCGATCGCCCGTTGATCGGTGACGTCCATGCCGCGCACGAGTTCTGCGATCTCGCCGTTCACGTTGGCCACCGCTCTCAGCACGCCCTGTCCGGAATACCGGTCAGGTTCGCCGTCCAACAGTACGTGAGCCTCGTGAGTGCCGGTCGAGCGCCCCTGAGGCACGTCGGCGCGCCCAGCGAGGGTTCCGTCTACCCAGATGTCGGCTTGGACGGTGGGCCAACCGCGGCAGTCGATGATCTCCCGCGCCTTCGCGTCAGTGATTCTGAACCTGCCCACACTTCCTCCGATGGCTACTTGATCCGGCACTGGCTGGCCTTCGGTTATCCGATCGTTCCGATCCTCTACATGGCGGGCGCGGCCACCCTCGTGATTGTTCTTTTGACCTACCGAACCGCCACGACGTGGCCGGCCCTGATTATCGTGCTCGTCGGCGTGCCGGTCTACTTCGTTTGGCGGCGCCGCAGCAGCTAGCCCGATCGCTGCCGTCATACCGGCAGCACACGTGGGCCGCACACCCTGCATACGTCAATTCACGCCTTGGGGCTAAGCTGTGCGACCAATGGCCAACCTGGACGGGGTCACTCGATTCACCTCCCGCTCGCGGTACCGGCGTACGAGCGAACGCTCAGCCATGATCCCCCACCCGAAAACGCTCGATCATGTATTCGCATGTGCGCAGAGTGAACGCCAAGATCGGTAGCGTGGTGGTCTTGTCGGTGCAAAACGGGAACACGCTGGCGTCGCAGATGTAGAGGTTGTCGACATCGTGGCAGCAGGCGAAGCGGTCGGTTACGAAGGCCGCCGGGTCGTTGCCGAAGCGGCACGTGCCGACCTCGTGGACGCTGGTTCCCGGGGTGGAGGGGTCGTCGCCCACGCCCCAGATCTCGCCGCCAGCCGCCTCCAGAATCTCGGCCGAGGCTTGCTTGGAGTGCTCCCACATCTTCAGCTCATTGTCGCCCCAGCGGAAGTGGAAGCGCGCCAGCGGGATGCCATAGGGATCAGTGCCCTCGGGATCGATGTCAATGTAGTTGTCGGGAGACGGCAGCGACGGGGCCTGGGTGAGGAAGCTGGCCGGCGCCGGGTAGTAGCTCTTGATGTCGCGTTTGAAGTCGGAGCCAAAGCCCTGGATGTCGAAGGCATGCCAGGGGTACGTATCGCAGCCGCCATACGGATACATGGCGTATCCCCGTACGAAGTCCTCCTCGTGCGGATCGGTCAGGTTCTGCCAGCGCGGCAACCAGGCGATGGTCGCAGTGCTGACGTTATCGGGCCTACTCGGCTGGCCGACGAGCTGCGGCAGGTAGCCCCAGACGGGCGTGCCGTAGAGATGGTCGCAGAAATTGCGACCCAGCTGGCCGCTGGAGTTGGCGATTCCGGTCGGCCAGTGACGCGAGCGTGAGTTCAGCATGATCTTCGTGGTCTCGCAGCATGAGGCAGCAAGCACGATCACGCTGGCGAACGCCTCGTGCTCGTCGCGCGTCTCGCGATCCACGAAGGCCACGCCACGAGCCTGGCCTTCGGAGTCGACGAGCACCTCGCGCACGTGGGAGTTGGTGCGCAGCTCCAGGTAACCCGTGCGCTCGGCGGCGGGGATGGTGTGCCAGATGGGCGCGAAGAACGATCCGGTGCCGCAGCCGCTGCCGCAGTCGCCGCAGTAGTGGCAAGCGGGGCTGCCGTTGTGGGGCACGGTAAGCTGCGCGATGCGGTCCGGAAGGTAGGGAATGCCGAGCTTGTCGGCTCCCGCCTTCAGGATGTGGTCGCAGCAGCGGAACTGCATCGGCGGCAGATAGACCCCGTCGGGGTTGCTGGGTCGCCCCTGCACCGTGCTGGCTACCCCGAACATCTGCTCGATGCGGGCGAAATACGGGTCCATCTCGACCTCGGTAGCCGGCCAGTCGACATCGACGCCATCGAGCGTCGCGGCGCGGTAGTCGATATCGGCGAAGCGCGCCGCCGAGCGCCCCCAGAAGTTCGCCTTCCCGCCCAGCCCCTTGGCCCGTGTCCACATCCACGAGCTTCCCGGCGCCACGGTGTAGGGAATCTCGTCTTCCCAGATACCGTTGCCAACCGTCGTCTCGGTGAGATGTCCGTCGGCCTCGATCTCGCCGACGGCCGGATCCATAAAGCCCCGGTACCGCATCTCCCACGGCTGCTGGTGATTCGTGAAGTCGGTGGCCGGATCGACGCGGCGCCCCGAGTTGAGCGCCAGCACCCGCAGACCGGCCTCGGCGAGCGTCTTCATCGCCATGCCACCGCCGGCGCCGGTGCCGACGACGATCACGTCGTAGCGCTGGCCGCTCATCGCTTCGCGCCGTCTTTTGGGTCGAGGTTGCGGTGCTCCGGATCGTCGTGATGCGGGCATCCGGGCATCTCTCGGTAGCGCTCCAGCTGCGGGTTGTCGAGCTGCTGCATGCCGACGCGCGAGGTGTAAAAGCCCATCACGGTGTACTCGCGGATCAGCTCGAAAAACTCGAGGCCGCGCTCATCGGCCGGACGCCCCGGAGGCCGATCGGCCGCCGCCGTCAGGATGGCGTCCTGCTGGTCAGTCGTGAGCGCCACGAACTCGCGACCGTGCTCGGCGCGCGATCGCGCGCCGAATCCAGACGAGCCCATCACGAAACGGTGCCCGCAGCCTGGCGTCGGCGTGCGCCATGAAGTCGACGAACTCGCTGACGCCCGCCTGACGCGCCCCCGGCGTGTCGTCGGTGGGGAGTATCCGTTCGGTGACCGCCGCTATGGCCTCGTACTCAGCAGGCGAGAAGAACACCGGCCGGTAGGCGCTCGCGGGACTGCTCGGCGGCAGCCCGCCGTCGGCGAGCATGCCCTCGGGGTCAGCGAACGACCAGCGAGAGAATCCCGGGAACAGCGATGCCGACGCGGCGAGAGAGAGGATCTCGAGCACGCGCCGCCGTTCCAGGTTCTGACCGCCCATTCGGGATGCCCTCCTTGACGGCACGAGGGTATCAGCCGGGGCCGCGGCGCCGTCGGGCAAGGGGCTGCCGAACAAAGCGCTCCACCCCACGAGCAGTCGGAGAGCTCCTCGCATCTGGGCCCGGTGACGCACCTCGGGCGATGGACTACGATCGGACCGCCCGTCCAGGCGTGGGCTTCCCAAGTGGATTCCCCGGAACAGAGCGGATCGTCCATCGTGACCGGAACACAGCGTCCCCCGGCCATCAATAATCCGGTCCGGCTGGGAATCGTCGGCTGTGGCAACGTGCTCGACGCCTACGCAGCCCACGCCGAGCGACTCCGAGCCAGCAGCCTCGCCGAGTTCGTCATTGCGTGTGGCCGGCAAGCGCAGCGCGAGCGTGCGCTGGCCCTCGGGGTGCCGCGATTCGTAACCGACGAGAGCGAGGTTCTGGGCGCCGACGACATCGACGTCGTGCTGATCCTCACCTCCATGCCCGAACACGGGCGGCTTGCCAGGGCAGCGCTCGAAGCAGGCAAGCACGTCCTGGTCGAAAAACCGATGGCCACACAACTGGACGAAGCCCGCGATCTCGTCGCCGTTGCGCGCCGCCGGCAGCGACACCTCGTGTGTGCCCCCTTCACCATGCTGAGCGCCACCCTGCAGACGATGCGTCGGCATATCGCCGACGGCGACATCGGCCGCCCTAGCCTGGCGCGTGCCCGCTACGGCTGGGCGGGGCCCGACTGGAGCGAGTGGTTCTATAAGGAAGGAGGCGGTTGTCTGTTCGACCTCGGCGTGTACTCGCTGACTAGCTTGACGAGCCTGCTGGGGCCGGCAAAGAGGGTCGCGGCGATGACCGCTACCCACATTCCGGAGCGCCACGTGGCCGGCGAAGACGTCGCGGTCGAGATCGAGGATGCCGTCCAGGTCACGCTAGAGCTCGAGAGCGGAGCCCTCGGCGTCGTCACCTCCGGCTTCACCATGCAGCAGTACCGGACGCCGGCGGTCGAGGTGTACGGCAGCGCGGGGACGATCCAGATGCTGGGCGACGATTGGGACCCGCAGGGCTACGAGCTATGGCAGAACTCGCTCGGTGCGTGGCAGGTCTTCAACGAGACCCAGCCCAACTGGCGGTGGACCGACGGCCTCCGGCACCTGGTGGAGTGTCTAGTGAAGGGCACTGTCCCCGTCGTGACGCCCGAGCAGGCCCTCCACGTTCTGGAGATCATGATCGGCGCCCGGCGGTCGGCGCGAGAGGGGTGCGTCGTTGAGATCGAGAGCCGCTTCGCCGCTCCCGAGACGACACGGGCGGCGGCCGTGGCGACGTCGCTCGACTCGACCGGTGCCCACCGGCAGCACGATCGCACCCGGGAGTCGAGTTGAGCTGGCGCGGGTGGACCCTCGCGACCGTCGTCTCGTGGGGCGTCTGGGGCGTGCTGGCGGTGCCACTGCGGCACCTGACCGCACCTCAGAGTCAGGCGCTCTCCACCCTCGGCATCCTACCGATCATGGCCGCGCTGCTGTTGTCCTCCCGGATTCGTGAGGGACAGAACCCGGCGCGCGGCGCCCTCTGCGCCCTCGCCGCCGGCCTCGTCGCCGGGCTCGGCAACCTCGGCTACTACCAGGCGGTCGGGCTCGGCGCCGCAGCCTCGGTCGCCGTGTCGCTGACGGCGCTGTATCCGGTGGTAACGATCGCCATCGCGTTCATCTTCTTGCGCGAGCGCCCGGGCCCGATCCAGCTGCTCGGCATAGGCACTGCGCTCGGCGCTATCTACCTGCTCAACGTCAGCGATGCAGGCGAGATGTACGCACCCTGGCTCGTGTACGCGCTGGCCCCGGTCGTGCTCTGGGGCATCGCCGGCGCGCTCACCAAGGTGGCCACCGATCACGCCTCGGCCGAGCTCGGCGGCTTCTGGTTCCTGGCGGCCTACGTGCCGCTGGCGCTGGTACTGGTCGTCATCGAGCCGATGCGCTGGGACCTGCCGGCCGCGGACTGGGGGCTCGTCTGCTTGCTCGGGTTCACGTACGGCTTCGGGAATCTCGCGGTACTCGCCGCCTATCGCGCCAGAGGTAAGGCTGCCATCGTCACCCCGCTCGCGGGGCTGTATCCGATGCTGACGATCCCGCTCGCAATCAGCTTGTTCGGCGAACAAGTCATCACCCGACAGTGGCTCGGGATCGGCCTGGCGCTGCTGGCGTTCATCGCGCTGGTGCAGGAGCCCAAGGACGCGGCCGATGAGCCTCCGACGGCGGCCGCATGAGGGCCCGCCGATGAGCACGGTCCCGGGCATCGTCGAAGCGCTGGCGGCGGACGTCGTTCTCGGCGACGGCGGCTACCTTACCGAGCTCGAGCGGCGCGGATACGTCGACAGCGGATCGCGGCGCGAGAACGTCGGAACCGGCAACGGGTCGGGCCAGTACACACCCGAGGTGGCCGTTCATCATCCGGACGCGCTGCGCGAGCTGCACAGGGAGTTCGTGCGCGCCGGCTCCGGGGTGCTGCAGGCGCTGACGTTCTTCGGCACCCGGGAGAAGCTGGCGCGCGCCGGCTACGGTGCCGAGACTGAGACCATCAACGCGGCGGCGGTGAAGCTCGCCCGCGAGGTCGCCGGCGACGCCGCCCTGGTTGCAGGAAGCGTCTCGCGCACCCAGTTGCTCGAGCGCGAGGGCCCGGAGTCGGTCGAAAAATCTCGGGAGCACATTGCCGAGCAGATCTCGTTCCTGAAAGCAGCCGGAGTCGACTTCCTGCTCCTCGAGACGTTCTTTCATCTCGCCGAGATGAAGGTCGCGCTGCAGTGCGCCTGGAACGCAGGCTTGCCGACCATCGCCACGATGAGTTTCCGCCCGCTCATCGAGCGCTGCAGCGACGGCCACACGCCGGCAGATTGCGCCCGCGTCATGGAGGATCTCGGAGCGGTCGCCGTCGGCGCCAACTGTGAGCAGGGCCCCGAGCAGATGCTGCCGCTGTTGCAGGAGATGCGCGGGGCGACGTCGCTGCCGCTGGCAGCCCAACCGGCGGCCTTCCAGACCGACGCTGACTGCCATTCCTTCACGCGCATGCCAGAGTTCCCCGATGCGCTGGAAGCGATCCAGCTGCCACGGAGCGCCTTCGAGGGGCTCGGCCGATGCGCCAGAGACGAAGGTATCGGGTATCTCGGCGGCTGCTGCGGCGCCGGGGCGGCCTACATCCGCGCGCTCGCCGACGGCCTGGCGGCGGCCTGAGGACCATGGCCATGGAAATTTCTGTGTACCCGGACGCCGCCAACGCCAACGACGAGGCGGCCCACGCACTGCGCGGCTGGCTCCAGCAAACCAACACTCGCAACATCATGGTTGCGGGGGGCAACAGCCCGCTAGAGCTCTACGGCAGGATCGCGGCTCTGGCGCTCGACCTGTCGCATCTCCGCGTGTTCGCGCTCGACGAATACGTCGGTGTACCGCTCGAGGAGCCGCGCAACACCGCCAATCTGCTGCGCACGGCGGTGGCAGAGGCCTGGAAGATCCCCTCCGGCTCGTTCTTCCCGCTCAGCTCGTTGCCGGAGGCAGCGCTGACGAGCGTACAGGAACATGAGCGGATCATTGAGCGCTACGGCGGCCTCGACGTGCTGGTGCTCGGCCTGGGGCAGAACGGCCACGTGGCGTTCAACGAGCCCGGTAGCACGGTCACGGACTGCGGCCGCCTGGTGTCGCTGGAGCCGAGCTCAGTGGCGGCCAACGCCTGCTGGTTCGACAACGCACACGCCCCGGACACCGGGGTCACCGTCGGCCTACCGACGCTCCTGGCGTCGCGCCGGGTCCTGTTGCTGGCGTTCGGGGCCAGCAAGGCAGGGGCCGTCCGCGCCATGGTCGAAGGCCCTCGCGATCCGTCCTGTCCCGCGTCCTGGTTCCAGGGCCATCCCGAGACCCGGGTGTTCCTCGACGGTGCCGCCGCGGGCGCGCTGTCATCTGCTGCCCGATGACCGATCTGGCGCTCGGCATCGATGTCGGCGGCACCAAGATCGCCGCAGCCCTGGTTGCGTTCCCGGCGGCCTCGATCCAGGAACGCCAACGCCGCCCCAGCGCGCCCGAGCGCGGCGGAGCCGCGGTGTTCGACGACGCATTGACCATGGCCTCCGAGCTGTGCGAGGAGGCCCGTGCGTCGGGGAACGCCGTCACCAGCATCGGCCTGGGAATGTGCGAGCTCGTCGACAACGACGGACGCATCGTCAGCGCCGCCACCATCGACTGGCGCGATCTCGATGTTCGCACCCGCCTCTCCGCGCTGGCTCCGACCACAATCGAGGCCGACGTCCGCGCCGCCGCCCTGGCCGAAGACCGTTACGGTGCCGGCAAGCCCTTCGAACACTTCGTCTACGTCACCGTCGGCACCGGCATCAGCGCCGCCTGGGTGAAGGACGGAACGCCGTGGACCGGAGCCCATGGCGCCGCCGGAACCGTGGCCAGCAGCCCCATGCTGCAGGCCGACGCCGCCGATCCGTTGGGCTCGACCCTCGAGGAGCTTGCCGGCGGCCCCGGACTCGTAGCCCGCTACAATCGCGTGGCGAACGCCGAAACGACCTCGGCGGACCAGGTCCTCGCCGCCGCGGCTTCCGGCGATGCCATCGCCGCCGAGGTCGTCCGCGCCGGCGCCGTCGGTCTCGGCGACCTGCTCGGCACACTTGCCAACATGCTCGATCCGGAGGCCATCGTCGTAGGCGGGGGTCTCGGAAGCGCCAGCGGCGACTACTGGAGCCTCGCAGTAGAGAGCGCGCGCCAGCAGATCTGGCACTTGCCCAGTCGCACCCTGCCGATCCTTGTCGCCGGCTGCGGTCCGGACGCCGGGCTCATCGGCGCCGCGGCAGCCGGGCGATCCACGGCACACGAGAACAACCCAGCGGGTACGAGATAGACTTCTGGTACGCGACGTGGCGCGCGGTCCCATGAGCCGGAGCTCTGGCGGCTGATACCGGAGAACGACATGAGCAACAAGGAAAACAGTGGCAAGAAGTCGACCCGGCGTGACTTGGCGCGCAGCGCCGTTGTCGGGTACACCGCCGCCGCCATCGGTTTACCTAGGAACCTGCTCGCCAGGGCGATTCCAGACCCGGACCAGATGGGTGGCGGGGCATCGGGCGGTGAACGGTGGCGAAGAAACCGGACCATCGACGCGGAGTACTACACGGACGAAGAACGCTATCTATTTGATGAGCGCTTGGTGGCCGATCATTTCTGGTTGATGGTCGATCACGAAAGTAGGATCCCCGACCCCGGCGACTACTTCGTCTTCGAATACGGACGCAGCGAGAGCGTCATTATCCTGCGTGATGAGGCCGGCACGGTGCGCGCTCACTACAACGTCTGCCGCCATCGTGGATCAAGGCTCTGTCGCCACGACGGCGACGCCATCCCGGAGGATCCACGCCTGTCGGTTCGACAGCTCGGGCAGACCGGCAACACGCCGGTCTTCCGATGCCCGTACCACGCCTGGACCTACGACCTGAGCGGCAAGCTCGTCTATGCCTACGGCATGCAGGAAGATTTCGACCCAGCCGACAACGGCCTCATCCCCTGCCATGTGCGCACGGCAGACGGCTTTATCTTCGTGAACCTGTCTCGGGAATCGGAACCGCCGGAGTTCGAGCCGGCGATCGAGCCCTTCCGCCGCAAGGTGGGCCAAAGACACGGCACCGCACAGTTGAAGGTCGGCGAACGAGTCTTCGTTCCGATGCACGCCAACTGGAAGCTGGCGCTGGAGAACTTCCTGGAGTGCTACCACTGCGGGCCGTCGCACGAGTACCTTTGCGAGGTGCACCCCGGCTCCGACCTCACGGTGTCGGGAGAGCGGGAATGGTGGGCTCAGGACTACGTCAGCGGCACGATGGACGGCAAGCCGGCGGCACCGCTGCTGCCCAGCATCAAGCGCACCCGGGTCACGCAGAGCGAGACGGCGACGGGTTGGTCGAGCAGCTACTGGCTCGGCTACGACGACTACGTCTTCGCGGTTCGATTCACGCCCCGTGATGTCGACCTCACCGACGTGGAATGTCTCTGGCTCGTTCACCCGGATGCGGAACGCGGCGTGGATTACGACGCCGACAGGCTCAAGGAGCTGTGGCTCGTTACGCTCCTCGAAGACATCTGGCTATGCGAGAACAACCACGCTGGAATCTGTTCCAGTGCCTACCGGTCCGGGCGCTACGCCACGCACGAGCTCGGCCGGGTCATGCCGGCGGGGTTCGTCCGCTGGTACATGGCCGCCGTCGCGGGTGACATCGGGCCGGCGGCGCCGTACTGAAGCTGCTGGCCGACCGGTAATCGATAGCGTCTCGAATTGACATTCATGACCCAGCAATCCGGCCCGATCTTCGACAACAGCTACGCGCGCCTGCCAGAGCGCTTTTACTCGCGCCAGTTGCCAGAGCCCGTCTCCACACCGGGCCCGATCCGGGTCAACAACACGCTGGCACGATATCTGGGCATCGATCCGGATTGGTTGGCATCCCGGGAGGGTACTGAGGTCATCGCCGGCAATCGGATTCCCGATGGGGCCGACCCCATCGCCGCGGTCTACGCGGGTCATCAATTCGGTGGCTGGAACCCGCAACTGGGCGACGGTCGCGCCATACTGCTCGGCGAGGTCATCGCCGCTGACGGTATTCGCCACGATATCCAGCTCAAGGGCTCGGGCCGCACGCCCTATTCCCGCAATGGGGATGGCCGCGCCCCCCTGGGCCCGGTATTGCGTGAGTACATTGTCAGCGAGGCCATGGCGGCCCTGGGCATTCCCTCCTCCCGCTCACTGGCGGCCGTCACCACTGGCGACCCGGTATACCGCGAGGCCGCCCTGCCGGGCGCAGTCCTGGCCCGCGTGGCCCAGAGCCATATCCGCATTGGCACGTTCCAGTTCTTCGCCTCGAAACAGGATACCGAGGCACTGCAAATGCTGGTGGCCCACGTGATAGCTCGCCACTACCCAGGCTTGGCCGCGGCAGACAATCCCGCGCAGGCGTTGCTGCAGGAAGTCGTAGGCCAACAGGCACAACTGGTGGCCCGCTGGCAACTGGTCGGGTTTATCCACGGCGTGATGAATACGGACAACATGCTGCTTTCCGGGGAAACCATTGATTACGGACCCTGTGCCTTCATGGACGATTTCAATCCCGACACCGTCTACAGCTCCATCGACCATGGCGGCCGTTATGCCTACCGCAACCAGCCCCGCATCGCCCACTGGAACCTGGTCTGCCTGGCGCAGACCCTGTTGCCACTGCTGCACGAAGTCCCGGAGCAAGCCGGTACGCTGGCGCAGGATAGCGTCGATGCGTTTCCCGACAAGTTCGTGGATGCCCACCAGCAGGGCATTGCTTGCAAGCTTGGTTTTCGGCCCGAGGGTGAAGAGGACGAGTCCCTGCTACAGGACCTGGTGTCGGTGATGGCGGAGACCAGTGTGGACTTCACCCTCAGTTTTCGGCGCCTGGCTGACCTCGCCAACGGGAACACGGGCGGCGAAGGGGTCGGCGCGATTTTCGAATTCCCGCAGGCATTCAATTCATGGCTGGAGCGCTGGCGGGCGCGACTGGAAAAAGAACCGACCACGCCAGCAGTCCGCCAGGAATCCATGTACGCCGCCAACCCGGCCTTCGTTCCGCGTAATCATCTGGTGGAAGAAGCGATCGAGGCGGCCACCACCGACAGTGATTTCAAGCCGTTTCACGCCCTGGTGGAGCGTCTGACAAAGCCTTTTGAGTACGATCCGTCTCAATCGCGCCTGGCCCTGCCGCCACGACCGGAGCAAGTGGTGCGACAAACTTTCTGCGGAACGTAGTGCCATGCTCCTGGTCGGGGCGACGGTCTTGACCCGCGGCTGAAACCGGGATTCAACCGGGCGCTCTATGGGATTCGACGCTCGGGTATCAGGATCGCGCCGGCGACGCGACGATGACTTCTTCGATCGCGGCGAGCGCTCGAGCAAAGGTGTCGGGCTCGGTGGAGCCGAAGCCGATACGGAAGTGCTCGGGGCGGCCGAAACAGTCGCCGGGCGACAGGAGGATTCCCGCCTCCGCCAGCTGCTCACAAAGCGGCCATGCTGACGGTTTGCCGGCAACCCAGGGGAATGCGATGAGCCCGCCCTCGGGCTCGACCCAACCGAATCGGTTAGGGTGACGGTCGAAGAACGCACGTAGGAGTGTGAGATTCCGGCTGCCAAGAGAAAGTGCGCGGGCGAGGATTCGCCGACGCTGTCGCAGGCTGATCGCCGAAAGGCGCTCGGACAGCGGCGAGCTCGAGATCGTGAAGAAGCGCCGGATGTCGAAGTAGCGCTTCCGACGCTCGGAGTCGGCATCTACGACCCAGCCGAGTCGCATCCCGGCCAGCGACATGGCCTTCGACATATCCCCCACCAGCACGGCGCCGTCGACATCGGCGCCTCGCGGCGAAGTTCCGTCGTTGGCGATCGGGTGCTGTACCTGATCGATCGCCACCGTTACGCCTCGGTGCGCTGCCGCCTCCTGGATCGTAGACATGGTAGCCGTAGCGGCGACGGCGCCCGTGGGGTTGTTCGGCGTGTTGACGATGATCAACCCGGTGCGGTCGTCGATGAGGTCGACGACCTTCTGCGGATCCAGTCGGAAGCCGTCGTCGCGGCTCAGTCGGTAGGGACGCGGCTCCTGGTCGAAGATTGCCGTCAGCGCAACGAACCCCGGGTATCCGGGGTCCGGAAACACGACGTTGCCGCCCGCGGTGGAGCCGGCCGCGATCAGCATTGCGAGGCCCTCGGCCGCTCCGGTGGTGATCTGAACGTGCTCCGGCGCCGTGTCGGTGTGCGCCGCGACCGCCTCGCGAATCTCCTCCGAGCCGCTAGTGGGCGCGTATGTGAGAGCCTCGTCGGCCGGGGCTTCGGGCGTCAGATCCTCTAGCGCAAGCAACTCGGACAGGCTCCACGTCGGGCCCGTGCTTCCGGACAGGTTGTAGCGCAGCGGGCGCGCCTCGCGCTCGTGCATCCAGTCGAGCGCCAAGGTCGGGGTAGCCATGGGTCAACTTCAGCGTCGTTGCGCTAGCAGGCCGTGAGCATCCTCTCCGGCGCGCAGTATAGTCGGCGACGTTCACGGCCATCTCGCGAGGACGACCAGCCTGTGTCACGTAGTTGCCAGCGTCCGCTCGCCACGATCTGTCTGCTTCTGGTCGCCACTCCGGTGCTGGCCCAGGTAAACGAGCTCCACCTGCAGGCACCGACGGTGGCGCTCTCCGGGGTGCCGACGCGAGCCACGGCGACGGGTCCGGTGGAATCGCTGTCGGGGCTGGTTCTTCGCGCCGGTGGCAGCCGTTACGCGGCCGTCCTCGACGGCGACACGGCGACGTTCATCGGTCTCACGCTGCCGCGTGGCCGGGCACGCCTGGAGCTGGTGTCTGGGGGCGTGGTGGTGGACACCGCCGACGTGCGCGTGTTGCCGGGTTGGGTGTCGATTATCCCCCCGCTACTTGCCATCGTCGTAGCGCTGGCGTTCAAGCAGGTGATCCCGGCACTGTTCCTGGGGGTCTGGTTCGGCGCCACGGCGCTGATCGGTTTCACGCCGGCTGCAGTGTTTCGTGGCCTGCTCGATACCTACGCCGTTCACGTACTCGGCGCGGTCGTCGATCGAAGCCGTGCACAGGTACTGCTGTTCTCTTTCATGATCGGCGGCATGCTCGGCATCGTCATCAAGAATGGCGGCATGCTGGGCGTGGTCAACCTGATCATGCGATTCGCGACCGATCGACGCCGCGGACAGCTGACTACCGCTGCCCTAGGAATGGCAGTCTTCTTCGACGGCTACACCAACATTCTGATCATGGGCAACACGATGCGCGAGGTGACCGACCGCCTGCGCATCTCGCGCGAGAAGCTCGCCTACATCGCCGACTCGACCGCTGCTCCGGTTGCCTCCGTGGCAGTGGTATCCACCTGGGTCGGCTACCAGGTGGGGCTGATCGGGACGGTCGCAGGACAGATCGGGACGATTGGCGAATCGGCCTATTCGATCTTCCTCAATTCGATCGCCTACAGCTTCTACCCCTGGCTGACGATGTTCATGGTTTTCACGGTCGCGGCGATTGGCCGCGACTTCGGTCCGATGCGGGTGGCCGAGGAGCGCGCGCGGGCCGGCCAGGTGCTCGGACCGGCGGCCAAGGTCGACCCGGCCGCTGCCGCCGATGCCTCGGACCTACGCGTCGATCCGGAACGGCCGGTGCGTGCCATCAACGCCGTGGTGCCGATTCTGGTGCTCATCGGCGGCGTCATCGGGGGTCTGTGGGCAACGGGCAGCGGCAACTCGATTCGCGACATCATCGGTACCGCCGATGCCAATGCGGCGCTGATGTGGGCGGCGCTACTGGCGGTGGCGGTCGCCGTGGCGATAACACTCGCGCAGCGCATCCTGACCCTCACCGAGATCGTCGACGCGTGGTACGCCGGGCTGAAGCAGATGCTATACGCGTTGATCATCCTGGTGCTGGCATGGTCGCTTACCTCGGTGGTCGACGGATTGCAAACGGCCAGCTACTTGGTGTCGGTCCTCGGAGAGTCGCTGGCACCGAGTATGGTGCCAACAATAGTGTTCGTGCTCGCCGCAGCCACCGCCTTCGCCACCGGGTCGAGTTGGGCAACCATCGGCATCCTGATGCCCCTGGTCTTACCACTCGTGTGGGCCGTGCTGAGCGCCGCCGGAGCCCAGGATCAGATGCATATCCTGTACTCGGCGGTTTCGTGCGTGATGTCCGGCGCCGTTCTGGGAGACCACATCTCCCCCATCTCCGACACGACCATCCTGTCGTCGATGGCTGCCGGCTGCGATCACATCGAGCACGTCCGTACGCAGTTGCCCTACGCGCTGACCGTGGGCGCGCTGGCGGTCGGTCTGGGTACGCTTCCCGCCGGGTTCGGCATGCCGTGGTGGCTCGGAATGCTGGCTGGCGCGGGGGCGATCTACAGCATCGTGCGCTACGTGGGCGAGCCGGCGCTTAGTCCCCGGCCTTGACGACCTCTTTCATGTACCAGGTGGCGAAGTCGTCGGGGCCGCCCTCGTGGGTGGAGTAGCGACTGGCGGCGTAGGGCGCCGGACTCGATGCCCACGTGGTTGTTGTCTGTGATCCAGATGTCCTCCAGGAGCGTGATGTACCACAGTGCCGGGATCAAATTCTTGCCACGGATACGTGTATCAGGTGCGATTACATGCTTGCGTAAGCACGAATATCCTGTCTATAACTATGAGTAGTTAATATTAATTACTATTACTCATTAAAACGCAGCGTGGGCGTTTCGGCTGAAGCCATGTCAGACGTGACGAAGATCACCGGTCTGATCCTCGACGACGATCCTGAGGACATCTTCCTACTGCGCGACATGCTGTCTGACGCTGGTGCCGTGGAGATAGCCTTCGATGAAGCCCGGACGCTCGAAGAGGCTCTGCGGAGCGTCAGCTCACGCACGTACGACGTCCTCCTCGTTGACCTGAACGTGCCGGACAGCTCGGGGATCGACACGTTTCTCGCAGTGCACCAGTGCGCCCCGGAGATCCCGATCATCGTGCTTTCCGGATTGAGCGACGAGGACCTCGCCGTAGAGGCCGTACGAAGAGGAGCGCAGGACTACCTGGTCAAGGGAGGCGTCGACGGCGGTTTGGTGGCACGCGCTATTCAGTACTCGATCGAGCGCAACAGGCTGCTATCGGAGTTGTGTGAGCTGCGGCGTCAGCAAGATGCTGCCTACCAGGCCTCGCTCGTCGATGTCGAGACACAAAAAGCATTGGTGGAGGAACTGGCGATTGCCAAGAAAGCGGCGACCCACATGGCGCTGCACGATCCGCTGACAAACCTGCCCAATCTCAGGCACTTCCAAACGCTGCTGTCAGACGCCCTCGCCAGCGCCGCCCGCACCGATGACTCGGCCGGGATCCTGTGCTTCGACTTGGACGGATTCAAGCGCGTCAATGACACCTACGGGCACGATGTCGGCGACACCGTCCTGAAGACGGTGGCAAGTCGCGTTCAGCTATGTCTGCGATCAACGGACCAGGTCAGTCGGAGCAGGGGTGAAGGGAACTCGACCGTGTCGCGGCGCGGCGGGGACGAGTTCGCGATCGTCGTCGGACACGTCCGCAGCCGCCGTGACCTTGTCAGCATCGCGCAGCGCGTGCGGGCGGCGATCGCGCAACCTCTTGAACTGGCCGAAGCACAGATCGGGCGGTTGACGGCGAGCGTCGGGATCACCGTGTATCCCGAGGATGGGCTGACCGCCGAAGCACTCCTGAAGAACGCCGACCTCGCGATGTATGAGGCCAAGCGTAGAGGACGGGATCAGGATCTTGGCAGTGACGTTCTTCACGTGGCGAATGGGCGAGTGGCGACGGTAGGCGTCCTCGTCGTCCCACGGCGTGCCGAAGAACCAGCCCATGTACCCCGGAATGTCGGTGGTGCTGTACATCTAGTACAGGTTGGTGAGGCCGGCGCCCGGTGAGATGAGCTTGAAGCGGTCGGTCTGGGTCGACATCCAGAAGGTCATGTAGCCGCCGTAGCTCCAGCCGTAGGCGACCATGCGATCGGGGTCGGCCCAGCCGCGCGCGATGATGTCGTCGACCCCGGTCATGATGTCGTCGTAGTCGCGGATACCCCAGTTGTCGCGATTGGCGTTGAGGAACTCCTGACCGTAGTTGGAACTGCCACGGAAGTTGGGCTGGAACACCAGAAAGCCGTTGGCGGCGAGCATCTGGTTGGTGGAGTTGAACGACGTCGTCACCGCGCCGCTGGGGCCACCGTGCGGATGCGCGATCAGCGGGTACTTCGTACCCTCCTTGAATCCTACCGGGAGGTGCACGACGCCCTCGATCTCCTGGCCCTCGGAGTTCGACCAGGTGATCGGCCGCACGTCTGAGAGGGCAAACGAATCCGCCAGCCAGGCATTGTGGCTAGTCAGCCGGGTCGCCTGCGACAGGTCGCTTGCGGGCGCCGTGTAAAGCTCCGATGGATGCATCGGGTTGGCGTGTACCCAAACCCAGCGACCGCCATCGGGGGACAGCTGGAACTGGAAGTTGGCCCCCGCCGGGGAGGCGTGCCGCAGAACCTCGTCGGTGGCCACCTGAACCGAGTACAGGCCCACGTTCGTACGGTCGCCGGTGGCCCAGTAGATGTCGGCACCATTAGGCGCCCAGATCGGCGCCCCGGCGTTGAGGTCGAAGTCCTCGAGCAGGATCTCGGGCTCGCCGCTGCCGTCGGCCGGCAACAAGTACAACTTGCTGTACCAGACCGTCGTGCCCGTATGCGTGTTGGCCGTAAATGCGATCGTGGTGCCGTCGGGCGACCAGCGTGGCGAGCTGTCAGGACCCGGATTCTCGAACAACACCCTGGACTCGCCGGCGGCCACGTCGACGACGCGGATGTCGCTGTTCCAGCTGTCGTTCACCTTGGTGGTAGGCCGCGTGACGAAGGCGATACGGCTCGAGTCCGGCGACCAGCGCGGATCGGAGACGGTGAGATCGCCTTCACTCAGGCGAGTCGATTCGTCTGTTTCCAAGTCGCGCACCCAGAGATGGCTGAAGCGGAAGTCCGCATCCACGACGATGGCGTCATCGTGCTGCTTGGCGCGCCGCTTCTGCTCGGCGGTCTCCGGGTCGCGGGCCACGAACCAGAGCTTGGTGCCGTCCGGTGATAACCCGTAGCTGCTGACCCCCTCCTCGGCCTCGGTGACCTGCCACGCCTCACCGCCGTCGGTGTACATCGCCCACACCTGGTTGCTGTCGTCGACACTGCGCCGGAAGGCGAACTTGTCACCCGACGGGAACCACTGTGGCGAGCTGGCAGAGCTCTCGCCGCGGGTGAGCTGCCGCGCAGCGGTGCCGTCGACGCGGACGCGGTACAGATGCGTGCTACGCGTGAGGTCCTCGTCATCCATGTCGCGGGTGGCAACGGTGTAGAGCACCCACTCGCCGTCCGGTGAGATGCGCGGGCTACCGACATTGTTGATCCTCAACGTGTCTTCGGCTGCGAGTCGGCTGAGGTCGCCGACGTGGTCCGCGCCGTCCTGTGCCGTACTCGGTGCGGGGCTGAGGATCAGGCCCATGACGAGGGGAAGGGCGAGCAGCCTGAGCGGGCGTCGAAACATGGCCAACCTCCGGGGCATCCGAGACGATTCGATGTCGGTCCGATGCTCGAACCTTACCGGAGCCGTCGGATCAGGTGTAGGTCGACGCGCTCAGGTCGCGACAGGCTCGGAGCGCGGCAGCCATCGGCTCCAGTACACCGCGCCGAGACCGGTCCACGGCACTTCCGCCGCGGGTCACTAGTGGCCTGTAACAGGCCACTAGATCTCGTAGAGACCGCCGAACTTGCCACGTACGTACGCCAACCAGGCACCGGCGTCCAGGTCCGAGCCGGTAACGCGTCGCAGCAGCTCGCTGGCGGTGAACTTGCGGCCCGGCCGATGGATGCGATCACGTAGCCAGCCTAGTAGCTCGCTGAACCTGCCGGCGCCGATCTGATCCTCGAGGTCGGTGATCTCGAGGGTTGCGCGCTCGTACAGTTGAGCGGAGATCAGGTTGCCGATGGCGTAGGTCGGAAAGTAGCCGATGAGCCCGGCCGACCAGTGGATGTCCTGCAGCACTCCGCTGGCGACTTCCGGAGGAGTCAGCCCGAGGTACTCGCGGCATTTCTCGTTCCAAGCTTCCGGCAGGTCAGAAACCGCCAGGTCGCCGCTCATCAAGGCGGTCTCGAGATCGAAGCGCAGCATGATGTGGAGGCTGTAGGTGACCTCGTCGGCTTCCACCCGGATCAACGACGGTTCCACCTTGTTGATGGCGCGATAGAACGGGTCCAGCGGGATGGCGCCGAGCTGGGCCGGAAACACGCTCTGAAGCCGTCGATAGTAGTGCGACCAGAACGGTCGCGACCGGCCGACCAGGTTCTCCCACATACGCGACTGCGACTCATGCACCCCGAGCGACGTGCCGCTGGCCAGCAGCGTGCGCTCGAGCGACGCGTCGACGCCCTGCTCGTACATGGCGTGGCCGGCCTCGTGCAGGGTTCCGAACAGGCACGGCGACAGGAAGTCGGGTTGCACGCGTGTGGTGATGCGCACGTCGTTGACCGAGAAGCTGGTGGAAAACGGGTGCGCCGACCGGTCTTGGCGACCGCGCTCGAGATCGAAACCGAAGTCGCGCGCCACGCCCAGACCGAAGTCCCACTGCAACTGCTCGTCAAAGTGTTGGTGTAGACAGCTATCGTCCGGAACGGGATTCTGGGCGATAGCCTGAACGATCGGCACGAGCTCTTGGCGCAGCGCCGCGAACACCGCCTTCACCTGCGACGTGCGCATCTCGGGCTCGTACTCGTCGAGCAACGCATCGTAGGGGGTCTCTTCATAGCCAAGCGCCTCGGCCTTGCGTCGTAGCAAGTCAACGACGCGTTCCAGGTGCGGGCGGAAACGGGCAAAATCCGATTCTTCGCGCGCCCCTTTCCAGGCCTGCTGGGACACCGCTGTGCTCCGCGCCAGCTCCGCTACCAAGGACGCCGGCAGCCGCGTCGCCTTGTCATAGTCGCGCCGTGCGACGCGGATCATCCGAGCCTGATCGGAGTCAGGGTCGAGCTCGCCTGCAGTCTGTTCGAGCTCCTCGAGTAGCTGGCCGACCTCGTCGGAGGTGAAACGCTCGTGCGCCAGCTGGCCGAGGGTCGCCAGCTGTTGGGCGCGCGCGTTGACGCCGCCGTTCGGCATGTACGTCTCCTGGTCCCAGGAGAGCACCGATTGCGCGGCGTTGAGATCGACGACCTGGCCGAGTAGATCGCGCAGCCGGTCGATCGCCGTCATCAGGAGGAGCCGAAGATCGGCCGTCCAATCGCCATGATGCCCAGAATGATCAGGCCGGCGGATACCACAACGCCCAGCAACGGGCCGACGTTGCTCTGCTCGGCTTCCGGCTTGCGCTTGTTGACCATCACGAAGCCGTGCGCTGCGAACACTGCCGCGAACATGGTGAAGACGTGGCCCAATAGCTGTGGATAAAAGGGCACCAGCATCATGTTGATCAGGCCCAGCAGGGTCTGGAGGTCCAGCAAGCCGGTGTAGATCGCGCTGAGCATGCGCGACATCTTGTCGAACGGCCGGCGCTGCATCACGGCCATCAACAGATAGGCAACGGCGACGATCGCCGCCAACAGCACCAGGTAACGAAGGCCAGAGTGAGCCATGAAGATAAAGCCACGCATGTTTGTTCCTCGATTCCGGGGCGCGGGGTCGTCAGGCTACCTGCGACTCGGCCAGTTCGGGAAGATGCAGCTGCCACCACTCGACGGCGTTACGCTGAGTCCATCGCGCCCCAGTGTCCGCTTCAGCTAGGAGCTGCGCAAACTCGGTCATGCTTTGTGGGCGGTCGCC
Organism: Acidobacteriota bacterium; assembly: GCA_965197275.1. Lineage (GTDB taxonomy): Bacteria > Acidobacteriota > UBA890 > UBA890 > WLXD01 > DASCOT01. The sequence continues at coordinate 82,455 of CBDAMQ010000025.1, forward strand.
CGGCGCTTTCTGAAGCCCGGCGAGAATCGCTTGGTCGAGCGATGGCGCGATCGCGACGTCGCTCCGCTTCGACGGCGGTACCGGCTCTTCTTGGACGTGCTTGAGCACCATTTCCATCGCCGTAACGCCCTCGAAGACCAGCGTGCCGGTGAGCAGCCAGTAGCCCACCGCCGCCAGCGCGTAGACATCGCTGCGCTCATCCGCAGCGCTGGCCCCACGAGCCATCTCCGGCGGAAAGTATGCTGGGGTACCGGTCGCTACGCCCTCCACCGTGAGGTTCGTCGCGGCGCCGTCCGCCTCGTCGAACGACTTCACCAGACCGAAGTCGAGCACTTTCAGCCAGTCGTACTCGTCGGCCAGCGCTCCCACATGGAGGTTCGCGGGCTTGATATCGCGGTGTACGAGGCCGCGGGAATGTGCTTCACCCAAGGACCTGGCCGCCTGAGTCAGCAAGTGTGTTGCCCGCGCCGGCGGTAGCAGACCGAAGCGCTCGACGAGCTGCTCCAAATCGAGTCCGCGCAGGAACTCCATCACGTAGAAAAACGTGCCGCCCTCGGTGACGCCGAAGTCGTAGAGCTGCACCGTATTGGGTGAGCGCAGTGTCGCGGTGGCGCGCGCCTCGCGCGTGAACCGCGCCGTCACCATGCCGGGATCCACCTTTCCGCCCAGCATCTCGGGCCGGATGATCTTGATCGCCGCGGGACGCGCCAGCATACGGTGCTCGGCGCGCCAGACTTCGCCCATGCCACCCTCGCCGAGCTTGCCAAGCAGCCGGTACATACCCGCGTCACCAGCCTCGGCGGCGACCTTACGGTAGCCACTGATCACCCAGGTTCCGAAGACTGCCAGAAAGCCGCCGAGAACCATCATGAACAGTAGAAAGCTCACCTGCTCTGCCATGTTGATCTCTGGAAACTGCCGCAGCTGCGGGTAGACGTAGAAGGGCGCGGCCTGGGCGGCGACGCCCACGGCGCTCACGGCGAGGACGTAGCCCAACGTCTGTGTCCACCGTGCCGGGATCAGGATGGCGTACAGCGCCATGAACAGCACGTAGATCCCGGGCATTCGATTCGCCTGTAGCGTGTAGTTGAGCAGGTTGCCGCTGCGGATATCGACGCCCAGCAGCATCACCTGGTTGATCGCCGTGGAAAGCACCATCGCACCCAGCAAGAAGGCTTCGAGGATGCGCAGACCGCCCTCCTGTAGACGCCAGCGACGCAGCGAGAGCAACACTGAGCCCGCCAGGACGACGTTGAACAGCGTCACCGGAACCCCGTTCGGGTCGTAGACCGCAAACCGCGCCGTCGCCAGCGCCGAGCCAACCAGCGCGATGACCGCGACGGCAGCGAGACGGGACTGTAGCAGCGATGCGGTCTGTGACGCCAGACGCTGTGTTGCACCGGCGTTCAGACCGCGCCGAGGGCAAAAAAGCAGCCCCTCTCGCGGCTCCGTCGCCACGCTCGCACGGCCCGGCCCAGCGGTGCCCGGACCCGATGCACCGGGCTCCAGGGCGGTTGCGACAATATCCGGGTCAGGCTGGCTCATTCTCCGGCTTGCAGGCCCCACGCCACCGCCTCGACTTCGCGCCATACCCGCAGCAGGTTGCCGCCCCATAGCGCCGCGATGTCCTCCTCGCTATAGCCGCGGCGAACGAGCTCGAGCGTCACGTTGAAGGTCTCGCTCGCATCGCTCCAGCCCACCACACCGCCGCCGCCATCGAAGTCGGAGCTGATGCCGACGTGCTCGAGGCCGATGAGGTTGACGGCGTGATCAATGTGATCGACGAAATCGCCGACGGTGGCCGCAGCATCGCCTTCCGAAGTCTCCTTGACGAAATCGCCCAGGGCGACCATCTGGATGACGCCGCCGTTGTCCCGCAAGGCGAGCAGCTGCTCGTCGTCCATGTTGCGGCTAACGTCGCACAGTGCGCTGCAGGCCGAGTGCGATCCGATCACCGGAGCCTGCGACAACTCCGCCGCCTCGAGCATGGCCGCCTTGGAGGCGTGCGACACGTCGATCATCATGCCGACGCGATTGACCTCGGCGATTACATCGGCGCCGTAGTCGCTGACGCCGCCATGCAACTCCGCCGGCTCGTCATCGCGAGGGTTGGTGGAATCGGCGATCTGGTTGTGGCCGTTGTGCACCAACCCGAAGTAGCCACCTCCCAGTTCCTTGAACCTGGCCAGGTTCGACAGGTCGTCTCCAACCGGCCAGCCGTTCTCGATGCCGATCGCGGCGGCCAGCTTGCCAGCACCGACGATACGCTCGACGTCGTCGGCGCTAGCCGCGAGCTCGATCGTGTCCGGATGCATCTCCTCGGTCATCCGATGGATCGCGGCGAACTTCATCATGGCCCGGTCGAAGGCGCCTGCGTACCCTTGCGTATCGTTGTCGCCCTGGCCGACGAACACAACGAAGAAGGCCACGTCGAGGCCGCCCTCCCGCATCTTGGGCAAATCAACCTGCCGATCACCGCGCACTCCGGGATCGACCTCGGCGGTGGCGAAGTTCCCGGGTATGTCATCGTGCGTATCGATCGTAATGACGCGTTGGTGGATACCCCGCGCCACGGCCTCGATGTCCGCCTCCGTGACTTCCACTGGCTGCGGCGCGGAGCATCCTGCAATGATCAAGAACAGCGCCAAGAAAGCTACATGCCAGCGTCCTCTCCACATCTTCGTTTCTCCATCCTCAGTGGCTAGCAGGCCTTTATCGCTCCATGATCGTCAGCGCTGACATCACTTCGCGCTGCGACTCACTTCCGAGCGGTCGGTTCACCAGCGTGCCATCGACGACCAGCGTGGACGAGCCGCCGCCGTCGAGATTGAGCGCCTCGACGCAGCCGACGCCACGCATCAGCTCCGCCAGCTCACGCAGATCCACGCCGCGACTCTCTCGCTGACGGCCATCGACCACCATGACGATGAGCTCCCCCCCGGCAGTTATACCTGCCGCTGATCGAGGATGTGCCTCATCGCTGGCAGTACCGAAGAAGACTTCTTCGTGACTCGTGACCCGCACCTCGCCCGCATCAACCAGCACCGGCCCGCCGGCAACAGCGTGGCGCACTGGCCAGGCGATCAGAGAGTCGATCTGCGGTTCCGCAGCCGGGGCGTCCGGCGCGTTCTGCGGTGGCTCGGCGCGTTCGTAGAGGAGGCCCTCATGGCCGGTCACCCATGCAACGTCAGCCGATCCATCGAGCATCAAACCCAGCGCCGCTCTGGCGACGTAGTAGCGCTGTTCCTCGTGGATGACCGACGTCAGTGGCGGCCGCAACAGAGCGCTGTCGACCAGCAGCAGACCGATATGCTGTGGCGGCTGGGTATCGGTACGGAAGAATCCGGCGTTGATCACCACCCGCGCCGAGGTCCTGGCCGCGAACTCCGAGACAGTCTCGACGCCGTCGGCGTCAGCAGCGCTCGAGACTCCGGCGAGGAGGTCGCCGTCTTGTCCCTGAACCCTGACGTACCACGCGCGTAGCGGAATACTGGGGTCGGCGCCGGAATACACACGTATCCGGTCCGGCAGCTGGCGGTTGAGCGACTCCACCGGCGCCCAGGCAATGCGCAGATCACCGGGAGCTGGCTGGCAGGCGTGCAGTATGACGCCTGCCACAACCGCACCGAGCAACACGCTTCGGCGCCGGCTCGCCGCCGTCACTCGATCCCCTGAAGGCCGAGAAAGTGGAACGCGGCGACCACCAACGAGTGGTGGATCAAGCCGCCGGCGATGAGATCGGGAATCTGCGCCAGCGGCAGCAAGCGGATGCCGATCTCCTCGTGCAGCTCCGGCGTTGGAGTCTGCGCCGCAAACGCCTCGTGCACCAACACCGTGTGGCAGTGGTTGTTGAAGATCGCCGGATTCGGGGTCACCCGCCCTATCAGAGACGCGTCGCGGCCGGCATAGCCGGTCTCCTCCGCCAACTCGCGCACCCCGGCCGCCAACGGCTCCTCCCCCGGATCGACCATGCCACCGGGGATCTCCAGCGTGACCTCGGCACTGCCGTGACGGAACTGCTCGATCGCCACCACCTCGTCGGCCGCCGTCAAGGCGATCACGTTCACCCAATCGGCGGAGTCGATGTAGACGAACTCGCCGGGCTGCCGTGGCCGAGTCGGCGATACTCCGCGACGTCTACGCAACGTGAAGATCCTGGTCTCCGCGAGCGGCGCGTCATCGTCGTGGCGCCATTCCGGCACCATGGTCAGCAGCGGGGGGTCAGCCTTCAAGCGCGACTCCGAGACCGTCAGCGATGCGGTTCACATAGGCGTAGTAGGAGACTACCTCGACGATGCCGAGAATGTCCGGGTCTTCGAAGCCGGCTTCGCGCAGCGCGATCACGTCCGCTCGCTTCATCTCCGCAGGGCACAGCGTGAGCTTCTCGGCGAAACGCAGCATCCTGACGCGGCGGTCGGCCAGATCAGCGTCCTCGTAGTTCGACTCGATGCGTGCTGCGAGCGCATCGTCGCGGAGCAGCCGGCGCAGACCACGCCGGTGGTGCGCAATTCAGTAGCCACAGCCGTTCAGCTGCGACACCAGCAGCGCAATCATCTCGCGCTCGACGGTTGGCAACCCTGGCGAGCCACGCATCACGGCGCTGTACAGATCGAGATGAGCGCTGAGCCCTGCCGGGTGTAGGGCATGCACTCGCATGATGTTGTCGAGCTGGCCAGTTACGGGATCCAGCGCTCGCTCGTACAGTTCCGCGAGCTCCGGCGAGGCGTCTTGTTGGCTGATCGTATCGATCCACGCCGATTCCATTTGTCAGACTCCGGAAACGAGGATTTGGCAGAATGATACGCATGTCGAGTCGCCGCCGCCGGTTGTTGACCATCTGCGCGCTTGCGGCGGCAGCCGCGGTAGTCGGCATCGCTGCCCTGCACACGCCGTGGGCGCGAGCGCGCGTCCTGGCGGCTGCGCTTGCACGGATCGCTCCGGACGGCAGTGTGCGCGCAGATCGGCTCGAGTACCGGCTGCCGACCCTGTGGTTTCGACTCCACGGAGTACAAGTGCGGACGCCCGGTCAGGCCCGCCCTTACTTCAGCGCCGACGAGCTCATAATCGATCTGCCCTGGACGGCCGCCTGGAGGGGGCTGGCAATGCAGCACCTGGAGGTGAGCCGGCCGCGGCTGACCGTCTTCGTCGATGCGAACGGCACGAGCAACTTCACCGGCGAGGCAACGCCTATCGATGCGCCGGTGCCCATCGAGCGATTGCGCGTCTCCGATCTGCAGATTGAGTGGCACGATGCCGCAGCAGGTTATGCCTTCGATGCCGGAGGCATCAGGATCGATCTCGGCAGCAGGCTCGAGCCACGGTTGCATATGCCGACGCCCGCCAGAGTGCGCGTGGCGGACCACCAGGCAGACGTTGCGCTCGCCGGTGGGCAACTCGACTGGGACGAACGCGACCTCGGAGTCGACGGGTTGGGCTTCGAGAGCGCCGGGGCACGATTGGAGATCGACGGGTCCGTCGAGCGATTGCTTGCCGAGCCGGACCTCGCACTGGGACTCCGGACCCAGGCACCGTTGGAAGCGCTCGCTTCGCTTCTCGGATTCGATATCGACGGCGATGTCCTCACGATTGCGGGGCGATTGCAGGGTCCTGCGGCGGCGCCGACCGTGGACCTGGCGCTGGATGTCGCTGCGGCGGAGTGGAGCAAAGTAGCGTTACGTCGAATCCGCGGTCTGATCCACGCCGACAGCCGCAGGGCGCGCTTGACCGAGCTGCACGCCGAGCTCGGCGGCGGCACGGTGGCCGGCAACCTGGAGGTAAGTCTCGAAGCGACCGCAGTCAGTCGCGTGGCCGCAACATGGGAGAGCATCGACGCCGCGGCGCTGATGGGAATCGTGCCGGATTCCGGATGGGTCGCTCCGGCCACTCGGATCAACGGTGAGCTGCAGGCCCAGTGGCCGGGGTCGATACCGTCGCTCGCCAGCGTCAACGCGACGCTGTTGACAGATCTCGAGCGCACCTCGTCGGGCTCGTCGGGGCTACCGATCGACGGCCACGTCGAGGTCGAGCTGGCGGCCGGGACCTGGCACGCTTCGATCGACGCCCTTGTCGACGCCGGCGTACAGATCGATGTCGAGCTCACGGGGATGGTCGACGACCTCACCCTCGGCGGCACGGCGCACCTGAATATCAACGACCTGGATTCGGCGACGCGAACCCTTGCCGATGTCGCACCAGGGCTCACCCGGCTAGTTTCCGGCGCCGGACAGGCAACGGCCACACTCACCGTCGGCGGAACGATGACGGCGCCGACACTCTCCGGTCATGCGCGTGTCGACCGACTCCGAGTCGCCGATGTGGGCCCGATGACGATCGACGTCGACCTGGTGGCGGCCGGCGACTCCATCGGGCTGCGCGACCTAGCGGCCCAGCTCCCGGGCGGCAGCATCGACGCAGCGTTACAACTGGGCGCCGACGGCCGGGTCAGCGGGCAAATCCGCGGCACTTCCGCCGATATCGACGCCACGGTCGCCGCCCTGCCCATCCGCGATCGCATCGCCGCCGCCGGCGGCATCAGCGGCTCAGCCAATTGGGATCTGACGGTCGAGGGTTCCCTGTCTCGGCCGGAAGTTGGCGGAACTGTCAGCGTCCACTCTGTCCGCATCGCCGACAGTGTCGCTATCGACGCGGAGGCCAGCCTGTCACCGAGCATCTACGGGATCCGCGTCGACGCCTTGACCGCTCGCGCCGGCGATAACCAGTTGAGGCTCGGCGGCGTCATCGGCGCCGATGGCCGTACCGTCGATCTCCTGGGCGAGCTCGATCTGAAGGCACCCGCCGATCTCGGCGATCGGCCGAGGCTCGATTACTTGAGCTCGGCCCGCGCCGAGATCGCCATTGGCGCCGACCTCGAAAGCTCGACCGTGGTGCTTGATCTGTGGTCCCTGCACGCCGAACTGCCGCGGTTCCCGGTGCGGAGCGTTACCCCTGGCCGAGTGACCTGGACTCCAACCGAGGTGAGCGTCGAGGACCTCGCCCTCCGTGTCGGCGACCTCGATCTGACGGTGGCAGGCACGCTCGGCAACGACGACGCGCTGCCTGGCATCCATGCACAGCTAGGCGGCGACCTGTCGCAGCTCTCCGACCTGGCGACCGTGGCGCTGGCGATAGTGACCGGCGAGTCGGACACTCAGCGCGTAGCCTTGTCCGGGAACCTCGATGTCGACCTTCGCGTCGGCGGCACGCTTTCAGCACCCCGACCGCAAGGGTCGATCCGAGTCACCGAGGGCGGGTTGGATCTCGGCCAGACTACGACCCTGCAAGCCGTGCACCTACAGGCATCGGTCGACAGGGGCGGCCTACAAGTGACGAGGTTGGGGGGCCGCTGGCAGGACGCCGATTGGGAAGCCGACGGCGAGGTGCCGCTGGCTCTACTTCTCGGCAGCACCGGCCGGCAGACGACGGAACGCGCCGGGCTACGGGCTCGGCTCGGACCCCTACGTGCTGCGGCGCTGGAGCCGTGGCTCGGCGACGAGCTGATGTCCGGCCTCGACGGCGAGGCCACGCTGTCGTTGCAGGCAACAACGCCGAAGCTGGAGCTCGGCGCCGTCACCGCTGACGTCCAGCTGGAGTCGTTGTGGGTTAGCAGCGCCGGGGTCCGGGTGTCGCAGCAGCAGCCCACGCGGCTACGCATACACGACGGGGTGCTACGCATCGTTGGCTGGACGTGGACGCGTCCGGATGAAGACGACGGCAGCCTGGTGGTGGCGGGCACCGTCGAGCTCGACGATCGACGGCAGCTCGATTTGCGCATCGAGTCACGGCTCGACCTCGGTTGGCTGGCGCCGATTGTCGGGACGGGGGCGCTCGAGGGAACCGCCCACGGCGCGGTCGAAATCACCGGCACGATGGCCGAGCCCGGCCTCGACGGTCACATCGAGCTCGCCGACGTCGGCATCATGGTCGCTGATCCACAGCTCGTGGTCGGCGAAGTCAACGGCACGCTGACGATCACCGACACGGCGCTGCACACCGACGGGTTGCATGGCAGTTTCAACGGTGGCGAGGCGACGCTGTTTCTCGACCTCGACCTCGCCGATCTCCGAAGCCCTACGGCGCTGGCCGGGCTCACCGCGCGCTCGATTGTCTTCGAAGCTGGTGGCGGCCGCGCCCTCGGCGACGCCGACCTGACCATCAGCGCCCAGCCCCAAGGGGACGTACGTATCTTCGGTGAGGTTCGCCTGCTTGCCGGCGGCTATCGCACCGACGCCACCCTGGCGGCCGACCTGTTGGGAGCCTCGTCGGTGAACCGGACGCGTGGCTCGACGGTGCCGACGCTGGTGGATGATCTGAGCTACGACATCCGTGTCACCACCGTCGACGACCTTCGAGTCGACACGCCGTACGCCGAGCTCGGTCTGGCAGCCGATTTCCAGATCGTGGGTACGTTTGCTCGCCCCGGTGCGCTGGGGCGCATGACGGTGCGCGAAGGTGGCATCGTGCGCCTCGCCGGCAACGCCTACAGTGTCGATCGAGGCGTGATCGCGTTCGATGAGACGAACCAGATCGCGCCCACACTAGACATCGTCGCCCGCGCAGAGATAGGTGGTGAGCAGATCAGCGTCTTGCTTACGGGCAGCGCATTCGACCCCATTGTCGATGCTAGTGCCGAATCTGGCTTGGATTCCGGAGACGTGCTGTCGCTCATGGCCACCGGGCGAACCGTCGCGGCGGCGGGCGACGCCGGGCGCGAGGTGTTGGCGGAGCAGGCCTTCGATCTACTCAGCGGGCAATACCTGGCCGGTGTCGTCCGGCAGCTAGGCTTCGAATCGGTGCGGTTCGAGCGTGGCGGGGCGGCGGCGGCAAACAGCGAGCTTTTTCCGCGCGACACCGACCTCGCCTCGCGGCTGACTCTCACACGAAGCATCGAGAATAGGTTCGAACTGGTGTTCTCCCAGAACCTCACCAACGCAGACGAGCGCAGCTGGATCGGAACCCTCCGGCTTCCCCTTGGCCTGGCGCTGCGCGGCGGCACCTTCGACGACGGCACTCGATCGCTGGAGCTCCAGCACCGACTCACCTTGGGCGGCGACACGCCGGCCGCAAGTGACGACCGCGCACGTCCGCGCGTACGCTCGGTGCGCTTCGAAGGTAATCCGGGCTACTCGGAGGACGTCCTACGGCAGCAGCTCCAGGTGGGCGCCGGCGATCGCTTCGATTTCCTTCGCTGGCAGGAGGACCGTGATCGGCTGCTGAGGCTCTATCACCGGGGCGGGTATCTGGAAGCCGACATCAGCGCACGCCGGTCGCCTCCTGCCGGGACCGACCCGAGCACGATCTCCGGCGTCGACCTGACGTACGCCATCGATCGCGGTGCCGAAACGGTCCTGACGACGGAAACCGAGCTTCCGAGCAGCGTGCGGCGGGCTCTGCTCGAGGCGTGGGGCAACAGCGTGCTGACCGAGTTCCTCCTCGAAGACATGCGCCAGATCGTACGCGCGCATCTCGCTGATCGGGGTCATGTGCGACCTGCGGTGGCGGCCGAGCTGATTGCCGACGAGCACCGCAAGGAGATCCTTGTGCGCTTCGACGCTGCCGAACAATATCGTCGAGCCGAGTCCCTGATCGTCGGTAACGCCGGCCTCGATACCGAGACGATTCGCAGCCGGTTGCGTCAACGAGGCCTCGATGCCGCCGACTGGACCCGCCAAGACGAGCTGGCGTCCGCCGTGCGCACCCTGTATGTGGATCGTGGCTGGCTCGACGTCCGCGTCCAAGTTTCAGGACCCGTGGTCGAGGGCGACGATGCCCGACTGCGTATCGATATCGACGAGGGACGTCGCTACCGGCTCGGCACGATTCGCGTCACCGGGAATGCCCTCCTCACCGAGCTGAAATTGCTCGAAGCGCTGGAGTTGCGGTCCGGCGACGACTACGACCGCGGCAAGCTGGCCGCAGCCGGCGATGCGGCGCTCGGGGTCTACCTGCGGCGAGGCCACAACGGCACCACCATACGAGCCACCACCGAGACCCGACCAGGAGCCGCCCTCGTCGATATCGAGATGCAGATCGAGGAGGCTCCCCAACAGATCCTCGCAGAGGTGAGAATCGATGGTCTGGAGCGCGTGCGCCGCTCGGTCGTCGAACGGGCGGTCAGGATCCAGCGCGGCAACCCGCTGATTCTACGCCAAGTGCAGGCCGCCAGGCAACGCCTCTACGGCACCGGCGTGTTCGATCGCATCAAGCTGGAGGTGCAGCCCAGCGGTATACCGAATGATGGCCGCCAACCGGTGGTCCTGCATGTGGAGGTCATCGAAGCGCCGCGCTTACGGCTGCGCTACGGAGTCCAGCTGTTCAGTGACGAAACCCTCGCCGACAAGCGCGAAACTCGACCGGGTGTCGCTGCCACACTCACCCACAGCGGCCTACTCGGCCTGCCGGCGGAGCTCAGCGCCACAGCGCGCTATCGCGGCAAGGACAGGCTATTTCGCGGCGTGCTCGGCTTCCGGGGCCTCTTCGGAGCTCCCGTACACACCGCGCTGATCGGCGAGAGCTCACGCAGCGAAGTCGAGGGGTTCTTCACAACCCGCTCCGACGACACTGAATTCACCCTCGAGCAACGTGTCAGCCTGTCGTCAGCACTTACGGTCGGCTACAGCTACAACCTGAAGCACACGCGGTCGACGTTGATCGGGCAAGAGCTTCAGCTGGAGCCGGTGACCTCGGCGCGCCTGGTACCGACAGTCATCTACGACAGCCGCGACGAACGACTTGATCCCGGCCGCGGCCTGTTCCACAGCGCCACGCTCGAGTGGGCGCCGGCCGGTCTCGGATCGGAGTTGCTCTTCCGCAAGCTCCACCTGAAGCAGTACGCGTTCCTGAGCCTGGGTCGGATCACGCTGGCGAGCGCCGTCCGCTTCGGTGGCGGTGCGAGTCTGGATCCCACATCAACGCGGCTGCCACGCAGCGAGCGCTTCGTCGCCGGCGGCGCGACCTCGCTGCGCGGCTACCCCGACGACGCGGTCGGTGGAACAGACTTCTTCGGCAGCTTCGTGCCGGGGGGAAACGCCGTACTGGTGCTCAATCAGGAGGCCCGGTTTCCCATCTGGCGCTGGATCCGCGGCGTCGCGTTCCTGGACGCAGGAAGCGCTTTCGCGACAACATCCGACGTCCGCCTCGGACAGTTGAAGGCCTCGACCGGCCTCGGCCTACGACTGGCTACCCCATACCTGATGCTGCGACTGGACTACGGCGTGCGCCTCAGCGACTTGGCCCATCTGCCTGATGCGCCTCGCGGACGCTTCCACTTCGGCATCGGCCACATCTTCTGACCCCCCACGTGCGGCCGACGTCGAACCGATATCTTCAGCGCATCGCCGCCAGAATCGCGAGCACCTGTTGGCGCTCCGGAGCCTCGGGTGCGAGCTCCAGGAAACGCTCGAAGTGATTGGTCATCGACACCAAATTGCCGGTCTTGTTGTAGCTGAAACCGGCCCAGTAATGGGCGTACGCAAACTTACCGTCGATCTGCAGCGTGCGCACGAAGGCGTCGCTCGAAGAAGCGAAATCGTCGCGCGCCAGCAATACCCGGCCATGCTGGAAATGGGCGTATTTGTGCGCCACCTTGTCCCCGTTCGCCAGTTCCACGGCGCGCGCCGCGGTGGTCATCGCCCGGTCGAGATCACCGGCAACCAACGCGGCCGCTGACAATCCCATCTGATGCCAGGGGTCGTTGTTGGCGAGCTGGTCGAGCTCGGCGTAGGTCTTGCCGGCGCGACCTGACGCGCTCATCGCCTCCTGGCTCAGGCCGGCGACGAACAACGCATCGGAGTTGACGATGACATCGGGGCCGCTCGCCTTCTCGACCGCATCGACTACGGCAGAGAAAGCGCCGCGCTCGAACAGGGGCAAGACATCGACCGACACAGACTGCTTTGCCGCCGGGTCTTCCTTCTTCTTCTTCTTCTTTTTCTTCTGCGCTTCAGCGGTCACCGGAACAAGCAGCGCCAGCACCAGTACCGCGATCATCGCTCGCCAGCTTTGGATTCTCATTTCGCTATCCACCGCCTCAGGGGTCAGGAGGACTCGCCCTACAGTTCATTATAGGAAGGAGCGACCCTTAGAAGCTCGTCCCGGACGCGGAAAACCTCGCCGCGGGTGTGTCGCGGCGAAACAGGCAGACCACGATGATCTCGGAACTCGATCTGGGGCTGTGCGCCGATTGCGTGCATGCCCGACGGGTGAGCAACCAGCGCGGCTCGGAGTTCCTGTTGTGTGCCAAAGCGAAAAAGGCACCGGATTTTCCACGCTACCCGACGATTCCGGTTCGCGCCTGTGCCGGGTATCGGGCAACCGGCATCAGGCCTCGAAAAACAGAATGACCGAGGTATGCACGCAGCCGTCGTTATCGAGCACCAGATGGGGGAAACGGAACGCATCGATTGGCATCGTGGACGGGTTCTCGATGCAGTAGCGAGGCAGAACGAATTCCGGCGCCTGGACAAGCTTCATACCCGATGCCGCCACTACGTGTTCGAGCAATTCGTCGCCGCTGAAGAACTCCGCATGCGACGAATCGTTGACGATCAACTCGGTGGCGACGATGACGAGCCCGCCCGGGCGGCACACGCGCGCCATCTCTCGCATCGACTGCGCCGCTGCCGCGTTGCCTCCGAAGTGTTCGATTGACGACAGGGAGAACACCAGGTCGAAGCGATCGTCCTCGAACTCGAGCTCGAGCGCATCCATCTTCATGAAGCGTAGGTGGTCCTCACGATATGCGAATGGCGCGTATTTCGAAGGGTTGTCGATGACCTCGGGATCACCCTCGCGGGCCATGTGATCGGCCCAGCCGCCCTCGAAAAGATCCGTGCCGACAACCTCGCCGACGCGATTGGCCAACCAGTACAGCAGCGCCTCGTGCCCGCTCGCCACGCCGAGACATCGCGTCTGCTCGTGCAATCGTTCGAGTACCTGCAGCCCGTAGAGCGTCTGGACCCACTCGAAGCTCTTGCGGTGCATCGGCTGGGGTCGCGGGTCCAACCCGAGCTCCTCGAGCAGCACCCGCCAATCTGGCTCGAGCCACTTGCGTGGGTTCACGCACTCGTTCAGCTGCGCCCCATCGAAGGGTAGGTCGGATACGTAGGGCTGGAACGGCACCGCCGAGCAGACCTCGATGAAATCCTCCAGCGCGTACCGGTAGGGATAGTGGAACTTGTTCCCGTAGCGATACTCATCCGATCCCAGCAAGTCGTACAGGAGGCCCCGGCGATCGAGGCGGCCAAGCCGGAGCTCGTCGAGGTAAAACTCCCTGCCGGACTCGTCCGCCGGTCGCTCCAGGAGGAGGCGATAGAGCACATCGACGTAGTCGGCGTCGTCGGCAAGATCATAGGTGCCGGTCAAGGGATCTTCCGACTCTGGCTTCTCCTGCTCCACTGCGTACTACCACCTTCATCGATGAGGCGGGACTTACCCTGGCGCCGGCCTGGAAAGACGGCCGCCAGCAGCCTATAAGTGTCGCCGCGCTGTTGCTAACCCGGGGACCTGGAGTCCGACCGGTGGATCTGGCGTTTTCCACCTCGGCACCACCCACGATACTCCGTCACCAAAAGGTTGCTACGCCATGCCCCCGCTCGATGTTGAACGCAAGCCGCGCTGGTCACTGGCGACCGGCCGACCGCTGATCATCGGTATCGCCGGTGGCTCGGGGTCCGGCAAGACGACCATCGCCGATGCGATGGCCGCGGAGATCGGCGAGGATCAATGCGCCCTGATCCTGCACGACTCCTACTACCGTGACCTGAGTCACCTGCCCCAAGACCAGCGCGCGCAGCAGAACTTCGACCATCCGGAGTCGCTCGAGACGGAGTTGCTGGTCGAGCACCTGCAGGCCCTCACCCAACGCATTGCGATCGACAAGCCGCTGTATGATTTCACCACCCACACGCGACGGGCCGAGAACGAGCGCGTCACGCCGCGATCCGTGCTCCTGGTCGAGGGAGTGCTCGTGCTGGCGGAGACCCAGCTCCGTCGAATGATGGACCTGAAGATCTTCGTCGATACCGACGCCGACGTACGATTGATGCGACGCGTCGAGCGCGATATCCGCGAGCGTGGTCGAACCGTAGATTCGGTCTTCGAACAGTACCTCGCCACCGTACGGCCGATGCATGTCGAGTTCGTCGAACCGTCCAGGGCCTACGCCGATCTGGTGATTCCAGAGGGTTACAACATTGGTGCGGTGGGAACGGTGCTGGCGATGATCCGTGAGTTCCTACGCCAGAGCTGACAGCCGGCGATCAAGCGGGTAGCGTCGCCAGCTCCTCGCCGACTCGGTCCATCAGCGGTGCGATGGTGCGCTCGTCGAAGGCAAGCTTGGCGCCGGCAGCCTCGAACAGGCGCGGCAGCGGACGCGAGCCACCAAGCGCCAGGGCGCCGCGATAGTCGGACAGACCCCGAGCCGGATCCTGCTTGTACGTGTTCCAGATCTGCAACGCCCCGAGCTGGGCGATGCCGTATTCGATGTAATAGAACGGGTAGCAGAAAATGTGCAGCTGCCGCTGCCAGCCGGAATGGCGCTGATCGTCATACCCACTCCATTCGACCGCCGCCTCGAAGCGTTCGCCAAGCTGCAACCAGGCAGCGGTGCGCTCGGTACGCGTGTGCTTCGGATGCGTGTAGATCCAATGCTGGAAGGCGTCTACGCGAGCGATCCAGGGGAGCAGCTCGATGATGCCTTCGAGATGCTTGCGCTTGGCGCGGGCGGCATCGTCCACACTGTAAAACTCGTCGAGGTGATCATCGCCGATTAGCTCCATGGTCATCGAGGCGACCTCGGCAAACTCGATCGGAGCGTGGCGATACTCCACCAGCGGCTCGTGGCGCGCGGCGAGCGCATGGAAGGCATGACCCGCCTCGTGTAGCAACGTCTCGACATCGCGGTGTAGACCCGCTGCGTTCATGAAGATGAACGGGCGGCGTGCTTCCTCGAGGGAGGATTGGTAGCCGCCAGGAGCCTTGCCTCGGCGTGACTCGAGGTCGAGCTCCCCACCCTCGAGCATGCCGACGAACTGGGACTCGAGCTCCGGATCGAGGCGAGCGAAGATGCGACGAACGCCCTGTCCGAGCTCGCTGCCGTCTTCGAAAGGCCGCAACGGCGGACGGCCCAGCGGGTCGACGCCGAAATCCCATGGCCGCAGGTGATCGGTACCGAGCGCAGAGCGCCGCTCATCGGCCAGCGTCTGTACGAGCGGCATGACGTTCCTCTCGACGGCATCATGGAAGCGCGCACAGGAATCCGGCGTGTAGTCGAAGCGGTGGTACGACTTGAACGTGTAGTCGCGGAAGTCGGGGCAATCGGCGTTGAGCGCGATCTGGTGACGCAGCTCCACGAGCTCGTTGAAGATCTCGTCACAAGCGTCGCGATCCTGCAGTCGACGGTCCCAGATGGCCTCCCACGCCTCGCGGCGGAGCTCACGATCGGTCTCCTCGAGGAACTTTCCCATTTGCGGCAAGGTGTGCTCTTCGCCCCGGAAATCCACGGTCATCGCGCCGCTGATCTTCTGGTAGCGCTGGCTCAGGACACTGGCCTGCGTCTGCAGCTCGATGCTGCGCTCGCGATACAACTCGATATCCATGGCCGTGCCGCGATCAAGCACCGCGTAGCGGTCCGAGTCCAGCTCGCCACGGTAGGGACTGGCAACGTAGAACTCGTTGAGCTTGTGGAACCATGGCTTGGCCGCCGGTAAGAAGCGCTCGACGAGCTCCAGATACCGGCTCTCCGCCTCCTCGTCTTCGGTATCGCAGGTCATCGCAATGTAGCGCCGGGCCCTTTCTTCCGAGATGCACGACTGCAGCTCGGACAGATCCAGCAGCCAGCGCTCCAAGTCCACAGCCGAGCCAAGCTGCCGGTCGAGCAATTTTTCGACCCACGGTTGCACTGCTTCCCAGTCGCCGAGGTCGATGTCGTCGGGTAGGAAGGTGCGCGGGAATTCACTGTTCCGAGGTTCGATCACGCGAGAGTGCTCCGGGTTGGTACGAATCTGTCTGACGACCTGAGGCGGCGACTGCTACTCGGGCGGCTCGGGCTGCAGACCTGTATCCGGCAGAAGCGTCGAGGCGCCCGGTTGCGCCGGGGCAGGTTGCAGAAGTAGATGGCTGTCAATGAAGGTGCCGAGGGCTCGGCGCAGCCAGATGACGAAGGCGATCGACGACAGCAGCGCCACCACGAGCAGTCCCACCAGCATGCCGTACATCTGGGGGTACCCGAGCCAGGACGCGACTCGTATGCCGAGGATTGCCAACGGCACGGTGAGGATGACGGTGCGAACGACGGCCATGACCAGGCCCGGCTGGCCGCGCCCCATAGCCTCGAATACGGGCCGCATGAGGAAAAACGGTGTACTGAGGAGGCACGCGAACGGCACCAGGTACAGGGCGAAGCGAGCGTAGTCGACAGTTTCAGGCGATTCGGCCAGGGCGCCGGCAAGCCACGGACCGGTCAGCACCATCACCGGTCCGACGATTATGATCGAGTAGGCCGCCGACGCCACCAATGACTGACGGATCCCGTGACGGAGTCCGTCCCAGTCCTGCTTGCCCACCAACCGACCGGCGAACGGCAGCATCGCTACCGACATCGCGATCAACGGATTCATCGCGAACAGTAGTACGCGATGGTAGATCGAATACGCCGCAATCGCGGCGGTGGCAGTTCCGAGACCCGCGAGCATGGCGTTGATGACCGCCATCTCCACCGCGGTGAGCACGAAAGTGAGGCCTGCCGGGAGAGCCAGCGTCAGCTGCCGCCAGTAGGGCGCCGAGTCCAGGCCCGGCACGGTGTGTGTACCGGCGGCGCGGCGGCGATCCTCGTGCTGCTTGGCCTTCTTGAGCGCATAGGCCAGCCCGCCGACGCGGCCGAGCACGGTGGACAACGCGATGCCGAAGATTCCCCAATGGAACACGAACAAGAAGATCGTGTTCAGCGCCAAGTTGATGACGTTCGAAGCGATGCCCGCCCACATCGTGGAGCGAGTGTCCTGATGTGCCTTGACGATGGAGTCGGGCATGACCGACCAGAAGGCGGTAAACGCCGATCCGCCCAGCATCACCGTGGCATAGATACGGAAGCTCTCGAAAACCTCGTCCGACAGGCCGTACTGCGGCGCCAGGAGCCAGATAAACGCACCGAGGGCCACGAACACCGGCGACACGATCCACGTCATGCGCCAGGCGGCGCTGAGATACTGCTCGATCTTGTCGCCCTCACCGGCCGCCATGCTGCGCGACAGCGCCGAAGTGAGTCCGGTGGACATCCCCACCCAGATGGCGATCATGAGGAATTCAAACGGTACGGTCAGACCGATCGCGGCAACCGCCGCGTCACCGATGGTGGCCGCGTAGATCGTGTCGACGAACGTAAACGCGGCGCGCATGACGAACGACACCACGAGCGGCGCCGACATCTGAAACAGCGTCGGTTCGCGCTGCGACATGGCAGACGAGGTCACGAGCTGGTGTCCTGAAACACTGGGCACACCGGGAGGGGATCGCCGGGTAGTGGCAGGCAGCAAGTGTAGCCGAACGGCCGCGCCGGCAAGCGCTGCTCGGAACTGCGATGGCCGCTAGCGTATGGCACACTCGACCTCTCCGATCCCTGTGCCAGACGCCGAGCTCTATGCGGACGCCTGTCAATGGTGTGAACCCATGGCGCCCTCGGAACACCCAAGCGTGTCGATAGAACGTCGAGTCCCGGTCTGGCTCGAGCGCCTGTTGCTGCTGATGGCCTCGCCGGTGTTGTTCATCGTGGTCGCCGAGCTGGCGATCTGGGCAACCGGCACCGAAACCGACGTGGCGCGAAACGAGAACGCGCAGATTGCCGTTCCCGTGTGGCTGTTGGCGGACCAAGCATGGGTAATGGAACGCCAGGCTGAACGGATCGGCGTTGAACGTGAGCCGGTGGCCGCTGAGGACCTCGCTTGGATGTACCACTTCGAGGAGGCGCGATGGATCCAATACCGCATGAAACCGCACATCGACACCCGCGTGGTGAATCCCTTCAACAAGATCGAGGTCCAGAAAACGTAACCTTCCGTCTGCATTCCAACGGCGATGGGTTTCGCGGCGGAGAGATCCGGCCCAAGCAGCCGGGCATCACGCGCATCGTCACGATCGGCGACTCGAGCACATTCGGCTGGGGCGCCGAGCCCGAGCACACTTTCCAGTACATCCTCGAAGCGAAGCTCAACAAGCGGTTGCCCGGTCGGTACGAGATCATCAACCTGGGGATCCCGGGGCAGAACAGCCGCCACGGACTCGGCATGTTGCGTCACTATGCGCTACCGCTCGAACCCGACCTGCTCGTCGTCAGCTACGGGTCCAATGACCCTCACATGGTGCCGGTGCCGACGGCCGAGTTGCTCGCGGCCGACGACACCTGGATGGGCGCGCTGCGGTTCGAAATGCTCAAGCTCCGCACGTATCGCCTGCTGAGGCGCCTGGCCTTCACCGTGCGCAACCCGCTGGCGGTGGATCCCGAAGAGGCGGTTGCCGGCCGGCATCCAGTACGCGCAGTGCCGGTGGACAACTACCGCAAGAACATGATCGAAATCGTGCTCACCGCCCAGCAGACAGGCGCTCGAACCCTCCTCATGTCGGTCTGCACCGGCACCGAGATTTACGTCGCCAACATCAACCTGGTGTCGGAGTCGACTAACACCCCGATCCTCAACGTTGGCCCGTTGTTCAAGGAGCGGCGCCAAGCTCTGGCCGACGGAACGCTGCACCCGGAGAAAGTCAGACACTATCGCTCTCAATCTACGGGCGGCGGGTCCTGCGGCGTCGGCCGCAGTTCTACGTCACCAACGACGGCTGCCACCCGAACTGGGTCGGACACACCCTGATCGCCGAGGAGATGCTGCCGCTAGTCAAGCAGGCCCTCCGCATCCGCCGCACCAACACCAACCCCGGAGACTCATCATGATCAAGCGCCTAGCCAGTGCTGCTGCCGTGCTGCTGCTCACTGCCACGCCGGTCGCGGCATACGAGGGACCCGCTACTCCGCGACAGGTGGAGCCGGAAGCTCGGGCGATCGCCGAATCTGTCATCGAGGCGATGGGTGGACAGAACGCCTGGGACTCTACGAGACACGTCGCGTGGAAGTTCTTCGGCGGCCGCCAACACTACTGGGACAAGCACAACGGCGACATTCGCATCGAGATTCCGGCGAATGATCGCGGCCCGGAGATGCTCATCCTGATGAACCTGGATAGTCGCAGCGGCCGAGTCTGGACTAGCGGCGAAGAGCTCACCGGCACGCCGTTGCAGGAGGGCTTAGAGCGCGGCTGGCGGTCGTGGGTAAACGACTCCTACTGGATGTTCATGCCCTACAAGCTGATGGATCCCGGCGTAAACCTACGCCTCGTCGGTGAAGACATCATGGCCGATGACCGCGAAGCCGATGTCCTGGAGATGACCTTCGAGAACGTCGGCGTGACACCGGACAACAGATACCTGGTGTACGTGGCCAGGGACTCGGGGCTGGTGGAGCAGTGGAGCTATTTCGCCGAGCGCGACCAATCCGAGCCCGGCTTTACGATGCCGTGGGAGAACTGGACTCGCTTCGGGGACATCCTACTGTCGACGAGCCGCGGTGACGACGCCGACTGGGACATCCACGTGTACGACACCCTCCCTGGAGAGCTGTATAGCGACCCCGACTACACGCTCGAGCCGTCAATGTAGGCGGCACGCTTGAGCAGCAGCTGTTCGCCCAGCGGGGTGGAGGCCAGGATCTCGACGATGCGCGCTGCCGCCTGTCCGTCGCCGTAGGGATTCTCAATCCCCTCGAGTGATGCTCTGTGCTCGGGCTCCAGCGCCCGATGCGTGGCGGCGAGGATGGCCTCTGACGAGGCCTCCACATCGACGACATTCGCGGCGCGTTGGCGGCCCTGCTGGCGAATCCCGACGTTCACCACCGGGAGGCCGAGCGATGCTGCCTCCATGATGCCGCTCGACGAGTTGCCGACCAGGGCGGCCGCGTGGTGAAGAAGGCCCCAGTACACGGCCGGTCCGAGGTTGACATACAGCCGTGCCGCGGCGCGGACTTCGCAGAACCGCTCGGCGCGGCAGATCAGCTCTCTGCTGCCAGCATCGCTGTTCGGGAACGCGAAGACGATCGGGCGCTCGAGTGAGTCGAGCGCGGCGAACAGTTGGTCGGCCTCGCGTGTCGTGTCGCGCGCCAGCGTGACCGGATGGTATGCGACCACTACCGGCGGCGTGGCGAGCGAGGTGTCGAGCTGTGCTTCGAGCTCCTGGCGCGACGGGAGCTGGCTTCGCGACAGATGGTCAAGCGACGGGGCGCCCACCTGATGCACCCTCCATTCCTCCTCACCCATCGCCAGCACTCTGCGCCTCGAGGCGGCGGTCGGCGTTAGGTGGATATGGCTCATCATGGTCAGTGCATTGCGCACCGCGTGATCGATCGCGCCTTCGCTGACCTCTCCGCCCTCGATGTGCGCAATGGGAATACGCAGCGCCAGGGCGGCCGTCGCCGGCGCCAGCATCTCGTAGCGATCGGCGACCAGCAGTAGCAAATCCGGACGCATCCGCCCGAGCACGTCGGCGAGTCCCAGCGTCGCCACACCAATCGTCTTGGCCATGCCGATGTCCGTATCGGAGCTCAGCAGGCACTCCAGGCACTCGTCAACGGTGAGGCCGTCGGACTCGATCTCGGCCACCGTGGCGCCGAACTCGGGCGAGAGGTGCGGGCCGAGCGCGATCAGCCTATGGTCGATCTCCGGATGGGCGCCGAGCTCACGCAGCACCCAGTAGAGATGGCTATAGTCGGCCCGCGATGTGGTGACAACGGCGATACATCGCATGCAGCGATGGTATACGCGTCACGCTCACCCGAAGGGCTCCCGAGACCTGCCGAAGCTCGCGCGATCAGCGCGCCGGAAGTCCGATCGCCAATCCCTGAACCCCGTTCACCATCGGACCTTCGGCGAGCAAGCGCAGCTTGCAGCTGGCGACGTTCTCGAGCCGGTAGATTTCCGATTCACCGAAGACGTCGAAACCGTCGACCAGATGGATCTTCAGGTTCGGGCTGATGTCGATGCCGTTGATGCGTTTGAAAGGCTGGCCGGAGCACAGGCTGTAAAGTTGCTTGTTCGCGAGCCACAGCAGCTCGGCACCGTTGCCGATGTAGAACGAGCCATCCGGGTGAACGGCAAACGCGCTGACGTCCAGGCCTTCCCTGGCATACAGGGCTTTAGGATACCGATAGTCAGGCATTCCGGTCTTGTAAATCGCGTCGAAGTGCCACTGGTTGTTGGTTCCGGGCATGGGCTGGCCGGCGCCCTTGTCGACAACGTACAGCGTCCCCCACTCGTCCATATCGAGCAGCGACGGGTTGACCCAGGCATGCCTCCCGCCGGCGCGGCTGAGGCTCCCGTCAGTGCCGTAAACCCACACTTCGCCATCGCGCGGCCAGCGACCGACGGATTCGCCACCGGCATCGGCGATCAGCAAGCGGCACTTGAAATCCCACTCGACATCGCGCAGCTGCTTGAAACGCCGATTGGTGATCACCTCGATCTCGCCGCTCCAGACGTCGTACACGACGACGTTGTGGACGTTGGCAATCGCCACCTTCTCGCAGAACTTGCGATAGGCGATGCCCTTGGGCTTGAGACGCACTCCTAGCGGTTGCTTGGTTACCGTGAGCGAGTTGTTACGAGGCCGGAAGCGCAGCAACGAATCGTTCTTGCCGGAAGCGGTGACCAGGTCGCCATTGTCGAGGAACAGATTGCCGCGCGTCGACTGGTCACGTTCCTGCGCCACGGCCAGCGGCGCAACCGTCATCGCTATTACGATCGCCAACAGTGGAAGGACCCGTTTCAGCTGCCTCATCGTAGCCTCGTTCATCCCAGGCCCTGTGTCTCGTGACGCGAAACGAAGGACTCGGCGCAGTGTACGAACGACCTGCGCGGCGGGGCAACGCGCCCGAGTCCGCATACCGGCCAGCTGCGGCCAGATGCGGCCAAGCGCGGCCAGCGCTGAACCGACACCTTCGGTCAACCGAGGCCAACGGCCGCCAGGACCCTGCACCAGGGCGCATCGACGTCCACGGTCAAAGTTCGGAGCGCAGCACCTCGAGTGGAGGCTGCCGAGTAGCCCCGCGGCTGCCGAGCAGGCCGACGGCGAGCGTCAGCGCAACGACCGAGAACAGGAGGGCGAGCAACGGCAGCACGACTGGAGCGAACGGCACTTCGAAGAACCAGCGCGACAACGCCCACGACCCGCCGAGGCGAGAACGAGGCCGGTGAGCGCGGCCAATAGCCCCAGAGTCACGTATTCGACGGTCAGGATTCGTACGATCTGCGCTCGCGAGGCACCCAGCGTCCGAAGCAGCACGCTTTCTCGCAGCCGCTGAAAGCGGCTCGAGAGCACCGCAACAACCAGCACGACGAGCCCGCTGAGGACGCTTAGGCCCGCCATGAAGCGCAGCGCAAGGCTCACTTGCGCCAGCACCGCGTCGATCGAAGCCAGGATCAGCCCGAGGTCCATCAGTGCCACGTTCGAGTAACGCTCCACCACCTGACGCTGGACGGCGGCGGACTGTTCGGGGCCCGACGCTCTCGAGACCACCACGATTTGCTGCGGCGCGGGCTCCAGAACGCCGCTTGGAAACACGACGAAGAAGTTCGGCCTCACCTGCTCCCAGTCCACGATGCGAACGCTGGCGACCCGCGCCGCGACCTCAACCCCCTGAACGTCGAACTCGAGGGCGTCGCCAACGCTGACCTTCAATCGCTCCGCGATCCCCTCCTCCAGCGACACCGGTACCGAGGCATCGTCTTGTTCCGGCAACACGTTCGCCACCCACTCGCCATCGGCGATCTGCTCGGTGTCTGCGAGCTGCGATCGGTAGGTGGAGTTGTATTCCCGCCGCAAGACCCACGGTCTGATCTCGGATTCGTCGATCTCGGCCACTGGCCGTCCCTTCACCGACGCCAGTCGCATGGGGACCACCGGCGTCTGCTGAATAACCTCCAACCCCTCGGCGGCGAGAATCGCGCGCACCCCATCGACCTGATCAGGCTGAATGTCGAACAGCACCAGGTTGGGGTTGTTGCCCATCTCGAGGCTGGCCACCGAATCCAACAGTGCCACCTGGGTGAGATAGAGCGTGGCGATGAGAAAGACCCCGAAGCCCAGGATCAGCATCACCGCCGGTCTGGTTGTTGGGTCGGTACATGTTGGCCACACCCTGCCGCCATGGGTACGGCCACGAGTTGGGCAGGGCACGGCGCGCCACGAACTTGAGCAGAGCCGCCACGACGGCCAGCGCCAGCAACACCGCGGCCAGCGAGCCACTGATGGCAAGCCCGACACGCCAGCTCTCGGTTTGCGCCACCGCCACGGCACACACCCCCGCACCAACGGCTGCCGCGGCGATCCATCGGGCCGGGTCGCGAGAGGCTTTCGGCCCCTCGGTGGCAAACATCCTCAGTGCCAGCAGCGGACTCACCCGGCGCAAAGCGAGCAGCGGCAGCGCCGCAAACAACATCGCCACCGCAACACCGACGACGAGCCCCTCGATGAGCGCGGATCCGTCGAGCCGAAATCGCACCGGCACCGGCAGCAGGGCGGCCAGCACCCGCGGGAGCATGGTCTGCAGCCCGACACCGGCGATCGTTCCGCCGATGGCACCGACCAGACCCATGCCGGCGGCCTGCAGCACGAACACTTCGAGTGGACCCCGCGAAGGAGCCCCCAGGCAGCGCAACACGGCGACGGCGCGCACCTTACTCTTGACGTGCAGGTGAATCGCGCTCGCCACGCCAATGCCGCCGAGCAGCAGCGCCGCGAAACCAGCCAGGTAGAGGAACGCGTAGAGGTCGTCAAGGGCATCGCCGATGGCCTCGCGCCGGAACTGCACCGACTCCGCCTCCAGACGCAACTGGCGCAACTCCGGTTCGATCTCGCCGACGAGCGTGGCAACTTCCTCGGAGGTCTGCTCGAGGCGGAAGAACACGCTGTAGGTCGCCCGACTGCCTCCGCGGATGAGCCGGGTCTCCTCCAGCGACCGCAGCGGTATGAAGACCCGCGGACCGATCAGCGAGGCGGTCGGCACCTCGCCGGGGATTCGCGTGAGCCGTCCGGCGATGCGGAACGTCACCTCACCAATACGAATCGGATCCCCGACCTCGACGCCGAACTGCAGCATGAGCGTGTGATCTACCAGCGCCGAGCGTTCGGCGTGGAAATCACCGGCCGCGGCCTCGGGCTGTGTTTCGAGTTCGCCGTAAAACGGGTAACCGACATCGACCGCTCGCACCCGCACCAGACGCGATCCACCGCTGTCGGGGAAGTACGCCATCGATCCCAGCGCCACCTGTCGCGCCTGTCCGCCGCCGATCCTGGCGAACAGCGCCTCCGACTCGGGCTCGAACGGACTGCGACCATAGATCTCCAGGTCGGCGCCGAGCAAGACCTTGGCCTCATCATCGACGGCGCTGGCGACGTTGTCGGCGAACGACCGTACCGCCACTAGTGCGGCGACCCCGGTGACGATCGTGAGGACGAACAGCAACAGTCGTTGAGGAGTGGCGCGTGCATCGCGCCACGCCAGTCGTGCGATCCAATGCGTCGGCCGCGTCACGTTGCCGACGCTCCGTCGGCGCCGGTCCCCTGGTCCGCCACAACCGCACCGCTACGGAGTCGGATGATGCGTTCGGTGCGGCCTGCGAGCTCCTCGTCGTGGGTCACCACGACCAGCGCGGTGCCGCGTGCAGCGTTGAGGTCGAAGAGCAGTTCCTGCACGCGGTCCCCGGTCTCGCCATCGAGGTTGCCGGTGGGCTCGTCGGCAAACAGCAACGAGGGCTCGTTCATGAAGGCACGTGCCAAGTACACCCGTTGCTGCTCGCCACCGGACAGCTGAACCGGGTAGTGATCGAGCCGATCACCCAGCCCGACCTGTCCCAGAAGGTCGCGCGCGCGCGCGGCGGCGTTGGCGTCACCGCGCAACTCCAGGGGCACCATGACGTTCTCCAGCGCCGTCAGGGTTGCCAGCAGCTGAAAGTTCTGGAACACGAACCCGACCTTGCGGTTGCGTATCGCCGACAGCTCGTCCTCATCGAGATCGTTCAACAGCTGGCCATCGATCAGCACCTCACCGGAGGTTGGGCGATCGAGCCCGGCACATAGTCCCAGCAACGTCGTCTTGCCGCTACCGGAAGGCCCTACCACGGCGCACGTCGACCCCGGAGCAACAGCCAGGTCGACGTCGCGCACCACTGTGAGCTCGCCGTGCGAAGCAACGAACGTCTTCGTGACCCGACGAGCTTCCAGAATCGGGGGTACGGTCATGATGGGTGCCTGTCCAGGGGGAGCGAAGCAATCATAGACAGATCGCGGGCCGCTCGACGTCGGTTTCGACCCCAGGCGCGGCAAGTGACTGCCCTCATCGCGACGGTCCTCACAGACGTAGAATGGAGGGTCCTCAATCCGACCCCTCACGAGTGCACCTGACCTTGGATCTGCGAGTCGTTCGCACGTCGCTCGCCGCGCTGACCATGCTCCTGGCGACCGTCAGCGCCACGGCGGTACAGCGAGACACCATCGTGTTCCTCGGCGACAGCCTGACTGCCGGCCTCGGGCTCGACCCCGACACGGCGTTTCCGGCGCTGATTCAAGCGCGCATTGACGAGCGTGGATGGCCCTACCGAGTTGTCAACGCTGGCGTGAGTGGCGAGACGAGTGCTGGCGGATTGCGACGCGTGGACTGGCTGCTACGCGGCCCGGTGCGGGTGCTGGTGCTCGAGCTCGGCGCCAACGACGGGCTTCGCGGCACTCCGGTCGAGAGCACGCACGAGAACCTCCAGGCGATCATCGACCGGGCTCGGGCGGCACATCCGGGAATCGAGATCATCATCGCCGGCATGATGGTGCCGCCCAACTTGGGCGAGCCGTACAGCAGTGACTTCGGCGCGCTGTTTCCGGCAATCGCTGCAGCCAATGCGACCGAGCTCGTCCCCTTCCTGCTCGAGGGGGTCGGCGGCCGGCCGGAATACAACTTGGCGGACGGCATCCATCCGAACATCGAGGGGCACCGCATCGTTGCCGCCAACGTGCGGGACGTGCTGGAGCCTGTCCTGAGTCGGCTGCCACGCTAGGCGGCTCGCAGGTGGCAGACGCCGTCAGCTCGGGTTGTCTCTGAAGCCGGACAGATACGCTGGCGACGTCGCCTGCAACCAGCGGTCGCTGTCCCATCCGGTTCGGAGCCGTTCTACCAGCGCTTCCAGAAAACGGTCAACGGCAGGGTCGGAGCCACATCCCCGATCGGGAAACGGCAGCGAGCAACGGAACGCCAATCGCAGACGACACCAGGCCGTCTCATCGGACCGCGCGCCCTCGAGGTCGGGCCAGCCCAGGCCCACACCGCCGCCGTCCGGCCGCGCCGAGAAGGTGATGTTGAACGACGGATGACTCATCATCGCTCGCGTCTTACGTTGCCGGGGCAGGTGATCGACGAGCACCTCGGCGCCGGCCGGGAGCAGCAGCGTCGCGGACTCCCGGCGACGCTGCAAGAGGCGCAACAGGCCACCGCCGCCCGTCGTGCCACCGAGCACCCCGCGCAGGCCTCCCGGAGCCTGGGCGAACGTCGAGGCGTGGCCCGGGACCGGCAGATCGTCGATCGATACGTGCTCGACATCGAGGTCAAGCTTCAGATCGCCCAGCAACGCATCAATCTCGGTCAGGAAGGCCCACGGGGCCAGCTCGACGAGAGCGTCGGCGCGTACCTCGGTATACGGTCCGAGCGCCTGCGCCAGCGGCTCGTCGAGGCCAGCCAACTGTCGCGCAAACAGATCGGCGGCGCGCGGCTGTGGAATGGCCGGGTTGATGGTCAGCAACATCGGACGGGTATGCAACGTCAACTGCATGACCTCGTGCATCGCCGGATCGACGACGACGCGATACATCCAGGCCAGCTGAGCGTCGGTCACCCGGCGCGTACGGTCACCTTGGCGCACGTAGTACGCCCGGTTGCCGACGCCACCGCCAACCTCGACCCGGGCACAGGCATGCGGACCGGATTGCCGCTGCGGCACCCTCGCCACCAGGAGCTCGCCCCCGCTGCCCCCCAGACGCTCCACCGCGGCGCTGATCGACGGCACGACGCGGCTGCGGCCGATATCGGCCAGCGCGGCCGCCACTGAGGCCGGATCGATCGCCAGCCTGTCCTCGAAGACACCGGCCCGATCAACGCCGAAGATGATGCGGCCGCCGTCCCGATTCGCCAGGGCCACCATCTCGCGTGCGATCTCGTCGAGGCCCTGGTCGCTGGCGAGCAGCGACGACGACAGAAACACGACGCGCTGCGCGTCCGCCGGATAATCGGTGACGAGTTGCCCAACCTCGGCCGCAGTGGTCATCGCGGCAGGATCTTCAGTCGCCGACTACCTTCGATCCCGGAACGATCTCGTCGTGGTCGCCCTCGTCGAACCGCACCCAGCACTTCGTGCCGCCGTCGTAGTCAGGAGCGCGAAGCACGAGCGTCGCCGGCCTGTCGAAGGCGGTGCAGGGAACCGATCCCTCGGGATCGAGACCGCGCCATATGCGAATGAACCCGTTGTTTTCCCACTCCGCACCGATGGTCGTGTCGTTGGTGTGTCCAGGACACACGCGGGTCTCCGGCGGCAGCTTCATCAGCACCTCCATGATGGAGTGCTTGATGTCGGCGTAGGTGGCGTGGCCGGGCGCCAGCGTGCCTCCGATCGTGCCCTCGAACAGCGTGTCGCCGGTGAACACGACCTCGTCGTTCACCACCAGTGCCAGCATGCCGACGGTATGGCCCGGGGTCAGCAGGGCATGGATCCTGAGGTCACCCGAGACGATCTCGTCGCCGTCGTTGAGATCGTGTTGGATATCGGTGCAGAACTCGCGTTCGGTCGGATGCCCCCAGATGTCGACGCCGAAGCGCTCGATGTACTCCGCGTTGTTGATGACGTGATCGATGTGGTGATGGGTGAGCAACAGGTGGGTAATGGTGATGTCGTTGGCGGCGATGGTCTCGTAGATCGGAGCCACCGGGCCGCCCGAGTCGATAAGCACCCCATGCCCACCCGGCTTGTCGGCGACGACAAAGCTGTTGGACAGATAGCCGTCGCTCATGCTGCGCTGAATGATCATAGTTCTCCCCTAGCGGGTTGCCCCGTTGGCACCTCGACGGTCAGAAAAGGCCGGCTCAGAACGTGATGACCGAGCGAATTCCGTCCTGCGCCTCCATGAGGTCGAACCCCTTCATGACCTCGTCGAGGGTCAGGTGATGCGACACCAGGCCGTCGAGGTCGAGCTTCCCCTCCATGTACATGTCGACGAACTTCGGCACGTGCGTGCGCCCCTTGGCGCCGCCGAAGCTGCCGCCCTGCACCTTGCGACCGGTGATCAGGAACCTCGGGATGATATCGAGAGTCTCACCCTTGCCGGCAACGCCGAGCACCGTGCATACGCCCCAGCCGAAGCGCGCCGCTTCCACTGCTTGCGCCATCACGCCGACATGTCCGGTGGCCTCGAAGGTGTAGTCGGCGCCCTGGCCGTCGGTCATCTCGAGGATCTTGTCGACGCTGTCGGGGCCGCCGATCATCGTGTCGGTGGCGCCGTAGTGCCGCGCCGAGGCAAGCCGGTCCTCCGACATGTCGACGGCGATGATGCGTTCGGCGCCGGCGAGCTGGCAGCCGGCAACCGCGCCAAGGCCGACGAGACCACAGCCGAAGACGGCGCACGAAGACCCGGCCTCCACCTCCGCCTTGTACAGCGCCGCCGCCAGGCCGGTGGTGGCGCCGCAGGCGAGCGTGCAGATCTTGTCGAGCGCGGCGTCGGGATTGACCTTCGCGAGTGCGATCTCGGGCATCACGGTGTACTCGGCGAACGTGCTGGTACCCATGAAATGCCGGATCGGCGTGCCGTCGACAGACAAGCGCGGTGTGCCGTCGGGTAGGTAGCCCTGCCCCTGCTGCTCACGGATCGCGGTGCAGATGTTGGTCTTGCCGCTGGTGCAATGGGCGCACTCGCCGCATTCGGGTGAGAACAGGCAAACGACGTGATCACCGGGCTTGAGCGACGTGACGCCTTCACCGACCTCCTCTACCACTCCGGCGCCCTCGTGTCCGAGCACCGTAGGCACGAATCCGCTCGGATCGGCGCCGCTCCAGGTGTACATGTCGGTGTGGCATACGCCGCAAGCGTGCACCTTGACCAACGCCTCGCCGGCTTTGGGCGGCGCGATGTCGACTTCCTGGATCTCCAGCGGCTGGCCAAACTCCTGCAACAGCGCGGCGCGCATCTTCATGGCATGTTCCTCCTGTCCACCGCGGACATCAAAATCTCTCGACGACGGCGCACGGTAGCATACAGCGCGACAGTGCGGCCGGGCAGGTCGGGGCCGTACGGCGCTTGGCGACCGCGCTAGCTGCTAGGGGTACGGATGGAATCGTTGCTGGCACAACTCGAGGACACGGGTGCGCAACAGCTGACGATCTTCACCGACGTGGATTCCGGGCTGCGC
This sequence comes from Acidobacteriota bacterium, assembly GCA_965197275.1. Lineage (GTDB taxonomy): Bacteria > Acidobacteriota > UBA890 > UBA890 > WLXD01 > DASCOT01. The sequence continues at coordinate 111,982 of CBDAMQ010000025.1, forward strand.
GCTTTTCTGGTGATCGACGACACCACGCTCGGCCCGGCTGCCGGTGGTACGCGCACATGGACTTACGCATCGGCAGGCGATGCGATCGCCGATGCTCGTCGCCTTGCCAGCACCATGACCCTCAAGTGTTCGCTGGCGGGAGTGGATGCCGGCGGCGCCAAGATGGTGGTGATGGACCGCCCCGAGCTCGATCGCGCCGCGGCGTTCTCGTTTCTGGGGCAGCGCGTCGAGGAGATGGGCGGCAGCTTCATGACCGCCGGGGATCTCGGCACGTCGCGCGCCGACCTCGAGATCATGGCCTCGCGCAGCCAATGGGTGCGCAGCGACGAGACCGACCTCGCCGCCATGGTGGCGCGGGGAGTCGTGGGCTGCGCCGGCGCCTGTGCAGATATCGCCGGGCGGACGGGCCTCGAGGGACTCCGCGTCGGCGTCCAGGGCTGCGGCAGCATCGGCGCCGCAGTGGCGCGCCAGTTCGATGCCGCCGGAGCGCAGCTGCTGGTCACCGATCTCGACGAGGACGCCGCGACCAGCACGGCCCATGCGCTGGGCGCGAAAGTCGTGGCGCCCGATGAGATCCTGAGGGCCGAGGTGGACATCCTGGCGCCCTGTGCGGCCGGCGGGCTGCTGACCACCGCGGCAGCGCGTGACTTGCGCGCCTGGGCGGTATGCGGCGCCGCCAACAACATCCTCGCCGGCCCCGAGGTCGAGGAAGCGCTCAGCGATCGCGACATCCTGTTCGTACCGGACTTCGTGTCCTCGTCCGGCGCCGTGATCCTCGGCGTCTGCCACTTCCACGAGCGCGACGACACCGAAGCGCTGCTCGAGGGACTGGCACACACGACTCGCGAGCTATTGCAGGAGTCACTCACCAGCAGCGAGTCGACGACCCGGCTGGCGGAACGCCGGGCGCGCCAGCGCATTGCGGCAGGACGGGCGCGCCAGCGCATCGCGGCAGGGTAACTAGCCAGGGCGCGCCAGCGCATCGCCGGCAGGGTAACTAGCCACGGCGCCCGATAGGATCGCTGCCGTCCGCTAGCTCGCCACGTACTTGGTGATCCCGCCACCAGCCGTCGGACGCGACCCCGGACCTTCCGCCGCATAGACGTTGCCGTCGGCATCCACCGCCACGCCCTCACCGGCCACACCCTGCAAGAACCGAACATCGTGTGGATGCGGCGGCACGAACCCGGTCAACCGGTCTTCACCGGCAGGCCCGATCCGAATACCGGTCTTCCAACCCGGGTGGTTCTGGACGCCCGACTCGGAATCGATCGCATAGAGCGTGTCGTCGGCAGTGATGAACAGCCCGCTGATGCGGCTGTACTGCATGTAGATATCGAGTAGCTCGCCTTCCTGGTCGAAGATCTGGATCCGGTGATTGCCGCGGTCGGCAACGTAGAGACGCCCCTGCGAGTCGAACTCCATCGCATGCGGGGTGCGGAACTGCCCCGGCCTGAAGCCGATCTCGCCCCACTGCTTGATGAAGGTGCCGTCGGCCGAGAACTTCAGAATACGACCGGTGGCGCCTTCCGGCGGATCGGCACCCTGACCGCTGTGCCCGTCGGAGACGAAGATGTCGCCGTTGGCGGCGGTAATGACATCGCAAGGCTCGTTGAGCTGTCCCGGCCCGCTCCCGGGCTGACCGGCGGTTCCCAATCGGAGCAGCTCCTCACCCTCTGGACTGAACTTGATGACCTGGTGCCCCTTCGTTCCGGACTCGTTACCCTGCGAGTCGGTCACCCAGACGTTGCCTTCGTCGTCGACGTGTAGCCCGTGCGGCAGTACGAACAATCCCTTGCCGAAGGCCGCCATGATCTCGCCGGTCTCCTTGTGGAACTTGAAAACCGGATCACGATCGGAGTTCTCTTCGCACCCACCGGCCAGACCCAGGCCACCGCAGCGGTCATAGGCCCAGACGTGGCCGTCGGGTCCGATGTCGATCCCCGCCGTCGAACCCCACTCACGGTCGTCTGGCAGCGCCGCCCAATTCAGCAGCACCTCTCCGGTAGGGTTCGGCAGTTGCCGATCGACCCAGTCGCTCGCGGTCCGCGTCTCCGCCGCCGTTCCGCTGTCGGCCGCTGGCGCCGTGGCGTCGTCACCGCAGGCGGCGGCAGTAGCGATCGAGACCGTCGCCAGCGTCACGCAGACGCGCTTGCTGTAGAGCCATCCATTGTCAGTCATTGCAGTCCTCCCTACAGGATTTCGAACCGGCAGGGTACGCGATCAGGGTCGGCGGCCACAAAGGGTGCATCAGCTCCCATGTAGTCGCGCGCCAAGCTCGCGTGCGGCTTCCGCCACCCGCGGGCCGGGCACCAGCATCCAGGCGGCGGCGAGCGTCACTACGCGGACGCCAGAAAACCCGGGCAGGGTGCGCCACTCCGCCGCCAGCACCTGTGCGGGCACGGCGTTCTGACCGTCGGAGCGCAGCTCCACTACGACGTCGGGGACGCGCGCGATGACCGCCTCGAGCCCGGCCTTGAACCCCGGGCGTGCAACGTCGTCGAAGACGTTGCGGGCGCCGGCGATCGTGGTGAGCTCCTGCAAGAAGCCGACTCCGCCGTTCACCCAAAGCTCGGCGAAGCTACCGTCGCGTCGACCGAAGACCACCAGCACGCTCGGCGGCTCGTCCGACGCATAGCGGGCGCGAACGGCGTCGAGATCGGCTCTTACCCGGTCGGCCGACCGCGCAGCACTATCGGACAGGTCGAGCAGGCTTCCCATCTCCAGCATGTTGCCGAGCAAATCCCCGACGTCGGCAGTGGCGTACTCGTAGGTCGCGATGCCGCTCGCTGTCAGCTGGCGTCGCAGCGAGCCCTGTGATGGATCGATGATCGCGAGATCGGGACGCAGCGCGAGGATGGCCTCTAAATCGGGGTCGATGAGCCCCCCGACTCGCGGTAGCTCCTCGACCTCGGCCGGCCAATGATCGAAGTTGCTCACCCCGGCCACACGCTCCCCGGCGCCGATCTCGAAGAGCACCTCGGTAGCGCCGGGTACAAGCGAGACGATGCGCTGGGGCGGGCCCTGCGACATCGCCGCCGCCGCCCATAGCGGCATAGCGACAGCCAGCACGGCAAGGCGATGGTGGTGGCCTCTCTCACGCATGGCGAATCCTCCGGCTCAGCAGCAAGACCAGGAAGAACGGTCCTCCGAGCGACGCCGTCAGGATGCCGACGGGAAGCTCCACTGGCGCCAGCAGCACGCGCGCCACGGTGTCGCAGGCGATCAGAAACGCGGCACCACCGAGCATCGATGCAGGCAACACGATGCGGTAGTCGTGCCCCCCGAGGAGCCTGATAGCGTGTGGCACGAGGATCCCCACGAAGCCCACCGGGCCGGCGACCGCCACCGCCAGACCGGTGACCCACGATGCCCACAGCAGCCCGCTTCGCATCGCTGCCGCCGCGCTGACTCCCTGTGCCCGAGCCTCGTCGGGACCCAGACTCAAGAGGTTCAGCACCCGCCCCTTACCCAGCAACGCTAGCCAGCCCGGCAGGCTCGCCAGCGCCAACAGCAGCAGCATGCGATAGGTAGCGGCGTCCAGATCTCCCATCAACCACCGGATCATGCGCGCCGTCTCGGCGTGGTCAGAGAAGTACTGCAGCAACAGCACGCCGGCGCTGATAGTGAAGTTGAGCGTCACTCCGGCCAGCAACAGCACTGTCGGCGGCAAATCGCCGCGCCGTGAGGTTAGCAATAACAGCAGCGCGGTTGTCGTCAGAGCACCGGCCAGCGCCAATACGGGCACCGAGAACTCGGCAAACGCCGGCCCAGGAGAGAAGCGAATGGCCAGAAACGCCGCCAACGTAGTGCCCGCCGTTACCCCCAACGTATATGGGCTGGCGAGGGGGTTGCGCAACAGCGACTGAAACGTCGCTCCGGCCAGTGCCAGCGTTCCGCCGACCATGCAGGCGAGCAGCACGCGGGGCAGTCGCGCGACGAAGAAGACGGCGGCATCCGGATTGTCGCCCCAGTTGAAAGGATCGGCCCATACCCGCTCCAGGCTGACCGACGTCGACCCTACGGCCGGCGCAAGCAGCAGGGTGACGGCCAGTGCGACTCCGCTGCCCAGAAGAAGCGTCGAGCGCCGCCGCCGCGGTAGCGATGCGCGGCCGCTCACGGGCCACCCGACCGGGTGAAGGCGTCGGTGCCATAGGCATCGTCGAGCAGCGCAGGAACCAACGTGTCGAGCGGCGTCCCGGCAGCCAGCACCTCGCCGCGGCGAAGCACTACCACGCGGTCAGCGAGCTGCCGCACGAGCTCCAACCGATGCGTTGAGATGATCATGCCGACGCCCGAAGACTTGAGGGTCATGAGCGTCGCCGTAAGATCGAGCACGAACCCCGGATCGAGAGCGGCAAGCGGCTCGTCCAGCAGCAACAAGCCCGGACGCGCTACCAGAGCGCGCGCCAGCAATACCCGCCGCTGCTCGCCACCGCTGAGCTCGTCGAACGGCCGCCGCATCAGGCGCCGCGCGCCCACTCGCTGCAACGCACGGGCCACGGCGAGCCACTCGCGCCGACTCTCCCAGCCTCGCGCCGGCAGCAGCGCGTACATCCCCATGAGCACGATCTCGTACACGGCGAACCCGGTGGCGGCCGGGATGCGTTGTGGCAGGTAGCCGATGCGGCGGGCGCGTTGCTCACGCGACAGCTGCGGCGATGCGATGCTGTCGATCTCCACCTGCCCAGCGTGAGCCGTGAGCAGCCCGCCGATCAATCGCAACAAAGTGGTTTTGCCGGCGCCGTTAGCCCCCAGGAGCGCCACGCACTCACCGCCCGAGACGTCGAGATCGACGCCACTGAGCAACGGCCGATCGTAGCCGAACTCCAGACCCTGGGCGCGAAGCGACACGCCGCGCACGCGCGTATCGGGTCCCGCCTCCGCAGTGGACGGACGCGCCTCTGCCATCGTGACACCCTTTCCCGCGAGGGCCGGCTGGCTGGCCGGTTCGGTTTCCTGGCTTTCGGATCGTCCTACTCGCCGCCACCTTCCCGGTGTTCCCAGTGGCGTTCCGGAGCGAGTCGCAGCATGCGGTCGCTCCTCGGGCAGCTTTCGTCCCCGATCACAGTTGCGCGGCAGCGCGGGATTCACACCCGCTTCCCGACACAAGGTCGAACGGTTGCGCTTATACCATGGGCAGGTGAGCTGTGTCCCGAGCCCGACAAACGGGCCCACACCGAATCTCGAGGTACGCGGGGATCGTCCGTGACGGCAAACGAGGTCCGGGCCATCCGCAACGCGATCATCTACGACGGATCGGGTGGCCAGCCGCGCTTGGGAGACGTCGTCATCGAGTCCGGCCGCATCGACTCGATCGGCGCCCCGGGCAGTGCGCCGTCGGCGGCGGCACTGGACGTCGACGGCTTGGCCGTGTGCCCGGGCTTCATCGATATACACGGCCACTCCGACGCGGCGCTGACCCATCCCGAGGCTCCGGATCTCCTCGGTCCGTTCCTGCATCAGGGAATCACCACCCAGGTCATCGGAAACTGTGGCCTCGGCGTGGCGCCGGCACCCGCTGCTCGGCGTGAAGCGCTGGAGGCGTTCATGGCGCTGATCCTGCCGCGCGGAACCGAGCTCGCCTGGGAGACCTTCGCCGAGTACCTGCACCTCCTCGAGACCGAGGCCCCGCCGCTGAACGTTGCCGTGCTAGTGGCGCACGGAGCCATCCGCTGCGCGGTGATGGGCGGTTCGCCGAACCCGGCACGCGATGACGAGCTCGAAACGATGTCGGCGCTGGTCCGGGGAGCACTCGATGCAGGTGCCTTCGGGCTCAGCGCCGGCCTCATCTATCCGCCCGGCATGTGGGCCGACACCGATGAGATCGCGGCGCTATGCGCACCGGTGGCCGCCGTCGACGGCCTCTTCGGATGCCACGTGCGCGGCTCCAGCGAGCTCGCGATCGAGGCTGAGCGCGAGCTGCTCGAGATCGGCCAGCGGACCGGAGTGCGGCTACAACACTCTCACCACGAGGCGTTCGGGCCGGGCTACTGGCATCTGACACGCGAGACGATGCGACTCGAGGACGCCGCCCGCCGGAGTGGCGTCGACGTGGCATCGGATGTGATCCCCTACCACGCGGTCAACACCACGCTGCTGGCGGTCCTGCCGCCCTGGGCACTGGCAGAGGGCGTACCGAAACTGTGCGAGAGGCTGTGCAACGGAGCGTTCCGGCAGCGGGTCGAGCACGACATCGACACCCGCGTACCGAGCTGGCCACCGTGGGACAATGGCTGGGCACACAACCTCGTCGGCGCTGGAGGCTGGGACAACATCGTGCTGCTGCAGGCCGCCTCCGACGCTCATAGCAGCTGGATCGGCCGGAGCGTCACCGAGATCGCCAAACGCACGATGTCGACGCCGTTCGATTGCGCCGCCGACATCATCGCCGCCTCCGGTGGCGACGTGATGGCGCGCTACCACGGGGTCAGCGGCGCACCCGACGACGACGGGGCCCTGCGCCAGCTGCTGGCGCACCCACACCACGCTGTCGCAGTGGACGTGATCCTCAAGGGTGACGGGGTCGCGCATCCGGGTGGCTACGGCGCGGTTCCCCGAGTGCTCGGTCACTATGCCCGTGCTGAAAGCTGGTTCGAGCTGTCCGAGGGCATCCGGAAGGCAACGTCCTTGCCCGCCGAGCGTCTCCGCCTCACCGATCGCGGACGCCTGGCACCCGGCTATGCCGCGGACATCATGCTGTTCGATCCCGACCAAATCGGCGAGCGCGGGACATGGACCGAGCCCGATCGCAAGCCTGCGGGCATTCACGCCGTGATAGTCAACGGAACCCTGGTCGTGCGCGACGGTACTCGGCTTCCGAGCCGCTCCGGAACGCTGCTGCGTCACCGCTCCTAGTGTCCTGTAACAGTAGTTCGCGACATATTGCTGGGACCGGCCGCCTCCGGCGTCGGCCCTCCTTAACGATGCACAACGCATCGCCGTCGTCGACCCTCCTTGGATTCGGCTCGGTCGCGCTCGCCACAATATGTCGCGAACTACTGTTACAGGACACTAGCAGGCCAGACCGATCAAACTCTCGCCGCGTCCCTGCTAGGCGTCTGACGCCGTGCGGCCATAGACGGCGTACAGGAGCGCGCCGACGATCAGCGCTACGGCCCCCGATGCCAGCGATACACGGTCGGCGCCGAAGATAATCGCGATCGATGTCAACACTGCGAGCGCCGGCACCAGCGCGCCACCCGGAAGTCGGAAACCCTCGGTGTGACCGCCTTGCCGACGCAGAACGGGCACCGAAGCACAGGTCGCCACATAGAACATCAGGCGCGCCACGGCGCTGACCTTGGCCATCTGCTCGAACGAGCCGGACGCCGCCAGCGCCCAGGCAACGGCGGCATACAACAAGATCGAGACATCGGGCGTTCGGTAACGTTCGTGAACATGGGCAAGGACCCGTGGCAGCTGGCCGCGGTCGGCCATCGCGTACGTCACCCGCGGCCCGGCCAGCATCGTGCCGGCATTCGAGCCAGCGATCGAGATCACACCGCCGATTGCCAGCAGCACGCCGGCAGCCGGCCCCAGGAAGCTCGCCGCGGCATCGGCGAGCGGCGTCTCCGACGAGGCGACTCCGGCGAGTGTTCCCACCGTGACAAGCTGCACCGACAGGAAGATGGCGCACACGACTCCGATGGTCGTGAGCAGCGCGAACGGCACGTCACGCCGAGGCGCGCGCGCCTCGCCCGCCGGCAACGTCGATAGCTCGTAGCCGCCAAAGGCGAACATCAGCAGCAGGACAGCCTCTCCGGTGCCGGCGGTGATCGACGGTGAGAAGCCGGAGAAGTTGCCCGGATCGACGAAGAACATGCCCACTAGCACGAAACCGAGCAGTGGGACTAGCTTGCTCACCGTGAAGATGTTCACGGTCCACGACCCGTAGCGAACGCCGAGGAAGTTGATCAGGGCGAGCCCACCGATCGCCACGGTCACCACCGCCAGGCGGCCGCCTCCGCTCGACGCGCCGGGAATGAAGTAGGCCAGGTAGCGCGCCAGCGCGTTGGCAAGCGCCGCCAGCGACGCCAGCCGTGTGAGCCAGAGCATCCAGGCCACTTCGAAGCCGACGAACGAGCCGAAAGCCTGGCGCGCGTACAGGTACGGTCCGCCGGCGTTGCGGAATCGTGTCGATACTTCCGCGAAGCACAAGACGATCAGCGTGTTGGCCACACCCGCGAGCACGAACGGCCAGGGGCTCGACGGTACCCCCACCAACATCGCCACCGACGCCGGAAGCACGAAGATGCCGCTGCCAATGACCTGGTTGACGCCCACCGCGGTGAGGTCCCAGCGGCCCATGGCACGAACCAGGCCGCGCTGCGCGTCTTCGGGCTGCTCGCTCATCGTTCACCTCGGAGGATCGGCCGCAAGCGCTGGCGCGTGAGAGGTCGCAATCACCTGACACGGTCGGAGTCGCGAGAGATTGGACGCGCGGGTCGAATAATGCAACCAATGCCGCCAGCTCCGACGTCGTACCTCGCGAGACCGACAAAAGACCCCGACGCGCCCCGCTGGTGGCGCCGAATGAGGAGAAACGGACGATGGATTGGGTTCCCCAGGCGATGGTTTTCATCATCCCGATCGTCGGAGCAATCTCGCTCTTCAGCTTCCTGGCGGTTGTTGGCTGGGCGGAGCAACGCCGCAAGGAACGCGAAGCGTACTATCGCTACGAGTTCCGCAAGAAGCTCGTCGATGCCGGCGAGATGAACGCCCGCCAGGTACAAGATCTGATGCAGTACGAGTACGAGACCGAACAGCAACGCCGCCGGCAGGGCATGGTCGCGGCCGGCTTCATCATCTCGGGTGTCGGACTCGGGATGATCTTCGGGCTGCAGTTCATCCGCGACGAGGACGTTTGGATGGTCGGCAGCATTCCGCTCTTCATCGGGCTCGGGATGCTGGCGTACGCGATTATGTATGCACCGAAGTCGGCACCACCGGTGGCTCCGCCTGGTGCCTTCCCGCCACCTGACGAGCAGTAGCCTCCTACCAGCTATCGAGCGGGAGGAGCCTCGGTGGGGGTTGCGATCGCAACGAAGATCCGTCGGGATAGGCGCGTGGCGAACAGCGCAGAGCGATACGACGACGACGCGAGCGCCGTACGACGAGTCCTTGCCGGCGACACTGACGCCTTCGAAGGCATCGTCAGGCGCTGGCAGGGGCCGCTGGTGAACCTCGCCTACCGCTTCTGCCGCGATCGGGCGGTTGCGGAAGAGATGACGCAGGAGGCGTTCCTCAAGATCTTCCGCGGGCTGTCGAGCTGGCGACAGGATGGGCGCTTCTCGACCTGGATGTTCTCGGTGGCGCTCAATCATTGCCGCAGCACGATGCGCCAGCGAAAAGCGCAGACCGTGGAGCTGGACGAGATCAACTATCGCCTTGCGGCCGGCGACCACGGCCTCGAGCAGGACCGCGACCTGCGCGACGACGCGGTGCGCCGGGCAGTCGCGACGCTGCCTCCCAAGTATCGCGACGTCATCGTTCTCTACTACTTTCATGAGATGGACCTGGCGGAAACGGCGCAGACATCCCGCCTGCGTGAGGGCACGGTCAAGGCCAGGTTGTTCCGCGGCCGCAAGCTGCTGCAGCAGAAGCTCGCCTCGCTCATAGCCGCACCGACGCCCACCCCCGAGGAGGCATGACAATGGATGACCTGGACCGCATCCTCGCCAACGACCCCGTGATCCGCCCAACCGACGGATTTACCGCGGGCGTGATGCAGGCGGTGCTCGAGGAAGTCGCGGTGCCGCCGCCTATCGAGTTCCCGTGGGCTCGCTTCCTGCCCGGCTTCTCTACCTGTCTCGGTCTGATCTTCGCCACCTTCATGGTTCTCGGCTGGACCGGAGGCTCGGGCGTGGATACCGACACCCAGCGCTGGATCGACGCGATCAGTACACCCCTCGGGCAGGCCCTGGTGCTTGCGGCCGCGGCGATTTTCGGGAGTCTGCTATTCGCTGCGATGGTGTTCCGCTCCGTCGGCCGCGGCGGACCATCGCCGACGATCTGAACAACGGCGAGAACGTCTGCCCAGGCCTACTCGTGCTCATGTTGCTCGGCAAGGTGATCGAACATACGCTCACCGAGCGCATGTTCGTGACTCCCGAGCACGCAGAGACCGCTGCCTATCTCGAAGGCCGCTACGGCTGACCCTGGCCCGTACCCGCCATCACTATGGCCAAACCATCTCGGAAGGACCCGCACGCCGGACCGACCGGGTCGCTCCATGTGGTCTCGTCGTCGGGCACGCGCACGCGCTTCCTTCGCGGCATGATCACGCGCGATCTCGTGCGCCGCGGCGTCGAGTTCGAAGAGGCCTACGGCATTGCACGCGCCGTCCGCGACACCCTCAAGGGCCGTCAAGAGGTCGACAAAACCGAGCTGCGGGAGCTGATTACAGCCGCCTTGGCCAAGCGGTTAGGGCCTGATGTCAGCTCCGAGCTAGCAGAGCCGGGCCCCCCCGAGCCGCACCTGGAGGTCATGACCAAGGGGCAGCCCCATCCCTTCTCCAAGGGGCTGCTGGCGGAGTCGATCTACGCCAGCGGAGTGCCAGCCGAGCACGCCTATCGCCTGGCCGCGGAGGTCGAGACCCAACTTCGCGACGAATCCGTCGACAGCTTGCCAAGCAACGAGGTCGCGCGCCGGGTCGACGTGCTCCTGGAGCGCCACGCCGGGATCAAAGCCAAGCTGCGCTACCGGACGATCCGGCGCATCAACCGACTGCCACACCCGGTAGTCGTCTACATCGGCGGTGCGGGCGGCACCGGTAAGTCGAGCCTTGCGCTGCAACTCGCTCCGCTCCTGCGGATCTACCGCGTCTCGTCCACGGACACGATCCGTCAGGTCATGCGGATGGTGTTCACGCCCGAGATCCTGCCGGCATTGCATCATTCGAGCTTCGAGATCGGCCGGAGGGCCCGCGCAGCACCCGAGCAGCCGGTCGCAGAAACGGCCGACACGCTGCTGGAAAGCTACGAGGAACAGGCGCGGCGCGTTTGTGTGGGCACGCGCGCCGTCATCGAGCGCGCCATCGAGGAGAACGTCAGCATCATTGTCGAAGGCGTACACCTGTTGCCGGGAATCGTGCCCTTCGCGGATCTTGCCGGCGAGGCGTACCAGGTCGCCATCATGCTCGGGACGCCAGATGAGGAGGTGTTTCGCGCCCGCATCCTTACGCGCGCGCCACAGGGGGCGCGTCGGGCTTCGCGCTATCTCGACGCCTTCGACGACATTCGCGCTATCAACGACCACCTGATGCAGATGGCCGAGGCGCACGACATTCCGTTCCTGGACACCTCGCGCGACGGCGATCCCGAAACCCACGCGGTGCAACTGGTGACCGCCGAACTCGAGCGGCAAGTACCGGCGCTGGCGCATGCCGACTGGGTCGAGTCACACGGCGACACTGCGACGCTGCTGCTGATCATCGACGGGGTTGCCGATCGCGCCGTGCGCGCCCTCGGCGGCCGTACCCCATTGCAGGCGGCCCACACACCGAACCTCGATCGGCTCGCCCGCGAGGGAACCCTGGGGCTAGCAGACCCGGTTGCGCCAGGTGTCGTGCCGGATACTGCCGCTGGCACACTGGCGTTGTTCGGGCAATCGCCGCGCGCCCTCAAACGCGGCCCTGTGGAGGCCCTCGGCGCCGGCCTGGAGATGCTCCCCGGCGACGTTGCGCTGCGCGCCAACCTCGCGACCATCGACGGCGACGGCAACGTGGTCGATCGACGGGCCGGACGGATACGTGACGATGCCGAGGCACTGGCCACGGCCCTCGATCAGATCCGGCTACCGGAGAGCATCACGCACGATGTGCAACTGCGCATCAAGGCGGCCACCGAGCACCGACTCGCGATCGTTGCCCACGGCTCCAACTTGTCGCCGGCCATCACCGGCAGTGACCCCGGCGACGGCGCTTCCAGCGGGCCGCCCTTGACGGTGGAGCCCATCGACGGCGCCAACGAGGCCGCCACCCACACCGCGGCGGTGCTCTCGGCGTTCGAAGCCGAGGCCCGTGCCGTTCTGGCGGTACACCCGATCAACGAGTCCCGGCGCCAGCGTGGCGAACCGGCGGCGAACGCGGTGCTGAGCCGCGGCGCCGGCCGCCTGCATCGCCTCGTGACGCTCGAAGAGGCTGGCGTTCCGTTGCACGTCTCGTGCATCAGCGGCGATCTGACGATCATCGGCCTGGCTCGATGGCTGGGAGCGGAGACCGTTAACGAGCCCCAGATGACCGCCAACCTCGACACCGATCTGAGCGCCAAGATGGCCGCGGCGATGGGTGCGCTCGAACAGGGCGACCTGACCATCGTGCACGTCAAGGGCGCCGACATCGCCGCGCATGACCGCCGGCCAGACCTGAAGATGCAGTTCCTCCAGCGACTCGATCGCGAGCTCGGCATCCTACTCAACGCCTACACCGATCGGCCATTGCGAGTCGGCGTGGCATCAGATCACGCAACGCTCTCAGAGAGCGGACAGCATGCCGCCGATCCCCTGCCGGTGTTGCTGTGGGGCACCGGTTTCGAGGCCGATGGTGCACAGCGCTTCGACGAGCTGTCAGCGGCGGCGGGAGCGCTCGGTCGATTCCCGCTGCAGATCCTGCTCGGGCGCCTGTTCGAGCTCGGTTGAGAGTACGCGAGCAGCGCCGCTGGAAAGCTCCGGCAGATGGCTATTCGGACCCGCCCACCGACGGATCGGACGGCTCACCGATCAGCGTGTCGCGCAGGAATCCTGGCGTTCCATCATCGAGGGACACACGGTAGTAGCTCCCGGTCGCCGCCCAAATGCGTAGCGGCGTGCCAGCGTTGAGCCGGCGCAGCGTGTCGGATCGGCGGCTCGGCCGTTCCTGAAGCGAAGTTTCGTCGGTGTTGGCAATGCCCCAGGTGCCGAGTCGGCTGGCGTCGGCGCTCACCGCCACCGGATCGGCACGTGGCCGGCGGAGGAAATTCGTCGGATCGATGGGCCCGTTAGAGTAGATGGCGAAATGCAGGTGCGGGGGCGTCGTGCGCGCGTTGCCGCTGTTGCCGACATAGCCCACAACATCGCCCGCCTCCACCCAGCTGCCCGCCTCGACCGCCTGTGAATCGAGGTGGGCGTAGTAGAGGCTCAGACCACGCTCGCGGTCGTGGAGCCACACAACGTTGCCGCCGAGGCGCTGCTCGCCGACGCGGCGAACATAGGCACGCGATGTTGCAAGCGCCGGCGTGCCGCGGCGGGCGAAGATATCCACGCCGTGATGGGACCGACGGCCGGCATCACGCGACGCACCGAACGAGCTTTGTATGTCGGTGACATCGTGGTCCTGCACCGGGAACTCAAGCGTCGCGACCAGGCGCATCTCGAGCTCGAACTCGCCGCCACGCAGCAGCTCCGGCTGCAACCTGAGTAAATACTCAGCGTCGCGCCGCGGCTCGAACAGGAGACGGGTCTCGGTCGCTGGCGCACTGGCGACATGGAGAGGCTCGGCGTCGGGCTCGATACGGAACAGATCGAGAAACAGCCGCACCGGCACGTCGGCGTCGAGCTCGACAGCCACTTCGATTCGCTGGCCGCGAAGCGCCGAGAAGCGATATCCAGCGCCGTGTGCGGCACGCGCATCGAACGCCCCATGCTCGCGGTAGGGCAGCTGTAGTCGAACCGGATCCTCGGCGGCGCGCGACGCGGCGTCGACCCAGTCGCGCGCCAGGGCGCTAGACGCCAGCCCGGCTTCGTAGAGACCGTGCCGGTAGGCGTCCCAGGCGCTACTTGGGCGATAAGGCTCGGGGACAATCTCCTCCTGGGCGCACGCTGAGCACGCGATCAAGAGAATCAGGGCAGCGCGGCTAGAGCGGATATTCGGCACCGATTTGTCCGGAATGGGCGGACGCTCGCAAGATCACCTGGGGTGCTACAACCAAGGTTCGTCGTGTTCTTGCGGGCTCGAGATGGGGCAAGCTCAGGCGAGAGGCGGGCAATTTAACCATGTCCCCCCGGGCCGACCGCAACGACGGGGGTCTCCGGTGCGACGGATGTATGATCGAGCGATGAATCCAGTCCGCCCCCTGTTACTGGCGATGGCCGACTCCCCGATCTGTAAACGGGTGCTGACCGGATGGTCGGTCACCCACCGCGTCGTTGCCCGCTTCGTGCCGGGCGAGACCCTCGAGGAGGCGCTCGCAGCGGTTCGGCAGCTGAACGAGGATGGCATGCTGGCGACGCTCAACCCGCTGGGAGAGAACGTCAGCGGTCCCGAGGAAGCAACCGCGGCGACCGATGCGTACATCGAGATCCTGGAGCACATCGCGTCCGAGCAGCTGGACTGCAACATCTCCCTCAAGCTCACCCTCCTGGGGCTCGATCTGGGACCAGAGCTGGCCACGGCCAACCTGGAGCGCGTGCTCTCGGCTGCGGTCACCAGCGGCAACTTCGTGCGCATCGACATGGAGGCATCCGAGTACGTCGATGCGACGCTGTCCGTGTCCGAGAGCCTGCGCGGGCGCTTCGACAACTTCGGACTCGTGGTGCAGAGCTATCTGCTGCGCACCGCCGACGACGTCGAGGCTCTCGTTCAAGACGGCACACCGCTCAGGGTCGTCAAAGGCGCCTACAACGAACCGGAGGAGGTAGCGTTCGCCGCCAAGGCGGAGGTCGACCGCAGCTTCGGGCGCATCCTCGATCGGCTGGCGGAGGAGGACGCACGCAGCAACCGTGTTCGGGTGGCGGTTGCCTCGCACGACCCGACGATCGTGGCCCATGGGCGCGAGATCATCGACCGGCTGCAGCTGGACAATTGGGAGTTTCAGATGCTCTACGGCATTGGACGACCGTTGCAGCGGCGACTGGTCGACAACGGCTACACGGTACGCGTGTACGTCAGCTACGGCCCGTCCTGGTATCCGTGGTTCATGCGCCGACTTGCCGAGCGGCCCGCCAACATCGGGTTCTTCCTGCGCCACCTGTTCGGCTGAAGGAGCCCTGAGATGTCGGCGCTCGAAATCCCCCTGGACGCACGGTACGCTCTCGGATTCCGGCTGGCCGCTGCCGATAACGTCCCCTCAGGGACCGCCAGCTAGCGAGATCGCTGCACGCAGGAGACCAGTCGTTGGGCATTCCAGCTACACAGATCAAGCGCGGCATGGTCCTCGACATCGACGGCGAGTACCTTCGCGTGCACGAGTTCACCCACGTCACGCCGGGCAAGGGGCAGGCGGTCATGCAGACCAAGCTGCGCAACATGCGCACTGGCACGCTGATCGACAGGCGCTTCCGCTCAGCCGAGACGCTGGAGACAGCACACGTGGACCGCCGCACGATGCAGTACCTCTATCTGGACGGCGATCTCTACACGTTCATGGATCTGGAGACCTACGAGCAGACCGGTGTCACGGCGGACAATCTCCGCGAAGAGGCGCCGTTCTTGCTCGAGAACACGGAAGTGAAGGTGACCTTCGTGGGTACGGAGGCACTCGCCATCGAGCTTCCTGGCACCGTCGAGATGGAAGTCACACAGACGGACCCAGCCATCAAGGGCGCCACTGCAGCGGCACAGACGAAACCGGCTACGCTGCAGACGGGACTTGTGATCCAGGTTCCT
Source organism: Acidobacteriota bacterium (assembly GCA_965197275.1). GTDB lineage: Bacteria > Acidobacteriota > UBA890 > UBA890 > WLXD01 > DASCOT01. The sequence goes on from CBDAMQ010000025.1 coordinate 127,565, forward strand.
CCGTTCATCAACCAGGGCGATCGAGTTCGGGTCGATACAAGCACCGGCGAGTACCTGACGCGGGCGACTTGAGACGCGCCGCAGTCGGTTGCTGCGGCCAACTGGAGCGCGCCGCCTGATGAGAACCGAATCGGCGGCGAGCGGCCCCAGCGTCGGCCGACGTCTCGGCGCCGACCTGCTGGCGGCCACCATCGGCACGTTGCTGGCGTTCGTCCTGCTCCTGTACCTGCACGGTGAACGGCATCCCGGATGGATCTGGGCGCTCGTTTGCGGCGGCCTCGGCGGCGTCGCAATGCGCCGTTTCGTACGCCCGAGCTACGCCACCTTTCCCCCCTACCTGCGGCGTCCGCTGAGCGTCGGGGTGATCACCATGGGAACGGTGTTCGCTACCTGGGCGACGCTCGCCCGTGAGCCCGCATCGTACTGGTTGTTGCGCTGGCGCGAGGCGATCACGCTGCCCGTGGTGGGCGGAATTCTGGCTATCGGCCTGGCGTCGCTGATCTATACGTACCGGCGCCTGGAAGGGGAGATCGAGGCGAAGCAGCGATTGGAGGACGATCTCCAGATCGCCAGCCGGATTCAGCAGAGCTTGCTACGCGGGCGGGTACCGACGCGATCGTGGGTGGAGACACACGCGGTCAACATCGCTTCGAGACAGGTGGGCGGCGATTACTATGAGGTGCTCGATCGCGGCGAGCACGGTATCTCGTTCGCCGTTGGCGACGTGTCCGGCAAGGGCGTCCCTGCCGCGTTGCTGATGTCATCGCTGCAATCAGCGTTCCTGGCGGCCTACTCGGTGCACGAAGATCTCGGAGAGATTTGCGGACTGGTTAACCGATTCCTCGTCGAGCGGACGACCCCCGAGCGCTACGCGACCTTCTTCGTCGGCCATCTGGCGCCGAACGGATGTCTGCGTTATGTGAATGCGGGCCACAACCCGCCGCTGCTCATCGGCGCCGGAGCATCGGTGCGGCTCTTCGGCGGCGGGCGACCGCTCGGCCTGTTCACCGATAGCACCTACGAGCTCCAAGAGCGCACCATGGAATCGGACGAGATCCTGCTGATCTACACCGACGGCGTCACCGAGGCAGCTGATGTCGGCGACGACGAGTTCGGCGAGGGGCGCCTGGAACGGGTGACGCGAACCAATCAGGACGCCACAGCCGCCGATATAAGCGCCGCGGTGCTGGACGCGGTGCACGACCACACGGGCCCGCATGCCGACCAGGCCGATGACATCACGCTGTTGGTGCTGCGGCCACGCGAGCTCACGGCGTGAGCACGCCGATGCCTTCCGCCCTCCGACCGGCGCACCGCCGGGGTATGCGCGGCGTGGCCTCCGACCTCGCCGCGGCGCTCGGCGGCGCGCTGGTGTCGTTGTTGTTGCTCTGGTACCTGCACGGCGGCTGGGAACCGGGTTGGGCTCTGCTCTGCGGCGGCCTCAGCGGCATCGTCTTCCGGCGCCTTGTCGAGCCCAGCTACGCCAGCTTTCCGTCCTACCTGCGCAACCCGATCGACAAGGCGTTGATTCTGTTGGGGACGATCGTAACGAGCTGGGCAACGCTCGTACGGGAGCCGTCCTCGTACTGGCTGTTGCGCTGGCGCGAAGCCGTCACCCTGCCGGCAGTGGCAGCCGCCCTGGGACTCGGATTGGCCGGCGTGATCTACTCTCATGCCCGCATGCGGCGGGAGATCGAAGCGGCTCGCGCCCGCGAAGCAGCGATGCGGGAAGCGGCGCTGCACGCGCGACTCCGGGCGCTGCAGGCGCAGATCAACCCGCACTTCCTCTTCAACGCCTTCAACGCGCTCGCCGAGCTGACTCACGATGACCCCGCCGTCGCCGAGCAGCTGGTCGGTGACCTGGCACACCTGCTCCGCTACACGCTGCGCTCGTCGGCTGAAGGCACGGTGCCGCTGTTCCGAGAGCTGGAAGCCGTCGGCCACTACATCCGAGTCGAGAAGGCGCGCCTGGGTGATCGCCTGCGCTTCGAGCAGAACGTCGACACAGCGGCACTTCAGCGCAGCATTCCAGGCCTGGTCTTGCAGCCGCTGGTGGAGAACGCCGTGCAGCACGCAATCGCCACTCGCGCCGAGGGCGGTACGGTACGCATCGGAGTCGAGTGCACCGCCGACGCGCTGATCGTACGCGTCGAGGACGACGGGCCGGGGCTGCCGGAAGAGCTGCAGCGGCGGCTGGCGGCAAGCCGTGCTGACGATTCATCGCTTGCCACCGTCGAGCTCAGCCCGGGCACCGGCGGCGCCGGCGGCGGCCTGGCCAACGTCCTACAACGCCTCGCGTTGCGCTACCGCGGCGCCGCCACGCTGGTCGCCGCGGGGCTCGATCCAGGCACCCGAATCGAGATGAGGATTCCGTCATGAACGTCCGCGCCGTAACTGTCGACGATGAGCCGCTCGCCCGCAGACGCTTGAAACGGCTGCTCGGGGAGCACAGCGACATCGAGCTCGTCGGCGTCGCGACCAACGGCGCCGATGCCGTCAAGGTAGTGCTGGAAGAGCGCCCCGACGTGGTGTTTCTGGACGTGCGGATGCCCGACAAGGACGGCCTGGAAACCCTGCGAGCGCTGCACGAGCTCCTCCCCGAGAGCGTCAGACCCCTGGCAGTCTTCACCACCGCCTACGAGGACCACGCGGTCGACGCGTTCGCACTCGAAGGGACCGACTATCTCATCAAACCGATCGATCGTGAGCAGCTATCGCGCGCCCTGAGGCGAGTACGACAGGCACTGTGGCAACGGCGGCCGCAGCACGAAGAGGGGGCTGTGGCAGCAGCCACGGCCGAGGGCAGCCGTATCAGCGGCCATCTGGCCGGCCATCGAGCCGGCAAGATCGTCAACCTTCAGCTCGAGGACATCGCCTGCGTGAGCGTTGAGGACACCATCACCTGGGCGGAGACGCCGCAGGGGCGGTTCCGCCTCAAGCTAGCGCTCCACGAGGCCGAGGAGCGCCTGCCGGCGCCGCCCTTCGTTCGCGTGTCGCGCGCCTCGATCGTCAACCTGGAATGGATTGACCATCTGGCACCGATGTTCTCGGGTACCTACACCGCCGTGCTGCGGCCGGCGGTCGGCATCCAGGTACACGTGTCCCGACGTCGTGCTCGCCGTCTACGTGAGCTCCTCGGATGGTAGCCACCGCGGGGCGCCGCTCGAACACGGTGGCCGCTCGCACGTCGCTATCGACCAATGGTACGGCCACCCGGCCATTCCGCTTCTTTCCGTGGGCGAGCCCCAGTGACACTGCGATACTCGACGCGGTCGCCTTCCATCGCCCGCAGCAACCTCGGAACAAGACATGAGAGCCGTCACGCCGCTGACCCTTCCCGCCCCCGTTCCCACGGAGCCTCGCCTGTCGAGTGGCGACATGCTGCGTCTCCACAGGCCCTGCCGGGATGTGTTGTGCCTGGGACTACTGGGCATGCTCGTGGTGCTGAGCCTACCGGCCGCCGGGATTGACGGTCTCGCCTCCGCGTCGCCGAGGCCGGCCCAGGATCCCGCCGAGCCACCGCCAACACCCACCCCGGAGCAGGCGACACCGGCGTTCGAGCCTCCAGAGCGACCGCGGTTCATGACCGAAGTCAGCGCACGCGTGCAGGACATCGGTAGCGACGTCTTTATGTGGGGCCAGAGCGTCACCTTGGCCGGACGCATCGGCCACAACGCCTTCTTCGGAGCGCAAACCGGCACCGTCGCCGGACACGTCGAAGGCGATGTATTTGCCTGGGCGGGAGGCATCACGGTATCCGGAGAGATCGACGGCGACCTCTACGTCGGCACCGGAGGCGCGACGATCCTCGAGGGCGCCATCATTCACGGCAACCTGATCTGCTTCTGTGGATCGCTCAACATGGACGGCACCGTGGGCGGAACGCTGCTCGGGAGCGTCGGCGGCGCCAACATCGGCGGCACCCTGTACGCCATCGACATCGAAACCGGGGCCCTGACGCTGACAGATACAGCCGTTGTCCATGGCGACATCACGTACGAGTGCAACGACGAGGCAGAGATCGCGGACGGGGCGCAGATCGGCGGCTCGGTGAGCTGGAACCGTGAGGTCGAATCCGACGAAGCGGTGGAGGAGGAGGAGGCCGAGGGGGGACTCAGCTTTTGGAGCATTGGCTGGAAGATATGGGCGTATCTGAGCAACCTCATCGTCGGTGCGGTGTTCTTGCTGCTGGGCGGCTCCGCCGCCCGCGCCCCAGCGGCACGACTGCGCAGCGCCCCGGCACCGGGGCTCGGCTTCGGCTTCGTGGTCGCGGTGGTTTTCCCGGTCGCGTGTCTGATCGCCATCGCCCTGATAGTCACCCTGCCGTTGGGCATCGTGGGGCTCATGCTCTTCGCCCTCGGCGCCTTCATCGCGCGATTGGTGACCGCCCAGTTCATCGGCGACTGGCTGCTGAGCCGCTTCGGCCGCGCGGGTTCGTCTGAATACCTGTCGCTGGCCGCCGGACTGATGCTCTTGTTCGTTGCGGCGGAGATCCCGTACGTCGGGTTCCTGATCCGTTTGGTGGCGATCATCCTCGGAATCGGCGGTATCTATCTGGCCCTACGGGCGGCCGGATTCCCATCCGTGGCAGCGTCTCGCCTACCTGCGGCAATGCCTGGGGAATGATCCACGCATGGTGATCCAGGCCGCGGGGGTGCGGAAAGACTACGGCTCGACGGTGGCTCTCCGCGCCGTCGATCTCGAGATCGACGGCGGCGGCGTGGTGGGAATCCTGGGCCCCAATGGCGCCGGTAAGACGACGCTCGTCGAGATCTTCGAGGGGCTTCGGCAGCCGTCATCGGGGAGGGTCTCGGTACTCGGGCTCGATCCAACAAAGCAGAGCCGCGAGCTCAAAGAACGACTCGGAGTGCAGCTGCAGACCACGCCGCTCCCCACCGAGCTCACGGTGCGGGAGCTGCTTCAGCTGTTCGCGTCGTTCTACGAATCCGCACACCCGGCGGCGGCCATTCTGACGCGGGTCGATCTGGAGGCGCAGGCCGACCAGAAAGCCGAGACCCTGTCGGGCGGTCAGAAGCAGCGGCTCGCGGTCGGCATCGCCCTCATTCATGACCCCGAGCTGATCATGCTCGACGAGCCCACCACGGGCCTCGATCCGAAGGCACGCCGAGATCTGCATCAGATAATTCGAGAGCTGCGCGAACAGGGGCGCACGACGTTGCTGACGACGCACTACATCGAGGAGGCCGAACACCTGTGCGATCGCGTCATCATCATGCGGCGTGGCGAGATCGTCGCCGACGGCACGCCCTTCGATCTGGTGGGGCAGTCACAGGAATCCTCGACCATCTGGATCCAGGTCGACGGCACGATGGATCCGGCCCCATTGCTGGCAGTCGGTGTGGAGCCGCTCGGTGAGCAAGGCGGCCATCACAAGTTCTCCACCGCCGATCCGACGGAGACGATCTTAGCGCTCGGCGACATGCTGCGATCGCAGCGTCTGCGACTGATTGACCTACGGCTCAAACGTCCGACGCTGGAGGACGTGTATCTGGAGCTGATTGGAGGCGACACCAACGATGAAGATGGCGAGGTGCCGTCGTGAGCCGGCTGCGCGGATTGGGCCCGCTGACCCGCGCCGGTCTCCTGCAGACCTTCCGCTCACCGACCGCACTGTTCTGGAACCTCGTTTTCCCGCTCATCTGGCTGTTTCTCTTCGGCTTCATCTTCTTCCGTGGTGCCGGCGACAAGGTGCTCATGATGCCGGGCCTGTTCACCATCAGCGTGATGTCGGGATCGTTCTTCGGCGTCTCGTACCTGATGGTGAACGAGCGCGAGGCCGGCATCCTGCGCCGTTACCGCGCCACACCGGTGTCGGCTGCAACGATCGTGCTGGCGAACGGCATCCGGGCGATCGTCGGCATGTCGCTGTCGATCACCACACAGGCGGTCGTCGGGTGGCTGGTGTTCCGCTACCAGGTCGACGGATCGCTGTTGCTCACTGTGCTCGTACTGCTTGTCGGCACGGCGGCCTTCGTGCCCCTGGGTCTGTTCGTCGGCAGCGTGGCGCAGGACATGCGCAGCGCGCCAGCGATCACCAACCTGCTGTTCTTTCCCATGGTGTTCGGGTCCGGCGCAGCCCTGCCCGCCTTCCTACTGCCTGGATGGGCGCAAACAGCGTCTCGGATGATTCCGTCGAGCTACCTCGTCGAGGCCCTCCACGGGGTCATGGTCAGGGGCTACGGACTGGCGCAGCTGGCCGGACCCATGGCCGTGCTTCTGGCAACTATGGGAGTCGGGGTGTGGGCCAACAGCCGCTTGTTCCGCTGGGAGAGTAGCGAGCCAGTCGACCGCCGCAACCTGCTGTTGATCGTGGGCGTAATCGTCGCCATCTACATGCTGGCGGCGTTGATGGCGCCAGCGTTCCAAATGACGCGTGCTCCCGGCGGCTAGTGGCCTGTAACAGGGGAATCGATAGTGCCGTGGCGGCGAAAGGGGCTGCCGCTCACGCTACTAAGGGCTTCGGCCGGAACAGTGGCCGAGCTATTCTCTGTCGATAACCAGTCCATGATGGGCGTTCTCGTTTTCCGCCGGAGTACGCAATGCTGAAGCTCAGCCGCAGCGATCTCGTGCTCACCGCTCTCGGGGCGGTCGGCCTGACGGCCGTCGTCGCGCTCTACGCGTCAGCGTTCCCGCTGGCACTGGTGGAGATGGAAGTTACCCGCGCGGGAGCCGTCGCCAGTGCCACCGAGTTCGTAGAGGAGCTCGAGGCCGATCTAAGCGACTTTCGACAGGCGGCAATCTTCTCGGGCGACAGCGAGGCCCTCACCTTCCTGCAGCGCACGGTCGGCGACGAGGAAGCGGGGCGCTGGGCACGCGAGGAAGTGCCGGTCTGGCGCTGGGACATTCGCTGGTTCAAACCCCTCGAGGCCGAAGAGTGGTTGGCCGAAGTCGGTGTTGACGGCGAGGTCGTTGCGTTCCGGCACGTGGTAGAGGAGGCGGCCGAAGGGGCCGATCTCGAGGAGGCTGAGGCGCGCGCCATAGCCGAGGATTTCCTGCGCACGAGGGACTGGGACCTGGCGCGCCTGGAGGCAGTTTCGGCGTCGGCCGACCGCAAGGACAACCGCACCGACCATCTGTTCGTGTGGAAGGTGCGCGGTACGGATGTCGTCTGGCGGCCAGGCGACGCCCAGGCCGGCACCGGCTACGCGCGATTGTCGGTGCGCGTGCTAGGGAGCGAGGTCGGCGGATACGTGCGGTCGATGCGGGTACCGGAGGAATTCTCGCGCGAGCTGCAGGGAGTGCTCAGCGTCGGAAGCCTGCTCACCGTCGGCAGCATCGTCCTGACCGTGCTACTTGCGCTCGCCGGCATGGGCATCGCGATTGCACGCTACCGCACCGGCAACATCGAGTGGCGCGTGGCAATCACTTGTGGCGCGATCGTGGGCCTCATGTTCGCCATCTACACCGCCTCGAGCTGGCCCAACGTCCTGTTTTCCTACCAGACCCAGATCGGCTGGCCAGTGTTCGTCGGCCTGTCGGTGCTCGCCCTGACGCTCAGCGCCGCGTTCTACACCGTGTTCGTGATGTTTCCGACGGCCGCTGGCGAGTCCATGGCGCGCGACTACTTCCCAGCCAGCCTGGACGGGTTTGCGGACGCCGTACGCGGCAAGATCTTCAACCGCCAGTTCGGCGCTGCGGCATTGCGCGGCTACGCGCTAGCGGCCGCTCTGCTCGGCTTCCTGACCGGATTCTACTGGTTCGCACAGCGGTATCTTGGTGCTTGGCTACCAGCGGAAGGTCCGTACTCGGAGATCTTCAACAACCTGTACCCCTTCTTGACACCGCTGACCATCTCGCTGGTTGCCGCAATCTCCGAGGAGACGATTTATCGGCTTTTCGGCATCTCGCTGTTCAAGAGACTGTCGGGGTCAACCGCCGTGGCGCTGGTGATCCCGGCCGCGATCTGGGCTTTCGGGCACTCGAACTACCCGGTGTTTCCGGTGTACATCCGCGGTATCGAGCTGACCATCGTCGGCACGTTCTTCGGGATCGCGTTCCTGCGCTACGGCCTGGTGACCTGCATCGTCGCCCACTACGTAATCGACACCATAGCGCTCGGTCTTCCGCTGATCACCAGCGGCAATTCGACCTACCTGGTGAGCGGATTGACCGTCATCGGTTTGGCGTTGCTGCCTGGAGTGGTGGGCTTTTTCGCCGGCCGTGAGCGGCCCGGCCCTCCGCCGGTCGCTGTAGGCACTTAGTCCGGCTCCGGCGCTGCCGCTCGCCGTTTCGGTCTCTCGACGAGCCACCTATTGACTCCACCGCGGCGCCAGCCCGAGCCGCTGATCGAGACCGATCCGCACCCAGCGCGCTAGCATGGCGGCACTCGGCCCCGTTATCGAACCCGGAGCGGTCCCATGTTGCGAGCATTACGCCAGATCCATACCGTTGCCTTTGTCGTCACCGCATCGGCCGCCCTAGTGCTGCTGCACGGCGTGGCGATGGCGCAGCAAGGCCCCGAGCGCGGCGCGTTGGTCATCGTCGGTGGCGCCATGCGCGATCCGCAGATTCTCGACCGCTTCATGGAGCTGGCGGGCGGCAGCGACGCGGCAATCGTGGTGATTCCGACTGCCGGAGGTGCGGCCGACTACGACGACAGCTGGGATGGCCTGGACGCGTTTCGCGAGCGCGGGGCTGCCCACGTCGTGCTGCTGCACACCTATGACCCCGATATCGCTGACAGCGATGGCTTCGCGGCGCCCATTCACGAGGCCCGTGGAGTCTGGTTCACCGGCGGCCGGCAATGGCGGTTGGCCGACGCGTACCTGGGGACCCGGGTTGAGACGGAGCTGCGCGCACTGTTGGATCGGGGCGGTGTGATCGGTGGCTCGTCCGCCGGTGCGACGATCCAAGGCGAATACTTGGCCCGTGGCGATAGCAGCACCAACACCATCATGATGGGCGATCACGAGCAGGGCTTCGCGTTCGTCGAGGGCGTCGCTATCGATCAGCACTTGCTGCAACGCAATCGCCAGTTCGACCTGCTGGAGATCATCGCATCGCGCCCCGATCTGCTCGGCATCGGAATCGATGAGAACACCGCTATCGTCGTACGCGGCAACCGCTTCGAAGTGATCGGCCGCAGCTACGTGGCGATCTACGATGCCCAGCGCCAGATCGACAGCGGCGGGAGCTTCTTCTTCCTTGCCCCGGGAGACCGCTACGATCTGGTGGCGCGCGAGGCGTCGCGGCCCCAGACCACGCTGCAACCACTCGAGCGCGTGGTCAGACGTCAGGCCGAGCAAGACTGACTTAGCCCCTCGGTGGACGTCTGAGAGGTCCGAGCCCGTCACGAGCGGACAAAAACCGCCACAGGAGCTTTTCGGCTTCCGACCGTGCCTCTAAATAGTCAATACTGACTAAATCTGATACTTAAGAGGCTCCAATGGCTAACAATAATCGACGTAGACTGCGGAACTACCTTCTGAGGCCGCGCCTGCAATTCCGCTACGCGGTGGTGTTTTTCTTCCTCAGCACCGCCGGGGCAGGAGTCGTACAGTTGGTCTCCTACCTGACCGTCCAGCGCGTCATTGAACGAATCCTGCGCGAGGCCGGCGACAGCTCCGCCGCGCTGGTTCCGGTGATCGACGTGGCCATGCGTACTGAGTTGTTGCGCGCTATGTGGGTGCTGCCGCTTCTCGGCATCGCCACGCTGATCCTCACCGCAGTCGTGCTGCATCGCTTTATCGGACCGCTGGTACCCATCGGTCGCCACATTCGCAAGCTCGCCGACGGCGACTACGAGGCGCAATCGCGTCTGCGCGCCAAGGACGAGCTCAAGGACGTTGCCGACGAGCTCAACAACCTCTCTGCCACGCTGAAGGCGCGTCACGGCAGCGATTCGGCGGAGGGTCAGAGCAGCGATCCCGAGGAGCTTCACAGCAGCGATCCGGAGGACCTTCACAGCGGTGATTCCGAGGAACCGCCACTGGCGCCAACAGGCACGGAGGGTTTCTCGCTGGTCGAGGTGCTGGTCATCTTGGGAGTCATAATGGTCATCGGGATGCTCGGCGTGGCGCAGTTCATCACCGCCTATGACCGCGCCCGCCAGCGCGGCTCGCTGGCAGACATGCGCACGATCGCCGCCGCGAACGGTGCGCACTCGGTGGACAAGGGAGACTATGCGGACACCTTCGCTGACTTGACTCCGTACTATCTAGGCGTCGTCCCTCCCATCGATCGCTGGGGTTTCGCCTGGAGCTATCAGCACACCAGCGGCGACTACACGCTGACGTCGCAGGGATCGGACGGTCTGTCGGGGCCAGCGGCACCGGCCGGATGGGACGGGGATCCGTTCGAGTGCGACCTGGTGCTGTCGAACGGGGCCTTCATGCAGGCTCCGGCGATCAACTGAAGTCGCACCTGGCCGGACTCCCTCAAGCGCTACGGCCCGCCCGCCGCAGCTTCACCACCGCCTGTTAGCGCGACGCCGGCATCTCCACCTGAAGCAGCGGCGTATCGAACACAACGGCGACCTGGTGTCCGGATTCTCCGGGCTCTGATCTACTCACCGTGCCGTAGATCATCGTGCGGCCGATCTTGCCGGCACCGCCAGGGAAATGCGTCAGGCAGCGCACACCGGGCGCAACCCCACGGTCGAGACGCGCCATGAGCCCGCCGCAGCCGACGTTGACGGTCTCGCCGCTGGCGCGGAACGGCGTCTCGGCGTCGTCGTAGCCGTGGATCTCGACGTCGAGCACAATCGGCAGCGCCAGCGGCTGACGATCATGCGTCCTTCGATCATCCTGCGCTTGACCCACGCGCAACCCCCTTGCTTCCACCCAGCAACATGAAGTTGGCCGCCAATATCAAGGCACCGCCGAACCAAACGGACTCGCCGACCGCCTCGCCGAAGGCGACGTATGCCGCCAGCGCCGCAACCATCGGCTCCAGCAGGAGCAGCATTCCCGCCACCGACGCATCCACGCGCCGCACACCCCAGTGCATCAGGATCATCGGTACCAGGTTGGCGAACAGAGTGTACAAGCCCACCAGGCGCCAGTGCACCAGGAATGGAGCGGGCGACAGCCTCAACCAGTCGACCGGGCCGAGCGACAGGCGCAATAGCGGCCAGACGAGCAGCAGAACGATCGACGACGACGCCATGTATCCGAACGCGGTGGTAACTGGCACATTGCCGCGCAAACCGCTCAAACGTCCGAGGATCAGCCACAACGACAACATGACGCCGGCAATCAGGGTCGCCCCCATGCCAACCCAGGAATAATCCAGGTCTGAGATACCGGGCCGAAAGAGCACCAAGGTGCCGGCTGCCGCCAGCCCCAGCGCACAGATCTTGCGGCGCGTGACCGGTTCGTGCAGGAAGAGGCGGCCGAACCCGAGCGTCCAGATCGGCTGGGTGTAGAACAACAATCCGACGAGCGCGATGGGAACGCCGAGCACGACCCCGGCAAACTGGCTCAGCTGTAGCATTGCACCGACCAGCCCATAGGCCAGGAACAGACTCCGGTCGCGTCGCCGCGGACGCAGCTCGGGTCGCGCGATCAGCACGACTCCGAGGAACAAGCTGGTGAGCAGAATCCCACTGAGTGATATCTCGTACAGCGAGAAGCCGCGCTGCGAAAGCGCCCGGCCGGCGACGATCAGCCCCGAGAACAGCGCCGCAGCGCTCGCCACCGCGAGACGTGGGAGCGGTCCATCGGTCGCGCCTTCGGGGTTCAGGCGCTGAACCATGCACCGAATCGTGACGGATCGACGTTGCCGCCGCTAAGCACGATGCCGACCCGCAGCCCGCGCACGTCAACGACACGCTCGAGAACTGCTGCTGCCGCAAGTGCGCCGGTGGGCTCGACCACTAGCTTGAGGCGCTCGAACAGGAACCGCATGGTGCGCAGCAGCGCCTCATCCGACACCGTCGCCATGTCGGTCACCTTGGAGCGCACGATCGGGAAGGTGATCTCGCCGAGCGCCAACGTACGGGCGCCGTCAGCGATAGTATCCGGGTACTCGACACTCTCGAGCTTACCGCTCCGAAAAGAACGGTTGGCGTCGTCCCCGGCCTCCGGCTCGACGCCGATTACGCGACAGCCCGGCGCCATGGCGCTGGCAGCAATGGCGCATCCCGACAGCAGTCCCGCACCGCCACATGGCGTCAAGAGAACGTCGAGCGCGCCCGCGTCGCGCAGCAGCTCGCGCGCCGCCGTCCCCTGCCCGGCAACGATGTCCGGGTGGTCGAAGGGCGGCACCAGCGCGGCGCCGCGTTTATCACGGATCGCCGCGCCGATGTCCTCTCGCCGTTCCGTCGTCGGATCGTAGGTGATGATCTCGGCACCGTAGCCGCGCGTCGCGTCCAGCTTCACCTGCGTCGCATCGTCGGGCATCACGATAGTCACCGGGATCTGCAGTAGCTGGCCGGCGAGAGCCATTGCCTGAGCATGGTTGCCGCTCGAATAAGCCACGGCTCCGTGGGCGGCGGCCTCTGCCGACAGCTTCGAGAGCGCGTTGTAAGCGCCGCGGAACTTGAACGCGCCGGTACGCTGCAAGCTCTCGCATTTGAACGCCACCGCGGCACCGCAGCGGTCGTCGAAGCTGCGCGACCGCAGCACCGGTGTGCGGTGTGCCACGCCGCGGAGGCGCCGCGCAGCCGCCACAATGTCGTTGTAGTCGACCGCGAGAGCGCTCAAGGATCGTCCTTACGGCGGGACTCACCCACGTGCAGTGGCCGCTGGGGACGCTCATCGACGGTCAATCGAAACACGTCGTTGCGACCGTAGTGCCCCACAGGATCGAAATCGTATTTGCCGCGGGCAATCTCGCGCATGTCGAGGTCTACTATGAGCGTGCCCTCGGCACCGTACAGTGGGCCCGCGAGTAACTCGCCCAGGGGCGAGTACGCGACGCTTCCGCCACGGCACACCTCCTCCGGAAGCGCCTCGATCTCGGGGCCGGCACGTAAATCGGTCGGATACATCGAGCGCGTCACGAACTGATTGCAGCCGAGCACGAAGCAGCGGCCCTCGACCGCGACGTGCTGCATCGTCGCCTGCCACGCGTCACGACAGTCCGCCGTCGGCGCAATGTAGATCTCGACGCCTTTGGCGTACATCGTTGCCCGCGCCAGCGGCATGTAGTTCTCCCAGCAAATGAGGCCTCCCAGCGTTGCCCACTCGGTGTGCACCGTGCTCAAAGTGCTGCCGTCGCCCTCGCCCCAGATCAATCGCTCCGATCCCGTCGGCTTGAGCTTTCGATGCTTGGCGATCAGCTTCCCGTCGGGGTCGAAGTACGCCAGCGTGCAATAGAGCGTGCCGGCGCCGAACTCGGCGTCCTTCTCGATCACCCCAATCGCCAGGTAGACGCCGTTGCGGGCCGCGATATCAGCGATTCGCTGTGCCGCCGGACCATCGAGATCGACCGAGTTGGCCCAGTATCGAGCCCACAGATCGCGACCCTCTTCGCTCCGACTCCCAACGACGGCGCCGAACGATAGCCCACGAGGATACGCCGGTATGAACGCCTCCGGTAACACCACCAGGCGCGCTCCCTGTGAGGCGGCATCCGCAACCAGGTCACCAAGCTTGTCGATGGTCGCGTCGCGATCGAACAGTACCGGGGCGGCCTGCACGACAGCCGCGCGGACGACGGGAAACTCACTCATCTCGGCGTGGCTCGAAGAACTCCTGCAGAATGTCGATGACCTCGAAGGGGCGCTCCTCGTGCGGATAGTGCCCTGCACCATCGATCACCGCCACACCTTCGAGGCCCGGCGTCCGCGCTTGCAACCCGAGGTACTCCTCGAGCGGCACCAACAGATCACGACCCCCAGCCACCGCGAGAACCGGGAAGCTCATTCGGGACCAATCGGCTCGCGTACGCGGCCCGAGCCGCCACTCGGCGTCGATTTCGAGATCGCGGAAGTAGCGCGCCATGGCAGCGCGGACATCGCCGCGACCGAAGGAGTCGACGTGGTGTTGTACGCGCTGTGCAGGCAGAGCCTCTAGTCCGCCCGCAACCGTCAGGCCCAGTATCCGTTGTACGAAGAGCTCGGCATTCAACACCAGCGCCGTGGCCGATTCCGGATCGTCGTGCAGGTCGCGCAAGTCGGGCAATCGGCTGAGGTCATAGCGCTCGACCGGCGCGCTGATATGCGCGTAGGCAATGATCCGCTGCGGATGCTCGCCGGCCAGCCGTGCGCCAACCAGTCCGCCCCAGTCATGACCCGCGAGATAGAAGCGATCGACGTTGATCTGCTCGAGCAGGGCGGCAAGCCCGTCGGCCAGTGCCGCGACACTATAGTCGCCGTCGCTGGTGCCAGACCACCCGGCGCCTTTGAGATCGACAGCCAGCACCCGGTAGTCGGATGCCAGCGTCTCGACGAGGTGGCTCCACGCGTACCAGCTTTCCGGGAAACCGTGCAGCGCCACGAGCGGCGGGCCCGAGCCCGATTCCACCCAGTGCCAGCGCTCGCCATCGACCGTCGCAAACCGATGCACGGCGCCCGGAACCAGCGGCTCGGCGTCACCATCGGCAGGGCCGCAGGCGACGGTCGCCCAGAGCACCATCGCGAAGCAAACACCGCTCCGCTGACCCCGCGTCGCGGCCGGCGAAGGGCTCACGCCTCGCCCGCAGGTGGTGGTGCGCCGCCATCGAAGTACAGCGCGCGGTTCAAGAACGGCACGAGCGCGACCACCAGGCCGGCCACGTATAGCGCACGGCGGTCCATCACGCCGCGGGTGAAGTGGCCAATGGCTCCGCCCCGATGCTTGCTGTTCTGCTGTCCGGTCAGCTTGTCCATCACCACGCCCAACTCGTTTCCCGCCAGGACCTGCCGGGCGACCTCCGACGGTAGCTCGAAGTACGGCGAGCTCCCCAGGGCCTCGTGGCCCCGTCGGTCGACGATGCACATGCCGCCGAACGCGAAAACGCGTCCCACTTGCTCGACGATTCCGCCTTCGATGCCGACGAAGTAGTCGGCTTGGTCGGCTTCTTCGACCGCCTGCAGCCCGCGAGCACGGTTGCGGGCACCCACCAGCGTCTGGTCGTTGATCGGCTGGTCGGGCACACCGGACGGCACCGCAATGCCGAGTGCCTCGATAGGCTCGAAGAAGAGTCCGAAGGCCTCCTCCACGGCGGCGCACTTCACGGGGTTACACGAGCCGACAAGAACCCTCACGGGCGGTCCGACGTCGTCGCGGCACGCACGAAATCGAGTTGATTCCCGCTCGGGAAGAACAGCGACAGCGCGTCTCCCCTCACGGCCACCCGGGCGGCTTCGGGCACCGCCTCCTGCGGCGGCCGAGCGGTCATTCGCAGCGGTGCCTCGGGCAGACCGGCCATCGGCTCGCCGACCGACAGGTTGAGCTCGTGGTGGAACGTCAGCCGGTCGCCGGCAAGCTCGTACGTCCCGCCCTCCCCCGAGCCCCGGCGAGCCGCGCCCATCGCGTCCATGACGAAAAAGAGCACCTGCCAGCGGCCCGAGTGAAAGAAGATGCTGCCGCGCACGGGATGGCGGCTGCCGTCTGCGAGCAAGTAGGTGCGCGCCTCCCATGCGCCCTCGATACTCTCCTGGGTCGTGCTCGGCGAGGCCGGCGACGCCCCCGGGTAGCTCACGGCGGCGAGCAGCGTCAGCAGGAGCACCAGTCGTCGCATCGTCCGTCCCATTCGCCACCTCCGAGCCTCTACAATAGCCGCACCCTGTGAAGCTGGTGTTTCCGATGCAATTGCAGAGTCGAATCGAAAGCAAGCTACGCGACGCGCTCAGCCCCGACCGGCTCGAGGTGGTCAACGAGAGCGGCATGCACAATGTGGCTCCCGGATCGGAGACGCACTTCCGCGTCTTTGTGGTGTCGGCCGCGTTCGACGGCGAGACCCTGGTGCGGCGTCACCAGCGTATCTATCAGCTGCTCGACGCGGAGCGACGCGATGGCATCCACGCGCTCGGAATCCAGACGATGACTCCGGAGGAGTTCGCCGCCGCCGAAGCAGCGCGCGTGGAGTCGCCACCGTGCCTCGGCGGCGACGGCACGATCGAGGCCTAGGTGACGCCGCGGGCGCCACGCTCAACGCTTGCCGAAGAGTCCCCCCAGCAAGCTCGCACCCATGCGCATGACGTCGTCTGTCGCGTCGCCGTCGCCGTCGGCATCAAGGAGCTGTCCCAGCATCCCAGGCGCCTGACGCTCGACACGCGCCTGTTCGCCGGAGAGCATCCCCGCCAGGCCGTCGGCGTCGAGACCCTGCTGACGCTGTTGCTTGCCGAGCATGCCCATCACGATCGGTGCCAGCAGCGGCAACAAACGGGCGATCGTTCCGGCGTCGAGACCGCTGGAGCGGCTGACGCTCTGCTCCACCGCGCCACGACCATTGCCGAGAACATGACCGAGGATCCCGTCGCCGGCGCCCGAACCGCTGCCGAGCAACCCTCCGAGGTCATCGAGCACGCTGCCGTCATGGTCACTCTGCAGAGCGTTCGACAACGACTCGGCACCGCCCGGCGCCGCCGCATTCCGTGCCAGCGCGCCGACCAGCGCGGGCAGTGCCGCGCTCACCGCGCGTCCGGTGGCGTCCTCGTCGGAGCCGAGCTGACGGGCAAGGTTAGTGACCAGGCCACCGCCTGCCTGCTGGGCGAGCATTTCCAGTAGTGACATCGAACTCCTCTCTTCGCTCAGTTGTGGGCAAGATCTGGTCTGTTGGGAGGTCGTGCAGAAGGCAGCGAATCGCACCAGCGCTAGAGACGCAAGCCGCGGTATTCTCTGCGGCACGTTGTCGGAAACTCGAGGAGTAGCGCTTTGCGAACCGTCACCTGGAAACTGGTCATCTTGCTGGCATGCGCGGCAGCGGCGTTCGGGCCCGCCGCCATCGGGAGCCAGGCGGCACCGGGAACCGACATCTTTCTGGCCGATCTGGATCTCACGTCGAGCCCGCCGACCGTGGGTCCGCCGCGCAATCTCACCGACCGCGCCGGCTACGACAACCAACCTCATTTCGAGCCCGAGGGCGGCGGACTGCTCTATACCTCGCAGCGCGACGAGCAGACAGATATCTTCCGCGTCGATCTGTCATCGGGAACGCACACCCAGATCACCGCCACCCCGGAATCGGAGTATTCCCCCAACGTCGTGTGGCCGAACCACGACGAGATGTCGGTGGTGCGGGTCGAGTCCGACGGCAGCCAACGATTGTGGGCCTTCCAACGTGACGGCACGGCGCCGCGACTGATCCTTCCGGACGTCGCCCCGGTTGGCTACCACAGCTGGAATCGCTACGGCTCACTAATCCTCTTTATCCTCGGCGAGCCGCCGACCGTGCAGCTCGCCAATCTCTACGACGACACTACGAGAACAATCGCCCAGGACGTCGGGCGATCGCTGCAGGCACGGCACGACCCCGACTTCTTCAGCTTTCTGCACCGCGACGGCGATCGATGGCAGATCCGGCTGGTGGACCCGAGCAACGGCGCCATATTCGAGCTCGTCGAAGCTCTGCCCGGGAGCGAGGATCTGGCCTGGACTCCGGACGGCCGCCTGCTGATGGCGGCGGGCTCGCAGCTCTTCATCCGCGACCCCTTCAAGGACGACGACTGGGTGCTGGCGGCGGATCTGTCGGCGGTGCGGATCACCTCGATCACACGGTTGGCCGTTAGCCCGAGCGGCGATCAGCTGGCGCTCGTCGCGGGCGACACCGACGGCTGAACCATCCGCAGGCGTGATCGCCGAGCCCGATGGCGCGCGCGGCCCGTGGTGGCTCGGCTGAATCGGGTCGCCTTGGCGTTGGCCTAGCTGGCGTGGGCACGCGCCAACTGCGAGAAGCCCGCCACGCCGAGCCGCTCGAGCACCGCTTCCAGGCTCGAGATCACGTCGCACTCCGCCGGAACATGGCCTGCGTAGCGCTCGCTGCGATCGAGCAGGATGGCCTGCATACCGAAGTCACGGGCGGCCTGCCAGTCCTTTCGGAGGCTATCGCCCACGTGCAGTGCTTGCGCCGCGTCGACGTCAAGCTCTGCCAGGGCGCGCTGGAAGATCCGGGCGTCCGGTTTGGCGACACCGGCGCGGGAGGAGTACACCACCGAGTCGAACCAGATGCTCATGTTCAGCGCCAGCAGCACTTCCTCGATGCGCGAGTCGAAGTTGGACACGATGCCCAGCTTGTAGCCCGCTGAGCGTAGCAGGCACAGCACAGATGCCGCCTCGCGATACGGCTTCCAGCCGCCGGCACCTCGATACAACGAGTACAACTCGACAAAAAACTCATCGAAATCGTCGACGCTTTGATCGGCGGATTCGACAACGCGCTCGACCAGGGTGCGCCACCAACGATGCTCACGTTCCCTCAGCTCCGCATCGTGCATGGGAGGGAACGCCAGCGGCGGCATGGTGGGAAACACGGCGAAGAACGCACCTTCGATCGCTGCCGTCGACAGCTCGGCGCCGTGTCGACGGGCAACCGCAGCGTACGTCTCGCCCACCGGGAACCGCACTTTGAGGAGCGTCCCGCGGGCATCAAAGGTGACCGCTTTGATGTGGTCTTTCATCGCCAGATCTTCTGGTTGAGCGATCGGACGGCACACGAGTCTCTCGCGCCAGGTCCGCGCCTCGTAATCGTAGCGGCTTGGCGCCGGGGTTCAACCCGATTCGCGGTTGAGATTGGTACGCATGATGGCCGCATGCGGACCCTCGAAAACACGCTCGACCGAGAACACGTCGCCGCCAGGTCCGGCATGCCGAGTTAACACCTCGTCGATGCGCGAGCAATCTTCGGCGTCGAGCTGCAGATCAACGGTGCGCTTCAGGTCCCCAAGATGGTCGGCATTGCGGGCGCCGACGATTGCCGCTGCCACCCCGGGTCGGCCCAGAACCCATCGCGTCGCGACGTTCGGGATCGCCGCATGGTGACGCTCGGCGATGCCGGAGAGCACCTGCAACAGGTGTTGAAAAACGTCCCAGCCGCCGAAATCTTCGATAATGAGCCGATATTTTTCTAGCGATCGGTTGTTCCACGGCGGGCCCGGCTCCGGCATGTCCAACCAACGGCTCGACAGGAACCCGCCGGCCAGCGTGCCGTAGCACAGCAGCGGCAGGCCATTCGCCGCACCGTAATCGACCAATCCGTGCTCTGGCCGCCGATCGAGCACCGAGTACTGCACCTGATTGCTGCATAGACGTATGCCGGCGTCGGCGAGCTCATCCAGATGGGCGACGTCGAGGTTGGTGGCCGCGACCAGGCGGATTTTGCCCGCCTTCTGCAGATCGCAGAGCCATCCAGCCGCGTCGAGAAAACCGGGAACATCATCATTCCACCAGTAGAACTGCACCAGATCCAGGCGCTCCGTACCGAGCCGCTTGAGCGAGCGATCGATGATGCGCTCGACATAGGCGCGATCCAGCGTCGCGAGAGCGTCATGATCGGGCACGAACTTCGTGTGTACGCGGATCCTGGACGCACGACCCGACAGCCGCCTTCGCAGCTCGCCCAGCAACTCCTCGACGCCGGTATAGATGTCGGCACAATCGAAGGTACAAAATCCGGCTTCGACGAGAAGCTCGAGGTCGGCAAGCACCCGCTGCCGATCACCGGTACCGCCACGCGCGTGCCCGGCGGAAAGCTGCCACAGTCCGACGATGATCGGCGGTACGGCGTACCCGTCGGCGAGATCCACCCGCGGTTTTCCCACCGGGTTCAATCTCGACGCAAGGGCGCCGCGGTCACGTCCTGGTGACGGAACGTAGTGCGCCCCTGACGGGTGATGCGGAAGCGACCGCCACAGAGGGGATCCGGACAGGCGACCTCCATGTCGGTGGTCATCCAGTCATTCGGATGCGTGTCGCGCTGCTTTGCCGGAAGCAGCGGCAACAGGGCGGCCAACGAATAGATCGGAAACGTCTGGCCGGCCGGAAGCGAGATGTTCTCCCCCCGAAGCTCGAAATAGTCGCCCTCACGATGAGCGCAGACCATCGGCCTGTCTCCCGCGACCACGTCTATCCGCAGGTCGTACAGGGTGAACTCGTCGTCGTGCTGGTTCATGCTGGCCACTCTCACTTCCGTTAAGGTCACTGGCGGGCGATGGAGAAACTCTAATGGGTCTGATTACGCCGCCGGGAGCGCAGTCGCGAGGACCGGAGCAACAACCGGGTGCGCTCGGATTCTACGGCGGCAATGCCGGAGCGCTCGCCCCGTTCATCGTATTCATCGTCGGTGTCACCTGGCTGGGCTTGTCTGGCGCTCCCGATGAGCGTGGCCTTTGGCCGGTGCTGATCGCTGCCATCTTCGCCGCGGTGCTTCTGGCGCACGACCGTGATCGCTACTGCCGCACGCTCCTCAACGGCATGGGTCAACCGATCGTGATGCTCATGCTGATGGCATGGATGCTCGCCGGCATCCTCGGTACGCTGCTCACCGCCGGTGGAGTCGTGGATGCGCTCGCCGGGGCTGCGGGCGCCAGTGGCTTACACGGTGGCGCTTACGCCGCGGCCGCCTTCATCGTTTGTTGCCTTTTCTCTGCCGCCACCGGAACCAGCCTCGGGACCCTGATCCTGTGCTTGCCGGTGCTGTACCCGTTGGGGGCCGCGCTCGGCACAAACGCGGTAGTTCTCGCCGGAGCAATCATTGGCGGCGCCACATTCGGCGACAACATCTCCCCGGTCTCGGACACGACCATCGCCTCGGCCACGACTCAGGGGGCGGAGATCGGCGCGGTGGTGCGCGCGCGCCTTCGGTACGCCGTTCCCGCCGCGGCTGTGGCGCTTGTCGGATATGCGCTCCTCGGTGGCCGCGGCACCGCCGCCGCGGCGGCCACGGACGCGGTTCAGAGTACAGGTCCGCTGGCCCTCCTGGTGGCACCGGCATTGGTGTTCATACTGTTGCTGAGTGGGCGACATCTGGTCGAGGGTTTGCTGGCCGGAATCGGGGTGGCTTTGGCAACTGGCTGGATCACGGGCTTGATCCGGCCACAGGACGTGCTGCGAATCAACCCCGAGGGATTTGCCGCCGGGGGCCTGGTAGTGGAGGGCATCGAGCGCGCCCTCGGCATCTCTGTTTTCACGCTGCTGCTGATGGGATTGGTAGCCGGCATCGAGGCCAGCGGCCTGCTCGATCGTCTGGTCGGAGCAGCCAATCGATCGGCGCGCTCGCAGCGTGGCGCCGAGGCCTGGATCTTCGCGGCGGTTTCCGGCGCCGTCATGTTGACGACGCATTCGGTCGTCGCCATTCTCGCGGTGGGCACGTTCGCCCGTCAGACTGGTGAGCAACTCGGCGTCGCTCCGACCCGGCGGGCTAACCTGCTCGACACCACTGTCTGTACCTACCCGTTCTTGTTTCCGTGGTTCATCCCGACCGTCCTGGCCGCTTCGCTGACCGCCGGCGGATCGACGAACGGCATGCCGCGACTGAGCGCACTTCAGATCGGGATGGCGAACCTGCACTCGTGGGTGCTCCTGGCGATTGTCCTGCTCGCGGTCTTCGGAGGCTACGGCCGCAACGAGTGAGCTTCACCAGCCAACCGCGTCGGGCTCGCGCTCGACCACCGCATCGCAGTACGGCAGCAGACTACGTGCTTGACCGCATGGACCTTTGTCGGTTGACTAATCCGACTGTACGGCCCGCGCCCGGCCCGAGCGGCAGCGGCATCCACACCGCGCCAGCTCGCCAGCGGAACCGGCCTTTCACCTTCGAGGAGAGTCGCATGCAGCCTTATCGACCTACTGCCAATGTCCTTTTCGCGATCTTCGAGCTCGTCGCGCTGACGACGCTCGCGGCCGCACCTGCGGTCGCCCAGGGCAGCGCCCGCGATCTCGAGGAGGATCAGGCCAACGTCACCGTCGATCCGGTGTACCTCGACGGCCTCGAGTACCGGTCCTCTGGCTTCGCACGCGGCGGCCGCTCGACTGCGGTAACCGGAGTCATCGGCGACCCGCTGACCTATTACTTCGGCAGCACCGGTGGCGGCGTCTGGAAAACCAGCGATGCCGGCAACAACTGGAACAACGTCAGTGACGGCTTTTTCGGCGTCGGCGCCATCGGCGCTATCACGGTGGCCCCCTCCGACCCCAACGTCATCTACGTGGGAACCGGCTCCGGCTGCCCGCGCGGTAACGTCTCCAACGGAGACGGCATCTACCGATCGACCGATGCTGGCAAGACGTGGACCCACATCGGGCTCGATCACGCCGGCCAGATCCCCAAGATCCGCGTCCATCCGAGCAACCCTGACGTTGTCTACGTGGCGGCGCTCGGACACATCTTCGGCCCCAACGAGGATCGCGGCGTATTTCGCTCCATCGACGGCGGCGACACCTGGGACAAGGTGCTCTACGTCGACGACGCCACCGGTTTCAACCAGGTCGCCATGGACGTCAACAACCCGCGCATCCTGTATGCCGCCGCCTGGCGGGTGGAACGCAAGCCCTGGACGCTGATTTCGGGCAACGACAAGGGTGGTATCTGGAAGAGCACCGACGGCGGCGATACCTGGTCGCAGCTCGCCGGTGGGCTGCCGACCGGCGTGATCGGCAAGATCGATGTGACGGTCTCGGCAGCCAACTCCGACCGACTCTGGGCGCTGATCGAGGCTGAAGGGCAGCGCGGCGGGGTGTACCGGTCGGACGACGCAGGCGAGAGCTGGCGCCGCATCAACGGCCAAAACAACCTGCGCCAACGCCCTTGGTACTACACCCACATCTACGCCGATCCCAAGGACGAGAACACCGTCTACGCGCTCAACACCGGTGTTTATCGCTCGATCGACGGCGGTAGCAGGTTCAACCAGCAGATCCGCGTGCCGCACGGCGACAACCACGATCTGTGGATCAACCCGGACTCTCCCGAGATCATGATCAACGCCAACGACGGCGGCGCCAACGTCTCCTTCAACGGCGGGGAGTCGTGGTCGTGGCAGATGAACCAGCCGACCTCGGAGATCTATCGCGTTTTCGTCGACAACGACTGGCCGTATCGCATCTACGGCCCGCAGCAAGACAACAGCACGATCTCGGTGCCGAGCGTGGCGCGCGGCGGCTTCGGCGGCGTGTTCCCGGACTGGTATCCGGTCGGCGGCTGTGAATCCGGTCATATCGCCATCGACCCGCGCGACAACTCGGTGACCTACGCGGGCTGCTATGGCGGCGCGATCTCGCGGGTTGATCGCAACAATGGCTCGCCACGTCAGATTCTCACCTACCCCCAGCTCCAATTGGGTCAGGCGGCGCGCGACCTCAAATATCGCTTCCAGTGGAACGCACCGATTCGTATTTCCCCCCACGATCCCGACATCGTCTACCACACCTCACAGGTGGTGCACCGGACCCGCGACGCGGGCCAGAGCTGGGACGTAATCAGCCCCGACCTGACCACCGACAATCCCGAAACGCAGGACTACGCCGGCGGGCCGATCAGCCATGACTCGACCGGCGTCGAGGTCTACAACACGATCTTTGCGTTCGAGGAGTCGCAGCACACGCCGGGCCTGCTGTGGTCGGGCTCCGATGACGGCAAGATCCATGTGTCGCGCGACGACGGCGCCAACTGGACCGACGTCACGCCCGACAACATGCCCCCCGGCGGCACGGTCAACGTCATCGACCTGTCCGCTCACGACGCCGGCCGCGCCCACGTCGCCGTGTACCGGTATCGCGAGGGTGACTTCCGGCCCTACATCTTCCAGACCACCGACTACGGGGACAGCTGGCGACTGCTCACCGACGGCAACAATGGCATTCCGACCACCAACTTCGTACGCGCCGTACGCGAGGACCCCGAGCGGCAAGGCCTGATCTTCGCCGGTACGGAGTACGGCATGTTCGCGTCGTTCGACGATGGCGCGCACTGGCAGTCCTTCCAGCTGAACCTGCCGGTGACGCCGGTCACCGACCTGCAGGTGTATCGGGGAGACCTGATCGTATCGACGCAGGGGCGCGGCTTCTGGGTCCTCGATGACATGACGATGCTTCGTGAGCTCGACGAGGCGACGACGGCCACTGGCAATCACCTGTTCGCGCCGCGCAAGGCCTACAGGGCGGGCAACTTCGGTCCCACCCGGATCCGGTACTACCTCGACCAGGAGCCAGAGGGCGAGCTCACGCTCACTATCCTCGACGCCGACGGCGAGGTCATTGAGGAGGTCACAGGTCGGGCCGGCGAGGAGAACCCCTTTACGGGAGGCGGCGGGTTTTTCGCCCAGTTCGGAGGCGGCCCGGCCTGGCTGCCGGCGGAGGAAGGCGTCAACACGTTCACCTGGCGCCTGCGCGAGGAAGGGCCGGACATGCCCGACGACGTCACGCTGTGGGGCTTCGCACCCGGCCGACCGGTCCTGCCCGGGACCTATACCGCCCGCATCGCGAACGGCGAGTGGAGCCAAGAGCAACGGATCGTGGTCGACATCAACCCGAAGCCAGGCCTGACCCACGAGGACCTGCGCTTGCAGCACGAGTTTCTCGGCGATGTCGCGGGCGCCATCGACGAGATGTACGACGGTCTACGCAGCCTGCGCGACATCAAGAAACAAAGCGCCGAGGTGGTGGCTCAGCTGGGCCGCGCCGACATCGACAACGAGGAGATCACCGCGGCCCAGAAGGCGATGGCCGACAAGCTCACTGCAATCGAAGAGCAGATCACGCAGGTCAAGAGCAGGTCGAGCC
This sequence comes from Acidobacteriota bacterium, assembly GCA_965197275.1. Classification (GTDB taxonomy): domain Bacteria; phylum Acidobacteriota; class UBA890; order UBA890; family WLXD01; genus DASCOT01. The sequence continues at coordinate 152,167 of CBDAMQ010000025.1, forward strand.
AAGACCCGCTCAACTTCCCGCCGATGCTCGACAACCAGATCGTCAACGTCTACGGCTACGCGTTGGGCGGTTTCGGCGGTGGCGACAATCGGCCCACCGATGGCGCCCACGAGCGCTTCGAGGATCTGAAGCCACAGCTAGCCGATCTCATGGGTCAGCTCCAGGAGATAATCGACACCGACCTGGCCGCGTTCAATTCGATGGTAGAGGCTGCGGAGGTACCGGCTGTAGTCGTATCGCAGTAGCTGCCGGCGGGAGCTTTGTTACTTCTTGCGCGGCGTGACGTAGTCCCTGATGGACTTCGTTGGCCGACGACGTTCGCCCCTCAACAGGGCCAGGCAATTGGCAGCGTTGCCGATTTTCTTGGCCTTGATCGTCGCACCAAGCATGAAGCCGTCTCCAGGCACGGAGTCCACGACCTCGTCGCTGATGCTGCCGAAGGCGAACGTGCCTTTCTTACCTTTGATCAGCCGCATGGATAGAGCCGAGTCGACGGCTCGCGGGCTCGCTGGTCATCACGCAACAGAGCTTCGCGGCGTTCACGTTCTCCAAGTCGATCGTCCACGTCCCGTTGAAAACGGAGTTCCTCGACAAGCTCGACTTCGATCTCGAGGGCGACTCGAAATTGCTCGTAGCGTTCGAGGCGGCGGAGTTCGATGATGCGGCCTCGGGCGCCATCGAGTGTCGCTTCGCGACACCGAAAGCTCGCCTCGTCATCGATCAGATTCGCGCCCGCGCTACCTGACCCGTAGACCGGTCCGGCCGGCCCGCCACTGTCTATTCGCGCGGCGACATCACAACCCGTGCAACTTCCGGCGGCGTCCAACCGTAGACAGAGAGAGAACCGTAGGCGCTCGGCCGGGCCGTCGAGGGCACCGCGCCCCGGACACAACTGGCCCGTGCAACGGCATTCCCCTCCCAAAGGAGCATGACCCCGTGATGAACACTAGCCTTCGCCGCACTCTGGTCGGCGGGATCACCGTCGCTCTGCTGGCTGGTCTCGGTTCGGCAGCGGCGCAGAACGACGATGAGTTCACCTGGTCAGGCAGCATAGCGCCCGGCAAGACGGTGCAGATCAAGAACGCCAACGGCCCTCTGGTGGCCGAATACACCGATGGCGATCGCATCGAAGTGAGCGCCATCAAAGAGGGTCCTTCTGACGACCGCGAGGAGGTCACTTTCGAGGTCGTCGAGCACGACGATGGCGTAACGATCTGCTCGATCTATCCGGGGCGATTCTGGTCGCGGAATGACTGTGACCCCGATTCGGGTCACATGAGCAGCAACAAGAACAAGACCGAGGTCACGTTCACGGTGCGCGTCCCTGCCGGGGTGCGCTTCGTCGGCGAGACGATGAACGGCCGTATCGGCGCCGATAACCTGCGCAGCGACGTCGAGTTGATGACGATGAACGGCGCCATCGAGGTGTGGACCACGGGTTGGGCGAGCGCGTCGACGATGAACGGCAAGGTATCGGCCCGAATCGGCTCGGCCGATTGGTCAGGAGAGCTCGAGCTCGAGTCGATGAACGGAGCCATCGAGGTGATTCTGCCGGCCGACGCCAACGCCGACGTGAACGCCTCGACAATGAACGGCAGCGTCGAGTCCGACTGGGTGCTGGAGAAATCAGGGTGGCTCCGCAACAAGGCGAACGGCACGATCGGCTCCGGAGGGCGCTCGATCTCGCTGTCGACCATGAACGGCGACATCCGCCTGCGCCGGGCGTCCTGATCTGCAGGTCGCAACGTTGACGCTGCCCGGAAGCTCCTTGCATGGGAGCTAGGGCGGTGGCGGCTTCGCATCCGTCTCGGACAGCGTCGCCGGTTGGTGCTTGATGGTCTTAGTTGCTCGCGCGTCTCGGGCGTAGGCCGGTGAACCTCCGGTTTGGCGATGCTGTCTACGACGGATGCCACGCCGCCACCGCCCTAGGCGACCAACGAGGTTTTCGGGCCCCAGGGCTCGACCCCGAGCTCACCAGCAGACCGGAAGCCGACGACCCGGCAAGGCAGACGAAACGGTCGCACAACGATGCCACCGCCACCGCTCGCTCCGTTGTGGCGACCGCTTCCGTCCGTTCTCGTTGACCGAGCGAATCCCCGACGGAGCTTCCTAGAGCGACCTCAGTAGTCGCCGGCGGGGCAGACACGCACACCCGCCGTCGACGGCATCGCCAAACCCCGTGCTCACCGGCCTGCACCTAAGACGCGTGAGCAACCAAACCCCATCGAGCACCAAGCGGTGACGCCGTCCGAGGCGGGTGTGCGTGTCTGCCCCGCCGACCTCTACAAGCCGGCGATCAATCAGCTCCCAGCGCCGATCGCACTCGGCGCACGTACTCCAAGCTGACGCCGTGGATCCGCAGCTTCACCAGTTGCTCAGGCGCAATGTCGGCATAGCCGAGGCCATTCATGCCGCGGATGAAATCGGCCGACACGCCGTGGATGGCGAACTTGACCAGATCCTGCTCTGGCAAGTCAGCGTAGCCAAGGTCAGCGAGGACTGGCGACGTAGGCAGTGGTGACGTCCTGGGTGGCGAACAGGAACAGGCGCTCGGCCGACAGGCCCGCATAACCCAGGTTCGCCATAGTGCTCACGTAGCCTGCTGCGGCGGTGAAGCTGAAGAATCCGGTACCGCGACCGTCGCGGAAATCGCCGTCGAAGCTCAGCGTCCCTGCGTCGCGCACCAGACGAAAACTGACGTCACTCGCCGAGCCGCGCAGCTGCGCGAGCGAAACACCGCTCAATTCGCTGACATCGACGCCGAAGCCCGTTTGCCAGTTCCCCTGGTCGCGCTCACGATCGAGCTTGAGATTCAGGTGTAGCTGCGGGCTGCGGTCGGTCTGGCGATCATCGTCCCAGGAACGCGACTCCCACAATCCGTTGATCTCCTGCGCCATCACCGGGCCCGGCAAGGCCAGGGCGAGGGCAGTGATCCCGACGAGCACCATCCGGCGTCGCTTCATTGCTGACCTCCGTTGCGCTTGCGCAGGATGCGTTCCATGCCGTGAATCCTGATATCGATCAGGTCCCGTGCGGTGAGGTCGTTGTAGCCGGCGTCGCGGAGCTGCTGCACCAGCGCGGTGCTGACGCCATGGATTCGCATTTGCTTCAGCGTATTGAAGGCCAGGTCCTCGGCCAGCGCCGAGGACATCGCCTCAGCGTAGGCGGGCGAGATCCCGTGGATGCGCCCCGCGACGAGCTCGTCCAGACCGAGGTCCGCCCCGAATGCGGCACGCATGTCGCGCGCGTAGGCGCCAGACACGCCATGGATCCGCAGCTTGATCAGCTCATCGACGTCAGGCTGGCTACCGAGCAAGTCAGTCATTTCTTCGACGAGCTCGGCACCCACACCGTGGATTCGCATCTTCTTGAGCTGTTCGAAGTCGAGACTCGCGCCGAGTAGCGCCGACATCCTGCCAGCAAACTCCGCCGACACGCCGTGGATGCGGGCGGTGATCAAGTCCTGCATCTGCAGATCGGCCCCGAATGAGCCCCGTAGGTCGCGAGCGAAGTCTCCCGACACCCCGTGGATTCGCAACCTCACGAGTTGCTCGACGCCCAGGCCGACGCCGAACACGTCGCTCATCTCCTCGATGAACTCCGCGCTGATGCCGTGAATCCGCATCTTGATGAGTTGTTCGATCGTCGGCTCCGGCTGCTGAGCCGCGATCACGAGTGCGGGCGCCGAGTTCGGCGGCGGGCCCACAGGAGCTTCTGCTAACGGGACCTGCACGGCGAGCGCCGCGGATTGTGCTGGCTGGTTCGCCACGCCAGCCGGCGCCTCTGCTAATGGCGTCGCCGCTGGCGCCAGCGCCACCGGCTGCAGCGCAGCAAGCGGAACGATCAGAACAAGGGCAATCGATGCGAGGGACACGAGGGTTCTCCGGTTCGGGGAGGTTCTGCCAGCGTCGGGATCGAGAATCGCCTGCACCCGTTGGCGTAGGCGAGTGGAGCGCATCAGCGCGACGGCAACACTCGGCTGCGGGACGTTGCGCATCGACCGCGCCACCTCGACAAGATGGACAGCGTACGTCGATGGCCTGACGCCGACGTGCAAGACAACATCGTCGCAGGCATGCTCGCGCTCGCGGTGCAGACCACGGCGCGCCAGCCACACCAGGGGGTTGAACCAGTAGAGCGAAACCGCAAGATGGGCTGCCAGCTGGATGGCGAAGTCGCGGCGGCGCACATGCGCCAGCTCGTGCAGCAAGACCGCGGTCTGACAATCGGGCGACCAGCGCCGTATGCCCCGAGGTACGAGCACACGCGGTCGCAACAGATGCCAGGTGACCGGAACCGCGATCCGATCACTTTCGAGCAACAGCACACGTTGTCGGATTCCAAGGCGGCTTGCCGCATGCTGCAGACGCTCGTGAAGCGGACCCCCCGTCACCAGGTGGGCCCCGCGATCGATCCAGGCGACCCGACCGAGTCCGGCGAGCAGCTGGCCCAGCAACAGTGCAGCGCCAGTTGCCCACGCCACCAGCAGCAGCTCGACACGGTGCGCCTGGACGCCTTCCGTTGGCGACCCGAACGCAGAACCTCGATTCTCGCTCGCGGCGCCGGTAACACGCCGTTCACCTGACCTGCCGACAACCGACCTCCGGTCGTCGCCGCGTGCGACGCCGGCTAGCTGCGGATCGGTATCTGCCGACCAGGGAGGAGTTTGCCACCGCGGTTTTCCCTCCGGCGGCGACAACGGCGGCGGCTGACCGATCAGGGTGTTGGATGTCGATGCCGCCGGCAGAAGCGGAACCTCCCAGGCCGGAACCATGGCCGATATCAGCGGAAGCGTGAGCACCGCGACGATGCCAGCGCTCCAGACCAGCGCCCGGGCGCCGGACGAGCTCCGCCGCAGCACCCAGGCGACGGTAGCTGTGGCGGCCATCACCAGGGTCACCCTGACCGTCAGGTCGGCGAGGAGCAACATCTCTAGCGGCCCTCCCGTCGAGCCGCGGCGATCATCTCGCGCAGCTCCTCGATCTCGGTCTCGGGAAGATCCTCGGCACACTCGAGCAACGCGGCGACCGCCCGGCTCGTAGAGCCCTCGAAGAACGTGGTCAGCAGCCGGCGCGCCGCGGCGCGCTGCGCTGAGCGCCGCGAGACCGTGGGCCAGAACACATAGTGGTGGCTACGGCGCTCGTGACGCAGATGTCCTTTCTGCTCCAGGACCCGTAGTGCCGCTCGAACGGCCGAGTAGCTGGGCGGATCGGGCATCTCGGCGCGGATCTGAGCGGCCGTAGCACTTCCCCGGCGGAAGACCACATCCATGATCTGACGCTCGCGCCGCGTCAGATGGTCGTGAGATCGCTCGGCCATGCCAGCCACGAAGGGGATCGGGCGAATGTACGCTCAGCAGCGCGCCCTTCAAACTGCTGCAAATCTAGCATTTCCGTGGAGACGGTCAAGGGACTTTGCTGTTTTTCCAGCATTTTTTCGTCCGCCTTTCTCGACGCTGATATCGGCCGACTCCGGATGGCCCGGTGCTCAGTTTCGGCCCCCTACTTGAGGAACAGATCGACGATTTCCTCAGTCGGGAACTCCGGCGCGCCACTCATGTTGCTGATGATGGCGATCACCAGACCGGCGTCCGGCAACAACATGAGCCCGGTGGTACCCCCGACCGAGCCGCCGCCATGGCCCACGGTCCGGCGGCCAGCGGTGTCGGTGCCCACCCTCCAGCCGAGTCCGTAGCCTGTCTCGACGCCGTCGCTGGTTCGCTGCGACGTCTGCCACTGGCGTAACGTGGCGGCCTCCAGAAAGCCGGGCCCGATGTGCGCCATACCGAACCGCACCAGATCCTGCGCCGTGGAGACAAAGCCGCCGCCGGCCCACTTGTAGCTGTTGTCAACCCACGGCGCGTTGTACAGCAGGCCGTCATCGCGGCGCTCGTAGGGTCGGACGCGCTCAGGGGAACGATCAGGTAGTTCTGATCGGCAGCCGTGTCGAGCATGCCTGAGTTCAGGGGCTCGAAGATGCGGCGCTGCATCTGTGGCAGGAAGTAAGCCCTCGCCGCTTGCCCCCTCGATGACGGCGCTGATCAGATTCCAACCATAGCTCGTGTACCGGTACTCGGTCCCCGGTTCTGAGTTCAGCGGGTCGGCGGCGAAGATCTCTAGCCCATCCAAGACAGTGCCGTAGGGGATCGCGCTCAGGAACTCATCGTTCTCGTAGTCGCGAATGCCAGCGAGATGGCCGGCGAGTAAGCGCGTCGAGATCGGGGATCTCTTCTCGGGAAAAGTCGGCACATATGCCTGCACCGGAGCGTCGAGGTCGATTCGGCCCTCCTCGTAGAGCAGGCCGAGCAGCGACGCGGTCATCGGCTTGGCAACGCTGCCGACGCGAAACCGAGAACTAGGCCGTACCGGGACCCGCTGCTCGATATCGGCCCAGCCGAATCCCTCTGCCCAGACGATGCGGTCGTCGATTCCAACCGCGATCGATAGCCCCGGGTACTCCGGCAGGCGCTGTTGAACGACAGCGCGCGCCGCCTCGATGGCCCCACCGTGCCCAGAATGATGCTGTTGAGCGTGTTGCAGTGCCTCTGCCGGACGGGTGACGGTTGCCGGACCGCAGGCCACGGCGACGAGCAGCAGCAGGGCAAGCCGCCGGCGAGACCACCGGAATCCGTGCGTCTTCATGGCGATCGCTCCTTTGCCGGCGCGCGTACACGCCCGGGCTGATCTGCGCGGCTGCCGACTACAGGACGCCGGCACGCTGGCAGGGAGCTGAACTCTGCTACGCGAGAAAGTCAACTTCCAGGCCGACCCCCGCCTCGCGCGCCTGCTCGTAAACGAGGCGTGCCAGGGCAACGTCCTGCACCGCGAGGCCGGTAGAATCGAAGACCGTGATCTCGTCATCGGTCTCCCGGCCCGGCGCCTGGCCGGCGACGATCTCACCGAGCGCAGCATGAATTCGATCTCGCGCCAGCGAACCGTCGTTCAAGGGGACGTTCACCTCGCCGCTCTCACACGCCTGGTGCCAATCATCGATCACCACCTTGGCCGCCGCGATCAGGCTGGACTCGAGCTCTTGCTTGCCATGCGCGTCGGCACCCATGGCATTGATGTGGGCCCCCGGCTTCACCCACTCATGGCGCACGATTGGTGTGCGCGACGGTGTTGCCGTACAGACGATGTCGCAGGCCGCGGCGTCGGCCACCTCGCCGACGGATCCGCCCACCTCCGCGGCGAAAGCTGCCGCTGCCTCCGGACGTTGATCGGCCGCCACGATGTCCAGCTTATCGAACACGACGTGCAACGCGTCGAGCAGCGTGCGCGCTTGCACGCCGCAACCGACGAAGCCGACGCTGCCCGCATCCGGCCGCGCGAGATACTTGGCAGCGACGCCGGCCGATGCGCCGGTCCGCAGTGCCGTGATCAGGGTGGCATCCATAACCGCCAGCGGCCTGGCGGTGGCCGGGTCGCTGAGAATGTACATCCCGAGGACCGAGGGCAACCCGTGGGTCTCGGGGTTCTGCGGATGAGAGTTCACCCACTTCACCCCGGCCGAACCGGCCATATACGCCGGCATGGCGCGGAAGTCCCCCTGATACTGCGGCAAATCGAGGTAGACCTTGACCGGCATCTGCGTTTGACCGCGTCCATGCGCTTCGAACGCCGCCTCGATTGCTGGGACCACAGCGCTCATCTTCACGACGGAGCGGATATCGGATTGCGTCAGAATCAGGGACTTCACGGCATTCTCACAAGAGCAGAGGAGTTGGCTTGCCGGGCACGCTCCTACCGGGCTGACGCCCCCCTCAAGGGCCCTTACAGGCGCCTGGGTTGGCCGGTCGGAGCCCACCCGATTCGGTAGACTGCCGCGCATGATACGCCTGATGCTGACGCGCGCCGAGTCGCTGGTGCTCGACTATCCGCGACCCGTCCTGCTGGTTGCTACTGTGCTTTGTGCGGTCTCCATCTGGCTAGGAACCGGAATCGAGTTCCTCACTTCGCGAGAAGAGTTGGTGCCGGAGGGGGACGCGAGCCAGGCGCGGTGGAACGACTTGCGTGCACAGTTCGCCAGCGCCGAGCCGCTGATCCTGGCGCTGGAACCGAGCGCGGCGGGCGTAACGGTCGATGACTTAGAGTCGGCGGCTGGCGATATTGCCGAGCGCCTCGGAGGCGAGCCTCTCGTGCGCAGCGTGTTCTACCGCATCGACTTCGAATGGCTCGCCGATCACGCCCTGGCGTTGGCTCCCGCCAGCGACATCGAGCAGACGCTCGATACGTTGGAGCGGCTGTTCACGGTCGACGAGACGGTGACCCTGACTAGCTGGGCCGATCTGAACGAGCGTGTAGCGGGCGCGATCGAGGATTCGCTTCTGTCGGGCCGTATCCTACCGGCGGACACCGCCTCTGCCGCAGCCCGCCGATTGCTTGATCTGGTTGAGGCCGAGCGCGATTTCCTCGTCGATCCCGACGGATTCGTCGAACGCCTGACGCCCGCATCACGATTGCTGGTATCCGCCGAGCGGACCGGATCGCTGACCAGTAACGGCTACCTGTCCACCGACGACGAACGTGTCGTATTCGTGCTCGTCAACCCGGCGTCAGCCGATAGCGGCCTTGACGCGCAACGAGCCCTCGTCGACGCCGTCCGTGGGGCTGCGAGCTCGGCGCTGGCTGATCGGCCGGGTATCCGTTACGGCCTGACGGGACCAGCGGCGATGACCGTCGAGGAAATGAACGCTCTAGGCCGAGACGGCCGTCGTACCTCATTGATTGCCATCCTCGGTGTTCTCGGGATCTCGTTGCTGGTGTTCCGCCGCCGCCGCCACGCTGTGCTCTGCCTCGGAACGCTGGCCGCCGGGGTCGTGTGGTCCATCGGCGCGGTGCGGCTCGAGATCGGCTCACTCAACGTCATTACCACAGCACTGGTTCCCATCCTCATCGGCATGGGGATCGACTACGCTGTGCACCCGCTGTCACAGTACGAGCTCGAGCGGCAACAGTCAGGGCGCCGAGAGGCCGTGCGCGCAATGCTGCGCAAGACACGCGCCGCCGTCGTCGCCTCGGCTTTGACCACCGCCGCTGCATTCGCTTGCCTGCTGCTGATGGAATTCCGCGGGTTCTCTCAGCTCGGGCTGGTCACCAGTGTCGGGGTGCTGCTCTGCCTGGCGGCGGCAATGTTGGTTCTGCCGGCACTGCTGCTCCTGCGGGGCGCGCCCGACCATGACGGCGACGATGGCGGAGCCGTCGTGGATCAGCTGTGGGATACGCGCGCCGCCCGGTGGGTCTGCGCGGCGCCGCGACTCGTCGTCGCGCTGGCGATCGGATTGACCACGGCAGCTGGACTCGCAGCCAGCGGCGTGCGGCTGGATTCGAGCCTGCTCGAATTGCTGCCGGCGGGAGCTGAATCCCTACGCTATCTCGAGATCATCAATGATGAGTCCGCCCTCAGCCACGACTTCAACCTCGTGGTTGCCGAGGATCTGGATCAGCTGCGTGCGTTGCGCGCACGGGCCGACTCCTCGTCCACTATCCGGCGGTTCGAATCAATCCTCACCTTCCTGCCCGACGAACCGTCAGCCTCGGAGGCCGTGGCGGCGCGCGCGCACCAGCTTCTGGCGACCATCGAAGTGGATGGTGCGGAGTTCGATGGCCAGCGCCTGCACCGGTCCCTGGAGCGACTCGAGCCGGCGCTCGCAGACGCCGCCGACGATGCGTTCGTTGCCGGACTGGCGGGGGCAGCTGGGGAGTTGGAAACCGCTCGCCAGGCGGCGGCAGACGCGCTGGCGCTGACTGCAAGCGCCGACACTGGGCGGCTCGCCGCATGGGACTCGGCTCAGGGCCGACTGCGCGTCGCGGTGGTCGCCGCACTGAAGCAGCTGCGCCGGGCGGCGGCCACGCCAGTCCCGACTCGAGAGTCTCTGCCGCCGTACGTCATCGATCGTTTCGTTACGGAGCACGGTCTCTATGTCGCCTATCTGTTCCCCGGCGGGGACATATACGACACCGACTTTCTGCGGGAGTTCAACACCGCGTCGTTCCGCACAGCCGCCGGCGCCATCGGTTTTCCGGTCCTGTTCGAGAACCACTCCGCCATGATCACCTCGGGGTTCGGGGTCGCATTCATGAGCGCCGCCCTGATGGTGTTCCTGGTGTTGCTCGTCGATCTGCGCAACGTCCGCCACACGATCATGGCACTGGTACCGGTCTTCATCGGAACGATCTGGATGCTCGGCTTCATGCGAGCTTCCGGCCTGGAGTTCAACTTCGCCAATCTGGTTGCCGTGCCCATCGTCCTGGGCGTCGGTATCGATGCTGGCGTACATATCGTTCACCGACTCCGACTGGAGGGCGCCGACGGCATCATTACGGCCGTGACCCATACCGGGCGAGCGATTCTCATCGCCTCGCTGACGACGATGGTGGGCTTTGGAAGCCTCGTCTTCGCGACCCACCGCGGCCTGGCAAGCCTGGGAACCTTGTTGCTGGTCGGGGTCGGCGCGTGCACGATCGCGGCCTTGATCGTGTTACCGAACCTGCTGATCGTGTGCGGCATAGCGCGCCGCTGACGGACGGAGGCTATTCTTGCCGCGGATACTGACGACTGTCGATGCATGGACCGATAGCGACGATGACCAAGCCCCTGCTGGCGGCCGCGCTGTGCGCGTTGACCGCGACGGCCCCCCTCGTCGTCGATCGAGATCGTGCCCCCGCGTCGCCGACCGTCGAGACTACTCGGCTCGTGGCCTGCGCTCCGGGGTACCCGAGCAACACACAGCAAGCGCAGCCGACGATGGACGATTTCGCATCGATGGTCTCGGCTGCGGCGGGATGGCCGCCCGGGATGTTGACGGCCGAATACCATCCAACGGAGGAATCCGGAGTGGCACGGTTGCGCGACGACGCCACGTCCCTGGCGTTGGTCCCGTTGCCGCTATTTCTCAAGTACGAACAGGAGCTGGCGCTCACGGCAATCTTGCAGGCGGTGCAGGCGTCCGGAAGCTCCACCGAGCGCTGGAGCCTGGTGACCGCCGCCGGATCGATCGCCGGGCCCGAATCGCTCGCCGGCTGGGAGCTTGTCGGACTATCGGCGTACGCGCCTCGCTTCGTTCGCGGGCCGGCGCTGTCGGGCTGGGGACGCCTCCCGGAATCGCTTTCGGTCAGCGGTGCTCCTGGATGGCGCTCAAACTGCAGCCCTGGCGTCGTTTCCGGGTGCCGAGTCGCTCGAGGTAGTGGCGACTTCGCCACCTCTGTTGGCCTGGCTCGTCGTGTCTGTCGGCGACCGCGTTGATGAGCCTCGTCGCCGGCAGTTGGCCAGCGGATTGCTCCGCGTGCACCAATCGGCGAGCGTCGCTGACGTACTCCAGACGATGCAGCTGCAGCGCTTCGAAGCCCTCGACGTGGGAGCGCTGGCGAGCGCCCAGGCGGCCTATTCGGCGGCTCGATGAACCGACGCCTGCGCGCCGTTGCGCTAGTGGCCGCAGGTATAGGCTCACTGGGCTGTGCCGGCGCACTCCAGCCCCTGGACACGAGCTCCGCTCTGGGTCGGGCCGATCCGGAGCACGCCGACATCGAGGAAGCCGCCCGTTTGGCGGCGCGCGCCGAGGACGAGTTCGCCCGGCGCCCGAACACCGATGCGGTGCGCAGGGCCGAGGACCTCTGGATCCGTTCGGCCGTCGCACAGCCATCGAGCGCGCTGGCGGTCATCGGCGCCGTGCAGGCGCAAACCTGGCTAGCGGAACACCTCGACGTGGCGCAGGCACGCCAGGACAAGGCCACAGAAGCAGTGCAGACAGCGCAATGGTGTCGCAGACGGGAGCCGGTGAACCCTGATTGTCACTACTGGCTGGCTATCGCTGTCGGTGTGCAGGCAAACCAGCGCCGCTCGACGGCGTCGGACGGATTGCGGGTGATGGAGCGTGAGTTACGCGCCGCCATCACCGGGAACGAGATCCTCGACTACGCCGGACCGAGGCGTGTGCTGGCGCAGATGTTGGTACGAGCCCCGGGTTGGCCTACCGGTCCCGGCGACCGCGACGAGGGCCTCGAGCAGGCACAACGAGCAGTCGAGCTATACCCCGACTACCCGCCCAACTTGCTAGCGCTAGCCGAGGCCTATTCCGAGGTCGACGAACCGACCGCCAGCCGGGACACCTATGCCAGGGCGATAGCGCGGGCCAGGGAATGGCAGCTGCGCGGCCATCCGGACGCCGGTGAGTGGATCGAAAGCGCCCGCAACGCCGAGCACTAGTGGCCTGTACTCACCACCGCTCGAGCGCCGGTATCCAGATCCCGGTTCAGGGCATCGACGATGTCGAAGACCTCATCACGCGAGATCTTGGTGCCGGGCCCGTGGCGCTCGACAACGTCGAGGGCAGCCACCGCAAGCCGCGTCGGTAGGGCGCAGAACGCGACAATGCCACGCGGCGCGCTCGCTGATTGCAGCGCGTTGGTGTAGTCTGCCGCCACACCGAGATCTTCCCATGCCAGCTGGAAAACCTCCCTGCGCTCCAGCGCTGCGGGAAGGTACCGGCGGCCCTCGCGTCGGTCAGAGGCCGCGTCCTTGAGAATGTTGACCAGCTGCAACGCCTCACCGAAGCGCGCCGCCCGCTGGCGCAGGAAATCCGCCGACGACGCCAGATGTGGGCGCTCCAGCAAGAAAAGGTCGGTGCTGAGCTCGCCGACAATGCCGGCAACCGCGTAGCAATACCCCCGCAGGTCGTCGAGAGATTCGAGCTTGAGCACACCGTCGACAGAGCGATCAACGAACCCCACCATACCGGCCGCGGTACGCAACGTATGGCCGCGAATGATCTCGCGGGCGCCAGGTCGCAGACGCTCGTACTCATGAATCACGATCGCCGATTCGCCGAGCAGCTCCAGGTACCCGGGATGATCTATCGGCGCGGCTGCGGCCCAGGCGCTTCCCAGCTCGGCGGCGCGCTGCCGACTCGGATCTCGAACCAGGCCGATGAATTCCTCGAGGGCTTCGATCCGGCGCTGTCGACCCCATTGCGCCGCATCCTCAAACGTATCGGCAATCCGGAAGAGCAAATACGCGATCCCGAGCTCACGCCGTGTCGGCTCAGGGAGCATCGGGATCGACAGCGCGAACGTGCGGCTGGTCTTCTCGAGAAGATCTTCAATACGGTCCATGCGTGTGCCCGAGTTTGGCTGACCGACGTCCATTATCCACCCTGGCCCACGGAACTGGCGGCGGGCTCAGCGCTCGACGATCGTCCCGGGCACCGACGCGCCACGTAGCGCGCGGCGCAGAATGCCCGGCCGACGGCCATCCAGCAGGTGTGAGCGAACGCCGATGCGCGCCAGCGTCAACGCAGTCTCGAGACGATGACGCATGCCTCCGGTCACGTCTGTCGCCGCGGCGCCACCGACCAGACGACGCGCAGCTGCGGCGTCCCCTGAGCGCACCAGTGCCAGGCTCGCTCCGGCCGAATCCAGAATGCCGTCCGTGTCACCGAGCCACATCGCCGTCGAGCAGCTCCGGCCCGCCGACCGCAGCGCGCGGACAAACTCCAGCAGCGCAGTCTCGGTCGAGCAGATAGAACAGCCGCACGTACGATCCATCACGATGTCGCCGTAGGTGACAGGCAACAGACCGTTGTCGAGCGCACGCATGATTGGCTCGATGTGCACCCGCGGACGTTGGCCGACGCCGCGGCCGATGATCGCGCTCGACGGAGCCACGGAGTAAGCGGCGACACCCGCAGCGCGCAACGCATTCATGACGATGGCGTGCAGCTCGGACGCTGCCGCCTGCGTTCGCGACACGCCGAGTCGCGCACCAGTTCCGACCATGCCGGCGTGAACACCCGACACCGCGGCGGCGACGTGCCCGAACGACCCGCTCCCGTGCCCCAGCAACAGTGGCCGCCGCGAGCGTCGGGTCAACGCTGCGATCTCGTCTGCGAGTCGCGACAGGTCGGCGCGCCGGACCGTGCGCGGACGACGTTTGTGGGTGATCAGGCTGCCGCCAAGCTTGACCACCACCAGATCGTTCACGGCTGGCCACCATCGAGGGCATCGAACAGCGAACCAGAGAGTGTTCTCGGGCCGGGGCCCACCCCGTCGCGAATCACGGTCTGGACACCATCGACGGTGGCCAGGCTGGCCGCTACCACTTCCACGTCGTCGGCCGAGCAGATGACATGCACATTGGCTCCGGCGTCCATCGTCGCCCACGCCGACGTACCGCGCCGACGCAAACAGCGAACATGATCCAGCACGCTCAAGGTCGCCGGCAGCCAATAGAAGATCGGCGGCTCCGATGACATCGCTATCAGGTGCAGCTCAATGGCGTCCTCTTCGATCACCGGCCCGAGTCGGTTCAGATCGCGCCTGTCGATGGCGTCGCGAACTCGCTGGAGCCGTGCCGGAATCAGGTCCTGCCGGCGCGCGTAGTGGGGGCTGCCGACCGCACGAGTGTGCCCCTCGAGTGAGGAGACCTCCTTGGGACCGGTTTGAACGATCGCGATCACGTCGCGCAGATCCCAGTGTGACGCCGGAGCCAGCGACGCGGCGCGCCAAGGATCCTCGTCGGTACCGAGCGGCCACTGCACGTAGCCGCCGAACACTGACCGGGACGCGGAGCCCGAACCGGACATCCGCGCCAGGTTCGATAGCTCGTCAACGTCGGCTTGCCGCCCGAGCGCTGCCGCCACCGCCAGGGTAAGTGCGGCGAAGCCGGACGCCGACGAGGCAATGCCCGCGGCCGCCGGGAAGCTGTTCTCGGTGGCAACCCGAAAACCGAAGTCGACCTGGGCCCAGCGCCGCAGGTTTTCAAGATGCGCCGCAGCGCGCCGCTGGAACGCGCCTTCGGCCCGACGCCACCGGCCGTCGGCAAGCACCCAGATTTCGTCGGCGGTGCCGGCGGCAACGGTCTCGACGCTCGTTCGTGTGACACATGCCCGAAGCGACATCGAGATCGAAGCGTTGAGGGGAATCGCGTTGGTCAGATCCTCGGCACCCCAGTACTTCACGAAGGCGATGTTGGAGGGCGCTTCGACCGTGGCGCCGCGGCTCACGCCACCGCCTCCACACGCACGCCCTCGGCGCCCAACGTGACGTCGTGCTCCGGTAATCGCTCGAGCGTCTCCGGAAGGCGCTCGACGCCATCCGGCAACAGCACCAGGAGGGACCCCGCACCCGGACCCTCGAGCGAGCCCGAGCCGGAGACCTTCGCGGCCCCACCCAACGCTTCGATGTCGTGGACGGCAACACGGACCGGCTCCGGTACGACCCCGATCGACTCAAGGTAACGCTGGGCTTGGCGCATAGGAGTGATCAGGTCGCCCCGGCGCTCATCCGTCGATGCGGTAACGGCGTCCTGGAAAGCTCGGGTCGCAGACTCGGCAGCGTCCAGAGACTCGTCGAACCGTTGCGGGTTGCGGTTGCGCCGCGCCCGCACCGCAGCCACCACGGCGCCCGTTGGCTCCGTCGAGCGACCCGTGTCGAAGACGCGCAGCTGCCGCAGGGTGTTCGGACGAGCCGCCAGCGGTTCGATCGACAGCTCATCTCCGGTGAGACGCAGGCGCAGCACGCCGCCATGAAACACGGTGGCCACATCCACACCCGACGGAGCGCCATGCTGGCGTCGTTCCACCTGGCGCGCGATCGGACCGATCAGCGACCATCTGGCAGCCCTTCCACATAGCGCACAGATGGCTCCGACGACAGCAACGGCGGCCGCGGCGGAGCTGCCGAACCCGGCACCGATGGGGACTGTTGACGCGATGCGAAGCTGCACCGCACTCAGCGGGTGGTCCCTGGCGCTCGGATCCTCACCAAGCGCGGCGATGGCCTCGCCAAGCGCCACGAGTATCAAGTGATCGCCGCGTTCCTGGCGAAGGGCGGCGAACGCCTCGGGGGTCGGATCGGCGTCATACCGCTCCCAGCGCCGGCGCATCTGATCCGTGTAGCGTGAAACCTCGTCCCAGGAAACACGCCCGCTGTGCCGCAGCGCCGGAAGATCTATCTCTACGCCGGCGTCGCTTCCGCCGTGCACATCGACCCGCAGACGCAGCCCGGTAGCTGCCACTAGGGCGGGGCGACCGTAGACCGCGGCATGCTCACCCATGAGGATCAACTTACTGGGAGCGGAGACGCGCATGAGCAGGCGTCGCTCGGGCGACTGGGTCGGCACCGGGGCGACCGCCTAGCCGGCCTGAGTCCGCCGCCCTAGCCGCTTGTGGGCGCCGGCAAGGTCCTGCGAGGTAAACGCCGCCAGCAGCGACAGCTCACCGGCGAGCACCGCGGCGCCGAGAATCTCCGCCAGCCGCAGTACCGCGTCACCGGGTCGATCCGGCTGCGGCGCCACGCCGAGCACGGCGAGCGCCTCGCGCTGCGTATCGAGAGCGGTGCCGCCGCCGATGGCAGCGAGCGGCACCGCAGGAAGGTACATCGAGGCCACGACACCCCCATCGTCACAGGGCTCGATAGACGTGATTCCCATCGACCCTTCCACGACGTGAGCCGGGTCCTGTCCAGTGGCCAGAAACACGGCGGCCACAACATTGGCCACGTGGGCGTTGAAGCCGATTGCTCCGGCGGCGATGGAGCCCAGCAGGTTCTTTCGATACTGCACCTCGAGAAGATCGGCGGCGTTGGTCTTCAGGCGCGACAGCACTGCATCGTCCAACGTCACCTGGGCGTGTATGCGCTTACCGCGGCCTTCCTGGAAGTTGATCGCCGCTGGCTTCTTGTCGACGCAGTAGTTCCCCGACAAAGCCACACAGCGCACTCCGGTGGCCGGCTCGATCAGCTCGCGCACCAGCTGGTCGCAGGCAATCGTTGCCATGTTCATCCCCATGGCGTCGCCGGAACGGAACCGAAAGCGCAGGAAGATCGTCGTCCCGAACGCATACGGGCGGATATCCACCAGTTGCAAGAAGCGGCTCGTACCCTCTGCCACCGACCGGATCGCGTCATCGTTATCGCTGACCCAACGGAGAAACTCACGTGTCTGCTGCAGCCCGGACGAGCGAAACACCGGCGCCCGCGTCATGCCGACGTCCTCGACGTGCACGGCGACACCGCCAGCCGCCCGGACTGCCGAACAACCACGGTTGATGCTGGCGACCAGAGCTCCTTCCGTCGTCGCCAGTGGGACGTAGACCTCGCCGTCGACCTGCTCGCCTCGAACCAGGAGTGGCCCTGCAACCCCCACGGGGATCTGCGCTGCACCGATCAGGTTCTCGCAGTGGCTGTCGGCGGCTCTCGCCGAATCGAGCGAGTAGCTTCCGGTGTGCGTCAGCGTGGCTCCGGTCAGACGCTCGACTGCCTGTCGCCGAACCGCCGCAGCGTCCGCAGCGCCCAGTTCCGGGGGCAGCCGATGGAGGCGACGCGTACCCTCGACGATCTCGTCAACGATCGCATCCCGGTCGCGCGGGTCGGCGGCGTCGGTCATCGCTGGACCAGTGACAGAGCCCGGAGATCGGTCAGCGTGCGGGCGCCGGCACAGAACATCGACACCCGGAGCTCGGTCAGGGCGCGCTCGATCCGTGTCGTCACCGCGTCAGCCGATTGCAGCGATGCCTTGAGGAAAGGATAGGCCAGACCTACCACGTCAGCGCCCATGGCCAGCGCCTTGGCGACGTCGATTCCGGTGCGAACTCCGCCGCTGCCGATAACGACAATGTCCGGCAGGCTGGCAACCGCGCGAATGCTGTCAGGGGTCGGAATCCCCCAGTCGGAGAACACATCGCCCAGCTCCAGGTCGTCGGCGCGCTCGGCCTCGATACGCGCCCAGCTCGTGCCCCCGTGTCCCGCGGTGTCGACGATGCCAACGCCGGCCTCGATGAGTTGCTCGACTACGGAGAGCGACAGCCCCATGCCGATCTCCTTGACGATGACCGGCACCTCCAGTTGATCGACGATCGCAGCGATCTTGGGCAGGAGGTTGGCGAAGTTGACGTCCCCCTCGGGCTGGATGGCTTCCTGCAGCGGGTTCAGATGCAACACCAGGGCGTCCGCATCGATCATGCCCACTGCGGCGCGACACTCGTCGACACCGTAGCCATAGTTCAGCTGCACAGCTCCGAGATTGGCCAGCAGCGGCACCGTGGGGGCATGCTGACGCACCTTGAAAGTCGCCTCCAGCGATGAATCTTCCAACGCCTTGCGCTGCGATCCCACACCGAGCGCGACGCCTGCCCGCTCGGCGCCGATCGCGAGGTTGCGATTGATTCGGGCGGCCTCGGCAGTGCCGCCAGTCATGCACGAGATAAGCAGTGGAGCCAGCATCGGCTTGCCGAGGAAGGCGGCGCTGTAGTCGACTTCGTCCATGTCGATCTCGGGCAGCGCGCAGTGCTCGAGATGCCAGGCGTCAAAGCCTCCACTTCCCAGCTGCATGCGGTCGTCGAGGGCCAGCTCGATGTGCTCGGCCTTGCGGTCGCGCTCGGCCGGCTTGGCGGCCGGAGAGTCGGTGCTGCTCATGCGTACTCGCAACACGGGCGCCGGCTGTGGAGACGCACGACAGGCGGGGCGCGGCGTTCGCAATCAGCGCTGCGCGCCGAGTGCGTGGGGACACGAGTGTCGTTGACACTTTCGGGCATGTCAATGCCGCGCCCCAGCGGCGGGCCAGGCGCCCCGGCGACGGTACTACGCCAGCGTCGCAACCATCCCCTCGGCGAAATCAGCGAGCGTGCCGGCACACCTTCGCATACGCGAGCGCAGGCGGACGATGCTGCCCCACGAGCTTGGTCGCCAGACCGCTTTCCAGAACACCTGCCGCTTGTCGATGCTGCCGTCCTGCGCGCGACAGTCCTCGAGGAAATCGGGGAGCACTTCGTCGGCCGCATCGCTGATAGCGCGGGCGATCAGATAGGGAAGGTTGTAGGCAACTGCCACCCGGGCGAAGCAGGCCGATTCCATGTCGGCAGCTGCCGGTTGGTCGCGCCACGTCCGCCCCCACCATTCCGACTTGCTGGACGGCGTGGCCAGGATCTCGTCTACGGTGACCAGCCGGCCGAGGTCGTAGTCCAGGTGGAGCGAGGCTTCCTCCAGCCATTGCAGGTCTGGACAGGCGAGCGTCTGCTCTCCTTCCATCACCTCGCTAGAGACCACCAGGTCGCCGACGGCGAGGTCCACCGACAGCGCGCCTCCGAGGCCAACAGCAAGGACACGGGTGGGCGCGCACATCTGGATCAGCCGTCGAATTCCGAGATCGGCATTGCGCTTGCCATCACCGGTCACGGCGAGAACGACCTGGACGCCCCGCAGAATGCCCCGAACATAGTAGCGGGGCCCGTCCTTGATCTCCTCGGAAACCAGCACGCGTTCGCGCAGCGGCGCGATCTCGTCCTCTCTCGCGGCTACGATAGCCACCAGCTCCTCGCGTTCTTCCGCCATTGTCAGAGTCTATCTGGCATCGGCGCGCGACTATCGCAGTAATCTCTCGACGACTGCTACATTTCCATGCGCCCGGGTCATCACCTCTGTTGCCGGAACGTCGGAGAGCGAGCCTTTGTTGATACGGATCGCGACATATTCCCCAATCATTACCATCGGCGTCATGACCATCGCCGTAGCGTCGATTCATCTCGGCGCAACGCGACCGCTCAGCGGTTTCGGCATCTTCATCCTGTCCTGGGTGGCAGGGAGGTTACTCAGCCTGGCATCGGGATTGCTCGCGTGGTGGCGGGCAAGCGCCGACTCGCGAATGCGCGTACGGGGGCAGCGCGCGACCATCTGCGGGGCGTTGCTCTTGATCGCGCTGACGACCATAGGCTTGAGTCTCGACGCACCGCCGATTCACGACATCACCACCTCACCCGACGATGCGCCCGCGTACCGCGCCGCCCTTGACCACAACGACAACGCAGGCCGCGACCTGACCTACCCGCATGGTGGTGACGGCGTCATCAGCCAGCAGCGGGCCGCCTATCCGTACCTGCGCCCGATCGAGCTCGACCTCGACCCCGACGCTGCCTACGCAGCGGCGCTGGCGGCCGCCGAGGAGATCGGCCTCGTCATCGCATTCAGTAGCCGGGTTGGCGGCCACATCGAGGCCTATGCGGTATCACGCGTCTTCGGTTTCGTAGACGATTTCGTCGTGCGCGTGCGCCCGGCGGGGTCGGGCTCGGTGGTTGACGTGCGCTCTACCTCGCGCGTCGGTAGAAGCGATCTCGGCGCCAACGCCGCCCGTATCCGGGCATTCGCAGCAGCGCTGGGATCACCGCTCGAAACGGATTCCTAATCCGCCCGACAGATTCGATCGCCGCGCCCTAGCGCGAAGGCCGCGCCACGCGCGGCGAGGGCTCGAAGACCACCGTGCTGCCAGCGGGGAGCAGCGTGTCGAGCCCCACTCGCCAGCGGTGAGTACCCAGCCGAACCACACCGGCGCGGCCCTGCAGCCACGGCTCGATCGAGCCGAGATCGTCGGGTGAGTCAGCCTCGGGCTCGAGCTCCGGCAGCCGGTAGTGCATTGGCACCAGATGCCGGGGCCGCACGGCGGTAACGAGCGCGGCCACCTCGGCACGCGCGAGGACATGGAACTGAGCATCGATCGGCACCATGAGGATGTCGATGGCGCCCAGATCTCGGATGTTGTCGCGCGTCAGCGGGCCGTTGTCGCCAATGTGCGCAATTCTGAGCCCCGCGGTCTCGATCACCCAAATCGTGTTCAGCTGGCCGAACTCCTCGCCGTACGGATCGGCGTGCTTTCCGCGTAGTCCGATCAGCCGTACGTCGTCGACGATGAACTCTCCCGGGGCGTCGAAGACACGTGTGTCAGGCCACGGAAACGGCGCGCCGCGGAACCTGCCGGCATCATGGTCATAGTGCGGATGCGTGATCACGACCGCATCGGCTCCCAGGTCCTGCGGAAAGTCGTACCCGAGCCATACACGACTGGCGAACGGATCCACCAGGACACGCGCCCCGCCTGGTGACTCGATCAAGAAGCTTGCGTGCGCGATGTACTCGATGGACAGCGGTGCCTGCGCCCCCGTCGCCCCGCAACAAAGCGCTGCCAATAACGCTCCGATCACCGACCTAGCCCCCCTGTTGTCGGAACAGAGCGATCGAGCTGGTGTAACCGTGCACGAACGTGCGCCGGTCAACCGGGCCGATCTCGCCGTTGCAGAAGAAACCGCCGATGGGAATATCACCCAGCTGAGCATTGATCATGCGGCTATCATGATCCGGCTGCCCATAGAGCGTCTCGCCACGCCCCAGGCACGAAAACAGCAGAGCGCCGTCCGGCGTCGCACCGTTCCGGGTCTTGTAGTCACGCAGCAGCATCTCGAGATCCTCTGCCGACGAGTCGGCGTCGCGCAGGTGGAACTGCACTACTTGTCCGGGCTCCAGGAGCTCGGAGACCGAGATGACACCGGTGTCGGGCTCCACCCCGACGAGATTCCGAACCAGGAAGTCACCGTGCGAGTATTCCGACCGTCCTTCCGTCATGACCACGCCGATGAACAACGAGTGACGAAAGAGCTTTTGGTCCGCCACCGACAGCTCTTCGTACAGCTCGCTGAGCAGCTCCGTTGGACGTCTTCCATCGAGCTCCAGGATTCGATTGCGCACTGCGCTGGTGATGAACAACGGCGGACCGATCGGTCGACACCCCTGCGCAACGATCGTGTCCATGGCGATATCCCCGTTCAACATCAGGCCCGCAACGCCCTCCGTCCACACCTCATCATCGATGAACAGAGCGTTGTCGCCGGGTCGACTCGCGCCGCTCGCGAGCCCACCCACCTTGCGGCTGTCCGGATACACCGTATCCAGTGACGCCAGCAGGCCGCGCGCATCACAGCTGAAGGGGTCGGCCAGGAGTACGAAGTGCGCTGGCGATGTCGCATCGACGTCTAGGCGGCGGTGCCAACCGGCCGCGTGTTCGATCAGCCGATCGCTCTCGTCGGAGTCGAGATGGAACGGCTCGATTCGCACACCCGGCAGCACGGCAGCGGTCATCGACAGCGCGGGACTGTGCTCGACCTCGCGCCCGCCACCGACGACTCCACCGCCGGAACAGCCCAGGAAGCGGGTCGAGGCGAAGTACTGCCGCACCTCCTGGGGTACGGCCGAGTAATCATCGGCATGGTGATCGGACGCGAAGAGCAACAGCAGGTCGGGCTGACAACCGTCCAGCGCTCGATTGATCTCGCCGAAACACTGTTGCACGGCGACATCCAGACAGGGTTCCTCCGACACGAACGAAGCCCACTTCATGGGCCGCAGTGTACACGCTACGGTGCCGCCCCCCGACACGGCGACGCGTCCGTCGGGAGGGGGCGCCGCGGGCGCAGTGAGCGGCGTCATCACCTTGCTACAATGGAGCACCTTCCGGCCCACCTGCAGAGGAAACTCCGTGCTGAGGTCACTCAAGCGAGCGCTGCGTCGTCGCAGGTACGGCGACGAGATTATTGTCGTCTCGGGGCTACCGCGCTCCGGCACGTCGATGATGATGCGCATGCTCGACGCTGCCGGATTGCCCATCCTCACCGACAACGAGCGCATCGCCGATACCGACAACCCGAAGGGCTACTACGAGCACGAGCGCGTCAAGGACCTCGAGAACGAGACCGACAAATCGTGGGTCGGCGAGGCACGCGGCCAGGTCCTGAAGGTCATCTCGCACCTGCTCAAGGACCTTCCAGCGGATCATTTCTACAAGGTGCTCTTCATGCGCCGCGACCTCGACGAGGTCGTCGCATCGCAGAACAAGATGCTCGAGCGGCGTGGCGAGGACAATCCGCTCGACGACGTCCAGACGAAGCAGTTCTTTCTCCGACACCTGGTGCAGGTTCAGTTCTTGGTACGCGAGCGCCCCAACTTCGAGATGATCGAGGTGCACTACAAGGACGCTCTGGAGGACCCTGCGGGCTTCGTTCGTGCCATCGACGACTTCCTCGGGCGCCGGCTCGACACCGGGTCGATGGCGGCGGTCGTCGACCAACAGCTATACCGAAATCGCAAGCGCGATCTCAAGGGGGCGCCCGCCTGAGCGTCGCGCGACAAGGCGCACTGGCAGGTAGCTGAACTGCACCCGGCGGGACTCGCTAGCCGGCTGCGATCAGGGACGCAACGGAGTCGACCACTGCATCCGGTTGAAACGAGGTCGCGTCGGCTGACTCGCTGCTATCCGGCGCGTCTTCCCGGTATTTGCCCGTGCGGACGAGCACCGTGCGCATTCCCACCGCCGCTGCGGCGGCGGCATCCGTGATCGGATCGTCGCCGACCATGGCGACGGATGCGGCCGGCAACCTCATGTTACCGAGCACGGTCTCGAACATGGCGCGCTCCGGCTTGCCGAAGATCGCTGCGGTGGTGCCGGTGGCGTACTCCAGTGCCACCACGAAAGGGCCCGCATCGAGCCGCGGACCGGCCGCCGTCAGCCAATAGCGGCTACGCACCAAGCCGAGGAGCCGTGCGCCGCGCTCGTGCACCAGGACGAAGGCCCGATTGAGCAGCTCGAACGTCCAATCATCACCGAGATCACCCACCACCACGTAGTCGGGGTTCTCGGCGTCGAGCCGCACGCCATCGAAGTCCGACAGCGCCGCCGGGGCCACCAGCAGCCAGGCGCTGGCATCGTTGTCGAGCAGGAATCGGCCGGCGGCAGTGGGAGCACAGAAGACCTCGTCTGCGGCAACGTCGAAGCCCATGCGCTCGAGCTTGAGCGTCAACGAATCATGGGCGCGCGTCGTGGTGTTGGTCAGGAAGCGGAGGACCACGCCGCGGGCGCGAAGCATGTCGATCGACTCCGCCGCCCCTTCCACCGGACAATCACCGACGTACAGGGTTCCTTCCAGGTCGAAAACCATCCCGGCAACGCCATCCAACTGCGGAATCAGCACCGAATCGACACTCATGGCGCCAGTCTACGCTGCCGGCAGAGCATGTCGAGCGTTGGCATTGTCCTCAGCGGCTTAGGTGTGCTAGTTTTCTATCTCCTAATCGGATTAGGTAACGTTTCGCCCCGACGCACCAAGGCCGTCGTAGGAGGAACCGATGGGCAATATCGACGCCGGAACGCTATACGGCTCACTGAGCCTGCTGATCCTCCAAGCGCTGACCCATGGGCCCTCACACGGCTTGGGGATCAGCCGTCGCATTGAACAACTCGCCGACGATGCGCTGCGCATCGAGGAGGGAGCTCTCTATCCGGCGCTGCACCGCCTGGAGCGCGACGGCCTTCTGACCGGCTCGTGGGGGATGTCGGATACGCAACGGCGAGCCAAGCTCTACAAGCTCACCAAGCGCGGCCACCGACGCCTGCGGCGCGAGACGCGCCGCTGGCTTGAGCACGCGAACGCCGTGGCAGCGGTGCTCGACGTGTCTCACCAGTGGAGCGACTGACGCTTGCGTGACTGGCGGGACACCTGGCGCCGTCTCTTCCCGCGACGACTGCGCCGAGCCGATATCGATGCCGAGCTCGACTTCCATATCGAAGGGCGCGTCGCGGAGCTCGTGGGCCGCGGGCGCACCGAGGCGGAGGCGCGCGCCGCAGTGATGCGGCGGTTCGGCGATCGCACCCAGGTACACGTTGACTGTCGACGCATGGCGCTACAGCGAATCGAACGCGAGGAATGGAGCATGATGATCGACAAGCTCTGGCACGACCTACGAATGGCGATCCGCTCGCTGAGCAGGAGACCCGGCCTGAGCGCGGTCGTCGTGCTTACCCTGGCGCTCGGAATCGGATCGACAACCGCGATCTTCAGCGTCGTCAACGGTGTACTCCTGCGCCCGCTCCCCTATGAGGACGCTTCGCGGCTGGCGATGATCTGGGAGAACGACCGCGCTACGGGAACCGTTCGCGAGCAGGCCTCGGTGCACGACTTCATCGACTTTCGCGAGCGCAGTCGGGAGTTCGACGGCATGGCGATCTATGCCACCGGCAACCTCAACCTGACGCGCGCTGGCGGCGAGCCTCGACGGCTGAGGATAGTGACGGCCAACGCCGACCTGTTGGGAGTGCTGGGTGTCAGCCCCGCCCTGGGACGAGAGTTCTCCGCCGCCGAAGATGTCCCCGGCGGCGAGCAGGTGGTCCTGCTGACGCACGCCTTCTGGCGCGATGCGTTTGCCGCCGCGCCTGATGTGGTTGGTAGCTCGATCCGGCTCAACGACCGCGGCTACACGGTGATCGGGGTTCTCCCGGCCGGCTTCGACTTCCCCGATCCCGGCTACGACCTGTGGACGTCGCTGCAGCGTGACGCGACCAACTCGGGGCGGGCTCGACACGACGTCAACGTGCTCGGGCGGCTAGCCGCCGACTCGTCGTTTGCACAGGCAGCCGACGAGATGGATTCGATCGCAGCCGACCTGGAGGCCAACTATCGGGAGAACGCCAATCGCGGTGTCCTGGTCGAGCCGCTGACCGACTATCGAAGTGGCGGCGCCAAGACGACGCTGTGGTTGCTGTTCGGGGCAGTGACAACCGTGCTGGCGATCGCCTGTGCCAACGTTGCCAACCTGCTCCTGGCACAGGGCGCCGGACGGGCGCAGGAGACCGCCGTCTACGTGGCACTGGGAGCCAGCAATGCGCGATTGGCACGGCGCTTCCTAGCGGAGGGAATGGTATTGACCGGCCTGGCCCTGCTGGCCGGAGGGGCGCTCTCGGTCGTCGGGTTGAGGGCGCTGCTGACGCTGGCTCCACCACAGCTGCTCGGTCGTGACGTCGTCGGCCTCGATGCCTGGGTGCTGTTGTTCGCCGCCGCAACCAGCGCCCTCATCGGTATAGGTTGCGGGTTACTGCCGACCCTCCAGGCTCGTCGCGTCGACGTCCAGAGCACCTTGAAAGAAGGACGCTCACAGGCCGAGGCGGCGGCCGTATCGAAGCTGTTCATGCGCCGCTGCTTGGTTGCCGGGCAGACTGCGCTGGCCGTGGTCTTGCTGGTCGCCGCCGCGCTGCTCATCGGAACCCTGCGAAACCTGCAAGGGGTGGACCCCGGGTTTCGTGCCGACAACGTGCTTCGCGCCGATCTTCAGCTACCCGACTCGCGCTATCCGCGCGAGTTCCAGAGCTGGCCCAACTGGCCGGAGCGGCGCAACTTCTACAGCTCCTTGCTCGAACGCGTGCGCGCTCTGCCCGGCGTGCGCACCGCGACCCTCACCTCGCAACACCCGCTACAGGCGGGCTTCACCAACAGCTTCGGAATCGTCGGCATCCCGTACGACAGCGGACAAGGGGAGATCACCATCCGCCTGGTGAGCCCGACCTACTTCGATACCGTCGGTGCGACGCTTCTCCACGGTCGCCTCATGGACACCACCGACGATGCTCGGAGCGAGCCTGTGGCGATCATCAACGAGGCGGCCCGGGAGCGGTACTTCGCACAGCTGGAGCCGCTCGAGCACGAGCTGCAGTTACCGTGGGCCGGGATCCCGCGCCGTGTGGTCGGGGTTATCGAGAACGAAAGGACGCTGGGACTGGATCGCGCCGCGCCGCCGGCGATGTACGTGAACTTGCTGCAAGCGCCCGCATTCGGTGTCGTCACGCTGATGGTGCACACGGACGCTGATCCGCTCGACATGGTCGCGCCGGTGCGCACGAGCATCTGGTCGCTCGACGCCGACTTGGCCGTGTACAACATCGACACCATGACTTCGACGCTCGCCGCCGCGGTGGCACGCGAGCGTTTCGCGGCAACGATCCTCGGGATCTTCTCGCTCAGCGCCCTGTTCCTTGCTGCGCTCGGCGTGTACGGGGTGCTCAGCTATCTGGTGTCGCAGCGACGGCATGAGGTCGGCGTGAGAATGGCGCTTGGCGCCAGTAGCGCCGACGTGCTGCGTATGGTGGTTGGCCAGAGCGGATGGATGATCGGCAGCGGGCTGGCAATCGGCTTGCTCCTCGCAGTCGGTGCTTCTCGATGGATCGCCACCCTGCTGTTCGAGGTCAGCCCAACGGAGCTGTCGACGTACCTGGCCGTCGTGATTTGCTTGCTGCTCGCCGCCGTCCTGGCGTCGGTGCTACCGGCACGTCGGGCAGCAGCCATCGACCCGGCGGCATCACTGCGCGGCGAGTAACCTGGTACGCGGCAGAGTCCGGAGATCCGACTCGCGCGTCCCGCTATCGGGACGACACGTCCGCTTCCGAACGCCCGACGCGGCGCCACAGCCATAAGGTCAGAGCGACCATCAGCAGCCCCGCGGCGATCCACGACCACGGCCCCAGCCGTTGTACCGAGCTACTGCGAAGCACCGCGCCGAGTCCGGTCCCGGTGAGCGTGAAGACGATCGCGCCCGGAAGAATGCCGAGCGCCGTGGTCCACACGAACGTGCGCCGGGAGACCATCGTCAGCCCGGCGGCCCAGTTAACTGCGGTAAACGCGACGGTCGGGAGGAAACGCAGCGTCAGCAACACCGGCCAGCCAGCCGACTGCATGGTGCGATCGGCCTGTTGCAGGAGGCGCAGCGGTACCAGCCGCTCACCCAGTGGCCGTCCGAAGCGACGCGCCAGCTCGAAGCTGATCTGCGCCCCCGTGAGCGCGAAGAGCCAGGTGACGAGCGTCCCCCACACAGGGCCGAAGACCATCCCGTTCAGCAGCGCCGGTATCTCGGCGGGAATGGGGAGGATTGCCACGATCAAGGTGAACAGCGGCGCCAGAACATAGACGAGGCTGCCGGAACCCTCGATCCAGTGTGCGAGCGCTTCGAACATGGCTCCTCTGACCTGCCTGTACCGATGCGGCCGTCATGCCGCGGGCATGGCACCGACAACCGTTCTCGGGCGAACACCACAAGGGTAAAGCAGATTCCGTGCCAGGCGTCCATGGCGAGGCCGATCCAGCGTCATGTTCACCATCTTCGGTGCGTCAAGGTCAGCCGAGTTGCGAGCGCCTCTCTGGTTGTGGGCTCATGCCTCGGTCCCATAGGCTCCGCCTGAGCGTGCACCTGGCGGTTGCCTTCCGCTGCGCTGCGACCCTTCCGAGTTCGTGTGGCAGCCAGAGCAGACGTCGGCCGGAGCAAGAGACAACGGATTGCAGGGACTTCGAGTCGGTGTTCTGGATCTGGTAGCACGCGCGCCGACCAGGACCCTCTGGGCGCGGGTGATGAACGCCAATCTGGCAAGTGTCATGCCGCACGTGGTCGCGGTCTGGTGCGAGGAGGCGGGCCACGACGTCACCCGATCAGCGGGTTCGTCCTGGACTCCGGTCGGGTGAGGAACTTCTGGTTCGAGCGGGTTCGGTGAGGGAGGCGAGGCCGCGGGCGGCGCAAGCAGATCGAGGCGGGCGGGGCCGAGGCGTTCCCCGGGACAGGCAGGATGATCGTCGCCCAACTTCCACCGGGACGCCGACGAGTCACCGGTAGCCGAAGAGGGCCTCTTCCCCCAGCCCCCATCTGAGGGGCCCCACCGGTGGAACGCACCGCCTGAGGCGACCCGGATCCAAGCCGCAGCTTGCCCAAATCCGCCCGTCGCGCCCTCAACCCGAAGTACCGCGTGCCGTGGCTGATCGATTCGAATCGGCGTAGACTGATTCTCGCCCGGATGGGGCGCCGTCGCCGTGCTGATTCGCTTCGCGAATCGGTCCACGAAGACCAAAATTAGGAATTAGCCAGTTGAGCAATATTACGAGAAGAGACTTTATCAATGGATCTTTAGTGGCGGCTGGGACTTCCATGTTTCAGGTTGAAGGTGCCAGTCAAGCGGTTATGGCCGCACTCCAACCATCGTATTACCCACCAGCGCTTACCGGTCTTCGTGGCAGCCACCCCGGATCACACGAACACGCACATAGCCGAGCATGGACTGAACAAACGGATTGGGGGCCAACCACAAACCTGTCGGAGACCTACGACCTGGTGGTTGTTGGTGGCGGGCTAAGTGGACTGTCGGCAGCCTATTTCTATCAGCAAGAGCACGGAAGAGACAAGAAGGTCCTCATACTGGACAACCATGACGATTTTGGGGGCCATGCCAAGCGCAATGAACACACGATAGATGGCGTCCTCCGATTGGGCGAGGGTGGTTCGGAGTTTCTGTATCCACATCGATTCAGTGCAACCGTACGCAGCCTTCTAAGTGATCTGGGTGTTGACATGGATCGATTCAAGACGACGTATGACGTCGACTTCTTCAAAAGGCACAACCTGGGGGCCGCTACCTATTTCAACAAGCGCACATTCGGCGAGGACAAAGTGGTGATGCATCCATTTTGTGACTATCCGAGCTTCGTCGAAGGACTCTTGCGGCCAACGCTCTCGTACGAAGAGGCTGTACAGCAAACGCCGTTGAGCGAGAACGGCAAAGAACAATTGCTGCGGGCCTTAAAGGGCGGTCAGCATGTCCTGAACCTACCCAAAGAGGAATTGCGAGAATACATTCGTACTCATTCCTACTTCGATTATCTAAGAAACACCCTGGGGGTTGATGATCCCGGGGTATTGAAAATGGCGAGACATACTGCCATAGACTATGCGGGAACCGGAACAGACGTAATGAGCATACGCGAAGCCCTGGCAAGTGGGCCGCCGGGTTCGGATCGCGCAGCATGGAAAGATGCACTGCCGGAAGGGGCCTATCAGGAATACGTAGAGAAGGATGGAGGTACCTACGGCGCAAGAAATCCCCTCATTCATCACTTCCCTGATGGCAACGCCACGATCGCACGCATGTTGGCGAAAAGGATGATTCCTGATGTCGGACCCGGGGAAACAGCCGAAGAAATCGTGCTATCCAGGTTCAGGTATGCGGAGTTGGACAGACCCGAGAACAGTGTTCGTGTTCGATTGAACAGTACGGTTGTGAACGTAGCGCACCGCGGCGACCCCGATAGTTCGAGCGATGTTGTCGTCAACTACATCAATGACAACAAGTCGTACCAAGTAAGAGGCAAGGGCGTCGTGATGGCCTGTTACAACATGATGATCCCTCACATCGTCCCGGATCTCCCCAAAGAGCAAGACGCCGCACTGAGAAGGTTGTCGAAGGTTCCACTGCAGTACACAACCGTGGGTTTGAGGAACTGGCGGGCCCTCAAAGAGACAGGTATCGGGTTGGCGATGTGTCCGGGCAACATGCACCAGGTAGTTGGGATGGATTATCCGGTCAGCATGGGGGGCTACGAGTTCACCAAGAGTCCCGACGAGGCTTGTGTTCTTCACATGAGGAGCTGTCCAGTCGGAACCCTTGGTGCACCTCGATTGGAGCAGTTCCGTGAAGCACGACGCAGGATGCTAGGGCTGCAATTCGAAGACTACGAAGCAGAGGTCAGGGAACATCTAGGCGGCATGCTGCCCAAGGAATCGTTCGACTTCGACAGGGATGTTCAGAGTATTACCGTCAATCGTTGGGCCCATGCTTACTCCGAGGGCAACCCGGGGGCTGTCGGACGACAACCATTCGGCAGAATCACGATTGCGAATAGCGACTCAGTGGATAGGCCCATGGAGCAACCTGGCCTTCCGCGTGCAGTGGAGCAGGCATGGAGAGCCGTAAAGGAATTAGGGTGAACAACAAATAGCCCCCCTTCCTTCTCGGGGCTGTCTCGAGTGCGGGCAGCCTTGAGAACGGGCGAACGGAAACAGCTCCTCGTTGAATGCAACCTTCGAGGGTGTTCTTCGCCACCCATGCACGAGCAGCGCGATCGAAGGATCTGTCCGAGAATCCTTCAGCAGGATCGAAGGTCAGTGGAGAACAACGTCGCTTCCGGTGCAGGCGGCTGATAACCCAATGATCTATGGGGCCGCACCTGGTTGTATTCGCGTCGCCAGCCCTGCACCAAGCTCTGCGCCTCTGAGAGCGTGTAGAAGTCACGTCCGACCCAGCAACCTCGGCCCCAACCTCACATTGCTGACGCACTTTCCCGAACCTGACGCGAACTTCACGTGCTTGCGGGCGGCGAACGAGGTCTGTCCATCGGGCTCCCGCCACCCGCCGCGTCATGTTCACCATCTTCGGTGTTGCGGCGCGCCACGTGAGTCAATCCACTGGTGGCTATGCGGTCGGAGTAGGTCTGGAGGTCGGTGAGCGCTTATGAGCGTGCGCAGGCGCTCATATCCGCGCACTTTGGGTGCACTCGGATGTTGGCGAGATCGGGGTCCGGGTCGGGGGGCCCTCGCGGACCCTTCCCGTTGGATCTCGCACGCTCTGGCGATAGGCTTCAGGCGCTCAACTACCTTCCTCGGGAGGCGCCATGGAATCCGGCACCAAACTAGGCCCCTACGAGATCACCGAACGGCTCGGCGCCGGCGGTATGGGCGAGGTTTACCGAGCACGCGATATAACGCTCGATCGTGATGTCGCGATCAAGGTGCTGCCCGAGGACTTCGCCAGCGATCCGGAGCGGCTGGCCCGTTTCGAGCGCGAAGCAAAGCTGCTCGCCTCCCTGAATCATCCCAACATCGCCACTATCTACGGGTTCGAGGAATCGGCCGGCGTGCACTTCATCGCCATGGAGCTGGCGGAAGGCGAGACGCTGGCAGAGCGTCTTGCTACCTCCGGTCGTATCGAGGTCGATGAAGCCCTCGAGATCGCCCGCCAGATTGCCGAGGCGTTGGAAGCGGCTCACGAGAACGGTGTCATCCACCGCGACCTGAAACCCGCCAACGTCATCGTGACGCCGGACGGCAAGGCAAAGGTTCTGGACTTCGGGTTGGCGAAGGCGTATGAGGCGTAAGGGTCGTCGGAGATCTCGCCGGACCTCACCCACTCGCCGACGATGGCGGCTGCCACGCAGATCGGCGTCATCCTCGGAACGGCGGCCTACATGAGCCCCGAGCAGGCGCGGGGTAAGCCGGTCGATCGCCGCGCCGACGTCTGGGCGTTCGGGTGCGTTCTGTTCGAGTTGCTCTCGGGGGAGCGAGCGTTCGGTGGCGACGACGTGTCGATGACGCTCGCCTCCGTACTCAAAGTGGATCTCGACTGGTCGGCCCTGCCGGCGGCAACTCCCGCCCCTGCGCGTCGCATGATCGAACGTTGCCTGGAAACGGAGCCGCGCAAGCGTTACCAGTCGATCGGCGACTTGCGCTACGAGATCGAGGAGTGGCTTGCCTCCGGGTTCGAGGACGAAGCTGCGTGGAGGGCCGTAGGGACCGCCTCCCCATGGCAGCGATCTGCCACGATCCTGTCCGCGGCGGCGCTCGCGGTTGCCGCCGCCGTCGTCGCGTGGGTCTCGAAACCCGTGCCGGATGCCCCCCTCCGCATCGTCGAGTTCGACGTCACCGACCTCAGTGAGGGGCCCGCCGGTACGCAGAGGGGGCGATCAGTCGTCATCTCCCCGGACGGCTCATCAGTTCTCCTGTTGCGCGATCGTGATCTGTGGCTCCGCCGACTCGACACGACCGAAGCGCGACTGTTGGTCGCCGACGTCACTCAGTTCGCGTACTCGCCCGACGGCCACGACATCGTCTACGACACAGATAGCGCGCTGATGCGGTTGGTCGTGGCGACCGGAAGCGTCAGCAGGGTGGCCGACACGGTCAATTACGGGGTGTACGGGCTGCACTGGGGGGAGAGCGGGCGCCTGTTGATCAGCAAGGGTGGGGAGCACGGACTCAGACAGGTGGACATCGAGACGGGCGAAACGTCGCTGCTCCTGGAGGTCGGCGCGGGCGACACACGATTCGTGACCCCGTGGGAACTGACGAGCGGCGAGGTCATGTTTTCCTTGCTGGGGCGCGGCAGCATCGAGGTGTTCGACGGTGAGACGCGGCACCTGGTCCACGAGGTGGCGGGCTCGACTGTGGGCGGCGCGATCTACACGACCACCGGGCACGTGGTCTGGGCGCAGTGGGGTGTCAACCAGGGGATTTGGGCCGCACCGTTCTCGCTGCAGTCGCGGTCGTTCACCGGCGAGCCGGTACGGCTCTCCGAAGTCGCCGGCTTGGTGAGCGAGTCCGGGAACGAGTTGCTGATCATTGACCCGACGCGAGCACTCGGCCCGTCCAGCTCCGCGGCTCTCCTCGTCACCCGCAACGGCGAGAGGGTTCGTGAGCTTCTGGGATCCCGTCAGGGGTTGCGGCGGCCGAGTCTGTCGCCAGACGGTCGGCGGCTGGCCGTCAACTGGCAGGCTCCGGGCACGGGCAACACCAGTGTCTTCGTCCACGACCTCGAGAGGGGCACCAGTATCGAGCTCGGCGGCGCTGGGCCGCCGGGCAACAAGTCGTTCCCGACCTGGACGCCAGACGGCGCGGGCGTCGTCTACATCGCCGTCGCGGCAGGAGCGCTGCTGCTGGAGGACGCGTCGGACGGCGACACGGTGACGCTGGTGGCCGAGGGCGTGCGCAACCAGTTCATCTCGGTCTCGCCCGACGGCAGGCAGGTCTTCTATTCGAGCACGGACGGCGATATCTGGTACGTCGAGACGAGCGGTGGCGAGCCGGTTCGCTTTCGGGAGACCGATGACCTCGAGGAGATGCCGAGCCTGGCGCCGAGCGGCCGGCACCTCGCCTACGGGCGAAGCTCGACGAGCGGCACGTCCGGCCTGTTCATCGAGCGCTTTCCCGGAGGCGGCGACCTGCAGGTCGTGACCACGGAGGGTTGGGACCACCCGCGCTGGAGCCGCGATAGCAGGGAGCTGTACTACCAGGGGGGAGTAGACGGGCTATTCGTCGTGAGCTTCGATCCCGATACCGGTGAGCTGACCTCGCGACCCGAAGAGCTGTTCGACGGAATCACTCTACTCGGTGGCTTCGACGCGACCTCCGACGGGCTGTTCATCGTGCCCCGAGCCGAGAACCAGGCGGAAGTGGGGCGCCTGTCGATCCTGATCGAGAACTGGCCGCAGCTGCTGGAGCGTCGATGAAGGCCGGGACGCGACTAGGGCCCTACGAGATCACCGAGCAGCTCGGCGCTGGCGGTATGGGCGAGGTGTACCTGGCGGAAGACACGCGCCTGGGCCGCAAGGTGGCCATCAAGGTGCTGCCAGCCGAGTTCGCCTCCGACCCCGAGCGCCTGGCACGCTTCGAGCAGGAGGCCCGTGCTGCTGCCGCGCTGAACCACCCGCACATCGCGGTCGTTCACGATATCGGCACCGAAGGCGACACCCACTTCATGGTGCAGGAGTACCTGGAGGGAGACACGCTTCGGGAGGCGCTAGGCAAGGGCGCGCTGCCGCTCAAGAAGGCGCTCGGGTTGGCCACCGAGATCGCCGAGGCGCTGGCCGTGGCACACGCCGCCGGGGTCGTTCACCGGGACCTGAAGCCCGAGAACATCTTCGTCACGAACGAGGGGCATGCCAAGGTGCTGGATTTCGGGCTGGCGAAGCTGACCGAGGCCAGCATTGGGGAACCGTCCTTGTCAACGCTGTCGCCGACGTCGGTTGGCACCGTGGCTGGGGTGGTCATGGGCACAGCAGGATACATGGCGCCAGAGCAGGTCGAGGGCCAACCGGTCGACGGACGGACCGACGTGTTCGCCTTCGGGTGTTTGCTTTACGAGTTGGTCAGCGGCACGCAGCCGTTCAGCGGGCAGAGCTTGCACGAGACGCTGCACAGGATTGGTCACGCTGAGCCCTTGGCGCTGGCGGAGTTGGATTCTTCCCTGCCCGCCGAGCTGCAGCGAATCATCGGCAAGTGTCTAGCCAAGGCTCCTACAGGACGGTACCAGCATGCCGACGACCTGGCGGTGGATCTGCGTTCACTAGCGCTGGAGGTCGAGAAGGGCACGGCAGTGCCGTTGGCGGTGGCCCTAGATGGCGCCGGCGGCCTCGATCCAGCGGCCACTGCCACGGCTTCGAGGTGGCCGGCCGCGGCTACCGCCGCGTTGATCTTGGTGGCCGCCAGCGTCGGGAGCATCAGCTGGTTGGTCCCTGCGTCAGCCTGGCGATACTCCGGAGGGCCACCCGGCCCACCTCTCGATTGACCTGCCAGGGCCACTCGACAACAGCAACGTGCCGCAGGTGCCGCTGGCGATCTCTCCAGACGGCGAGAGGATGGTGTTCGTGATCCGGCGCGGCGTCGACACTCAGCTGTACTCGCGCGAGCTCGACGCCGAGGACGCGGTGCCGATTCCGGGTACCGAGGGTGGTCGGACACCCTTCTTCTCGCCCGACGGCAGCGCCATCGGTTACGTCTCTGGCAACTCGATCATGAGGCTGTCGATCGACCAAGCGGGCTTTGGAGTTCCTGTCGCGGTGACCAGAACCGAGGGATTGCACACCGGCGTCAGCTGGGGCGAGGACGGCATGATCTACTTCACAGCCAACAGCCGACTGGCGCCGCTACGCGTATCAGCGAGTGGTGGGACGGTCGAGGAGGTCAGTGTCGCCGACTCTCACGGCGCAGCCGGACGCTACGCGGCGCCA
Organism: Acidobacteriota bacterium; assembly: GCA_965197275.1. GTDB lineage: Bacteria > Acidobacteriota > UBA890 > UBA890 > WLXD01 > DASCOT01. The sequence goes on from CBDAMQ010000025.1 coordinate 187,337, forward strand.
CAGTTGCTTCCCGGTGGCCAGGCGCTCCTGGTAACCGTCAACGAGACCGAAGGTCGCTCGAGCGTGGCCGTGATCTCGCTGGCGAGCAGACGGGAGCGCGTCCTGACGCCGGGAACCGGCGCTCTCTACCTGGCATCGGGCCACCTGATCTGGAGCGTACCAGAGGCCCCGAACACGCCCGATGCTCCGCTGCTGGCTGCGCCCTTCGATCTCGAGGCCCTCGAGCTTACCGGTGCCGCACGCCCGTTGCCCTTCCGCGCAGGTGTATCCCACTGTGGATGGCCGGCCGCACCTGGCGGCGTCACGGACAGGCCTCGTGGTTTATGCGCCCGACTTCCTCGTGGCTCGCGCAAGTCTGGTGTGGGTCGAGCGCGACGGGACCACATCGGCAGTGACCGAGGAACCCGTGCAGGTGTGGAACCCCCGACTGTCGCCCGATGGCAATCGCGTCGCCTACGCGGAGGCGAACCTCACCTCCATGAGCATCCTCGACCTGGAGCGTATGGCGATCTCGACTCTCCCCATGCTCGGGAACATCACTGCATTTCCGATGTGGATGCCCGACGGAGATCGCCTCCTTGTCATGGCTAGCCCGGCCGGCCCGATCGACATCATCTCTGCAGCCGCCGACAGCAGCGGAACCTGGGAGACCGTGCTCCACAGCGACAATACCCTCGTGGCCTTGTCGATCGGCCCCGACGGGACACTCCTCTACTACGAGGTGAGCACCCAGGGTGTGCGCAACATATGGGCCCTGCCGCCGAGCGGCGCGCCACGCCCCCTAGTGGCGACGGAGGCCAACGAGCGGGCGCCGATGATGTCGCCGGACGGAGATCAATTCGCTTACGTCTCCGACGAGGAGGGAAGCACTGAAGTGTACGTGCGCCCGTATCCGGACGCCGGATCCCGCGTCAGGATCTCGACCGACGGCGGTACTGAGCCGGTCTGGCGCCGCGACGGCCGCGAGCTGTTCTACCGCTCGCGCGACCGGATGATGTCGGTGTCGATTCAGACCGAGCCGAGCTTCCGTGCCGGAGAACCGGAGACGCTGTTCGAGCAGCCCTTTCAGCTCGATCAGTGGGCATCCCCAACTACGACATCTCCCTCGATGGCGAGCGCTTCCTGATGGTGAGGACAACCCCATCGACGACGACACGCCTACCGGTCATCGTGAACTGGTTCGACGAGCTGAAGCGGCTCGTGCCGACGGACCCGTAGCGGCTCTAGCCTCGATTCCCGGGAGCGGCTATCCGCCTAGGCCCCCCCACTCTTGGCTGATGCCACGCGCCCCCGTTGTTCCGCGCGCGTGCTCTCCAATAGGGCGACGACCACCTGGTCCTTCGCAGCCTGGTACGCATCGCGGTCGTGCGCGAACCGTCGGGCGAGCGCTTCTTTCGCCGCCGCGTACTCCTGTGCCAGCTCGCGGTGGCCGCGCAGCGCATCTCGAAAGGCAAGCGTCGCTGTCCACTGCGGCCCGTCCTTCTCGACCATGTGGAGGTGGTGCGTGCGCGGCTCGCCCTTCACGAAGTAGTGGCGCCGCGCGATCCCAGCCTCGCCGCGATACTCGTAGCCGAGCTCCTCGAGGGGCGCGATGCACCTGGTGGCATCCTCGTAGCTGGCGACCCCGACGAGGAGGTCGAGAATGGGCTTGGCGGGCACACCCTTGATCGCCGTACTCCCGATGTGGCGGACATCGAGAATGTACGGACCGATCGCCGACTCGATGCGCTGTGCCTCGTGTTCGAAAGCGCGCGCCCACTCGTCGTGCGCGCGGTGCAGCGAAACTGTTCCCGAAGGCAGTCCCAGGATCAACTCGTTGCCCCGCGCCTGCTCACGGCCGCAGCAACGCCCGCCTCGGCCCAAGGCTTGGGCCGGCCGATCGGCGTGGCGAAAACCTGTGCGTGCCTGCATGCGATCGAGCGTAGCGACGATCGAGCGGCGGTACAACGCAACCGAGCGACGGAGGCGAGGTGGACGCCACGCGCGTCAAGCGCCCCTAGTGCCCGCCTCGAACCACCCGCTAATCACCGCCGCCAATCGGCGTTGCAGCCGGTCAATTCCCGTTGGGGCTACTTCCCCCCCGATCGTGTCAGGTCGCCTCCAAAATCGTTGTCAGAGGACGACACCCTGCTCTTTTACGAGGTCGCTCCCACCCGAGGGCGCGACATCTGGGTACTTCCACCTAATGGCACCCCGGTGCCCGTGCTGGCAACACCGGCCCAGGAGCGTGCCCCGGTGTTCGCCCCTGGCGGTCGCTTCTCCGCTACGTGTCCGATGAAGAAGGCCAAGACGAGGTCTACGTTCGGCGATATCCCCGATACCGGTACCCGATGGAAGGTCTCAGTAGGCGGTGGCAGCGGGCCAATGTGGTCACCTCTTGGACGCGAGGTCTTCTATGTGAACGAGGACAGAATGATGACAGTCCCTGTCCAGACCGAGCCCAGCTTCCAGTCAGGCAGGCCAGTGGACGCGCGCACTCCGGGTGCACTCGGGTCGGCGGCAGGCTCGGAGTCTGGTCGGGAGCTCTCCCGGCTCGCGCCGTTGGATCTAGTCCGCTCTGGCGATAGGCTTCAGGCGCACAGACCCAGTCGCCTCAAGCTCTTGGGTCGATGGGCGTCAGGACTCCGAGCGCCTCTTCGATCGCCTCGGCCGCGTCGAGACAGAGGTCCTCGCGAAACATCGGCCCAATCACCTGGACGCCCTGAGGCAAACCGTTCGCCACGCCTACGGCTGCGGCCGGCAAACCGAGAAGGTTGGCGGTTACAACGAGGCGCATGGAACGAAAGATCTCCCAGGTGTCATCAGCCGAAGCGAGATCTTTCCCGACGGTGAAGGGTGGCTCCGTCGAGACCGGTCCAAGGACCAGCGGATAGCGTTCGAAGAACTGCGCCCACTGCCGCGCGATGCCGTTGAGCTCCGCGAACCCGGCGACGTACTCCGGCAGGCCGAGCTCGGGAACGCGGGACAGCAGAAGGTCCATGAAGGTCGATGCGTCCTCACTTATGATGTCTCGGATCTCCGGCCAGAGCGCGACGCGGATATCGGTGGCAATCAATCTCATCCACAACATCGATGCTTCTTCCACCGCGGGCGGATCAACTTCCTCGACGGCGTAGCCAGCTTGTTCCAAAGCGCGTGCTGCTTTGCGGACACCGTCCGCGACATCAGGATGAACCCCTCCGCCTCCGGGGTTAGTGGTGACCGCCACCTTGATCGGCTCCGCAACGTTGGGGCTGGAAAGCGGCACCGGCGCATACCAGGGGTCGCGGGCGTCGGGCCCACTCATCGCCGACAGCGCCAGACGCACGTCGGCGACGCGGCGAGCCATCGGCCCTTCGACCGCCATGATCTGGATCGTCATCGGAGGATCGCCCGGTGCTACCGCCGAGGCGTGGGGAACCCGACCGCGGGACGGCCGGATCGAGGTGATGCCGCAACACTGGGCCGGCCAGCGGAGAGAGCCTCCTAGATCGTTGCCATTTCCGAGAGGCGTCATCCCCGTGGCGAGCGCCGCTGCATCACCCCCGCTCGAGCCGCCGGGCGTCCGATTACGGTCCCAGGGATTCACAGTTGACCCTCGGAGCCCGCTGTCGGTATGCCAGCGCAGCCCAAAATCAGGAAGGTTGGTGCGTCCGATCGCGATCGCGCCTTCCCGTCGTAGCTGCGCAATCCGTGGCGCATCGATGGGTGGAACTGCCTGCCGGAGCGCCGCAGCGCCTTGCGTGGTTGGGGAGCCCGCGAGGTCGATGTTCTCTTTCACGGTCATGGGAACGCCGTGAAGCTTCCCGATGTCGGAGCCTCGAGCTAGCGCGCGATCGGCTTCATTGGCGGCCGCAAGTGCCTGGTCGGCCAGGACATCGGTGATGGCGTTGAGCTTTCCATTCACGGCCTCGATGCGTTGCAGATGCGACGTGACGACTTCGTGGCTCGAGAGCTTCTTTTCGCGTATCGCGCGGGCGAGATCTCGTACGCTCATACGCCACGGCTCGACGTCTTGAACTGCCGGGCTCGAGCTCACGCGCCGGCTCATCAAACCCGCGGCTGTCGTCACTCCGACCTGTACAAGAGTTCTACGCGACAAAGGCATGGTCCACCTCCCTGGATCAGCGGCATTACACCAGAGGAGCCACCACCGCTCCATCCCGAGGCGCATCGAACCTCTCAAACAAACGTGCCATCCGCATTGCCGTCCGTGTGGAAGTTACCGTTCTAGGCCTCTTCGTGGACCCTCGCACGCTCTGGCGATAGGCTTCATGCGCTCAACCAGACCCCTCTGCGGTAGCGCCATGGAACCCGGCACCAAACTAGGCCCCTACGAGATCATCGAGCAGCTCGGTGAAGGCGGGATGGGGCAGGTATACCGGGCACGTGACACGACGCTGGATCGTGATGTCGCCATCAAGCTGCTGCCGGAGGACTTCGCCAGCGATGCCACCCGGCTGTCTCGCTTTACGGTGTTCTTCAAGACCGAGACTGTCTGGACTGGAGCAATCCGATGCTAAGACGAGTACTGACGATGAGCGCCCTGACGCTGGTCGTACTTGTATTCGCGTCAACCACGCAGCTCCCTACAGCGCCGGTCCAGGCTCAAGAAATCCCTGAACCGATGGCCACCGCGGCCAGAATGGTGTCGACCTACGAGGCGATATGTGCCGTGTGCCATGACAGTCAGGGCGACGAGATCCTGGCACCTACTCGGGCGGCGCTCAGGCAGATGGATCCGGAGCGGGTGCTCGTCGCCCTGCGGGAAGGGTCGATGGCCGTACACACGTCCGGGCTCGGGGACGACGAGCTTCGGGCGATGGCAGAGCTGGTGACCGGCAGACCTCTCAGTAGCTCGGTCGACCGCACCATCTATCCCGTTAGGATGATCGGTGCGTTCGAGAACGGGTGTGCGGTCTGCCACAACAACTCAGCGGTCGGTCGCCCTGTCTCGGGCGGCACCGCGCCTGCTGACATGCCCTCGCGGTCCGACATCCAGCAGATGGAAGCCGCGGAGCTCCTGGCAGTGTTGAACCGGCCGATCGCGGCCCACGACGAGAGTGTTCGCTTTCGGATCTTCCGCGACGAAGCGTACAAGCGCGCCGTCGTCGAGCTCGTGACCGGAAAGCCGTTCGGCGGCGTTGCCCACCGCGAGGCGGCGGCCATGCCGAACCCGTGTGCCAGGCCCATAGACCTGGACAACTGGGGCAACCAGCCCAGCTGGAACGGTTGGGATCCCGAGCTCGGTGTGCATCGGTTCGCGTCGGAGGCGATCGGCGGGATCACCGCGGCGGACATTCCGCGGCTGAAGCTGAAATGGGTCTTCGCGTTTCCGGACGCCGGCACCGCCAACTGGTCGCAACCCAGCGTGGTGGGCGGCGCGCTCTTCATGACGAGCGATAACTCCTTCGTGTACGCGCTCGACGCCAAGACCGGCTGCGTTCACTGGTCGTATCGTGCGCGGACGTTGGTTCGGGGCGCGGTCAAGATCGGCCCGGTCGATGGTGTGCCCGGAGTCCGCTATGGCGCGTATTTCGGTGACTTGGACGGGCTCGTGTACGGCGTGAACGCCGAGACCGGCGAAGAGATGTGGATTATGCGCGCTGAAGATCATCCACAGGCGATGATCTCATCGGCTGTCAGGCTCGATTCCTCGGGCGAGCGCCTGTATGTGCCGGTCGCGTCGTGGGAGGACGAGGCTGGGGCCTGGCTCGAGTACGAGTGCTGCACGTTCCAGGGCAGCGTCGTGGCCGTCGACGTGAAGACCGGGGAGAAGGTCTGGCAAACGTACGCTTTCGAGGACCGGCCTCGGTCGCTCGACAAGAGCAACTCGGCTGACACGCCGCTGTTCGGACCAGCCGGCGCCGGCATCTGGAGCTCGCTAACGATCGACGAGGAACGGCGCGCCATCTATGTGCCCACCGGAAACTGCTTCATCACCGAATACTTCGGCGTTGGCAACGTGAGCTTCGACGGCGGCGCCTGCGACGCGGTGCTGGCCCTCGACATGGATACCGGTCGACGGCTGTGGATGACCAACCTCCTTCCCGCGGCCTCGGATCGACACCCGGGTGGCTGCGGTCGCGGACCCGAGCGTCGGATCAACTGCCCTGGCTTCGTCGAGGGCCCCGGAGACGACGTCAACCAGGCGATTCTGCTGAACCTGCCGAACGGTCGTCGAGTGTTGCTGGGTGTACAGGAGAGCGGCCGCATCACGGCTTTGGATCCTGACAACGACGGGGCAGTCCTCTGGGTAGCTCAGGCCGGCGACCGTCGCGGGATCAACGGCGCGGCCTGGGGCGGGGCGTCAGACGGCGAGCTCTTCTATCGTCCGCTGGTCTACCGGGACACGAGCGGCGCCGTTGCGGCGTTGCGGGTGACGACGGGCGAGCGCGTCTGGTAC
>CBDAMQ010000026.1:0-324354 GCA_965197275.1 Acidobacteriota bacterium
ATGTCGGAGGCCGAGTTCACGACGTTTCTCGAGACGGCGCTGGGCCAGATGGCATCGCACAGTACTGACGGCGCCATCCACTTCGTCTGCATGGACTGGCGGCACCTGTTGGAGCTGCTGACGGCGGGGCGCACGGTGTACGAGGAGCTCAAGAACCTCTGCGTGTGGAACAAGACCAACGGTGGCATGGGGTCGCTGTACCGCTCCAAGCATGAGCTGGTGTTCGTGTTCAAGCACGGCACCGCGCCCCATATCAACAACGTCCAGCTGGGCCGCCACGGCCGCAACCGGACCAACGTCTGGGAGTATGCGGGCGTCAATGCCTGGGGCGCGGGCCGGCTGGAGGATCGGCCCCCGCACCCGACTCCCAAGCCGGTGACGATGATCGCCGATGCGCTCAGGGATTGCTCCAGCCGCGGTGGCATCGTGCTGGACGGCTTCGCCGGCTCCGGCTCGACGTTGATGGCGGCCGAGCGCACCGGGCGCCGCGGGTTCGGCATCGAGCTGGACCCCAGGTACGTCGACGTAGCCATCCAGCGGTACGAGCGGCTGACCGGTGATCGCGCCGTTCACGAAGCCAGCGGGTGCGGCTTCGCCGCGATGCGGCGACGCCCAACGGATCGCACATGAACGCAACGGATTTTCAGGATGGCTGAAGACTACGACGTCGGGTACTGTCGACCGCCCAAGGAAACGCGCTTCAAGGCCGGTGAGTCGGGCAATCCGAAGGGCCGTCCGGCGACGGTGCGCAACTTCAAGACCGACGTAAGAAAGACGCTCACCACCTCCATCCGGCTGACCCAGGACGGCAAGCCGCGCACCGTTTCGACGCAACAGGCGCTGCTGATGCGCTTGCGCGAAAAGGCGCTCAAGGGGGATCCCCGCGCCATGGATCGCCTCATGGCGCTGGCCCAGACGTACAACGCACAGGAGATGGCCGTAGTCTCCGGCGAGGGATTGAGTGCATCGGACCAGGAGATCCCTCGACAACTACAGACAACGGCTCGTACGCCAGGAGCAAGCGAATGCGGCGCACGAATCAACGGGCCGTGGCGATTCCTGACGCCCACGTGCTGGCGGCCGCGATACGCTCCGACCTGGAGGCATTCATCCACAAGGTGTTTCAGACGGTCTCGCCGGAGGACACCTACCGGCATAACTGGCACATCGAAGCGATCGCTCATGAGCTGCGCCGTTGCTTCGATCGCTCCTGCCGGCGCCTGATCATCACGCAGCCGCCCCGGTCGCTGAAGTCCATCTGCGCCTCGGTCGCCTTCGTCGCCTGGGCCTTGGGCCACAACCCCAAGCTGCGCTTCATCTGCGTGAGCTACTCCGACGCGTTGGCCCGTGCGCTGGCCCGGCAGTTCCGGCAGGTCGTCACCAGCGGCTGGTACCGCGCCCTGTTTCCGGGCACGCGGCTCGGCACAGACACCGGAACGGAGTGCGTGACCACCGCGGGCGGGGGCCGCCTAGCGACGTCCATCGGCGGCACCCTGACCGGAAGGGGCGCCGACATCATCATCATCGACGATCCGCTCAAGGCCGAGGACGCCAGCTCCAAGACAGCTCGCGACGGCGTCAACGAATGGTACACGACGGCCCTGCTGTCGCGCCTCAACGACAAGGCGCGCGATGTGATGATCCTCGTGATGCAACGGCTGCACGAGGACGATCTGGCCGGCCACCTGCTGCCACGCGGCGATTGGCATCATCTGAACCTTCCGGCCATCGCCGAGCGGGACCAGCTCATCGTCCTGGGGCCCCACAACACCCACGATCGGAAGCCGGGGGAGGTGCTGCACCCGGAGCGGGAATCGCTTCAGACGCTGACGCGCATCAAGGCCGAGATCGGCAGCCTGGCCTTTTCCGCCCAGTACCAGCAGCGACCCGTGCCGCATGAAGGCAATCTGATCCGCAGACGGTGGCTGAGGTACTACGACCAGCTACCGGAAAGAGGAACCAGCTGGCAGATCGTGCAAAGCTGGGACGTGGCCACGACTCTCAACCAAAGCAGCGATTACTCCGTGTGCACGACCTGGGCGGTGCACCGGCAAGACTATTACCTGGTCGAGGTGTGGCGCGGCAAGTGGGATTACCCGGGTGTGAAGCGCAAAGTCATCCAACGGGCCCGGGCGCATCAGCCCCACACGATCCTGATCGAGCAGGCGGGGCCGGGCCTGCATCTGGTTCAGGAGCTAGTGTGGCGAGGTGCGATTCGGTGTCCACGTCTCCGCGGCGGGAGGGCTCCCTGGACTGGGCGGGGGCATCTAATCCAGTGACACGCCCAGATTCATGAGCCTGACCTGCCCCAAGTGTTTGGGCCACTTCGTAACTCATGGAATCGGTGCTGACAAGAGGTTGTTGGAGCCGGCAGCGGGCGATGTGGGCAGCACTGCTCAAACAGCGCCATCGTCCCGTCCGTAGGCTCTCATCGAGCGCGCATCCCGGGCCCCACTGCGGGTGCTTGAGCCGTACCCTTCGGCGTCCTGCTGTTTCCTGCCGGCACCTCAGGCAACCAGGGCACTGCGCCCGTCACGGGCCAACACGATCGAGAACCTGCACGGGTGCATCAAGCGCGTCAGTGGCAACGTGAAGCGGTGGCGTTCTGGAAGCATGGTCGTAGTTTGGGCCGTGACTGCGCTCATCGAGGCCGACGTGAAGTCATCCGATGCCTGAAGCACTACATCGCCCGAGAGGTCTTCACCGTCTTGAAGTCCTCGGGTCTTGACACCACATGAGAGCTTCCACGACCGGAATCGGGGGCCGATCGGGAAGGCATCAATAATCCGACAGGTCTATCAGTATTGGAGGCTAATAGATCGCTGGCGGCGTTGCCGGCTTCGCATCCAGCGCAGAAACTGCGAGAGGCTGTCGACCTGATCGTCGTGGCGGCTGTTGGGAAAGGCCAGCAGCTCGTTGAGGAGCTCGGCAAGCCAGGGCGTTTGCCGGGGAAACAGGACGCAGCCGGCCTCGAAAGCCGTCAGCTGCGCCTCGGTGCGCGACAGCTTGTCGCCCTCCGGCCGCACGCCGATGGGAACCGGCACCCCCGGCTCGCGGTGGTGGCGTAGCGCCTGCAGAACAGATGCTCACGGGTTCGCATCTGACTGTGGTGATTGTACTTACGGGTTCGATGGACCGGATTCCCACCGTTTGATTCCCGCTGTTTGGACTCTAGACGCGAACTCGTCGGCGGCTCTCCAGAGCCTGCCTGAGCTGTGTCTTGTCCGCCCGCTGATAGCACTGGAGCACGGTCTGGGCCGTCTTCCAACCCCCCAGCTCGCAGAGCACCTTGAGCGGCTGGTCCATGAGGTCAGAGGCGAACTTGCGCCTCAGCGAGTGCCAGCCTCTGCCGCGCTTCGGCTCCAGACCTGCCAGCCTATCGGCTCTTTTCCACCAGAAGCGCACCTGTGAGAAGCCCAAGCACATCGAGGGATCCCTCGGCGTGGGCAGCACCGGAGTGTCCCCGACTCCGGGATTCCTCTTTCGCGCCTCTTCCAGGGCGGCAAGTGCTTCGGCGGTCACCGGCGTCCGGTGTTCGTAGCCCGACTTCTCATGCTCTGCCCTCCAGCGGATGGCCTTGCCCTCGAGGTCGATGTCCGACCACCGGAGCTGGCGGATGGCGCCGATGCGATGTCCGGTCTCGTGCGCGAGCACGAGCGCGGCGTGAAACCGCCAGTCGACTTCCCCAGATACCTGGAGCAGCGCCTGGTATTCCCCCTCGGCCAGGACGACCCGGGTCGGGTTCTTCTCCTTGGGCGTCTTCAGGCCCCTGAGCGGGTTCGAGTCCAGGAGTAGGCGGCCCTGCTCGTCCCTCGACTTCGCGGCCCAGTTTGCAGACCGCGAGCAGGAACTTGAGGTCGCATTCGATCGTCCGGTCGGATACCGGCTTGCCGCTGGGGCCGACCCTCTGCCCGACGCCGTGCCCGGATGAACCGGTCCCAGTCCCGCTGCGACTGGCGTCGCCGGGCTGCGGTCCCGCCCGAGGAACCCGAGGAACATCCGCATCGCGGACCTGTCGTGCGTCCGGGAGCGCTCACCCTTGGTGGGCGTCACCTCTTCACCGTAGATGTCAAAGAGCTTCTCCAGGGTGAGCGGCTCGGGCTCGGCTTCTGCTTTGCCTTGCATCTCCGGCCGGGCGAAGCCTGCGGCGAACTCGTCCGCCTGCCTCTTCGCCCGAGCCCAGTCGCAGTGTTTCAGCGACCGGCTCAGCCTTCGACCGTTCTCGCGCCACTCGATCTGGAACAGGCCGGTCTTGGGATCGGGAAACACCCGGACCCGGTTCCGGCCCCATTCGCCGGCGCCGTAGCTGCGCCGGGCTCGTTTCGTGCGTGCCATCATTGGATTCCTCTCTCGATGATGGACTGCACGATCTGCGCGTTGGAAGGTTCGCACGGACAAGGCTCCTTGACCAGTAGCGGCTCGGCCAGCACTTGAGCCTTTCGCTTCCTTGGCAGGTTCCTGCGGGCGATCCTAGGTCAGACCGACGTGGAGGGGCGCTACCCGAGGGTTCGATGCCTCGTGCGGGCATCGCGGAGGGTTGGGGGTGTGCACATCCCGGTCACCCTCCGCCCTGGTTCGCTCCCTCCAGCGATCCCTCGCGGGAAGGCCAATGCCCCGCCAGGAGCCCGGCGGATCGACTGACCGGGGCGGCGTCCGGGCTTAGACTCACGTCGTTGAAGCTGGCCTTGGCCAGCTATACCATCCCTCACCGTTGACACGAGTCCGGGATTCGGTGTCCTTCCAACAGCGGGCTCCAGTTCCTGCTGCTGGTATTCGGAACCTCCCATCAAGTATCGGTTGAACAGCGTCCATTGAGATTCGCGCTTGTCAAGGAGGTTCGCTCTGAACCGTACCCCGGTCTCGCCGGGACCTGCACCTTGTGCGGTCGGCCAATGATTCCGAAATGCGGTCGATACGTCCGATGGCATTGGGCCCACAAGCGCCGGACCGGTTGCGACCCCTGGCATGAAACCGAAACCGACTGGCATCTCCTATGGAAAGATTGCTTCCCGCAGGAGTTCCAGGAGATCGTAAATGTCGACGAGCGAACGGGAGAACGGCACATCGCGGACGTCAAGACGGACAACGGGTTCGTCGTAGAGGTCCAGCATTCTCCGATTCCCGAAGGCGAGATGCGGAGTCGTGAAGACTTCTATGGCGACATGATCTGGATCATTGACGCGCGCGACCTCCACGGATGGTTCAGCTTGGGTACTTCCTTCGACCTCTCTCGGATGCCATGCAACAGGCCCGGGAGGGGTGGCAACGTGCGGCCCACAGCTGCGAGCTATGTGGGGCGCCCGGCTTCGTGAAGGGTACCGGGGACTTGTACGCCGAGGTTCACCACCTGGAGGAACTCGGGGGCGGTGGGCGATGCTCCCTCGAACATGCTGTGCGTCTGTCCGACCTGTCACCGGCGAATCCACTAACGGAGCCGCGATGCTCACGCTCTCTGACGAGCAGTGGGGGGTTCGACGAGAGCTAGTCGCTGCGAGCTTCTGTGCTAGTGGTCCGGATTGGAGTTCATGGGGAGTACCCTCCCAGTAGATGTATGTGGAATCCGACTCGCCGACCGAAGGAGATCTGGCATGGATTGGTGGATCTGGATACTCGTCGGGCTGGGGCTGCTCGCCTTCGAGGTCATCGTTCCGGGGGGCATCATCCTGCTCTTCTTTGGTGCCGCCGCTGTCGTCGTTGGGGTACTAGTATCGCTCGGTATCGGCGGACCCGTTTGGTTTCAGTGGGCCATGTTCTCGGTACTCTCTGTGGTGTCCCTTCTTACCCTGCGCGGGCCGATTCTCCGAAGACTGGAAACGACTGGAGACGATGCTGGACAGGTTGACTCGCTGGTGGGCGTGCCGGTGGTCGTCGCGGAGGACATCGCTCCCGGAGCCGATGGCAGGGCTGAGCTTCGCGGAACCTCCTGGGGTGCGCAGAATGTAGGAACAGAGGTTCTTGCTCAAGGTGACAAGGGCGTAGTTGAGCAGGTCGACGGGTTGAAACTCTACATTCGGAGGAGCCAGACATGAGCATGACCGTCTTCGTTTTTGCCGTGATCGCAGCTCTGGTTGCTGTCGTTATTGCCAAGACTGCGACGGTGGTCCCACAGCAGAATGCCTATGTCGTCGAACGGTTGGGGCGGTTCCACAAGACACTCGACCCTGGATTTCACATACTCCTGCCGTTTCTCGACGTGATTCGCTACCGGCACGGTCTAAAGGAAACGGCGGTCGACATTCCGGAACAGATCTGTATCACTCGCGACAACGTCCAAGTCGGCGTCGATGGAGTCCTGTACCTCAAGGTTATGGACCCGAAACGCGCCTCCTACGGTGTAGGCAACTACATGTTCGCGATTAGCCAACTTGCCCAGACGACGCTGCGTAGTGAAATCGGCAAGATCGATCTGGACCGCACCTTTGAAGAGCGCACCTCAATCAACGTTCAAGTTGTTGACGAGGTTGACAAAGCCTCCGATCCCTGGGGGATCAAGGTGCTGCGCTACGAGATCAAGAACATCACGCCTCCGCAGGACGTTCTCGCCGCGATGGAGAAACAGATGCGCGCTGAACGCGAAAAGCGTGCCGTTATCCTCACTTCGGAAGGCGAGCGCGATGCCGCAATTAACGAGGCCGACGGGGCCAAGCAGCAGGTCATCAAGGCTTCGGAAGCCGCCAAGCAGAAGCAGATCAACGAGGCAGAGGGGCAGGCCCAGGCGATCCTCGCCGTGGCCGCCGCGACCGCGGACGGGATTACTCGCGTCGCCGAAGCAATTGGTGCCCCCGGCGGCCCGGCGGCGGTTCAGCTGAAGGTCGCGCAGGATTACATCGAGAAGTTCGGAGAGCTGGCCAAGACCAACAACACAATGATCCTGCCGGCCAGCGTCGCGGATGCAGCGTCGATGATGGCAACCGCGATGAGCGTCATTAACCAAGGCAAGAGCGATGCCGACTAGTCACAGCCGGCGTGCTTGCGCCGGGATCTCATTCCGTTTCGTAGGGAAGGCCGCCTGAGTCCAGGATGACGATCCAGCGTGGTATCGCGTGCTCGGTACACCTGCCCCAGCCCGCCTGCACCGAGCGGGGCGGCGAACCGGTGCAGGCGGCCATGTTTCCCAAGCATGCCTTCAACCTGCGGGGCGTGGTCGGCGGCGCTCTTTCTTCCCCCGGCCGCGTGCGCCCCTGGTCGACGTCGCCGGCCCGATCAGGACCGGGGATCGGGTTGAAGTGGAGACCATGCCGTAGCCGGCTCGGCGGCTCAGACCTGTATCTGCTGTGGCTACTTCCGCACCAGCGTTTCGAATATCGCGTTCCGGATGCGTGGCGTTGGCCGGTCATGGATCTCGGCGTTGTCCAGCGCCGCGCCGATCTTCATCAACACGGTGGACCCGATCCAGCGCAGCGGCTCCGGTTCCCAGTTGCTGAAATCAGGCCCGACCCCTGGGCTACGACGTGCGGGACCGGAAGCTGATCGTCAACGAGCCGGAGGCAGAGACCGTCCGCTATATCTTCCGCCTGTACCGTCAGCTCCGATCGGTACGGGAGCTACGTGAGCGGCTTGTAGTGGAGGGTGTCAGGAGCAAGCGCCGGGTGCTGCGCGACGGCCGCGTCAGGGGCGGCAAGCCCATCAACCGGGGGGCGCTGTATTACCTGCTGCGCAACCGCATCTACCGGGGACAGATCGTCCACAAGGACAGGGCCTATCCCGGCGAGCATGAAGCCATCATCGATCGGGAGCTCTGGGATGCGGTGCAGGTGACCCTGACCGACAACACCCGGGGCACCCGCCGCCGGGGCTCCCGGCGGCCCAGCCTGCTGACGGGCCTGCTGGTGGACGAGTGCGGCGAAGGCCTCACGCCCACTCATGACGAAAGCTGGTCGAGATCCGCGTCGACGAGACTGTCGCAGCGATCCTGCGAATGGTTGGCGCAAGCAGCACCAACGAATAATGGCTTCGCGGTCTATCTAGCTCCTCCCGGTATAATCGGGCTGAACAAGCCCATGCGGCCGAATTAGGCCATGCAAGGTGAAGGAGAGGCGATGCGAGGCTCCAGGATGCTCGTCCTTGCCGCCGGATTCCTTTGCCTCGGCCTGGCGGCGCGAGCGGGCTCGGCAGCGAGCGTTGGCGCGCAGCCCACAGAGCGCGCGGGGCAGGCGGTGGCGGACCCGAGCGCCGTGGCGCACAACGTCGCGATCGGTCGCTACTGCGTTCGTTGCCACAACGACGACACCCTGCGGGGCGGCCTGACGCTAGAGGGATTTGACGTTGCGGCGGCGGCGGAGAGCCGGGAGCTGGCGGAGAAGATCATTCGCAAGCTGCAGGCCGGCATGATGCCGCCACCCCTGTCGCGTCGGCCTGATCGCGACAGCGTGAACGCGATGACGGCGGCGCTGGCGTCACGCCTCGACGCTGCCGCCGATACCGACCCGCGCGCTGGCGGTCGAACCTTCCAGCGCCTCAACCGAGCCGAGTACGAGCGCTCCGTGCACGCCCTGTTGGGGATCGAGATCGACGCCAGCGCTTATCTCGCGGCGGACACGATGAGTGCCGGGTTCGACAACATTGCCGATGTCCAGAGTGTTTCGACAACCGTAATGGAGGGCTATCTGAGCGCCGCCAGCGAGATCAGCAGGCTGGCGGTCGGCGACCCGAGCGCCAGCCCCGGAGAGACGAGCTATCGCCTCGATCGGTACGTGTCTCAGACGAAACGCGTCGAGGGTGCTCCGTTCGGCACCCGCGGCGGACTGTCGGTCATCCACAACTTCCCATCCGACGGGGAGTACGTCTTCACGCTGGCGTTCCAGGATGCGCCGGTTGCCCTCGTCTTCGGCAAGACCACCTACCACGATGAGCAGATAGAGATCTCGATCGATGGGGAGCGGGCGGCGTTGCTGGACATCGATCGCCGCATGGACGCAGACAACGGGAGCCTCCAGACGGCTCCGATCGTCGTTCGAGGCGGGCCGCGGCGTCTCACGGCGGCGTTCCTTCGTAAGTTCGAGGGGCCGGTGGCCGACGTGCTCTCGCCACACAAATGGAGCCTGGCCGACAAGGACACCGGCCTGGTGTTCGGACTCACGTCGCTACCTCACCTACGGGTCCTGGCGGTGGCGGGGCCCTACAACGCCAGCGGCATGTCCGCCAACGCAATCCGCCAGCGTATCTTCAGCTGTCGACCGACAGCAGCTGACGAGGAGGCCGCCTGCGCTCAGGAAATCATCGGCCGGCTTGCAGCCGAAGCGTACCGGCGGCCACTGACCGACCGGGATTTCGCACCGCTGATGTCGTTCTACGAGGCGGGCGCCGCCGAGGGCGGCTTCGAGGTCGGGATTCGCTCCGCTCTGGAGGCGATTCTGGCGAGCCTGCACTTCGTGTTCCGGATCGAGGAGCCGGCGGTGCAGAACGATGCCGGCGCCCTGGGCCACATGAGGCTCAGCGACATCGCGCTGGCTACCCGCCTCTCCTTTTTCCTCTGGTCGGCGCCACCAGACGACGAGCTCAGCGGCTTGGCTCGCGAGGGGCGGCTCTCGGATCCTGCGGTGCTCGAGGGTCAGGTGCGCCGGATGATCGCCGATCCCCGTTCCGAGGCCCTCGCCACCCGCTTCGCGGCGCAGTGGCTGCAGCTGCGGGCGCAGGACCGTGTGCACCCGGACTCCTTGATGTTCCCTGACTACGATCAGCAGCTGGCCGACGCTATGCGCCGCGAGACCGAGCTGCTTTTCTACAGCCTGCTACAGGAAGATCGCAGCATTCTCGAGTTGCTGACCGCCGACTACACCTTCGTCAACCAGGCGCTGGCCGAGCACTACGGCATGCCGGGGGTTATCGGAGAGCACTTCCGCCGGGTGACGCTGGACGGCAGCGAACGCAGGGGTGTCTTGGGCCACGGAAGCGTGCTGACGCTGACCTCGCACGGCAACCGCACCTCGCCGGTGCTACGCGGCAAATGGGTGATGGAGGTCTTGCTGGGGAGCCCGCCGCCGCCGCCGCCGGCCGACGTGCCGTCGCTGGACGAGACCGACGAGGCTGCCGACGGTCGCCTGCTCACGGTGGGTGAGCGGATGGAGCAGCACCGCCGCGATCCCGCCTGTGCGTCGTGCCACCGCGTCATCGATCCGATTGGCCTGGCGCTGGAGAACTTCGACGTCACCGGCGCCTGGCGCTTCAAGGACAACTGGGCCATCGTCGCGTCGGCAGGTCAGCTGTACGACGGCAGCGCCATCGACGGCCCCGAGGATCTGCGGCAGGCGTTGTTGCAGTACTCCGAGGCGCTGATCACGAGCTTCACGGAGAACTTGATGGCGTATGGATTGGGTAGGCGAGTAGAGTACGCTGATATGCCGGCGATTCGTCGGATCGTCCATGCTGCGGCCGGCGACGGTGACCGTTTGCCTTCTGTGGTGTTGGGGGTGGTGAAGAGCGCCGCGTTCCAGAGCAACGAGCAACTCCGTCGAGTCGAAGTCACGGATGGCGGCGCGTCGCGGAGTCGATGAAGAGCGTCGAGGAGGATTGATGTACATCACGGGAAAGCGGATTCCGCGGCGTACCGTCCTGCGTGGGGTAGGCGCGTCGGTGGCGTTGCCGTTCCTGGATTCGATGGTTCCAGCGGGGACCGTTTGGGCGAAGGTCTCCGATGAGCTCGATCCGGTCCGTCTGATCTGCCTCGAGATGGTCCACGGCGCTGCGGGGAGCAGCAAGTACGGCGCCACCAAGAACTACTGGGCCCCGGCCGAGGAAGGCCGCGAGTTCGACTTGAGCCCCAGCGCGTTGAGATCGTTGGAGCCGTTCCGCGACTATCTGACGATTGTCAGCAACACCGACATCGAACCGGCGGAAGCAGTCATACCCAAGGAGATCGGCGGTGACCACTACCGCTCCAGCGCTTGCTTCCTGACCCAGGCTCACCCGCGCCAGACGGAAGGGTCCGACGTCGAGGCCGGCACCTCGCTCGACCAACTGTACGCACAGCGCTTCGGCCAGGACACCCCGGTCCCGGCGATGCAGCTTTGCATCGAGAACGTCGATCAGGCGGGGTCGTGCACCTACGGCTACGCTTGCGTCTATTCCGACACCATCAGCTGGGCCTCTGCGACCGAGCCGCTGCCGATGATCCGCGACCCGCGGGCGGTGTTCGATCGGCTGTTCGGCGCTGGCGGAACGCCGGCGGAACGCGCCGCCCGGCGGCGCAGCAAGGCCAGCATCCTGGACTGGATCGCACGGGAGGCCGCCTACCTGAGGGCAGAGGTCGGGCCCGAGGACCGCCGCCGATTGGACCGGTATCTGGAGAACGTTCGCGAGGTCGAGCGCCGCATCCAGAAGGTCGAGGAGCACAACACCAGCGGTGAGCTACGGCAGCTCCCCGAAGCCCCGGCCGGCGTACCCGATTCCTTCGGCGATCACGTCCGGCTGATGTTCGACCTGCAGGCGTTGGCGTTCGCCGCCGATGTCACGCGCGTGTTCTCGTTCAAGCTCGGGCGCGATGTCTCGGGCCGGATCTACCCCTCGAGCGGCGTCAACAAGCCGTTTCATCCGGCCTCGCATCACGGCGATGTGGAGCAGAACATCGACGACTTCGCGCAGATCAACAACTACCACCTCAGCCTGGTTCCGTACCTGCTCGAGAAGCTGCAAGACATGACCGAGGGCGACTCGAACCTGCTGGACAAGAGCATGGTGATCTACGGCTCCCCGATGGGAGATCCCAATGTGCACAACCACAAGAGGTGCCCGCTGTTCATCGTCGGTGGTGCGAAGGGTCGTCTCGACGGGAACCTGCACCTGCGGGCGCCGGATGGAACTCCCATGGCCAACGTCATGCTCAGCCTGCTGCACACCCTCGGATTCGACGACATGCAGAGCTTCGGGAACAGCTCCGCGCCGTTCGCGTTGACGGACTGAGCGTTCTTACCAGCTCGAAGGAGGAAAGCGGGACGATGTCGCGATCCGCACGAGCGGCCGTCACCGACCGTCGCACCTGGGGCCTCGTCCTGTTGCTGGCCCTCTGGGCGCCCACCCTGCTTGGCGCGAGTCCCGAGGATGCGTTCGTTGCCGACGCCGCCATGCGCGGCGACACCGAGACCGCCCGCTCGCTGCTGAGGAGCGGGGAGGACGTCAACGCCGCGCAGGCGGATGGCATGACGGCTCTCCACTGGGCCGCCGTCAACGACGAGGGCGAGCTCGCCGAATTGCTCATATACGCCGGTGCCAACCTGAAGGCGGGGACGCGGATCGGCAACTACGCGCCCCTGCATCTCGCCAGCCGAGCGGGTAGCGTCGCCGTCATGGCGACGTTGCTGGAAGCCGGTGCCGACGCTGACGCGCCGACGACCGCCGGTGGCGCACGGCCGCTCCACTTCGCTGCCGAGATCGGTAGCACCGAGGCCATCGCGCTCTTGCTCCAGCACGACGCCGACATCGACGCCGCCGAGGCCGCCTGGCGCCAGACCCCGCTGATGTTCGCCGCCGCTTCGGGCCGGGTCGACGCGGTGAAGCTGTTGTTACGCCACGGCGCCGACCCGGCGATGACGAGCAACGTCGTCGACATCGTCGAGCGCGGCGCGTGGGACCGCGAAGAGATGCGTCGCCGAGCCCAACAGAAGGCCGCGCTGCGCGCCCTCGAGGAGGAGGAGGAGGAGGAGGAGGAGCAGCAGCCAGCAGCTGAGGGCGAGGAAGGCGAGGAGGCGGAAGAAGGCGAGGAAGCGGGGGAGGAGACTCCCGTCGGCGAGAGCCCCGAGAACGAGGAAACGGCTCAGGGTGAGGAGGCCGTCGAGGGCGAGGAGACTGTCCAGGGCGAAGAGGCTGTCGAGGGTGAGGAGGCTTCGGGCGAGGGCGAGGGTGAGTCGGAAGCGGCGGAGCCGGCGGACACCACCGAAGCCGAGCGGGTGCGCGAGGAGGCGGTGCGGCTCGCCGGCGAGGGGACGGAGGAGCAGGTCGAGGACGGAGCCGAGAGCGAGAGTGAGGGCAAAGGCGAGTCCGAAGAGGAAGGTGAGGGAGGTAAGAAGGCGCCCCCGGAGCGGCCATCCTTCTTCGACCTCGTGTTTGCTCATGGAGGGTTGAGCGCGTTGCACTACTCCGCTCGCGAGGGCTACACGGACACGGTACTGGCGTTGCTCGAGGCCGATGCCGATATCAACCAGGTGAGCGCCGGGGACCAGACCAGCCCGCTGCTGATCTCGATCTTGAACGGCCACTTCGATCTGGCACTGATCCTGTTGGAGGCCGGCGCGAATCCTCAGCTGGCGAGCGAGAACGGCGCCACGCCGCTGTTCCTGGCGCTCAACGCGCGCTGGATGCAGAAGTCGTCCTACCCGACGCAGCAGGACGCCGCTATGCAGCAACGGGCAACGTACCTGGAGCTGATGGAGGCGTTGCTAGCCGCGGGGGCAGATCCCAACGCGCGACTGAAGAAGCACCTCTGGTACAACGGCTTCAACTTCGATCTGCTGCCGGACGCAACCGGCGCTACGCCATTCTGGCGAGCCGCCTTTGCCCTTGACGTCGACGCGATGAAGCTCCTGATTGCCTACGGCGCCGATTCGGATGTCGCGACGATCAAGTTGCCGGAACGGCGGCGTCGCCGGGGTCGCTCGCAACAGGAGGAGGACCAGTCGGGACTGGCACCCGTAGAGATCGGAGGCCCGGCAGCCTATCCGATCCATGCCGCGACGGGCCTGGGCTATGGCGAGGGGTTCGCCGCCAACCAGCACCGTCACGTGCCGGACGGCTGGATGGCAGCACTGACGTATCTGGTCGAAGATCTCGGCGCCGACGTCAACGCTCGGGACCACAACGGCTACGCACCGCTACACAATGCGGCGGCGCGCGGCGACCTGGATGTGGTGCGCTATCTCGTATCGCACGGCGCCGACGTCACCGCCGTGAGTCGCAAGGGGCAGACCACCGCTGACATGGCGAACGGTCCTGTTCAGCGCATCCAGCCCTACCCAGAAACCCTGACGCTGCTCGAGTCGCTGGGCGCTGAGAACAACCACAACTGCATTTCTTGCTGATCGCGCTCCGCAGCGCCTTGATGGCCGCCTGTCGGGAGGGGTGAGTCCTCGAGCAGCTGGCACACCTTGCCTAAGCCCCTGCATCGAGGTGCTCGGTGACCTCATGGAGGCCCGCTTCACCCGAACGCGAGATCAACTCGAGGCTGCGCTAATGAGAGTCGCGGCCGCCAGGGCCTCACTGAAAGTGCTCAGGGCCGTGGCAAGCTGCTCTTCGGTGACGATTAGCGGTGGGATCCAGCGGACCACGTTCTTGTAGCTGCCGCAGTTGAGCAGGAGCAACCGACGACGCAGGGATTCCGCCAGCACGGCGTCGGCCGTGGCGGCGTCCGGGCTGCCATCGGGAGCGGTGAACTCGAGCCCCAGCATCAGGCCGCGGCCCCGCACATCGCCGATAACGGGGTACTCGGCCTGGAGCTCGCGCAGCTTGTCCAGCAGAAACGCGCCGCAGACGGCGGCGTTCTCGACCAGCTTGTCGTCGCGAATGACGTCAATCGTCGCGCTGGCGGCAGCTGCCGCTGGCTTCTTCGATCGCTCGCCTCCGCCGTCCAGAGAGGGAGCCGATGAGGCCGCGCCACGTACCGGACGGGCTGGATGGCAGCCGTTAAAGGTCTGCTTCTAGCCGCAGGCATACAGTGGTGGCGCAACGGCGCGTCGCAGCATAGCCTCTCGGCCGATGGAATCCGGCACCCGACTCGGTCCCTACGAGATCCTCGAGCCGCTCGGCAAGGGCGGCATGGGCGAGGTTTGGTTGGCCGAGGACAGCCGTCTGGGCCGCAAGGTAGCCGTGAAGGTGCTGCCTGAGGATCTCGCTTCCGACCCCGACCGGCTGGCGCGCTTCGAGCAGGAAGCTCGGGCCGCGGCTGCTCTGAACCACCCGCATATCGCGGTCGTGCATGACATCGGGGCAGAGGGCGAGACGCGGTTCATGGTGCAGGAGCACCTCGAGGGAACCACGCTCCGCGAGCCGCTCGACAAGGGCGCGCTGCCTCTGAAGCGCGCCCTCACCCTGGCCGCCGAGATTGCCGAGGCGCTGACCGCGGCGCACGCCGCCGGCATCACGCATCGCGACCTGAAGCCCGAGAACATCTTCGTCACCACCGAGGCGCACGCCAAGATCCTCGACTTCGGGCTCGCGAAGCTCACCGAGGGCACGATGCTGGGTTCCGGATCGGGTTCGATGTCGCCAACCCGGCTGGGCACGGCGGCGGGCCAGATCATGGGAACTGCCGGCTACATGGCCCCCGAGCAGGTCGAGGGCGCTCCCGACATCGATTCGCGCGCCGACGTGTTCGCCTTCGGCTGCCTGCTCTACGAGATGGCCACGGGGCGGCAGCCGTTCGCCGGCAAGAACGTCGTGCAGACGCTCGACCGCATCGTCAACCAGGAGCCGCCGGAGCTGAAGTCAATGGCGCCCGAGCTTCCTGAGCGCCTCGCATGGATTCTGGGCAAGTGCCTGGCGAAGGAGCCCAGTGAGCGCTACCAGGCCGCAAGCGACCTGGCGATCGATCTGCGTACGCTCGGCGCCGAGGTCGAAGCAGGCACCGCCCGATCGCTGGCGAGCGTCGATTCGAGCGCCGAAGCCGGACGCACTGTGCCGCTGAGCTGGGCTGCCGCGGTGGTGCTGCCTCTACTCGTCGTCGTCGGCGTGCTCGGCTGGCGACTCGTGTCGCAGCCGCCGGCGCAGGGCGCCGTTGCGCGTCTCACCCTGAAGCTGCCCGACGGCCTCTACCTTTCGTCGGGCATGCCGATCGATGCGCGGCTTGGTGGCCATCGTCCCAGCCGCACGGCCATCGCGCTGTCACCGGACGGCGCTGCACTGGTGTTCGCCGCCACAGACGGCCAGACCCGACAGCTGTATCTGCGGTCCATCGCCGACGGGTCGACGTCGCCGATCGCCGGCACCGAGGGCGGCGTCTGGCCGTTCTTCTCTCCGGACGGGGCGTCGATCGGCTACGTCGATACGCAGGCGGGCACTCTGAGGACGATTCCGGTGAGCGGAGGACAGTCGCGCGTCGTTCTCGACGACGCTTCTTCAGCCGGATTCCCCGCCGAGACCGCGCAGTGGCCCGCGACCGACACTATCGTTTTCACCGACAGAGACCGGATCTGGCGAGTCCCGGCGCGCGGTGGAGCCCCCGAGCTGCTGAAGGCCGTGCAAGAGGATCGTAACGAGTACCAGTACGTCCAGCCGTGGTTGTTGCCCGGCGGGGACGCGCTCCTGTACACCGTCAAGCGCGCCAATCGAGACTGGGTGACCGCCGACGTCGTTGCCTACCGTCTGGGCGAGGAAGACCACCGGGTTCTGTTCAGCAACGCCAGCGACGTTCGCTATTTGTCGAGCGGGTATCTGTTGTTCGCGCGCGATGGAGCGCTGTGGGCGGCTCCTTTCGATGCCCGAACCCTGGCGCTGGTGGGCGAGCCCCAGCGCCTCGCTGATGAGGTGATGCACGCCATCGGGGGGGCGAACGACAGGATCGATACCGGCGCGGCCCAGTACACCACCTCGGAATCGGGCACGTTGGCCTTCGCTCACGGCGGCGCCTACGACACTCCCAACATCCAGCTCGTCTGGGTGTCGCCGGACGGCGGTACCGAGCCGCTGCCTTTGGCAGCCGACTACTATCTGTATCCACGTCTGTCGCCCGACGACCGCTATCTCGCGTTGCGCAGCGGCGGGATCACGGAATCCGATATCACGGTGCTCGAACTGGCCACGGGCGCCCTGCGTAGGCTCCGGCTAGACGGCGCACAAATAATGCCGGTCTGGAGTGCGGACGGCGCTCGCATTGCGTTCGCGAGCGATCACGACGAGGTCTCCGGGTACGGCATATTCTCGATCGGTGCCGACCTCAACGGTGCCCCCCAGCTTCTGACCGACGGCTTCAGACCGAGCACCTGGTCGCCAGACGGCGTGCTGCTGACCGCCGGCGCCTCAGGTATCGGGGCAGTCGATACCGCCGGCGGAGGTGAGCCCGCCCGCGTCGTGGATGCAGAGGGCAGGGAGGGATGGCCCGATTTCTCGCCCGACGGCACCTGGTTTGCGTACGCCTCCGACCACACCGGTACGTACCAGATCTACGCGCGACCGTATCCGGCAGCTGAGCCGGAGTATCCGGTGACGACCACCGGCGGTACACGCCCCGTTTGGTCGCATGACGGCCGGCGTCTCTACTACCGCACCGGGCTCAACGACCGTTCCCTCATGATGGTGGTCGATTTCACCGATGCCGATTCGCCGCGCTGGAGCGCGCCGCGCGAGCTGTTCGATCGCCCCTACCTCGGCACATCGTGGGTGCGAAGCTACGACGTCGCCCGCGACGGTCGGTTTCTCCTCCTGGAGAACTTCAGCCACGCCGAGAAGCGCGTCACCGAGATCGAGGTGGTGATCAACGCGACCCGGGAGCTGGAGCGATTGTTCGGTGGAGCTAACTGACAACAACCTCCAGGGGCGGCCGGATTATATCTAGCTCAACCCGAATGATCGCAGGCTCAAGTCGTTCCCTGCGGCTCGAGGGCTCATTGGATGACTTGCCGGAGCCTTAGAAGAGGGAGCGCACCAGGTCCTCCCGAAAGTCCGATCCTGGCGCCAGGTAGCCACCCAGCACGGCGCGACGATGCTCGGAACCTTCTTGCTGGCGGTCGATCAGGAGGCTCCCGTCCAGAGCCTGCACAACCACGTGGAGCGTGTCGCCCCGCACGCGGTACCAGGTGGTGTCGCCGTCCTTGATGCCGCGATCGCGGAGCGGCTCGTACTGAGCCGCGATCTCGACAAGCAGGCTCCGATGCTCCACCGAGGAGAGAAACCCGGCATCCCGAGCATGGTCCATGTTGTCGCGGATACCGTCCAGGAGTTGCTCGATGCTGATGTCGCGGAGGAAGGTGCTCCGAACCAACACGTTGCGGGATTCGACGGCAGCTTGAACGACCGATTCCGCCAGCTCGTCGCTCCACGATTGACCATCGATCAATCGCTCCAGTTCGCTGGCAGTCTGTGCTCCAAACCTCAGCGTCAGGCGCAGAACGTCGACTCGGAAGAAGGTTCGCTCGTACAGCATTTCCATCGAGGCGTACGGACCCGAGGCCAGCCCGCTGGCGTCTACGGGGATCACCCCGTCGGCCTCGTCCTGGGCCCAGACCAGCGGCGCGCCCCCCGGCACCCCGAGGGCGAGCGCCAGCATCAGGGGCGCGATCCTGAGGGGGGTCGTAGCAGTTCGTGCGGTAGGTACTCGACCGGCGACGCCCACCCTCGCCATCGTCAGCATCGCTCCCGGCGGTGCGTCAGATTTCCCGCGGCTGGGCGGTGTTCCACAAGCCGTGATGCACGTGTTCCCCTCAGAGTTCGCGGCGCAAGCGGTCGAGCTGATCGTAATGGCGGGCCAACGCCAGCGGTAGCCGTCGGCACGGGAGCACTGTGTGCGCCGCGTTCGCTATGGGTCTCGGCAGCGCGTCGGCTGCAACAGCGGGACGTAGCGCGCTGTAAAGTCACGCTGTGCTCGGACTCCGCAATCGCGTCGTGGTGCCAGAGGTCTTGGACCAGCCTGATCTCGACGAGGATGTCCGTCGACACGCGCTCGCCGGCCTGGCGCGGGTGAACCGGTTCTCGCAGGTGTCGGCGACGATCTGGCGGGGGGTGTTCTCGGCGCTCGATTTCTCGCCTACGCTCAGCGTGCTGGATCTCGGATGTGCCTCTGGCGATGTAACGCTGGCGCTGTATCAGCGCGCCTCAGCCGCTGGCGTTCAGCTCCGTGTCGAAGGTTGGGACATCAGCCCGGTGGCCGTCGAACGGGCTCGAAGAGCGGCAAAGCGATTGCGTATTCCGGCGCGCTTTCGCGTCCGCGATGTCCTCGTCGACGAGTTGCCGAGTGGCTACGATGTGATCATGAGCAACCTGCTGATCCACCATCTCCACGATACCGACGCCGTCCGACTGCTCGAGCGAATGGGTGACGCCGCTGGTCGACTCGTGGCGATCGACGATCTCGTTCGTGGGGCGTCGGGATACCTCCTCGCGCTGGTCGGAACGCGAGTGCTCAGCCGGTCGAGCGTTGTACACACCGACGGTCCGCGCTCGGCGCGGGCCGCGTTCTCGCCCACCGAGGTGGTGGCGCTGGCCCGTTCAGCGGGTCTGCGGCGTGTTCGTACCCGTCGACACTGGCCATGCCGATACCTGTTGCTGGCCGAGCCGCGATGACGATCACCGACCTGACCGTACCGACGGGACCGATGCCCGCGTCGGACGAGCTCTGGGACGTGGTGGTCATCGGCGCCGGGCCAGCCGGGTGCGCGGCCGCGATCACGGCTCGTCGACAGGGCATGCATGTGCTGCTCGTCGAACGAACCAAGCTGCCGCGATACAAGGTCTGCGGGTGCTGCCTGTCTCCCCAGTCGCTGGCCTGGGTGAGGTCGTTCGGGATCCCTGTCGACGCCGCTGGGGCTCCACTTCGCACCGCGAGCATCCGTGGCTGGGGACAGCGGGTCGAGTTGGAGCTGGGCGATCAGATTGCCGCCTCGCGCGCCTGGCTCGATGCCCGCCTGGCACTGCGCGCTGTCGCTGTAGGCGTCTCCACGCTCCATCCGGTCTCAGCGCGCTTGGGCGAAAACACGTCCGACTGGAGGTCAGTCCTGTTGCGCTCTGCGCACGGCTCAGCGTGGGTACGGGCACGGTTGGTGATCGCGGCGGACGGGCTCGGAGGTGGCACCCAGGGTGGGCAGCCGGGGCGGAAGCCAAGTCATGTCGGGGTGGGGGCCACGTTCGCCGCCGATACAGAAGGGTTCGAGCGCGGCGTAGTTCACATGGCCGTGGGAGCCGCGGGCTACGCCGGTGTGGTTCGCCTCGAAGACGGCACCGTCAACGTTGCCGCGTCGCTGCGACACGCGGCCCTGAGCCGGTCCGACCTCAGCACGGTAACAGGCCGACTGCTCGTCGATGTCGGAATGCCCCGCTTGCCGGACGCCGGTACATGGCGCGGCACCCGGGGCCTTCGATTCCGGCCGCGGCCCGCCACTCGGCGTCGCATCATCGCGGCGGGCGACGCGGCTGGGTTCTGGGAGCCGTTCACCGGGGAAGGGATCGGCTGGGCGCTGGCGGCCGGGGTTCGCGCCGGAGCCGTCGCGGCCGAGCTATCGGCGCGGTGGAGCGAGCAGCGGGCGAAGGACTGGACGCGCGAGCAGGGCCGCTGGATCAGCCGACGTCAACGTCGTAGTCGCGCCGTCGGCCTGTTGGCGCAGTGGCCGTGGATGGGAGCATTGTCGCTCCGTGCCCTGCGGGCGCGGCCGCAACTGGCTCGATTCGTCATGCCGCGGACAAACGCCATGGTGTCGGCGCGGTGAACAGCGGCCTCGTGAGCATTTGCGGCGTCGGCACAGCGGTGCCGCGCCTGGCGATCGCACAAGACGATGCCGCGGCACTCAGCGCTGAGCTGGTGTGCCGAGACGCGCGACAGAGGCGACAGTTGCGTACGCTCTTCCGCCGAGCGGGGGTCGAGCGTCGACACAGCGTCTTGCTCGAATCAACGACGACGCCTTGGCAGAGCTTCTATCCACCGCGGCAGGAGACTGCGCACGACGGTCCGTCGACCGGCGATCGGATGGAGTCCTACGAGCAACACGCGGTTGAATTGGGGCACCGCGCGTCGCGAAACGCGCTGACGGATGCGGACGTGTCGCCTGGTGACATCAGTCATCTGTTGACGGTGTCGTGCACGGGTTTCTTTGCCCCTGGGCTCGATACAGGCCTGGTCTCGGCGCTCGGACTCAGCGCCGACGTCACCCGAGCGCATCTCGGGTTCATGGGATGTCACGGGCTGCTCAATGCGCTGTCGCTGGCGCGTCCGATCGTACGGAGTGATGCGGACGCCCGGGTGTTGCTTTGCGCTGTCGAGCTGTGCAGCCTGCACTACAGTTACCGCTGGGATTCCGAGCGGCTGGTCGCCAACGCCTTGTTCGCCGACGGCGCAGCGGCTTTGCTGGTCGGAAGCGGGACGCCGGGGTTGGGCGTGTCGGCGCAGGGGTCGACGCTGCTGCCCGACAGCGCCGACGCGATGACCTGGCGGATTCGTGATCATGGTTTCGAGATGACGCTATCGGCCAACCTACCCGCGCTCATCCGAGATGGTGCCGCCGAGTGGGTGCGCGCCTGGCTCGAGGGGCAGGGCATTCGTCCGGACGAGGTAAAGACATGGGCTGTACATCCGGGCGGGCCACGTATTCTCCGCGCTCTTGCCGAGGCGCTGCAGTTGGACGACGATGCGATGGCCCTCTCGCGAGGAGTCCTCGAGCGCTACGGCAACATGTCGTCCGCCACCATTGGCTTCATCCTCGCGGCGGCGCGCGATCAGGAGCTCGTTGGCCCCGGCGTAGCCATCGGACTGGGTCCGGGGCTTACCGTCGAGGCAATGCTGTTCGCTCCCGGAGCCGCACAGGACCGGGAGCTGACGTGAGCGCATCCGCAGGCAATCGCTCGGCCTTGAGATTCATGCTGGGCTGCGTCTTGGAACAGGGTCGGAGGCAATGACCGAACTGGGTAGCTTGGATACCGGCATCATCTTCGCCTACTTGCTACTGCTGCCCGCGATCGGCATCTACGCCAGCCGTCAGCAGGAGAGCGTCGAAGACTATTTCATCGGCGGCGGGAGAATAGGCACGTTCTCGATCGCCTGTCTGTGGGTTGCCTCGTGGGCCGGCGGCGCGGCCATCGTTGGCGGTACGGCCAAGGCCTTTGAGCTCGGCATCTCTGCAGGCTGGTACACCATGTCGATGGTTGTCGGTTGCCTGCTGTTCGGCTTGTTCTTCGCCAAACATGTGAAGCGAGTCGGGCTACAAGAGAAGATGCTGACGTATCCTGACTTTGTCGAGTCGCGATACGACAGCCGCACGCGCATCGTCGCAACGATCAACACCATCGTGGCCTATGTCGGATTCGCCGCCGGGCAGCTGGCGGCGGCCGCCGCGATCCTTCAAACGCTGCTGGGGTGGGATTACGCCGCAGCCTTGTTGCTGGCCAGCGGCATCATCGTCGCCTATACCGCCACCGGCGGATTTCTCGCCGTCACATACACCGACTGGGTACAGCTCCTGTTGCTGTTCGTGGGCGTGGTGTTCGTCGGCATTCCGGTCGCCATCGCCAAGGGGGGCACCTGGGCAGCGTTCACTACGGGTCTGCCCGATGTCTACTTCGATGTCGGTGGCTGGGGGTGGCCAACCATTCTCGCTCTGGCGGTTTCGATTCCATTGAGCTTCTTCGTGGCCATGGATAGCTTCACCAGGACCTTCTCCGCCAGAAGCGGAACGGTCGCACGTCACGGCGTCCTGCTTGCCGCAGCCTTCCTGGTGCCGTTTGCGGTCGCTGCAGTTTGGCTCGGCATGACGTCTGCCATCCTCTTTCCCGGCGCCGAGAGTAGCGGCATCCTCTCCACCTTCATCGTGCAGGAGTTTCCGCCGGGGCTGAAAGGGCTAACACTCGTCGGTGTGCTCGCAGCGCTGATGTCGACCGCCGACATCTGCATCCTTACGGCATCGGCGAACATCACCTGCGATATCTACAAGCGGTACGTGAATCCGGCGGTCGCACCTAGAAAACTGTTCCGTATGAGCATGAGCACGTCAGTTGCCATCGGCACCCTGGCCGCCCTGATGGCCTGGGGAATGGAAGACGTCATCGACATCTTGTTGTTCGCCTTTACGGTCAACTCTGCCGCGCTGTTCGTGCCGACGATTGCGATGGTGTACATGTCTCGCGTCAGCAAAGGCGCCGCATTCTGGAGCATTACGCTGTCTCTCATCACGGTGCTGACCCTGTACGTCGGATCGTTTGTCAGCGACCTGGATGTGTTCTCCATCGACCCGCTATGGCCGGGGCTCGTGGTCTCGATCGTTGTGTTCGGCGCACTGCGTGCCAAGGAGATGAAGGCCCTTTGATCTCTTCGCCTTCTACGACGTTGGCTATGGTGTGACCGCCGCATCGGAGGCCGGGCTCGCCGCGTGGCGACTATTCTTCTGGTACCTATCGTCCGGGGCCCTTCTCGGCGCCGTACAGAACCGGGAGCTTGCGTGAGGATATCTGCAGGAATCAGCCATGTACCTGGGCGGGTCGCCGCCATGTACCTGGGCGGGTCGCCGCGTGGAGCGGCGTGGTGGCGCTGATGGTCGGCATGGTCGCGACGCTTGCCGGCGTTGGCTTTGCGGTTGGACAGGAAAACGCTGACCCGCAACAAGTCCTCAGCGATTACGTAGCCGCGTGGGGCGAAGACGACGCGTCGACACGGGGCGCGAACCTCGCACGCGCCTGTGTCGATGACGTCATCTACACCGACCCCACCGCGTGGGTCGAAGGACGCGCGGCTCTTGTCGAGCACATCGGCGGCTTTCATTCGGCGAGCCCGGGTAGCTATATCGAGTTGGTCGGTGAACCGGACCTGCACCACGGGCACGGACGCTTCGAATGGTCTCTGAAGTCGGCGTCAGGTGAAGAGACAGTGCGCGGGGTGGATTTCGTGACCTTCGCCCCCGACGGCCGCATCGCGAGAATCGTCGGCTTCTTCTAGTCCGGGTATCGAGCACTGCGGGGGTTCGTTGTTGGCAGCTGCACTTGCGGCACCGCTCATGCCTGCCGGCACGGGCTCCGGTCGTTGATCCAAGGGGCCAACGACCCCGGTAGTCGGTGGAGCTTCGTCTAGGCCGGCAGCACTGCAGCCCTGAGAACGGCGGTGATCTCCACCCGGTCATGAACTTCAAAGTGATCCCCGCTGAACGACACTCTGAATACGATCGGCTGGTTCCGGGAGATCCTCTCGGAGGGTACCTGCGCGATGCCGATAGCGGTTCCGTGCGCGTCCGCCGCGGCGTCGATGTGAGCGAGTACCGAGCCTGCTTGGATCACCTGAGCATGCAGAGTTTGACCAGCGCCGAAGAAGGATGCCTGAATGACAACCTCGGTTGCCTGGCTGGCTACGATCTGCGAAGTTATCGAGCCTGCAAACCTCAGTCGTACCGGGGAGATACTCGGGGCCGGGGTGTCCGCGGTGACGACGAAGCTACGCCCTGCCGAAGCATCGGCGAGCAACGTAGCGTCGTTGACGCGAGAATGCGACGGGCTCGCGAAAGCCAGGACTAGCCCAAGAGACACCCCTGCCCAAGCGAGTCGCCTGATCCGGGTCATGGGTCCGTCTGAGTTCATTCGGATACTCCTGTCGGATGCCGAGAGCAGGGGACTTCTACTAAGGGACGCGGTAACCGCACCCGGATAGGGTCAGTCTTTCGAGCTTGTCCCTCAGCGGGCCCCCGGAGCCTCCTGCCCGCTCCTCATCGACCGGGTGCGCTGGTGACACCACCGGGCCAGACAATGGCGTCGTCGTCGATCGTCAATTGACCGGTGTGGGGATCAACGCTGCCCACCGAAACGAAATCGACGGTCTTGCCGTCCGCCTTGTATCCGTGGCTGTTGAAAATCTGCACCGGCATGTTGGCGCGATCGTTGGTGCCGGGGACGAGCGACACGTGTCCGGTGGCTCCCTCGAAGTCCATCTGACGCAAATGGAGCATCAGGTTCGGCCCATTGACCTCGAGACCGGCTGCTTTGACGTCGCGGATGGCGTAGCCCACCGCGAGCATGTGGTCGTAGCTCAACGCCCCGTAGGCGAACGCCTTCGACGTGGGGTCGACGGTCTTGCCGAGACGTTTCTCGAGCGCGGTCTTGAAGCGTGAGAGCGTCGGCGACGAGATCAGCTGGTTCATGGGAGCGAAGTAGCCCAGGCTTCCCGAAACGGCCTCCGGAGCCTCGTCTCCCGAGATCATCTCCGCGGCGTAGAACGTATACCCCGGCTCGTTCATCCCGAGCTCATGCAGCGCCCGGAACATCGTCACCGTGTCAGGTGTGGGACTGGTGTTGACGATGTGCTTGATCCCGGCCTGCTGCACGTGCGTCACATGCCCTTTGATCGTCGCGTACGGCGTGTCGCGCGGGTAGCCGTATTCCTGGGCGATGTGGATGCCGTTGCGCTCCGTAGCCATGTGGACGACGTTCCTGGCCCCGAGTCCCCAGGCATCGGTCGTATGGAAGTACGCAATTTCCCGGACTCCGAAGTGCGCCGCGACGTCGATGAGGTAGCCGTCGTATTGCTCGCTCGGAGGGACCACTCGTACGAAGTAGGGGAAGTCCTCTGCCGACGAGAGCATCGACGCGTTGGCGCCGGTCGAGATGACCGGGATCTGGTATCTCTCTCCAACCCTGGCGATCTCAACCGCCGGGCCGCTGCAATCCGCACCAGTGAGGACGAGGATTCCCTTCCTCATAAGCGTCTCCGCCATGAGAGCCGCGTTCTCGGGCCAGCAGTGATAGTCGATCGTGTTCTCTTCGGTCATCCGCACACGGTCGTCGCCCAGTACACCTGATGCGTTCATCTCCTCGATGGCGAGCCGAGCGCCGTGACGCTCGAAGTCTCCCCAGTCGGCGTAGCGGCCGTCCCGGTAGTGGTACGTGTACATGCCGCCGAGGTCGTAGATTTCGGCGGCGCCGCTGGAGTCGTGGACTGCCGCCGCGCCCATGGAAGGGAGGAGCGCTGTCATCAGCAGCAAGCCTAGTTTGGTGCTGGGTGTCATAGCGCTACCACATAGAGGTGGGGGATTCGAGGCGTCCCCCCGCCCGGATCGAGGGAGGACATCTACCACTGAAACGCGTAGGTCATCTTTGCGGTCAAGGATCGGTCTTCGAGTCCGGCGAACTCGCCGCTGAAGCGGCGTGTCTGCCGATAAACCAGATAGAAGTTGTCGCCGATGCGATAGATATAGCGCAGACGACCGAACAACGAGATCTCGTCGGTCACGCTGTCGTACTGCACCAATGCGTCGGTGAGCCATCGTTCTGAAAACGACACGTCGGCGCGCAGCCGCGCCAGATGAACGACGAACGACCCCCCGGGGAGGCTCGCGCTGTGGCGGCTGTAGTCGGCCCGCAGGCTGAAGTTCTCGCTCATCCGCAGGCTTAACCGCGGTGTCAGGAAGAGCCTGTCGCCGTCGAAGAACTCGCCGGTGCGGATCGATAAGCCACCGCTGACTCGACGGCCCGGATAGCTGCTGAAGGTGATCGACCACTGGTTGAAGTCGTATCCGCCGGCGGGAATTACGACGGTCGGATGGACATCGAAAGGAGCATCGAGCAACTCGAAACGATTGCGAACGGTGGCGAAGAACGAGTCGCCAGACTCGAAGATGACACGGGTCAGCAACATGCTGGTGCGTGTCACCAGTTGCCCGTCCGTCGTGGTGTTGCGATCAAAGACCGGACTGATCTCCACCTGACGCAACCAGGACACCCCGGGCCGCGGCTTGTAGCTGCCGGTGAGCCGCTTCTTGATGATGTCGGTGCGAGGGATGAAGCCGAGGTCGGTGCGGAAGTCCTCCTCGATCACCATGATCTCTGCGTTCGCCTCCCATAAATCGCTCTCCCAACGCGTTTGGAAGTGTCCGATCCAGGAGCCGCCTTCGACCTCGTTGTCGTGCGCCTGGGCGGCGAAGCCCGAAATATTGAGGTGGTCGAAGAAGGTGAAGTTTGCATCGAGACCAGCGACCCGGTTGGTGTCTCCTCCGGGCCCCTGGACGTTGCTGAAGTAGGCACCGACGCTGGAGCGGGCAAGTAGATCCTGCCGCCAGCGCAGTGCGGTGTAGTTGCGGCCCGCACCGGACTGCGAGTCCCCTGTCTGAACGTTCAGAAAGCCGAGGTTTCCGCTACCGATCTTTCCCGTGAGCTTGGCGCCGAAATCGATCGGCAGCGAGTTGCCGTCGTCATCCAGGCCGATGCGGCGCGAGAAGAAGAGGCGCGATGGCGGTGCCTGCCCGAGCCCACCTTCGGTGTTGCCGAAGCTGAAGCTGTTGGCCGCTTCCAGGAAGAACTCGCGCTTTTCCGGGAAGAAAAGGGAGAAGCGCGTCAGGTTGACCCGCTGTTCGTCGACCTCCACCTGGGCGAAATCGGTGTTGTACGTCAACTGCGAGGTGAGGTTCGAGGTCAGCTTGATCTTGAAGTCCTCGATGCCGAACGCGGCCGAGCTCTCCGAGATCGGGGCCTCCCGCTGCTGGAAGGAGTCGTAGCCACCGAGCACATAGGGCTTGAAGCGGAAACGTCCCGTCAGGCGCAGGTCCTCCAGGCCCTGCAACTGTCCCGCCTGGGAGATGGTCATGAACTCGTAGTCCTGGCTGTAGTTGCTCCAGACGACCTCCTCGTTCTTGCGACGAATCTGGCGCCGAAAATCGATCCCCCATACCGGATTGCCCTGCGCATAACGCAGGCTGGCCAAGGGAATGCTCATCTCGGCCTCCCAACCCTTGTCGGTGATCCGGGCTGCCGCCTCCCAGCGCTCGTCCCAATCCTGATTGACCTCGCGCTCGTTTCGCACCGTCGCATCGCTGCGCGTGCCCAACGCGTTGACGGTGAACACGAAGGCGTTGCGATGATCGTGGAAGGTGTCGAGGATGACGCTCACGGTGTCGTCGGATCGTCCGGCTGCTCCAGCTCCGGCGCCGCCTCCGCCGGTACCCCTGCCCGGCCGCTGGGTGCGAAGCCGGAGGCTGTCGCGTCGCAGTTGGGTGGCGCGAATGCCGCTCGGGTCGCTATCGAAGAGAACGAACCCGAAGTAGAGGTTCTCGTCGTCGTAGAGGATGCGAACTTCGGTTCTCTCGGATGCCGGAGCTCCCTCGACAGGCTCTCGCTGGCGGAATTCGGACAGCGCGACCGCTTCGGTCCAGACCGGATCGTCGAGGCAACCGTCCAGGATCGGACCGACGGTTACCCGGGTTGCAGCGACCGACTTCTCGACGTCCACGGTGCCGCGCACCTGTGCTCCCGTGGTCCCTTCATCGGCTGCAAGGGCCACCGGGATCCACGGTGCCGGAAGCAGCGCACAGGTCGCCAGCAACAGGCGCGCTAGGCGCCGATGAGCACCGCCGGGTTTCAACAGGCCGGTCATCACGCGCGCTCCAATCCCGTCGAGATCCACCATCGTCGTCGGCAGTTGGACCCCGGAAGCGGTGTTTTTATCAGATGTCTGCGCCCTGACCAGTCCACATCGATGCACGCCTCTGGATCAGTTGGGCGCGGCGGAGGTCCAAGGCTCACGGGGTACTGATCGCGGTGCCAGGACACTGAGACGGATTGCTTTCTTGAGAATGTGCCACTCGCGTCGGGCTACGGGAGACGTCCGGCTTGTATAGTGCCGTCTGAGTACATGCCGATGAGAACCCAGCTGGTCTCCCCCGTCATTGTCGCAATCGCGACCCTCGTCGGCAGCCTAACTGCAGTTGGTGCCGGCCAGCTTCCGCTCTCCCCTTCTCGGGAAAGTGGCACGTCGGTGACGCCGGTATTCGAGGGCTGGTTTCAGAACCAGGACGGCACCTTCGCGCTGTCGTTCGGTTACTTCAACCGCAACGCGGAAGAAGTGCTCGACATCCCGATCGGCGCCAACAATTTCATCCAGCCCGGCGACGTCAACCAGGGACAGCCGACACACTTTCTCACCAGCCGGTACTGGGGCGTGTCTACGGTGATCGTTCCGGCTGATTTCGGCGACCAGAAAGTGGTATGGACCCTGATGTCGGGCGGCGAGCCCATTGCCATTCCGGGTCACCTCCACGTCGACTACGAGATCGAGGTCTTAAAGGACGGAGCATCCGGCAACGTGCCGCCGAGCATCACGTTCGATCGAGGCAGTCTGGCGGGCCAGGGGCCGACGGGCCTCACGGTAGGTCCGCGCACGGTCGCCGTCAGTACGCCGCTGACCCTGTCGGTGTCAGGACGCGATGATCTGGTGCGCCGACCGACCGACATTCCGTTCGGTCCCGCGGATCGACCGGCGATCACGATGACCTGGTTCAAGCATCAGGGACCGGGGCAGGTCGTTTTCCGTGAGCCGATGCTCGCGATCGACAGCGCCAGCGGCGAGACGACGACGACCGCAACGTTCAGCGCGCCGGGAGACTACCTCCTACGTGTGACCGCGAACGACTACTCGGGGATCCGGCGTGCGGGGAACGCACAGTGTTGTTGGACGAACGGCTTCGTAAGAGTTCGCGTGACGGACTGATCTCGGATGGATCAGACGCCGAGACCCCCAAAACGGGAGCGAGGTCATGAGCGGTAGGAGTTTCACCGGGCGTGTGGCGGCAGGCTGCTGGATCTTTTCTCTGCTGCTGGCTGCGCCGGTGGTGGCAACGGCGCAGACCGATGGCGAGGTCACCTTTGCCAAACACGTGGCGCCGATCTTGCAGCAGAAGTGTCAGGCCTGCCATCAGCCCGATTCCATCGGGCCCATGTCGTTGTTGACCTACGAGGAAGCGCGCCCTTGGGCCCAGGCGATCAAGCAGAAGGTAGTTGCCCGGGTGATGCCGCCGTGGCACATCGCCAAGAACGTTGGCATCAAGAGCTTCAAGAACGATCGCTCACTGAGCGATGGCCAAATTGACCTGATCGCCCGATGGGTCGACACGGGGGGGCCGCTTGGCGACGTCAATGACCTCCCGCCTCCGGTCGAGTGGCCCGACCCCGAAGCCTGGCAGTTGGCGGACCGATTCGGCGAACCGGACCTGATCGTGCGGTCGGCTCCGCACACGATGCCGGCGAAGGGGCAGGACAGGTGGTGGCGGCCGGTGGTCGACACCGGGCTGACCGAACCGCGGTGGGTGCGGGCGATCGAGATCAAGCCGTCGTTCCCGGGTGGTCGCAAGATCGTCCATCACGTGTTGGCCAGCCTCATTCAGGAGGAGGACGAAGTCACCCGTCTGGCAACCAGCTTTGAGGGGAATACACCCGGTGCCGGTCTCTTCATGGAGTGGGCAATCGGAAAAGTCGGCGAGATCTTTCCGGACGACGCCGGCAAGTTGATGCTCCCGAACTCCAAGATCCGCTGGGAGGTTCACTATCACGCCATCGGTCAGGAGCTCAAAGACGACGTTGTCGAGATGGGGCTCTACTTCTATCCGAAAGGCCAAGAGCCAAAGTACCGCTCGATCCTGACCGGATTCAGCGGTCGGGAGGGCGAGATGGACATCCGCCCGGAGCAGATCACCACGACCGTCGGTTTCACGGTGCTGAGAGCGCCGGCTCGAATCGAGAACTTCCAGCCCCACATGCACATGCGGGGCAAGGCGATGTCGATGGAGGCGATCTACCCGGACGGTCGCATCGAGCATTTGAGCACAGTCGATAACTTCCAGTGGAACTGGCATGTCAACTACGTCTACTCGGACGACGTCGCACCGGTGCTGCCAAGAGGCACCATCATCAAGATCACGACATGGCACGACAACACCGCGGACAACCCGGCCAACCCCGATCCGTCGCAGTGGGTGGGCTACGGCGAGCGAACGGTCGACGAGATGGGGTTTGCCTGGGTCGACGTCACGTATCTGAACGAAGACGACTACGAGAGGCTGGCCGCGGAGCGAGGCGCGAGGCGGTAGGTGTTTTCCTCTCGGCTCGGCGGCGCCGTTGTCACGACGATCATCGCGATTCTGCTGTCGGCAGCCAGCCTCACTCGAGGCCAGTCTCCGGTACGACGTTATCTCTACGTGGGGACACCGGACGGGGCGCAGGCATACATGCAACCGGCGGAACGTCGGTCCGCTCCTGGCATTCTCATCTTCGACATCGACAACGGCCACGAGTTCGTCCGACGAATCGATATGCCGCGCTTCGCGGAAGGTTTGCGCAGCTATTACGGTGGTCTGCGCGGCTTTACCGGCAACCTCGTGACGCACAGCGTGTATTACTCCATCGCCGAGGGTGGCCTGGGGGCGTTCGATCTGGAGACGGAGGAGATCGTCTGGGAGCAGACCTACCACGACGGGGGTTGCTGCGATCGATCGTCGATCACGATGGATGGCAAAAAGATCTATGCCCCCACCGGATGGTGGTATCCAGGGGCAGATAGCGGCTTGGTGGTCATCGACGCCGAAAACGGTGAGCTGATCAAACGCATCCCCGTCGGCCTCGAGGCCCACAACAGCATCGTCAGCCTCGACGGCCGGCGCGCGTACCTCGGTACGCTAAAGATGCTGACGATCATCGATACGAGTACCGACCGCATCGTCCGGCAGATCAAGGACGTGGGTGAAGACCGCGTGTTTCCCTTCACCATGGATCGAGACAACCACATCGGTTATGTGTGTCTCGGCGCGCATGTCGGGTTCCAAGTAGTCGACCTGGAAACGGGAGAGATCAAGCACCGGGTTCTGGCCGGGGACGAGCCCATCCCTCATCAAACGCACGGAGTGGCGCTCACGCCCGATGAAACCGAGCTCTGGATCAGCGATCAAACGAATCGCAGGTTCTACGTTTTCGACGCCACCAAGATGCCGCCGGAGCCGAAGGGTCAAGTGGAGGTGTCCGAGGACGGACACGGGTGGTTGACGTTCAGCATCGACGGCCAGTACGCGTGGACCCATACGCCCGATGTCTTTGATGCGAAGACGAAGAAGCGCGTCGCCACCTTGAAGGATGAAACCGGCACGCCGATCGCCAGCTCGAAGTTCCTCGAAGTGCACTTTCGCGACGGCAAGGTCGTAGCGGTGGGCAACGAGTTCGGCCTGGGACGCAAGACAGATTGACCTGCTTCACCGTTCCTGTGTCGGCAGCGCCCGGTAGCATCGGGGGTGTACCGAAACAGTGCCAAGCCGTGATCCAAGAAACGAGTCAGGAGGTAGCATGCGGCGAGTCGTAGTCGTCTTGACGGCGGTTGTCTTCGTGGTGCTGACGCTTGCGGTGGCCCCGCCGGCGTCGGCGCAGATCATGGAGATGAACGGGACCTGGGAGATGATTCCCGAGAAGTGCCTCGGCTCCTGGCCGGATCAGGAGACGCTGGTGTTCAAGAGCATCGAGGGCGTCCAGCGCTACACCGCGACGTGGACCGAAAACGGCGAGAGCGGAGGCCGCGAGTACGAGATTCAGTACGACGGGCACGACCACGCGGCCAGCAGCGCCCTGGCCGACACCGTCTCGGTCCGTCGTCTGGGCGACAAGTCGGAGTTCGTGGTGAACAAGCGCGACGGGCAGATCACCGAGACCTACGCGCGCGTGCTGGTCGATGACGACCGCACCCTGATCTCGGTCGGTCGCAGTGCAAACGGGGAAGTTCGTTGGGTACGGGTCTTCGAGAAACAGTGAACCCGTCGGGCCGCCGCCGCTGGATGACGACTCGGTTGGACCGGGCAGGATAGGTACAGGAGCGGCCAACGCTCGAACGGAATCGTAGAGGGGGAGTCGAGTATGGAATCTCGAGCGATGACCAGGTCTCGGACGACGGAGTTGGCCAAGCGGAGGCTCCTTGCCGGCGTGCTGGTCACCGGATTCCTTGCGGGAGCCGGCGACCTCGTAGGCGGCAGCTTCGTTGCGTTGGCGAATCCCGTGATCTCGGAGGCCCCCGCGCCCGCCGGGGCTCGGGAGCTACCCACGCCGTGGTCAGGCCCGCCCCGCATGTCGACGCGGCAGCTCACCATGCACGGCGATCCGCCTGATCCGACGGAGGTGTCGGACGAGCTCAAGCGCGTCTATCGACACGTCGACGCCAACTTCGGCGCCCACGTGGAACGTCTGCGCGAGTGGATCAAGATCCCCAGCATTTCCAACCTCGTGGAGGGGCAGCCGGGAATCTGGGACTCGGCGCGCTTCCTGCGCGATCTGATCACCGAGGAGCTCGGTTGTGAGGCGGAGATTCACCATCCCGGGATCGGTGACTGGGGAACACCCGGCAACCCGGTTGTCTACGGTCGCTGCGATGTCGGCGCCGACAAGACCGTCATCGACTACGTGATGGCCGACGTGATGCCGATATGGCCGGAGGAAGACTGGCCGGCGCCCCCCTTCGGCGGGCAGATCATCGAGAAGTCACCGTACAAGCGGGTGCTGGTGGGACGCGGCGCCAGCAACCAGAAGGGTCACGAAATGGCGCAGCTCAACGCGCTGATCTCCATCAAGGAGACCACCGGCACGCTGCCGGTGAACATGATCTTCATCGTCGACCACGACGAGGAGCGACAGGAGATCGGTATCCGTTCCTTCATGATGCAGCACCCGGAGCTCTTCGAGGCAGATGCGGCCTTCGGCCTCGGGGTGGGGCAGGGGGCGGACGGCCGTGGCCGCGTCGGCGGAGCGGCATCAATCGGCAACCTGGTCTTCGATCTGGAGACCCATCCGCTCGCCGACCTCAACGCTTCGGACGGTATGGCACCGGGTGTCGGGCTCTGGCTTCCGGAGCAACCGATGTGGCGGCACATGCAGATGCTGCAGGTTTTTGCGGAGGACTCGGAGCTGCGCCAACAGATGGCGGAAGGTGTGATCCAACCGCCCGCCCCTGAAATGGAGTACCTGCGCGGTCGCGCCGAGTCGAGCAGCAGGAGCTTCGATGAAATCCTCAAGGTCCGCACCGGCGTTCGGGTGGCGATCATGGGGACCTGGGGTGGCAACATGGTGCCCGGATACGCCGGTCATCACCGACCGCCGGTCGCTGCATCGAAGATCGACATCCGCTACCCGCCCAACGTCGACGGCGAGACCCTCGCCGAGCTGATCCGCGACTATCTCGACGATCACGGCTATGCGGACGTCAAGATGAACGTCATCGGCGATGTCCCCTGGTCCTACGCCAACACGGACACCGAAATCGCCGACGCCATTCGGGCGATGTATCGCCAGTTCGACGTCCCCTTCGATGAGCCGCCCACTGGGGACTTTCTCGGTACCGCAACGGCGCGGTGGCCTGACTACCTGTTCACCCGCATGCCGTTGCAGCTACCGACCGCCCGCGGCGGGCTCGGCTACGGAACGGGAGCCCACTTCCATCCCGACGGCGAGTATTACGTCATCGAGGGAGACGGCGAGCAAGTGTACGGGTTTGCCGGGGCGATGAAGAGTTACGCGACGACGCTTTACAACTACGCGGGCCTCAACCCCTGATCGATCGTCGCCAGATCACGACAGCCGGCCTGACCCGAGGTCACCACCACGGCCTGCTAGGGTCGACGGTCGCTGCGCCCCTCCAGCTCGGCGATGAAGGCCAGGGTGTGCTCCGTCACCTCGTCGGTGACCGACATGTGGCCACGGTCCTCGTAGTGGACGAAGCTGTGGTGAATGCCGGCCGCAGCGAGCGCGGCGGCCATGTCCACGGCCTGCTGGATCGGCACGGAGCGGTCGTCGTCCGAGTGCACGATGAGGATCGGTTTGGTCGCGGGACCGATCTGGTGGATCGGCGACGCGATCCTGCGCGCCTCGTGGATGTCGCCCTCGACCGGGGCCCATAGGTTCCCCCACGACAGCGTGTTCAGCTCGTAGGGCCCGGCCGCGCTGACGACCGCGCGCACGTCGCTCCTGGCGTTGTCCCAGCCGCCGACGCGCTCGTAGGGCCCCTCGCCCAGGGTGGCCACCAAGGCCACGAGGTGGCCGCCGGACGAGTTACCGATCAGGTAGATGCGATCCTGATCGATGCGGTACTCGTCGGCGTGCGCGTGTACCCAGCGAATCGCCGTTTGGACGTCCTGATAGGCGGCCGGCGCGGGAGAGGCACCGACCAGGCGGTAGTCGATCGTCATGGCGAAGAAGCCCCGACCGGCCCACTCGGCGACCTGGAGTCCGGCGTCGTTGACCCGCTGGCCGGCTCGCCACCGACCTCCGTGCACATACAGAATGACGGGCAGATTCTCGCCGTCGACCGGGTAGGCAATGTCCGCGAGGACGGCCGAGCCCCGTGTACGGCTGTAGATAACGTCCGTCTCGACGGTTACTGGTACCTGCACCGACACAGCGGTCGGTGCCAGCAGCGTCAGAGCCGCGAGTGTGACGATCGATCTCGACATTCCGCTCTCCCGTTCATTCAAAACCGACACCGACTCCTGTCGAGTGCCAATGGGATGCAAGGTCGTTCGGCGCTCAGGCTCGGGCCGGCTCCGCCACCATGACCTCCTCGATTGCGGCGAGCGCCGGCGCAAAGAGCTCGGGCTCGGTGGCGCCGAAGGCGACACGGAAATGTTCCGGGTGGCCGAAACAGTCGCCAGGCGACAGCAGGATCCCCGCCGCCGCCAGCTGCTCACAAAGTGGACGGGCTGAGGGTTCGTCGACGACCCACGGAAACGCGATCAGGCCGCCCTCCGGCTCGACCCAATGGAAGCGATCGGGGTGCCGGTCCAAGAACGCCCGCAGGACGGCGAGATTCTGGCTGCCGACCGACCGTGCGCGACCCAGCACGCGCTGTCGCTGTCGCAGGGCGATCGCCGCTAGCCGCTCCGACAGCGGCGAAGTCGAGATCGTGAAGAAGCCCCGAAGGTCGAAGTAGGTCTTGCGGCGCCCGGGATCCGTGTCGACGATCCAGCCCAGCCGCAGCCCGGCCAGCGACATGGCCTTGGACATGTCCCCGACCAGCACAGCGCCGTCGACGACAGCACCCGACGCCGAGGTTCCCGCGTGCGCGATTGGGTGCTGTACCTGATCGATCGCCACCACCGCACCACGCCGTGCCGCAGCCTCCTGGATGGCACGCATGGCGGTCTCGCTG
Source organism: Acidobacteriota bacterium (assembly GCA_965197275.1). Taxonomy (GTDB): domain Bacteria; phylum Acidobacteriota; class UBA890; order UBA890; family WLXD01; genus DASCOT01. The sequence goes on from CBDAMQ010000026.1 coordinate 35,534, forward strand.
ACGATGGCGCCCGTGGGGTTGTGGGGGGTGTTGACGATGACCAGGCCGGTGCGGTCGTCAATGAGGTCGATCACGCTCTGTGGATCCAGCCGGAAGCCGTCGCCGCGGCGCAGTCGATAGGATCGCGCCTCCTGGTCGAAGATCTGCGGCAACGCAGCGAAGCTCGGGTATCCAGGGTCGGGGAACACGACATTGCCGCCCGGAGTGGCGCCGGCGGCAACCAACATCGCCAGTCCCTCGGCGGCGCCGGAGGTGATTCGAACGTGCTCCGGGGCGGAGTCGGTGTGTGCCGCGACCGCCTCGCGAAGCTCCTCGGATCCGGTCAGCGGCGCGTAGGTGAGCCGGTCGTCACCGAGCGCGTCTGGGGTCAGACCCTCGAGGGCGAGCAGCTCGGAAAGCGTCCACACCGGCCCGGTGCTGCCGGACAGGTTATAGCGCAGCGGACGCGCTTCGTGCTCGTGCATCCACAGTTCGAGCGCGAAGGTCGGGATGGACATCGTTCACCTCCATGACCCCGTTACGTATACAGGGACCTTCAGGATCGGGCGGCGGACGCTGACATCACCATGCCTAATCCCTCGCTGTCGTCGACGACTGCACTGTACCAGTCGATTTGCAGCTCTCGCGCCAGGTCTGTGCTCGCCCCAGCGGAACAGAGCGGGTACCAGGAAGTCGATGGCGAGGTCGGGCGGGTCGGACGGTAGGCTGGCCATGAGCCAGCAGCCCTTAAAGTCGTCAGCGGGTGCTTCTATGAGTTACGAAGTGCGGATATCTTGAAGATCCCACATCACGGCGCTCCTCTTATCACCGCAGCTACGCCAGATTCCTACTATGGCGATACCGTTGCTGACCGGTAGACACATCCGCAACTGAGGTCGACCCTGTGGACCGACGCGAGTTCCTGCTGGCATCCATGGCGGCGGTGGGTACCACGTCGTCTTCCGCAGCCGTCACGGCGCCAGTTCACCGGGCGCCCGCGGCGAGGCCACGCCTGGCGGCACGGGAGCTGCAAGAGCTCCTCGATGACTCGATCCGCGCCCTCGGGATCGTCGGGGCTCAACTGGCCGTCTTCGATGGCGAGCAGGTTTTCCAGCACGCCACCGGGTTGGCCGACAGGGAACGGCAGCGGTCGGTAGACGTCGAGACGCTCTTCCAGATCGGATCGACTACCAAGCTGTTCAACGCGGCCCTGGTCATGTCCCTGGTAGACGAGGGCATCGTCGACCTCGACGCACCCGCCAAGACGTGGCTCGATGAGCTTCGGCTTGCCGACGACGATGCGACGAGCACCGTAACGCTGCGGCAGCTGCTGTCGATGTCCTCCGGAATCGACAACGGTCCGTATACGGATCACGGCCGCGGCGCCGGTGCCCTGGCTCTCTACGTCGCCGAGCTAGCCGGCATCCCACAAGTTTTCTCGCCCGGCACGGCCTTCGGCTACTCGAATGCAGGCATCAACGTGGCTGGCCTGGTCGCGCAGCAGGCGACCGGTACGGTGTGGGAGACGCTCCTCTCGGAGAGAATCCTCGCGCCGCTGTCGTTGACGCACTCGGCCACCTATCCGGAGGAGCTGCTATTCCATTCCGTGGCGCTAGGCTATGCGTACGAGCCCGATTCCGCCGAGCCCACGCGCGTTCCGTACTGGGGCCTGCCGCGGTCGATGGCGCCGGCCGGCGGGACGCTCTGTTGCAGCGCCGGCGACCTGGTGCGTTTCGCCCGAATGTTCCTCGCGGGTGGCGAGGCGCGATCGGGAAAACGGGTGCTGTCCGCCGCGGCGGTCGAAACGATGCAGACACCGCAGGTCACGCTTCCGAATCGGGTCCTGGCGCAGAAGTGGTGCGCGGGTCCCTACTGGAAGCAGTGGGGCAACGAGGCGATCTTGGGCCACAGCGGTACCAACACCGGCGGTTCGTCGATGCTCCTGTGGTGCCCGGCGCGCAACGTAGCGGCCGCGACGATCTCCAACGTTCCTGCGCAGGGCTATCCGCTCGCTGACCGGGTCTTCGACACGCTGTTTCCCCATATGTTCGGTATCTCGAAGCCCGAGACGCCGACGGCGAACACGGTCACCCCGGTAGAAGTAGACCTGCAACGTTATGTGGGACAGTTCGACGCGTGGGGGCTCCGCTTCACGTTCAACGCGGAGGACGGGCAGCTCGTGGCCCGCATGGAAGGCGACGGCGACCTGTCCTCGGAGCTCATTCCGCTCGGCGAGGATCGGTTTCTGCCGGCGAATTTCGCCATGAGCGGCAACCGCGGTTGGGACGTTGCCTTCTGGGGCGATGACGGTACAGGTCGGGCGACCCACTACCTGAACGGGGTTTTCGCGCTGCGACGCACGAGCTGATACCAGCGTGGATCGGAGCGATCCTCAGAAGGTCGATCAATCAGGCGCGGGATCTTTGATCCGATAGCCGGCCGGCGGCTCTGCCCCCATGAGATGCTCGACGAAGTAGTCCCAGAACCTCCGGGTGTAGTAGGTGCTGATGCCCGTGTGGGCTGTGTTCGGAAGCAGCATGAGGTCGAAGTCCTTGTGGTGCTTCACTAGGGCGTCGATCATCTGGCGCATGAAGGCGGGGTCGGCGTTCTCATCGAGCTCGCCGTAGGCAATCATGAGCTTGCCCTCGAGGTTGCCGGCGAGGCTCATGTTGTCGGCGCCCTCGTACTCGTCGCCGACCGGGTAGCCTTGGTACTTCTCGCCCCAGTAGGCGACGATGGCGCGGGGGTCGGAGTAACCGACGGTCGAGAACGCCACCTTGTAGAAATCGGGGTACGCCAGGATGGCCCGCACGGTGGCGTAGCCGCCCGAGGAGCCTCCGAAGATCCCGACCCGATCGAGATTCATATACGGGCGCCGCTCTGCCAGCTGCCGCATGCCGGCGATGTGATCCTCGAGGCCGCCGCCGTCCTGCAGGTTGCCGTACGACACGTCGTGGAAGGCCTTGGAGCGGAACGGTGTTCCGAGACCGTCGATCGTAAAGACGATGAAGCCGAGCTCGGCGAGCGCCTCCGCATCCCAGAACCAGTAGCGCAACGCAGCGTCCTGATCGGCGCTCGGGAACGACTTCGACACCCGGCAGGTCTGCGGCCCCGGGTAGATGCTGTCGATCACCGGATAGGTCTTGTCGGGATCGAAGTTCGTCGGTAGGTGTAGCACACCGTACAGATTGGTGACGCCGTCGCGCGCCTTCACCGTGAAGCGTTCTGGCCAGCTCCAGCCGGTCGCCAGCAGGGGCTCGACATCGGCTTTTTCGAGGGTCGTAACCAACTTCCCGTCGGTGGTACGTAGCACCGAAGTCGGAGCCATGTCGACCCTGGAGTAGGTGTCGACGAAGACACCGCCGCCAGGCGACATGGTGATGAGGTGGTCGGCATCTTCGGGCGTGAGCAGCTGCAAATGGGAGCCATCTAGGCCGATGCGGTACAAGTGGCGATAGTACGGGTCGCGCCCGGTCTCGCGCCCGCCTGCCGTGAAGTAGGCGACGCGTTCGTTCTCGTCAACATGCACGAGGTTCCGCACCACCCACTCGCCGGAGGTGATCTGATGCTTGAACCCACCGGTGTCGGCGCTGTACAGGTACAGGTGTGCCCAACCGTCGCGCTCCGAGAACCAGATCACCTCGGAGCCATCGGCCAACGGCCACACGTTGGGGTTGTCGGCGTAGAAGTCGACGTTGAGATCGACGTAGGTGTCGCTGGTCTCCTCGAGGATCGTGCCGGTCAGGCCGCTCACCGTATCAGTAACGTGCAACGTCATCTTCTTGAAACCGCGCTCCTCGCGAACCGTGTAAAGGCACTCGGCGTCGCGGCTCCAGAACACGTAGTTGAAATCGATGGGGCCGGCGAGCGTCACTGGCCAGGGCTCCACCTCCACCGGAATGCGCGTGCGCTGCTCGACGTCGAAGATGACCAGCTCGGCCAGCGGGATGATCTCGTCGCCGGCCAACGGCATGCGGTACGAGGACAAGCGCGGTCGCACCCGATCGGGCGGTGTCGACTGCACGATGTGGAGTTGCTCGACGTCGCGCTGATCGAGCCGTTGGACGACGAGCTTCGCAGAATCCGGCGACCAGATGACAGCGGGCGGCAGGCGCAGATCGAGGCGCTGCACTGCCACCGCAGATTGGTTGGCCTCGGCACGACTGCCGTAGTCGTTGTAAGGCTCACCGTCGTCGGTTAGCCGAACCCGCGCGCCGGTGGACAGGGAGCGCACGTAGAGGTTGTGGGCCTCGGTGTAGGCGGCCCATGCGCCGTCCGGGGAGACGATCTCGTGCGGTGCCGGGGACTCCGGCGCCGCCGTCGGCTCACACACGTCGGTCGTCAGGTTGCAGCGCCAGCGGGTCGTATCCACGTCGAACTGAATCCACCGGCTGTCGTTGAGGAACTTGAATTCCCGAAACGGAAGCGCGTGAGCGTCATGAGGCCGACCGGAGGCTTCTGCCATCGCCGCTGCGAGACGCGCATGATCGAACGCTGGCCGCCGCTCGCCTCCGGCCGGGTTCACGAACACGAACTCCGTGCCTTCTCGGCTCCGGCTCCTGTACCAGAAACGGTCGCTTCCATCGATCCAGTTGGGATCGACGCGCGCCGTGTACGTCAGGTCGCCGACGTTCCACGGGAGAAACGACTCGGCGCGTGCGTAGTGCGTCGAGGTGAGCTGAGGTTCGACCGTGCCCGCCGGCGCGGCCAACAGCAGCCCGATCATCGCCGGGCCGGCTAGTCTGCTACGACCTGGAGAGGTCATGCGCGAAGTCCTCATTGATAGCACAACGCACCTGTTGAGCGATCCAGGGTTCGAGGCGAGGGTGCCAGCAGGATTACGGAGGTGACGCGGAGTGATTTGCAGAGCATAGACCGGACTCGAGGGCGTCTATTGGGTTTCTCCGGTGAGTCGCAGTGCCGAAGCCCGGCACCGGCAACCGCCGACACACGACTTCACGCGCGCGAGACGAACGCTCAAGTCTAGCGAACCGTGGCGTTGAAGGCACTTGCCCGCTACTATCCGGCGACAGGAGTTACGACGCCCGCGCAAGCGAAACCGAGCGTGTTGCCGTCATGAGCAGCTCGTCTGATGTCCACCCGGATCCCCGGATCACCCGGCGAGGTTTCCTGCGGGCGACGGCAGGGCTGACGTTCGGATTTGTGGCTGGTCCGCCGGTGAATGGCGCCGCTGCGTCGTCGATTGAGGGCGACACGCTGGCACCCAACGTCTGGGTCAACATCGCGCCGGACGGAATCATCACCATCGTCAACCCGGCGGCCGAGATGGGCCAGGGAACGATGACGGCGCTGCCGATCATCCTTGCCGAGGAACTCGACGCGGATTGGAGCGACGTTCGGATCGAGCTGTCGCCCTCCGACGACGAGGTGTACGGAAATCCTGGATACGTCGGTATTCTCCGCACTGGAGCAAGCGCTACGGTCGCCGGCTACTACGACACCTTGCGGTTGCACGGTGCGCAGGCACGTCGGGTGCTGCTGGACAGCGCTGCAGCCAGGTGGGGCGTGCCGGTGGAAGAGCTTGCTACCGAGCCCAGCGTAGTCGTTCACGCAAACAGCGGCCGCAGATTGACCTACGGCGAGGTGGCCGGATTCACGACCATGCCCCCGAATCCACCCGCCATCGAACCGGGTGACCTCAAAGATCCGGCCGAGTTCCGGCTCATCGGCCACGATGTTCCCCGGGCGGACATCCCGGCGAAGGTAGACGGATCGGCACAGTACAGCATGGACGTGCGCGTGCCGGAGATGGTCTACGCGACGGTGCTGCGGCCGCCGGTCAAGGGCGCTCTGCCGGAGCGGATCTCGGAGGGCGATGCGCGCAGCATCCCCGGTGTCCTGGAGATCGTCAGGCTCCCCTACGGAGTCGGTGTGGTAAGCGAGACCATCGAGGGGGCGCTGGCCGCCACGGGCAAGATCGAGGTCGAATGGCAGCCGGTAGAGGGCTCGACCTTCGACAGCGACGCGGAGCTCGAGGCCCAAGCTCGGCGGGCCCGCGAGTTGAGCCGCGATGGTGCCAGCCCGGAGGATCTGGAAGTGGAGCGCGCCCTCGCCGCCGCGCCCAACCGTTACCGATCCGAGTACACCACCGAGTTCGTATATCAGGCCCAGATGGAACCGTTGAACGCGGTGGCCTGGGTCACGGAGGGCGGCCAAAGAGCCGAGATCTGGGCCGGGTCGCAAACGCCTACTTACCTGCTGCGCACGGCTTCCAAGACGCTCGAGATCCCCATGGAGAACATCACGCTCCATAGGATGTATCTCGGTGGCGGGTTCGGTCGCAGATCCGACATGAGGCACGAATATGTCGTTGACTCCCTGTTGCTCTCCCGCGCCGTGGGCAAGCCGGTCAAGCTCGTCTGGAGCCGCGAGGACGATGTTCGCTTCGGCCACTTCAAGCCCAGCAGCGCGCACTATCTACAGGCCGGCGTCGATGCCGGGGATCGAGTGACTGCCTGGGAACACCGGAGCGTGACGGACAATGTCCAGGCACAGGCCGACCCTTACATCAGAGCGCTGCGGCAACGGGTCAGCCAGGAGACGTTGAATGCAGTGACCTTCAGCCGCGATCGAGACTTGGGCGTCTATGATTTCGGACACCGACGAAGACAGACCGATTACCGAGCCCTACCGGTGCGGCTCGGCTGGATGCGAGGCGTCAGCACGCTGCTCAACGAGTTTGCTGCCGAGTCGTTCATCGACGAGATCGCAACCGACAGGGGTCGGGATCCGCTCGAATTTCGCCTGGCTCATTTGAACGAGCCGCTGGCACGGAGGGTGCTGAAGACCGTTGCCGAGATGGCGGGCTGGAGTGACTCCGGGGACCGAGCGCTCGGTGTCTCCTACGTGCCCTCTTTCGGTTGTTTGATGGCAACCGTCGCGGAGGTATCGGTCGATCGCGACAGCGGATGGATACGTGTCTCCGACATCTGGGTAGCCGTCGATATCGGTATCCCGGTGCAGCCACTCAACGCCGTCGGCCAGGTGGAGAGCTGTGTGGTGTATGCGCTGAGCAACGCTCTGACCGAGCGGATCTCTTTCAAGGATGGACGTGTGCAGCAGTCCAACTTCCACGACTATCCGGTGATCACGATGGAGGATACGCCGCAGATCCATGTCCGGGTCGTGCGCTCTGAGAGAGCGCCGACCGGGGTCGGAGACCGCTCCGGCCTCGGGGTGGCGCCTGCAGTTGCCAGCGCCTTTGCCCGGCTGACCGGTCGCAGACTGCGACACATGCCCATGAGTCCCGAACGCGTTCTGCAGGCGTTGGTGTAGCAGGCCTAGGCCCCCAGGAGGTCCCGATGCGGTTCACCCTCATAGTCAACGGTAACGAGAAAACCGTCGAGGCCGAACCCGATACCCCCCTTCTCTGGATTCTGCGTGAACACATCGGGTTGACGGGGACGAAGTTCGGATGCGGGATCGGGATGTGCATGGCCTGCACGGTCCATCTCGACGGCGAACGAGCCCTGAGTTGCCAGACGCCGATCAGCTGGGCAGCGGACCAGGAGATCACGACGATCGAGGGTCTCGCGGCCACTCAGCATGCTCTCCTGGGGGCATGGGTCGCGGAGCAAGTGCCGCAGTGTGGCTACTGCCAGCCGGGGATGATCATGAATGCGGCTGATTTGTTGAGCAAGAACGACAACCCGAGTCGCGAGAACATCGTTACCCACATGCGAAACATCTGCCGTTGTGGCACCTATCCGCGGGTGATCCGCGCCATCGAGCGAGCGGTCGCGGAGCTCGATCGTCCGTAGGCGACGTCCATCGAGCTGTTCGACGAAGTGAATGGTTGTACCGACCCGCGAGACGATGACGGCGTCCTCGTGCTTCCGGTGAATCGCACAATGCGGGCCGTGCTGCTGACCGGCCACGGCGGACTCGACAAGCTCGAGCACCGTGACGACGTCCCCGTTCCGATGCCAGGGCCGGGCGAGGTGCTGATCCAGGTCGGCGCGTGCGGGATGAACAACACCGACGTCAATGCCCGTACAGGCTGGTACGCGAAGACGGTTTCCGCGGCCACCGGCGAAGACCATGCGACTCCTGACCAGGACGGCGGATGGGGCGATAGTCTCAGCTTCCCGCGCATCCAGGGCGCCGACCCGGTGGGCCGAGTCGTTGCCGTTGGTGACCGCGTAGGCGACGCCCGCATCGGACAGCGTGTGCTCGTTGACGCCTGGCTGCGCGACCCGGGCGGACTCCTCGAGCGCGCCAGGTACCTCGGCTCCGAGGTCGACGGCGGCTACGCCGAGTTCGTGGCGGTACCCGCCAGCAACGCCCACCCGATCGAATCCGACCTGAGCGACGTAGAGCTGGCCACGTTTCCCTGCTCCTACGCCACTGCGGAGCACATGCTCCAGCGTGCCTTGGTGGAAGAGGGCCAGTGGGTCCTGGTAACGGGGGCCTCCGGTGGGGTGGGCGGCGCACTCGTTCAACTGGCCAGACGCCGCGGTGCCAGGGTACTCGCCGTGACGAGCGCGGCGAAGGCCGCCGCAGTGCGCGCCATCGGCGCCCACGAGGTGCTCGATCGGGCGCGGCCCGACCTGGACGCTGCCGTGCTCGATTTGACCGGTGGCGTCGACGTGTTCGCCGACGTGGTGGGCGGCGAGTCGTTCGGTCCGCTGCTGGAGACCATCAGACGTGGTGGTCACTACACGAGCGCCGGCGCCATCGCTGGCCCGATCGTCTCGCTCGACCTTCGGACGCTGTACCTTCGCGACCTGACGCTGCACGGCGCGACCGTGCTTGGAGCCGAGGTGTTCGCCAAGCTCGTCAGCACCATCGAGCGCGGCGAGGTCAAACCTATGGTCGCCGCTACCTTTCCGCTGGATCAGATGGCCGAAGCCCAAGCCGCGTTCATGAAAAAGAAGCACGTCGGCGCGGTGGTGATCGAGATCGAGCGCTGAAGACCCGTCACATCGCCGCGCCGCGGTGTTGGATCTGCCGTAACCCAGCCGGTAGGCTCTCAGGCGCTCGCCGAGGGGCCACCACGGGTCGCCGACGGCGGCGAGGGGAACCCGCACGTGTCCGACACCGGTCAACCTGAACGACAGCTCAGCATCAAGACGCTGGGCCGTCCGTTCGCACCGTCCGTAGACTGGGAGATCTTCGAAGGCGAGGTACACGCGGCCGAGGTGGTGAGCGGTGATACGAGCGAACTCCGCGTGTACGACGTCGCCTTCCGTACGGGTGCGCGCACCGTCTGGCACTCGCACACGGTTGACCAGTTGTTGATCATCACCGCCGGCCACGGCATCGTCGCGACGCAGGAAGGGGAACATGAGGTACGCGCCGGTGATCTCGTTGTCGTGCCGGCGGACATGCGTCACTGGCACGGCGCGATGGTGGACACGGAGATGACGCACCTGGCCGTGATGAACGAGGGAGAAGACGTGCTCTGATGCGCGCCGTGGCGTCGATACCGGCAGCCTGGTATCGGGAACCGGGGCAGCTGGCGCGGGAAAACGAGCGAGTCTTTGCCCCGGCGTGGCAATACATCGGATCGGCAGCGCCGGTCGAGGCTCCAGGCACGTACCTCGCTGCGGATCTTGCCGGATTGCCCATCGTGGTCACGCGCGACGCCGAAGGTGTGTTGCGCGGGCTGGTCAACGTTTGCCGGCATCGCGGCTCGGTGATCATGGAGGGGTGCGGCCAGGCGAGCACCCTACAGTGCCGCTATCACGGCTGGAGCTATCGACTCGACGGGTCACTTCACGCCTCTCGGGGCGTGGAGATCGACCCTGATGAGGGGCAGCTGCCGCACGTAGCCGTCGCCACCATCGGCGCGCTACTGTTCGCCTCAGCCGCCGGCACCGACGAAGCCAACGCTGCCACCCCGATGTTGCCCGAGCTGCTGGCGCCATTCACCGCTCTCGTCAGCGACGTCTCCGGGCTCGACATGGCCCGGCTCGAGCGCCGGCAAAGCGTTCAGCACGAGGTCGCTGCTAACTGGAAGCTCGTGGCGGAGAATTTTATGGAGTGCTACCACTGCCCGCTCGTTCACCGCGACACGCTGCCCGACTACGGCGGACCGGACTACGTCGTGGAGGAGCACGGGATCCTGGTCACCCACCGGCTCGACCGGGACCGCTTCTCTTGGGCGTCACTCTTTCCCAATACACAGATCTCGGTGTTCGGGGATCACGGTGCCCTGGTGGCACGTCAGCTGGCACCGGATGGGGCGGACCGCACCCGAGTCACGCTCGACTATTGGTTCGAGCGCGGCACCGAGGAAGTCGAGGTGCGGGCATTCGTCGAATGGTTCGAGCGTGTCGTGGCGGAAGATCTTCCACTCTGCGCCTCGGTGCAGCGCGGGATCGACTCCAATGCACTCGAACGCGGCCTGCTTCACCCGCACCAGGAGCGTAGCGTGGTGGATTTTCAACGCCTGCTGATCGACGCGCTCCGAGAGGCGTGACCGTGTCGGCTAACCTCCACTCTCATGCCGAGGCCGACCAGTGGTACTACGTCGTTCGTGGAGAGGTGTTGGTTCGGGTAGACGACGAGGAACAACTCTGCGGACCCGGTGCCGGCATCTTCATCCCCGCAGGCGCTCGGCACCGCGTTCACAACAACGGCACGGAGACCTGTGAGTTCCTCTGGGGGTTCAACTGCGGGGAGCTCAAGGACCTGACCTACGTCTGGCATGAGTAACCGGAGTACCGCAGGCACTCCTGGACCGCGATAGGCGCGCGGTCCGCGCCTGTCTCTGCGAGCGTGTCAGACTCTAGGCCATGGACATCGTGGTTACCGAAGCCGAGCCAGAGGATGCCGCTGCGATCGCGGCCGTGCAGGTCGCTGGCGTACACGCCGCCTATTCAGGGGTCATCCCCGACGACCTCCTCTCCGCCGGAGATCTCGCGTTCCGCACGCGGCAGTGGCGAGGCTGGATCGAGCGTTCGCAAACCAGCACCTTCGTGACGCGTGACAACGATGAACTGACCGGATTCTGCACCCTGCATCCGGCTGCCGAGCAGGGCGCCGATGGCCCGGTCGGTGAGGTCGCCGCGATCTACGTGCTGCCGACTCATTGGCGTCGCGGTCTGGGCCGTGTCCTCTGTGAGCGAGCTTTGGCCGAGGCGCAGGCGCGCGGGTTTGCCGAAGTCGTCCTCTGGGAGCTCGACTCCAACGAACGGGGCCGGCGTTTCTACGATGCGCTCGGCTTCCGGAGGGACGGCGTTACGCGGGTGTTCATCGAGCGTCCCGATGCCGTTGTGCACGAGGAGCGGTACCGTATCGTTACCCGTGCAGCACCGGGCAGGCCAGGCGGCTGACACGCTGAGGTTCTCGTCGTCTCGCCGTTCTTGGTGGCGTTCGGCGCCACCCCTATTGGGACGCCATCTCGTCTGTAGCGGCGGGGTCTCGCCGGGCGCGGCTCCGAACGAGGAGCTGCTCCCGAACCGCTCGATGCGCCTCGTCGATGGCCGAGTCGGTGTGTGTCGAGGCGGCGGCATCGGAGTTGGCGATGGAAATCCGACCGAATCGCCGGCTGCCGACCACGCACGGCCGGTCGTCGGGGGTGAACAGCGCCCACTCGATCGGATCGTCCAGGGTGTTGTAGCTGTAGGCGTATCCGTGCGGCCATCGATTCACGGTGATTGCCTCGATGTCCCGGGCCGGCTCGAAGCCCCCACCCTCCAGCATTCGACCGAGCTGGTCGCGGATGTTGCGCTCGAAGGTCTCGAAGCTGGTCGCCAGCAGATCTTCTCGCCCGGCTCGATGCTGCTCCTTCTTCGGGAGTCCCGGGGCGCAAGGCACCCTGGTCATGTGCAGGATCATCGGGTCATCAGGCGATCGTGAAGGCTCGTAGTCACCGAACTGTATCGACCGGCCGAGGCTGGCGCCGCTGTGATACATCCCCGGCGCGGATACCCGTGAGATGCCCAGGTTGGTGAAGGACGTCCAATCTCGAATGAGGACGTTGGTGTAGACCAGCGGCATCTTGACGCCATACTTGAGCGCCACCTTCTGCTCGTCGGACATCTCGGGGCATAGTTCCGGAATGATCCCGTTGTAGCAGCCCATCACACAGTGACGCGCCCGTACCTTCTCGGCCTTGCCACCACGTACATAGGTAATCTCGACCTCGCGGGCCACATCAGGATCGCCCAGGTGCCGGGCGGAGACGCCCATGCTGTTGAGGCGAATCCGGGCGTCGGAGCCATCGCGGTCAATGCGGTCGTACCTGAGGCGCGACGTCATCGAGTCTTCCAGCGTAGTACCCGGAAGCGCGTCGGGGATCATGGCGCGAACCAGCAGCCGGGCCAGGGTCGCGTTGCCGTCGGGAAAGTGGATGTCCGGTCGCTCATCCCACTCGTTCTCGCGTCCGTGTTGTCCCCCGCCGATGTGGGCCAGGGGGCCTACCGGAGAGAGGGGCGCGAGGTTCATTCCCTGGAATCCTGGATAGCCCTGGGCCCATCCGTAAAGCGCCGGATGGCCGTCGATACCGACGCAAAAGCTGCCCTTCGGGCGGTCGTCGAAGAACGGGATCACATCGGGGTGAACCTTGGCCAGATCGAGGAGGAAGTCTCGATAGCTGATCCGCGCCAGGCGCTCCTTCTTGTCGGCATCCGACAGCCCGGGCATGTAGTCGGGGTTCGCCGCGTCGTCGTAGAGCCGCGCGATGTCTCGCTGCGCCTCCGCAGACATCGGGGTCTGGGCGAGCCAGTCCGGCCATCCACCAGATTGGCCACCGGATTGCCCACCGCGTCCCATCACCAGCCGATCCTCACCGAACACCTCTTTGCCGAAGAACGTGGCGTTGCCGAGGCCCAGCGATCGGTAGAACCGCCTACCCGCAGCGCTGGTGGCGTTCGCACTGTCGATGTCGATGCCGACAGCAGCGAGGAGCGTCCTGCAGACGGCGCTGTAGTGGCCCACGGACTCGAGATACGACGTGCCGCCGTTGAGCATCAGCGTGCGGCCGCGGTAGGTCATCTCGTTGCGCTTGGCGTGGCCGCCGAAGTCGTCGTGGTTGTCGAGCACCAGCACACGGGCGCCGGGACCAGCCGAGGTGAGGAAGAAATAGGCCGCCGAGAGGCCGCTCAGCCCGCCGCCGACGACCACGCAGTCGTACGTCTCGCCGGTGTCGACAGCATCGGTCCAGGCGGTCCCGTCGCGCAGCGCATGGCCGGCTTCGAACGAGCCGGGGTGGCTGCCGCGCATTCCGGTCAGGGCGGGTGGGTAGTACTCCTGCGATAGGGACGCATGGGGTGATCCCTCGCGCGCCGACAGCCAGCCGGGTGCAATCAGCGACCCCCCGATGGCAACCCCTACGCCATTGACGAAGTCGCGCCGGGTGATATCCCGGTGCATCCCGAGATCACGATCGTCACTGTTGGACGTAGTGCCTGACATAGCCTCTCCGGATTCTCGAAGGCGGGAGTTGCACCGAACGCCGACTCTTCTCGGGTCCGGCCCATGCGTGCTAGTAGCTAACTCTGCCGGTCCGGAGCCCGATGTCAACCTCGCCGGAGCGCACTGAAGTGATTGTTCGGGCTCCGAATCGCCCGAGCGGCACGAACCACTATCGGCGGACAAGGGTCTGTCGACGGTGGCTTGGTCTACATCCTCCGAGAGCCGGACGACGGTTGGCCTCAGGCGAAACGCTCGGGACGGTATGGGCGTAGTGCGTCCGTCCCGTCGTCGCTGAGGAGCTCACGACTGATCAATTGCCCCATGATCGGTGCCAGCGTCACGCCGCTGTGCATGACGGCGAGATATATATGCGCGGAGCCGGGCACGTAGCCGACGATTGGCAAGCCGTCCGACGGCATCGGACGGAATCCGAGCGTGAGTCGATCGAGTTCGGCGTCCCGGGCGCCCTGCATGACATGGCCGACGCGCTCGAGGATGCGCGTGCCATGCTCCTGGCGCATCGCTTGGTCGGGGAAATCGCCTGTCTGGCGGAGGATCTGCTCGTGGTCCGGCGTTTCGGGTGGCACATCGCTGTCGGCACCTACGATGCGTCCGTCAGGGAACTGTTTGAAGTGCACCCCGGGTGCGTAATGCACGGCGCTGAACAACGTACGGACGGGCTTGGTGTGAGCGAGGATGCCGGGAGCGTGATCGAGTGGCGGCCGGTAGCCGGCGCCGGACGTCAGCCCGCCGCTGTCGACGCCCGCAGCGACGACTACCCGGTCAAGACGGTGGTCACCTGTCGTCGTCGCAGCGACAAGTTGACCGTTTTGCATGCGCAGTTCGGTCACGTCACAGGGCAGGTTGATTTCGACGCCATGGCCCCGGGCCGCGTGCAGCAGCCGGTTCGTGGTTGCTACCGGATCGAGGTGGCCGTCGACGCCGCAATGAAGCGCGATCTCGAACTCGCCGGGCGATATCTGTGGCGCGATGGTGGAAAAGGCGGACGACGTCAGCGACTCCAGTGGGTAGTCAGGCGACGATACGGCTGCTTGCAGTGCGCGCAACTCGGCCACCGCTTGCTCTTGTGCGGCGCCCCCGCGCTCCCACATCAGGACCCCGCCCCAGCTGATTTGCAGGTCGTACTGCAAGTCGAGATCGCGCCAGGCGCGGAGGCTGCGACGTCGGAGCCGGTGATAATCGGCGTTGTCGGTCATCGCGTTGATCCACGCGAAGCTCTTGGAGGTGGCGCCGGCGGCTGCAGCTTCCCGTTCGAAGAGCGTGACCTCGGCGCCGGCCTTGGCCAGATGGAGGGAAATCGAGGCTCCGACGATCCCGCCGCCCACGACTCCGACCCGCGGCCGTACCTGCCCCACTAGCGACGAGCACGGCAACGCCAATGCTGCCGTGCCAGCAAGGCGCTTCAGGAACGCCCGACGCTTCATAGCATCCCTCCGGTCCTGGTGTCTTTACAGCGAGCCCCGCCTGACGGCGGCCAGTTCTGATTCTAGCCCCTTCAACGACACGCGCCAGCAAGCGCGATTTCACCGTCCGGGCGTGCCGCCGAAGACTCTTTTGAGAAGACCAGGGCGGCTAGGTGTAGCGAATTGACTGAAGCCCGTCTCCCCTGGAAGGAACCAGCCGGCGATAGTAGGTTGTCGCGGGGTGGGCCGGAGGCAAGCCGTCCCAGGCTTCAGGGAGAGGAGGTCCAGGTGACCGTCAAGGAAGACCGCATTGAAGAGGCGCTCCAACGAGTCAACAGCGAGTTCGAGAAGGCGCTCGATGGGACCATCGCGGCGGATCTCATCACCAACGCTCAGCTGGTTTGGAGAAGGGCCTTCGGGCAGACCGTCGAGTTTGGCATCAATAGACGCGGCAACAACCATTTCCGCAAGTTAGACAACAAACGATACATACTCCGGCATGCTCGCTTGATCGCGCGAATCGTCCGCCATCTCCGGTTCGACGCGAACGCCGCGAAGGTCTCCGAGCCGATGATGAAGGATGCGGTCGACCTGGTGATCCAGCAAGCTCGATTCGGGAACTGCCCAGAAGACGACCAGTCGAACGTGCCGGGGCGCAATTGCGAGGGTTACCAGGGCAAGGATAGCCTCGACGTCTGACGCGCGCGTGAATGAAGGGGGTCCGTCGCCGGCAGAAGCGTCAGACGGAGCCAGAGGAGTTGCGGACTCCTGGCCGCGCATCGTCGTAGCCCTCGCGCTCCTCAAGGTCGTCGTTGGCCTGCTCGCTGGCGGTTCGCTGCTCTTCTGGCTCGAAGAGCCGTTCGCCACCCGGGTGCCGTACCTGGTGGCCGCCGCGCTGGCGTTCACTGCCGGGGCGTTCGTCCTGCTGCCGAGCGGTAGGACGAATCCCGCCGCCCGCTACCTCGGGATCGTGCTACTGCTGGCGGCTACTACCTACGCCAACGCCACGATCGCATGGGCGACTTCTGCGATGGCTTCGGCGGGCTTCCCCAACTCGTTCGCTTACCTACAGCTCAGCGCCTTCTCCCCCTACTTCCTGTGGAGATTCGCAGACGTATTCCCTCGGGATACGCCCCTGGGTCGGCCCGCAAAGCTCCTGCGCGCTCTCACTCGCGCCTCGCTGGCGCTGGCGTTGGTGCTGATCACCGCGAATGCTTTGATGGCTGTGGGACCCGTGGTCCCGGCGCTCAGCGAGGCCGGGCCGCTAGGGTGGCTGCGCAGACGAGCGGAAGGCACGTACTACTGGGCCGCGGTGTTCGTCCCGACGCTGTCGGCCTTGGGTTTCCTGATCTGGAAGACGCGCCGTGCCAGAGCTCCCGAACGGACGAGAAGTCTCGCGCTCAGCGCGGCGATCCTCCTGGGCGCCGCCCCAGTTCTGCTGGTAACCATCGGGGAGGCTTTCTCCGAGACCATCCGGAGTCTCTTCGATCATCCCACCAGCGCTTTCTACACCCAGCTGGTCATGGACGTGACCATCCTCACCATCCCGTTCTCAACCGCGTACGCCGTCCTGCGGCACAAGGTCATCGACGTTCGCCTGGTGGTCAGAAAAGCGATCCAGTACACGCTGGCGCGATACATCCTGATCGCAGGAACACTGCTCCCGCTCACCGCCATGATCGCGTTTCTGTACGTACAGCGCGATCAAACGGTGGCCCAGCTCATCACCGGCGCGAGATCTTTGAGTCTGGGCGGCCTCAGCGCCACGGCGCTCGTGGCTTTGCGTTTTCGCAGATCCTGGCTGGATAGTCTCGATCGGCGTTTCTTTCGCGAGATCCATAACCTGCGGCAAGTCCTAGACGACTTCGCGGAACTGAATCGCAACTCGCGCAGCACCCGAGATCTCGCGCTGGCCGTGGCGCAGGCGCTCAACAACGCTCTCCACCTCGACCGGATTGCGGTCCTCTTTCCGGATCCCTTCGGCGGTGCCTATCTGACGCCGGAGGGGACTACGACCACGTTGCCGGTTGCGGCTCTGAGCGATGTTCCAGCAGCGATTGGGGCGCTTCTCGCGGATTCGACCGAGCCGTTGATCTACGACGGGGAAAGAGCCGATCGTCGCCTCGCCTCCGTCCCTCCGGACGACTTGAACTGGCTGGGCGATTCCGGCTACCGACTGTTGGTGCCTATTCACACCCATCGCGGAGCGCTGACTGGCGCCATCTGTCTAGGAGAGAAACGCAGCGACCTACCCTTCAGCCAGGAAGACCGCAAATTGCTGCTGGCAGTTGCCGAGAAGTGCTCAGAGATCCTCGAGGTGCGGTTCCTGGGACCTTCGGCAGACCCTGGCCTCGCGACCGCAGCGCCAACCTTGATTCCCGGCGAGTCAGCCACATCCGGCAGCCTACAAGAGACCCGGCGGGCGACGGCGAGCTCGGCGCAGATGGCGCTCGAATGCACCTCGTGTGGGCGCATCGCGGCAAGCCGGACCAAGGATTGTGCCCACTGCAACAGCAGGCTGAAGAAGCTCGAGATACCGCGGGTCGTGAACGGCAAGTTCGAGCTCCTCGAGCGCATTGGCCGCGGCGGGATGGGTGTCGTTTATCGTGCGTCGGACCTGATGCTGGGTCGCGACGTGGCGCTGAAGACGTTGCCGAAGCTCTCGAGACGTCTCTCCAGCCGCTTGCGACAGGAGGCCCGGGCGATAGCCCGTGTGAAGCACCCGAACCTGGCGACGATCCATGGTGCGGAGACCTGGCGACGCATTCCCATTCTGGTGCTCGAATACCTGCCGGGAGGAACTCTGAGCGACAGAATCGCGCGCGGACCTCTGGCGCCGGACGAAGCTGCACGGATTCTCACCAAGATTGCCGACGCTCTCGTCGCCATCCACGCGACCGGTCTGTTGCACAGGGATGTAAAGCCGAGCAACGTGGGGTTCCTCGACGGCGAGCCTCAACTCATGGACTTCGGTGTCGCCAAGCTCATGTTCGAGAGTGGCCCGTTCGTCGGCTCCGAACCCCCACCGGCCTCACCGCCGCCCATCTCCCGGAGGCAACGGAGAGGACAGGCCACGCGCTCAGTCGCGGGCACGCCCTTATACATGTCGCCGGAAGCGCTGAGCGGCAGGCGTCCGGATTTCGACTTCGATACCTGGAGCACGTGCGTCACTTTCTTCGAAGCCCTGACGGGGGAGCATCCGTTTCTGGCGGAGGATCGGGCGGCCACGCGCCACCGCATCCTGTCAGTCCTGGCTCGACGCCTGGACGAGTTCGATCGCGACTACGCCGCCGAGCTGCACAGGTTCTTCGAGCGCGCCTTCTCGCGCCGGCGTGATCAGCGACCGACGACGGCCACGGTTCTCAGGGATCAGCTGGCAGGACTGCAGTCGCTGGTGAACCAAGCCAGCTAGTTGGCACCGACACGACCACTTACGAGAACCTCCAGGGGGCTGCCGTTGAGGTCGGCAGCAGTGATGTTGACGCTATAGGCGCCTGGCGTGACGACGGTGTCCCGGGGAATCTCGAGGGCCCACTCCGTCGCGTCGGCACTGTCGCCCACGGCGGTCATCGGGAGAGGCCCGAGTACACAGTTCAGCGGATCGTCGGTCCGCGCCAGACAGCCGACAGCCGCGGACCTCATGGGCTCGCTGAAGCCGACCGTCACCTCCAGGCCGCGGGACGCGGTACCCCGGGAGGGGATGGCTTCCGATACGAGTTCACTCAGCAGGTCACCGCTCGCTTCGCTCCAGGTCCAATCCCGCGTGAACAACAACCACAGCTCCGGCGAGATCCGGACCCGCTGGAGGGAGGGACGGAAGTTGTCGACCACGAATTCGAGCGCGATCGGCCCTACGTCCTGGCGCAGATCACGAACTCGCAAGAAGAGCTCGTACCGACCATCTGGGAACCGAGCTTCGCTATTGTCATTCGCTCGATCAGCGTCCGAACCCGTGATTTCCGTGCTGCTGCTGCTGTTGGCTTTGGCGTCGGTTCGCCAGAACTGACAGTGGCCATTGTCCGCGGTCGAAACTCCATCGCGGACCGAATTGGTTACCACCCACGACAGGTAGGTTGGCCACCGCACCATTCCTTCACCCATCGTTGCGGGATGATCTGCCGACACCGAGCAGGCGCGGCCCCTGACTGTGCCGAGGTTTCCTTCCAAGAGGGTCAGTCGAGTCATGGGGTTGGTTGACGAGCCTATCGTCGCTTCACCCCCGCTGGACTGCTTGACCCAGGCTTCGATCTCGTACGGTGCGACACGCAGATCCGGGTTCGACGCCATCAGGTCACTGATGTCGGCGATCAGGTCGACATCTCCGGCAGCGTCGGTAAGCGATTTGAAGCCGGTCCCGCATGGAGGGGGGTCGTTGCGACACGCACCGATTTTTGGGGCGTCCCCGGCGTCCAAGGGCCAGGACTCGACAATCTGAAGGATCGCCTTGTCGCCGCCTGTGTCCTGCAGAGAGATATCTTGGTCTTGCGGATCCTGACTCGAGTCCAGAACGCTCAGTGGGTTCAAGGTCGTCTCTGTGCTGTTGTTCAAATCGATCGCCGTCCGGATCTGGTAGTGAAGATGTGACGCAGCCGACGAGACGGAATTCGTAGGGCCCTCTATCATTCCGAGCACAGCTCCGGCCGAAAACAAGGTGCCTTTGACACATGGGCCCCACATGTGGGTGTAGATATCGACGTCGACATCGTCGGCGGCAGCCCCAGTCTGGACCTCGAGGACGATTTCACTGGCGATGTCACTGTTCCCTGCGTTCGTGCACTTCTCGACGACGCCACCCCTGACTACGCGAACGTCTGTACCCTCCGACGCCAGAAGATCTATCCCGTTGTGCAGCTCCACCTCGTTTCGTTCGACCTTGCTGAAGCCGGTGCCGTAGCTGTGGAGAATCGAGGGCGTTCCGGTCCCCACGGGAGGCCACTGAGTAATACCGATCGCCGAGAGCCAACCGGAGTAGGTCCACTCGGACGTCACCCCGAACGTGCCCTGGCTTCGCAGCCGGTAGCGGATTCGGCCCGTCGACGGGACGTCAGTCTCGACTGAGCTCCTCTGCTGCCCGGGCATGCGGTCTACAGGCTCCCACGACTCACCCTGATCACAGTCGTCGTCGGAGCCAGCCGCGCTGGCACGTCTGTCGAGCTCGAACGCCTCGACGCCGGCACCGGACCTCCACGTCAGATAGACACTGTTGGCGGTCCCGTCGTAGAGCGGGCGCGCCTCGAACGATGTGGGCTTCCTCAGCGTCCGAATAGTGAGCGCGTCATCGTAGGTCCATTTGTATTCCACTATTCTCTCGCCGACTCGAATTCGGACGCTCTGCTGATCCACCTCCAGCGGCCCGGTGGGTACGCCCTCCGGGAGGTCCCGGCTGGCCAGCACTCGACCGGTCTGTCGATCGAGAGCCGTGATACGGCCACGCTCGGAGTCGCGCGCCCGCCTCTCGACGATGAAGAGCAGCTTCCCGTCTGGGGAGATGGCGGGCTGCTGTGCGGCCGTCGGCCACGGCCACAGATTCCCTTCTCTACTCCAGCGAAGTCCGGTGACCAGATCGAAGAGGAGATAACCGTAGCTCCCGACAACGAGGATGTCGGTATCCCCTCCCGGGAAGAGGGTTTGCCTCACCGCGCCGATGCCGCTAGCCTTGCCGATGGCCCCGACTTCGTGAAGAACAGCACGTGGTCCTGGTAGTGCTTCATTCGAAACTCGGACATCGCCACGATGACCGTGCTCCCGGTCGGGTGCACCGCGAGATCCCGTACCCCTAGGTGCTTCGGTAGCGCATGCTCCCACTGCTTGGCGCCGTCGGTCGAGTAGAGTGCGACGCGCCAATCGCGGGGGTGGTCGAGACGAGATGCGGTCAACGCAGCCCAACCGTCGGCGGTAACACGCAGCTGTCCGTCAGGCCCGTAGATTCCGTGGACCGCCGCTCTCTCGTGTTCCTGGTCACCGCTCCAAAATACGTCGAACGCCCGCGGATCATGCCTGTCCGTGGCATCTCCGAACTTCACCACGATTCCCGATTCCGCGACCACAGCGGAGAGCTCTCCATCTCGGTAGACTCGCCCGGAGCCGAATGTTTCGCGGTCGGGATCGGGCATCGTCACATCGCGGAAGATCGGCGCGGAGAAGTCCAGACTTCCAGCTACGGTCGAGTCGGGCACCTGCAGGTTCGCCGGCCCTCGAAATGCCGAGATGCACAGGCCCAACGCGATTCCGAGAGCGCAGAGCGCTAGAAGGCGTTCGACAGCAACAAATCCCTGAGTACGCATCCTCGTCCAGCCAGGATGTGGCACCGCCTCTGCGGTGCCGGTCGCCGCAGCGGCCCGGTCGCCTGACGGTTCGCTGTTGTGTTCCGACCGTACCAGCTCTGTCTTCGCGGCGGAACAGCGCCGGCGACTCGACGGCAGTAACCATGCGACGCCACTTCGCTCTCGAGTGTTCGGAATCTGGACGCGATAGACGTATCTTGTGATGGGAACGTTCGATTCCTGTGAGAGTGCCTGGCCCATTCAACGCCATCCCCTTCGTCGTGCTGCCGGGTCAAGGGACTAAGGTCACTGTTCCTGGTTGCCAGCGTGCGTGCTGAGATCAACGAGACCAAAGTCTTGATGACCTTCTTCGACGGTAGGTTGGTGTACGCGGCACCCGACGGGGGCAAGCGATGAAGTTTCAGGTAGTAGCAGCCGCATCCCTGTTCATCGGCGCCGCCTGGGCGCTCGGCGCCATGGGGCGCGTCGTCTGGTGCGAGGGTGGCCAGGCGCACCTGTACTCGGCCGACATCTGGAGCATGCACAACTCGCAGCATCTGGCCGATCCCTACACGCTGACGCATGTTCTCCACGGGGTGGCGTTCTACGGCCTGCTGTGGCTGATCGCCGGGACGAGGCTGTCGAACGCCTGGCGCTTCGTCGTGACGCTGGCGATGGAGACCGTCTGGGAGGTGTTCGAGAACACGCCGTACATGATCGACCGCTATCGTGAATCGACGATCTCGCTCGATTACTACGGCGACAGCATCGTCAACTCGCTGGGCGACATCGTCGCCTGCGGCATCGGCTACGCGCTGGCGGCCACGATCCCGACCTGGGCCTCGGTCGGTGGCTTCCTCGGAATCGAAACCCTGTTGATCTTGTGGATCCGCGACAGCCTGCTTCTCAACATCTTGATGCTGATCTATCCGCTCGACGCAGTGAGGAACTGGCAACTCCCCGGCGGATAGGAGAGCTTGGGTGCCCGTTGTGGACCTTCTTCTGATGACATCAAAGCAATCTAGACCTATGTTTGTTGATCCACCGGCTCGACCCGCCGGCGAACGGCTGCCCGATCATCCGAGGTGAACCATGTTCAGATCCAGCTTCGCAATGATGAAGGCGTCGGTGTTCGTGATCTTGGCGCTCTCACTGACATCGTCGTCGTTGAACGCTCAGACCCCGAATCCCGGCGACGATCCTGACGTCCAGGGGGCAATCAGGCTCTTTTCCGCCTGGCTGGATGGCCAGCTCACCTGGCGTGAGCTTCCCGGCGTGGCGGTGGGTGTGGTCGCCGACCAGAAGCTGGTGTGGAGCCAGGGCTTCGGCTACGCCGACATCGCCGCCGAACGGCCGATGACGCGGGATACCCGGTTTCGGATGGCGTCGCACAGCAAGCTGTTTACCGCCACCGCGATCATGCAGCTGCGTGAGCAGGGCGAGCTCCGGCTCGACGACCCGGTGTCGCGGTACCTGCCCTGGTTTCAGGTCAGGTCGGCGCAGCCAGACGATCCGCCGATCACCATCGAGCACCTGCTGACCCACAGCTCGGGTCTGCCGCGCGAGGCGGGCGACCACTGGACGACACGCGATTTCCCCACCCAGGACGAGCTCCAGAACCTGATTCCCGAGCGCCAGGCGGCCTTCTCTCCCGAGGTCCGTTGGAAGTATTCCAACCTGGCGTACTCGATTGCCGGAATGGTGGTGGAAGCGGTGAGCGGCCAGGGGTGGGCAGACTACCTGCAGACCAATATCTTCGATCCGCTCGGAATGACCTCGTCGAGCGTCGACCGTTCGGTCGAGGGGTTGGCCACCGGCTACACGAGCCGGCAGCGCGACGGTTCGAGAGACACGATCGCCTTCGTCGACGCGCGCGGTATGGCGGCGGCGACCGGACTCACGTCGACGGTCGCGGACATGGCGAAGTTCGTCTCGGCACAGTTCCGCAAGGGACAGCGGGGCGGTGATCGGATTCTCAGCACCGCGTCGCTTCGCGAGATGCACCGAGTCCGAATGCTGGAGAACACCTGGACCAGAGGGCAGGGCATCGGGTTCTCGGTTCGGAGGGTGGACGACAAACTGTATGTCGGTCACGGCGGCGGCTATCCGGGGTACACGACGAACACGACGATCCAGCTCGACTCGAAGGTGGGCGTGGTCGTGCTGACGAATACGAACGACTCGAACCCGAGCCAGATCGGCGAACAGCTCATGAACACCGTGGGCGCCGCGGTTGCCGAGGCCACGAAGGTCGAGGTCGACAAGGTTGCCTGGGATCCGTCCTGGGCACGGTTTGCAGGTTTGTACCGGCGGCCCGGAAGGGGTAGCGAGTCACAGGTCGTGCTGTTGAACGAGCGCCTGGTGATCATGAGCCCGAGCTCGTCGAACGTCGACAACCCGATCCGACTCGAACCACTCGGCAATGGCGTCTTTCGCTATACCGCTTCCACAGGAGGCAGCATCGTCGGCGAGGATGTCCGCTTCCTGGAGGAGAACGGCGCAGTCGTTCGGATGTTCGTGGGGGACTCGTTCCTGGACCGGGTAAGGGATTAGTTATCGTCCGACGGCCCCAGGATCTGATCGCCCCGACGCCGACGCTATTGGGTCGCCGCCCGTGCCCGTTCCAGGCTCGTAGCCCAGGTAGACGCCCGCCCCTCGTCGCCCTGGCGCGCCCGCCACTCCACCAGCATGCGCTCAGCTTCACGCCACTGTCGTTGCGTTATTGCCTCGGGGATCGACACCGCGAGATCCGCAAGCCGTGCTTGCCGTCTTTCCGTCTTTCTCCTCGCCGACTTGAGCACCGCCGCCCATTTGGTCGCACTACCTGGTTCACCGCCGATAGCCAGCCATTCCTCCAACATCCCGTCGGCGTCGTTGAGCCGCTGCTCCTGTAGCGCCCGTGGGATCGACTCTCCAAGCTCGTCCCGCCGCTGTTGGCGTGTGACGCCTATTCGGCTGCTGATGAACGTCGATGCTGCGAGCACCGCCACAAGCACGATCGCTACAACGGCCCAGCGCCAGCTCTGGGACGGCGGCGCTTCTAGCTCGCCACCTTCTGTCTCGGTCGATCTGCTTTTCTCGGTCGATCTGTTGAGGACAGCCGTTTCAATGTGGAGCGCTTCGCTATGAAAAAGGGGCGATACGAGTGCATCGGAGAGCTCGGAGCAATTCTCGAACCGTTGCTGCGGATCGCGGCTCAGCGATCTCATCAGGGCATCGGCAGCGTCTCGAGGAATTGTCGGCACTAGAACGCCGATTGGCTCCGGATCCTGCGTCGTCTTCGCGAGCAGCAAAGCCGGTATGTTCGAAGACCCGATCGGGAGTTGCCCAGACAGCGCCTGATAGACCATCGCAGCAAGGCTGTATTGATCGGACTGTGGCCCAACGCGTTCGCCCAGCCCTGCCTCCGGTGCCATGTACGCGGGCGATCCGACAATCCCGCCGGCCTCGGTCATGGTGACCGCGGCATCCGTCTCATCGAGCACCTTGGCGATTCCGAAGTCGGCGAGATACGGGTTCCCGTCATCATCGAACAGCACGTTCGCCGGCTTTAGGTCGCGATGCAGGATCCCCTGTCGGTGAATGCGGTCCAAAGCCGAGGCGATCGGCGGGACCCACTTCAGCACCTCCGCCGTTGGTAGGCGTCCGCCGGCAGCTTTCAGACGATCGGCTGCCGTACCGCCCGACAGGTACTGCATGACCAAGAATGGGAGCCCGTCGTGCTCGTCGCCGTCGAAGACTTTGACGATGTTGGGATGGTCGACCTCGATCAGGCGCTCCGTCTCTTTGATGAAGCGCCGTGTGAACGTGGGGTCATCCGTGAGCTCCCTGATGGGGAACTTCACGACGACCTTGCGATCTCGGAATTTCGTGTCGGTAGCCAGTTACACCGTTCCCATCGCGCCGTGGCCGAGTCGGCGCTCGAGGCGGTACCGCCCGTCGATTACCTGGTTGACGAGGTCGGAGTCGCTCATGCCAGCAAGGGAACCACCTGATGCGCGGTTTTGCGACCGGCACGGTCGGCGTCCTTCAGTGGCTCGATATCTCCCAGCGCGTCGCTTCGAAGGCCGCGAAGTCGTCGCCGAGCCGACCGAGTAGGCGCTGCCGGTCCGCAGCCGGGAGGAAGCTGTAAGTAATGCTGTTCATGGCGAGGGTCTTCAGCATCGAATACGACACGTTTTCGTTAAGCGCCGCGAGCTCGAACTGCTGCTGCATGTCGGAGTACATCGGGCCGGGGTCGTCGGTGGACAGGGCTACCGGCACGCCGGCCGCCAGGTAGTCGACAAGCGGATGACCGAGGGGGTCGACGCCCAGCAGTTGCCGGTTGCTCTCGAGGTTGATCTCGGCGGCGACGCCGCGTCGCTTCATCTCCGCCAGCAGCCGCGCCGGATCAGGATCGGCACGCAGCGCGGTGGCGTGGCCGATACGATGCGCGGCCGCACCACCTGCCTCGACCGGGGCGACAGCGAGCGCTATGTGGCGTTCGGCGCCGAGGGCCTTGGTCAGCTCGTCGGTCATCTCGCCGGCGTGCAAGGTTCGCTTCACGTCCGGGTAGTAGGCGGCCATCTCGCCGAACATCCGCATGTGGAGCTCGTAGTCCCTGACCGAGATCGGGTGCGTTTCGGGACCGGCAAAGTTGATTCCTACGACGACAGGGCTCGCCTGGGCGACCTCGTAGGCCAGCAGCAGCCGCACGAAGACGATCTTCGGGTCGACGGTGCGCACCAGGATGCGCTGGAAGCGCACGAACACGTCGCATCCCGGGTCGGGGCTGCTGCCGCCGCACCCGAGATGCCGATCCGACTCATCCAGCTCCAGCGGCAGCGACTCGACGGTCGCGTCAACGATCTCGGCGAACAGTGGGTGCGCCAGCACCGTGCTCCGGAGCTCGGCCAGATCATCGTTCCATAGGGTCGAGCTGATGAGCTCATCACGTGCCTCTCGCGCCGGCGTAGAGCCACCGGAGGTCTCAAGGTAGATGACGCCTTCACGAGCTGCGAGCGCCCTCACCTCGGCCAGCACGAGGGAGAAGTCGCGTCGCGCCAGGCCTGATTGGCCGAAGGTGGTGAAGAAGTAATCGTTGGCCTCGATGCGGTCAATCGATGGGTCACGCGCCAGATAATCCTGCATCGACCAGCGTCGTTCGATCTCGCGATGAAACGCAGCGTCATCCAGTGCCTCGACCAACGGTCGCTGATCGTCGCCGCAAGGGGGCATCCGCAGGATCCACACCGAGCCGGGGTCGGTCGGCAAGCACAGCCCATCGTCGGCGCCCATGCGGATGAGCTCGGCCGGGCGAATGCCTCCCGAGGCGTGATGATGAAGATCGCCGCCCAGAGGCATGTGCTCCAGGAACTCGGCGAGCTTCGCCGGATCGTGGCGAATGCGCTCGAAGTACGCGCCGGTCGCGGCCTCCGTGTCGGCCGCATCCGGGCTGCACCCGGTCGTCACGGCGGTCAGCAAGCAGGCTGCGCCAATCCCCCAGCCGGTCTTGATCCTCATCGCTACCTCGAGTCGGTCCCTGCTTACTGGACGCTCTTGCCGGTGTACGACCCGAGCTTCCTTTCGCCATCGCACAGTGGCTCGTGCGACAGGTCGAGGGCGGGTACTCGCGCAATGCTCTCCAAGACCACAGGCACCGCGCCGGCGGTGATGCGAGCGACGGCATTGCGCATGTCCTCGTAGTCGAACGGCCGCACCCCCATCGCCGGGTTGGAGACCGAGTTCAGCACCGCAAAGCGTATGCCGAGTTGCCGCGCGTATACCGCCTCGGTACCGACGTTGTGGGTCACGAAATCGGCGCCCCAGGTGCGCATCATGCGGATCTCTGCCGGTGTTTCGAAACGACCCGGATCATCCTGCACCATGGTTCCGGTGCGGTGCACGCGGCCCGGATAACGCTCGTCTGCGACCTGGATCAACAGATCGCGGATCTGCGGGCAGAACGGCCGATCGAAGGTGGCGAAGTAGTCTCGGCTGCGCTCGGCAATGCCGGTGTGTCGTGCCGCGACTGCCCGGAGGATGCTCTGTGGTCGTTGGTTCCCGACGACGATCAGGTCGTCGACGATGACCAGGTCGTCGAAGTCGTATCCGGTGTTGATCGAGCCGCCGGTCGCACCGCCGAACGCCACCTTCACTCCGAGGTCGTACAGCGCCAGCCAGGTCTTGACGAACTGCCAACCGGTCGGCTCGCCGTCGACGGCTGCCTCGCGGCCATGCATGCGGACGTAGTAGAACGGCACCCCCTTGAATCGCATGCGATAGATGGGCGGGCTTTCGCCGGCGACGGTTTGGACGGTGAAATCGCCCTCTTCCTCGACCAGGCCCTTGCCGAAGGAGGCCGGATCGCCGAACGACGTACCACCGACGACGGCGACGATAACCTCGTCAGCAGCGGCATCCTGCGCCGGCATCGCCGTCGCCGACGCCGCCGAAACGCCGAAGGTGCTCAGCGCGCTGATGATCCCGAGCCAGA
This sequence comes from Acidobacteriota bacterium, assembly GCA_965197275.1. Classification (GTDB taxonomy): domain Bacteria; phylum Acidobacteriota; class UBA890; order UBA890; family WLXD01; genus DASCOT01. The sequence goes on from CBDAMQ010000026.1 coordinate 63,058, forward strand.
GCGCCTTCCGCGGAGCGTCGACCATGGAACCTCCTTGTCGTGTGCCGTTGCCCATTCGGTCCTATGCGGGCATACCGTTCGGCACCAGCGGTAGGGAGCGGAGACGAACCCCGCTGGCGTTGAAGATCGCGTTGCCAACGGCCGGCGCGATGCCGACGATGGGGGTCTCACCGGCGCCCGCGGAAGCAAGATCAGGACGGTCGACGAGGACCGTTGCGATCTCGGGTACGTCGCTGAAGCGCGGTACTCGATAGTCCGAAAGGCGGGGGTTGAGGATGCGCCCGTTTTCGAAACGTATGGCCTCGAACAGCGCGCCACCTAGGCCTTGTACCAGGGAGCCCTCGACCTGGCTGCGGAGCTGGACCGGGTTGACGATCGCCCCACACTCGAAGGCTTGCGTTGCGCGCACAACGCGGACGTTGCCGGCCGACCCGATCTCGACCTCGGCACAGCAGGCGACGTAACTGCCCTTCTCGGTGCCGATACCGATGCCGATCCCACGACCGTCGCGGGCGGTAGCGCCGAGCCAGCCGAACGCATCGGCGGCTGCTATCAGAACGTTCCGTAGTCGGCCGTCGGCGAGATTGCGCAAACGCATTTCGAGTGGATCGATGCCCGCCGCCGCGGCGAACTCGTCGATGGCGGTCTCCCGAGCGAACACGTTGGCGGTCGCCGCCAGCCCGCGATAGGAACCCTGACGCAAGGGATAGGCCGTGCGGTGGAAATGAACGCTCCGGTTGGCGACCTCGTACGGAGTGGCGAGCGCCGAGGCGCCGGAGTTGTAGTTGTGGTACTCCCAGGCGGTCAGCCGGCCGCCGGCATCGGCCGCTGCCCGGACGTCGATGATCCCCGCGGGGCGGAAGTAGGCCCAGGTGAATTCCTCCTCGCGCGTCCACGTTATGCGAACCGGCCGTTGGGCTGCACGGGCTAGCCGAGCCGCCTCGAGGGCAGGCTCGCCGGTGTGTTTGCCGCCATACCCCGATCCGGTGTCGGGCATGATGACGCGTACACGCTCCTCTGGCATGCGGAAATCCTCGGCGAGCTCGGTACGGACTCCGAACGGTCGCTGCGTGCCCGTATGAACGGTGAGTCTCTCGCCGTCCCAGGAGGCGACCGCTGTGCGTGGCTCCAGCGGTACGTGCTGGATGTAGGCAACCTCGTAGGTCGCCGGGACGGCTACGGCGGCAACGCTGAATCCGTCGTCGAGCGTCCCGGCCACTTCGTCACGCGAGCTGCCGAAACCGCCGGCGGATTCTCCTTCGGAGACGCTGTTGCGCAGGTACCCGTACAGCTCCCGATCGTCCGGCTGCGTTGGCGACGACCACACGGCGCGGATCGACGCCAGGGCTGCCTCGGCCTCGTCGAGGGTGGGTGCGGCGACGCCGACAAAGTCACCGTCGCGGACGACCGTGACACCGGCGAGGGCCTCGGCCGCTGACAGATCGATGCGTTCGAGGCTGGCGGCGAACGCTGTCGGCCGCAGCACCTTACCGTGGAGCATATCCGGGAGTGTCACGTCGGTCGGGAACTTGTGCGCGCCGGTCACGAACGCCACGCCATCGACCTTCGGGGTGGACGAGCCCGACACGGTCCAATGCGCCGGGGCGGTTACGGGCTCCTCGTCCAGCACGGTCCGCAGCAACTCCTGGCCGCCAGTGAGCTCGCCGAAGCTCATGGTGCGCTCCGAGCCGTCGTGCGTGATACGACCCGCCGTCAGAGTGACGGTCTCGGCGTCGACTCCGAACCTCGCGGCGGCGAGACCGAGCAGCGTTGACCGAGCCGCGGCGGCGATCTTGCGCAGGTGCGACGACATCACCGGGGTTGTCTGGCTGCCGAACGTCCCCCGATCGTAGGGCACGCGGTCGGTGTCACCCATGACCAGCGTCACGGTGTCAGCTGTCACTCGCAGCTCCTCGCAGATCGCCTGCGTCAGCGAGGTGCGGATGTTCTGTCCCACCTCCACCTTGCCGGTGAAAACGGTGATCACACCGTCTGCATCGACATGTAGCCAGGCGGCGATCTCCCCGGACATCGTGCGGCGGCCGCCGCGGCCGGATTCCTGCGCCCTGGTGTTGACGGGCAGCACAAGCGCCACGGCAAGCCCGGCACCGAGGGCGCGAAACAGCTCGCGGCGATCAAGCGCGAATACGTACTGCGCACGTTCGGACAGCTCGTAACGCTCGGGCTCGAGTCCGAGGCAGGGTGTTGCCAGCGGCTCCCCGTCGGCCCGCGGACCATCGTCGACTCCGTCGCGCGGGCTGCTCACCGGTTGTCCTCGGGAGTCGTCTCGCTGACAGATCGGATAGCCGCGACGATGCGGTGATACACGCCGCAACGGCAGATGTTGCCTTCCATGTGGCGGGCGATCTCCCGCGATGTAGGGTTCGGATTGCGTCGCAGCAGCGCCACCCCGGAGACGATCATTCCGGACGTGCAATAGCCGCACTGCAACGCGTCCTCGCGAAGAAACGCACTCTGCAGCGGGTGGAGCCGACCTTCCTCGGCGATTCCTTCGATCGTCGTGATCGTTCGGCCGGCTACGTCGCCGACGGCGGTGACGCACGAGCGGCGCGCGGTGCCGTCGACCAGCACCGTGCAGGCGCCGCACTGACCCTCTCCGCAGCCGTAGTGGCTTCCTGTGAGGCCGAGATCGTCGCGCAGGACCCACAGCAGAGGCTTGCGCGGGTCGACCTCGACACGGACGCTTTCGCCGTTGACGCGCATCTCAGCGAGCCGACGAACGGTCGTCGGCAGACCGGATCCGTTGGCAGTCCCAGACGCGCTCCCCATGTCGGCAGAGGCTATCCCCAAGGCATCACCGGCAACAAGGGTTGACCGTTCTGGAATCGACCGAAATGTCTCGGCGTCCGCTAACAGGGCAGTACCGGCATCGGACGCCGAGGACGAACGAGAATCTGCGCGCCACGTTGCTGGAACAATCCCGGCCGCCTATTCTTGGCCGGCCCCGCGCCGCGTGCCGGACGGCAGCGTCCAGGTGGCAGTCATGGAGACAAGTCAGCCGTCGGTCGCAGTCGGCCGGAAAGCCAATTCAAGGATCCCAAACCATGACCGACGGCGCCGCCACCATCGAGCAGATCCGCCAGCATTTCCCTGCCCTGGAGCGACAGTGCTATGGGCAGCCGGTGGCCTACTTCGATGCTCCAGGCGGCACGCAGGTGCCCCGGCAAGTCGTAGAGGCGATGGTCGACTACCTCTACCGGCACAATGCCAACTCCGGGTGGTCTTATCCGTCGAGCCAGGAGACCGATGGCCATATTGCCGCGGCTCGAGAGGCTGTCGCCTGCCTGCTGAAAGCCACCCCTTCGGAGATCGTGTTCGGACCGAACATGACGAGCTTGACGTATCGTTTGGCCGAGGTTGTGGGCCGTGGCTACGAGTCGGACGCGGAGATCCTGGTCAACGAGCTCGAGCACCACGCCAACGTCGATCCCCGGCTCGAGCTCGGGCGGCGTACCGGTGCCAAGGTCAGGGTGGTGAAGATGGACCCGGTCAGCGGCCAGATCGATTGGCAGGACTTCGAGCGGCTGTGCAATCGGCGGACTTGCCTGATCGCCATCGGTGCGGCGTCCAACGCCCTCGGTACGATCAACGACGTGGCGCGGGCGTCGCAGCTGGCGCGGGCGGTGGGAGCGCATCTGTTTGTCGACGCGGTGCACTTCGCCGCCCACGAGCTCATCGATGTGCAGGCGATGGGCTGCGATTTCCTGGTGTGTTCAGCCTACAAGCTCTACGGACCTCACATGGGTGCCCTGTTCGTTCGTGCTGAGCTGCTGAGCTCACTTGAGTTCCCCCGGCTCGCACCGGCGCCGGACTGTGCACCGGATCGGGCAGAGACCGGCACCCGGAACCACGAAGGACTCGCCGGCGTCACCGCCGCAGTCGACTTTCTCGCCTCTTGCGGCAGCGGCGAGGGTCGTCGCCAACGGCTCGAGGGCTTCTTCGGGAGACTGCATGCCACCGGTGATGAGATGACGCGCCAGTTGTGGGAGGGGCTATCCGACATCCCGGGAGTCCGCGTCTTCGGGCCTCCGCCGGAGGCCCCGCGGACGCCGACCATCAGCTTCGCCGTCGACCGTCTGGGGCTCTCGGAGAGCGGTCTGGTCCGCGCCGGCTGTGCCTGCTATACGACTCCCGGAGAGGTCGAGCGATTGGTGGACAGCGTGCGGCGCGTCGCCGGCTGATGGCCCTCGCCGCTGGCGGCGCCAGCGTCATAGAGGTTTCTCGTCGACCCCGAGGAGATACCCTTTCCGGCACGTGGCGCCGACATCTATACCAACTGGAGGCCGCCCGAGCCGACGGGGTGACGGCCGGCGCTACGAACTGATCTGGATATGGGCTACCGACTCAGCGGACAGCAACAGCTTATTCGCGACGGCGTGCGCGATGCCTGCAAGGAGTTCCCCGATGAGTACTGGCGTGCTCTCGAGCGGGAGGATGCCTACCCTACCGGGTTCGTCGACGCCCTGACCGAGGGCGGCTGGCTCGCCGCGCTGATTCCCGAGGAATACGGCGGCATGGGCCTCGGGGTGCTGGAAGCCAGCCTGATCCTCGAAGAGATGAACCGCTCCGGCGGCAATGCCGCCGTGTGTCACGCGCAGATGTACATCATGGGAACGTTGCTGCGGCACGGCTCGGACGATCAAAAGCAGCGATTCCTGCCGCCGATTGCTGCCGGCGAGCTGCGGTTGCAGGCCTTCGGTGTGACCGAGCCCACTACGGGGACCGATACCACGCGCACGCAGACCATGGCCGTACGCCACGGCGACCACTACGTCGTCAACGGGCAGAAGGTCTTCATATCAAGGGCGCTGCAGTCGGATTTGATGCTGCTGCTGGTGCGGACAACGCCACTGGATGCGGTCGAGAAGCGCACTCATGGTCTGTCGCTGTTGCTGGTCGACCTGAAGGAAGCGGTGGGCAACGGCATAACGATCCGTCCGATCCGGACGATGATGAACCACCAGAGCACCGAGTTGTTCATCGACGACCTTGAGGTACCCGTCGATCGACTCGTGGGCGAGGAAGGTCGGGGATTCCACTATGTGCTCGACGGGATGAACGCCGAGCGCGTGTTGATCGCCGCCGAGTGCATCGGAGACGGTCGCTGGTTCATCGATCGCGCGCGCAAGTACGCCTGCGACCGGGTGGTGTTCGATCGGCCGATCGGCCAAAACCAGGGTGTCCAGTTTCCGCTGGCGCGGGCCCATGTGGCGGTCGAGGCCGCCGACCTGATGCGCTTCCACGCGGCCGAGCTGTTCGACGCCGGCGAGCCGTGTGGCGCCGAGGCCAATATGGCCAAGCTGCTCGCCGCCGATGCATCCTGGGAGGCGGCGAACGTGGCGCTACAGACGCACGGCGGCTTCGGCTTCGCGGAGGAGTACGACATCGAGCGCAAGTTCCGCGAGACCCGGCTGTATCAGGTCGCTCCGGTGTCGACCAACATGATCCTGGCGTTTATCGCCACCAAGGTGCTGGGGCTGCCGAGGTCGTATTGATGCGCTGCGCAGTGCCTGGCCGACACGCGCTCGGTGCCACGCCCGCGACGTGCAAGGAACCGGCGTGGTGATGCCGCTCGACGACGTCACCGTGGTGGCGCTCGAGCAGGCCGTGGCAGCCCCGTTCGCGAGCCGGCAGCTGGCCGATCACGGGGCGCGCGTCATCAAGATCGAGCGACCTGGCACGGGGGACTTCGCGCGCGCCTACGACACCCGTGCCAACGGCCTGGCCAGCTACTTCGTGTGGCTCAATCGTGGCAAGGAATCGCTAACGCTCGATCTCAAACAGGCGGCAGGGAAGGAGCTCTTGACGAAACTGCTGGCCGGCGCCGACGTGTTCCTGTCGAACCTTGCTCCGGGAGCGGTGGAGAGGCTCGGGTTCGGCGCCACGACTATCCGACAGCGCTACCCGCGGTTGGTGGTGTGCGAGGTATCGGGCTACGGCGTTGGCGGTCCCGACGAGCAACGCAAGGCGTATGACCTGCTCGTGCAGGCGGAGGCCGGCCTCATGTCGGTTACTGGCACTGACGAACAGCCCAGCAAGGTGGGCATCTCGGTGGCGGATATCTCCGCCGGCATGTACGCCTTCTCGGGCGTTCTGACCGCGCTGCTGCAACGAGCCCGGAGCGGCGCGGGGACGGTGGTGCGGGTGGCGCTTCTGGACACGCTGGCCGAATGGATGAGTCAGCCGGTCTACTACGCCGGCGCCGACAGCGAGCCGCCTCGACGAAGCGGCGCGGAGCACGCAACGATCGCGCCGTATGGCCCCTTCCTGTGTGCCGACGGACAGGTTTTCCTGGGGGTACAGAACGAGCGCGAGTGGGCGGTCTTCTGCGACCGGGTGCTCGGTGACGCGACGCTGGCCGCGGACCCGGACTTCGTTGACAATTCGGCGCGCGTTGCCAATCGGGGACGGTTGCAGGAGATCGTCGAGGCCGTGTTGTGCGAGCGCACCGTCACCGACGTTCTCACCCAGCTCGATGCGACCGGCATTGCCAGCGCGCGCATGAGATCCGTGCGCGAGCTGGTTGATCACCCACAGCTTAGGGCGCGCGACCGCTGGCGCCAGATTCACTCGCCGGTCGGGCCGTTGCCGGCTCTGTTGCCGCCGGTGATCATGGAGGGGGTCGAGCCCGTCATGGGGCCGGTACCCGATGTTGGCGAGCAGACGGAACAAATCCTTCGCGAGTTGCGGCTTGACGACGTTACGATCTCGCAGTTGCGACGACGCCGAGTCATCTGATCCCGAATGGGCGACAAGAACAGGAGGTGAGCGTGGCGATCAAGGAAGGTTGGACCGGCCGCGTGTATGAAGATTTCGAGGTCGGAGACATCTACGAGCATCCCCTCGGGCGCACGATCACCCAGACCGACAACAGCTGGTTCACGCTCTTGACTCAGAACACCAACCCGATCCATTTCGACCGTGAGCTCAGTGCCGCCACCGAGTTCGGCAAGCCGTTGGTGAATTCCGCGCTGACGCTGGCCATGGTGACCGGACAGTCGGTAACCGATCTGTCGCAGAACGTCATGGCCAACCTCGGCTGGGACAAGGTGCGGTTGCCGGCGCCGCTGTTTGAGGGCGATACGCTGTACTCACGTAGCGAGGTGCTGGAGAGGCGAGAGTCGAAATCACGCCCGAACGTCGGGATCGTGAGGGTGAAGTCGAGCGGCTATAAGCAGGACGGCACGCTGGTAATCGAGTACGAACGCACCTTCATGGTCTACAAGCGGGGTCACGTGCCGCAGCGCCCGCGACCGCAGCCATCGGAGTGAGTACATGACGGAGCCGTCGCTCACGCAGTGGCTTGCGGCATGGCTCGTCGAGCGCCGCGAGGCCGGACTCTCGGCCCAGGCGCTCGATACTGCCCGCACGTATGTCGTCGACTGGTTGGGCTCGCTGCTCGCCGGCACGACATCCGATCCCGGCGGCATGCTGCTGGCTCATGCAGCCTCCAGATCCGGTGGCCCCTGTAGCGTTGCGGGGCTCGCGGTCGGCTGTTCACCCGAGCTTGCGGCGCTGACGAACGGTGGCCTATCCCACATCGTCGAGATGGACGATCTGCACCGTTCCTCGGTGGTTCACCCCGCCGCGGTCGTGATGCCGGCCAGCCTGGCGGTGGCCGAGGCGGAGGGCTCGTCGGGCGACGCGTTCCTGGCCTCGGTGGTGGCTGGCTACGAGGTGGCGATCCGTGTCGGGGAGGCGGTCGGCCCGACGCATTACCGGCACTTCCACAACACCGCAACCTGCGGTGGTTTCGGCGCCGCCGCTGCCGCCGGCTGGCTGATCGGGCTAAGCCATGACGAGCTCGTCTGGGCACTCGGCAATGCCGGTACCCAGGCTTCGGGGTTCTGGGAATTCAATGCTGACGGTGCGATGAGCAAGCACCTACACGCCGGTCGGGCCGCCTCCAACGGTGTTGTTGCGGCGGCGCTTGCCGCCCACGGCTTCACCGGCGCGCGGCGCATTCTCGAAGGCGATCGTGGGCTGTTCGCCGGCATGGCGCCGGACGCCACCCCCGAGCGTGTGGTGGAGAATCTCGATTCTCCCGAGCTCAAGATCGGCGGAACGTCGCTCAAGCCCCACGCATCGTGTCGTCACACGCATGCTCCCGTGGATGCGGCGTTGACGCTTCGTGCGCAGCTGGGACAGATCGGCGTCGAGGCCATCAAGACGGTGCAGGTCGATACTTACCAGGCGACGCTGGATCTGTGCGACCGGCCCGATCCACAAACACCGTACGAGGCCAGCTTCAGCCTGCAATACTGCGTTGCCTCGGCATTGCTGCGTGGTCGTGTCGGACTGGCGGAGTTCATGCCGCCGAGCCTCGCTGAACCTGACGTCCGCCGGCTGCTGGCCGCAGTGGAGTGCCGCGCCGAGCCGCAGATCGAGGCTGCGTACCCCGAGCAGTGGAGTGCTCGCGTTGGGCTGCAACTGGCCGATGGCGCGGTTCTCGAGGCCGACGTCGATGCGCCGCGCGGCGATCCGGAGAACCCGCTGTCAGCGGCCGAGGTCGAGGCCAAGTTCCGCGGCCTTGCCGAGCACGCCGGCCGGAGTGGCGACGCCGACCAGTGGCTGGACTGGGTCCGCGGCCTGGGTGTGGGCCCACTGGGTACCGACCAGCTTTCCTGGGCGCCCCGTTGATGACGCCGCAGGTACTTCCCTGTGACCGTTCCGGCGTCGGGTCCCGGAGACCGACCTATAATGGCGCCTTCATTCTCTAGCCCGCCGTGTCGCGGGTCATCGGTGTACGTGTGGGAGGACAGCAATGATCCGTAGATACGGTCTTGTAGTGGTGGTGGCCGCCGTGGCGTTCGTTGTCGGTATGGCGGTCGACCAGGTGACCAGCGCAGAAGCGCAGCACGACAAGATCTACGAGCTGCGCACCTACACCACGGCCGAGGGGCGGCTGCCGGCGCTACTGAAACGCTTTGGCGGTGGCGAGCTTGATCTGTTCGACAAGCAGGGTATGACGAGCGTCGGATACTGGGTGCCAGATGACGCGCCGGAGTCGGACAACACCATGATCTACATACTGGCGCACGACAGCCGCGAAACTGCGGCGGCTTCGTGGCAGGGATTCATGGACGATCCGGCGTGGAAGACGATGTGGGAGGCGTCGGTGGCCGATGGGCCGATCGTGATCGAGGTCGAATCCACGTTCATGCACCCGACGGACTTCTCGCCCGTCAAGTAGGCGTGGTGCTTTTCAGGCGGCGGGCGGCCGGCTAATGAGGCGTTCCCGCTGGGTCAGCGCGGTGCTGGTGTGCTGGGTGCTTGCGACCTCCGCGATCGATGGCCAGGCGCGTGCGCAGTCCGCGTTGATTGGCGTACGCAGTTGCATCGCACACGCCGGGGCGAGCGCCCATGCCCCGCCCCACACGCTGGCGGCCTATCGGCGGGCGTTGGAGCTGGATGCCGATTTTATCGAGCCCGATCTGCAGCTCACTCGCGACGGCGTGCTGGTCTGCCTGCACGATCTGTCGCTGGAACGGACGACCGACGTCGAGGAGGTTTATCCCGAGCGTGGCAGGGAAGTCGGCAAGGCCGGAGCTACGACGCGTACCTGGCTCGTCAACGACTTCACGCTGGCGGAGATTCGTCAGCTTGATGCAGGCAGCTGGTTCGACCCGGCGTTCGCGGGAGAGCGTGTCCCGACCCTCCAGGAGCTGGTCGACCTGGTCGCCGGCAAAGCTGGCATCTATCCGGAAACCAAGGACATCGAGTTCTATCTCGACCGCGGGATCGATGTCGATCGGAGACTGCACGAGCTGCTGGTGTCGAATGGGCTGGATTCGCGCGCCGGACAGCAAACCACACCGGTCCTCATCCAGTCGTTCCACGAGCGTAGCCTGCGCACGCTGAGGCGGCTGGGGGGCGATCAGTACGATCTCATTCAGCTGGTCTGGATCCACCAGTGGGAGCAGTTCCTCAACGACGAGGGGCTCGATCATGTGGCCGAGTATGCTCAGGGCGTCAGCCCGTTCCTGACCTTCGTGCTCGGCGATCCGACGCTGGTACGCCGCGCCCATGAACGTGGCCTCGCTGTCCACGCGTGGCAAGCGTTCGAGGCCTTTCCGCCGACAGAGTTCGGCGACGAGGCGGCGTACATTCGCTACCTGCTGGACGACGTGGGTCTCGACGGTCTGTTCGTTCACGATCCGGCGCTCTGCCCCTGAGCCGTTACCGGGAGAAGCCATGAGAACACTCGTCGCTGCCATCGGAGCGGCGCTTGCGCTGCTCGGCGCCGGACCAGGCCTTGTTGTCGAAGCGCCCCGGGTCCCGAGCGTCGACGACACCATGGCGCTGCGCGTCGTCAGCTCGGCTGAGATCTCGCCGGACGGAACCCACGTGGCCTATCTCGTCTTCGAGAACGATTTTGAGGCCGACCGCGACATGAGCCAGCTGTGGATCGCGTCGGTGGACGGCGGGGAGCCGGTGCAGCTCACCTATGGTCAGGAGCCGGTGCGCGAATACGAGTGGTCCGCCGACAGCGCCTGGATCGCGTTCACTCGTGACGGAAAGCTCAACGTTCTCCGGCGCGCCGGCGGCGAGCCCAAGCTCCTGCAGACCGAGATCGAGGGGGTGCGCAACCTGCGCTTCTCTGCCAGCGGTGAGGCGCTGGCCTTTCTGGGAGGGCCTGAAGACCGGTCGCTGATCGAGGCGCGTGAGGAACGCTACGGCAAATACGAGGTGTTCCGCGAGGACGGAAGCTACAACCACCTGTGGGTCGTGGCGCTCGACGGCGACATGACGATCAGCGGCGACCCGCGTCAGGTCACTGCCGGACGCGACTTCTCGGTCTCGGGCTTCAGCTGGTCGCCGGATAGCTCCAAGCTGGCGTTCACCGCCTGGCCGACGCCGCACCTCGTTGACATGCTGGAATCCCAGGTGTTTGTTGTCGCTGCTGAGGGCGCGGAGCCGGTGAAGATCACTGGCCGCTACGGCATCAAGTCGGCGCCGCTCTGGGACCCGTCAGGCACGCGTCTAGCGGTGACGAACTCGCCGGGGTTTCCCAACATCAGCCGCATCATGTTGATCGGAATCGGCACGCAGGACGAGCGCGTCCTCGACACCGACTTCACCGGCAGCCCAGGCGCTCTGCTGCGCTGGGACCCCGACGGTCTTCTGTTCGCCGCCGCGTGGCGAACGAGCATGCACCTCTATCGTGCCGACGTCACTTCGGGGCATGTCGACCGCCTGACCGGCCCCGATACCGTCATGCTTCGTGGCTTCAGCTTCTCGGCCGAGGGCGACGCGATGGCCCACCTGAGCGCCAGTGATTCGCGTCTCTCCGAGATTGTGGTGGGAGTCGGCGACTACGAGCGACAGCTGACCGATATGTCTTCGCAGCTCGACGGGCTGCTGCTTCCCTCCAAGGAGTTGGTGCAGTGGGACTCCGACGAGGGCCTGCAGATCGAGGGCGTGCTCACCAAGCCGCACGATTTCGAGGCGGGACGCCGCTACCCTCTGTACGTCAGAACTCACGGCGGCCCGACGGGCACCGACCGGCCCTGGCTGGTGGGGCTGCCGCGCAGCCTTTACTCGCCGGAGGTGCTCGCGGGTCAGGGAAAAGGCGCGCTCGTGCTGCAGACCAACTATCGCGGTAGCGCCAGCTACGGCGAGGAGTTCCAGATGAGCAACCGGCGCAATCTGGGCGTCGGTCCGGCGCGTGACATCATTGCCGGGGTCGAGATGCTGATCCAGCAGGGGCTGGTTGACCCGGAGCGAGTTGGCTGTTTGGGCTGGAGCCAGGGCGGGCATATTTCGGCAATGCTGTCGACCTATTCCGACATCTGCACCGCCGCCATCATGGGCGCCGGGATCAGCGATTGGCGCACCTATTACTACAACACCGACATCACACAGTTCACCACCGAGTACTTTGACGCGACGCCGCTGGCTGACGACGAGGTCTACGCCAGAACCTCCCCGGTTACATATATCAATCGCGCCAGCACGCCGGTGCTCATTCAGCACGGCGAGAACGACCGGCGGGTACCCATTGCCAATGGCTACCAGTTCCGCCAGTTGCTGCTGGACAAGGGGATCGAGGCTCGCATGATCGTCTACGAAGGAATGGGTCACGGACCCTCGACGCCGCGAATGCGGCGCGCCATCAACGAGCATGCGCTCGACTGGTTCCAGCAGTACCTCTTCGGCGCAGGGGCGCCCGACTTCGTCCATCCGGTTCCGGTCCAGCAGTAAAGTCGGTCTGGATGCTGGGGAGGGTAGCGACGCGATGAGCTACCGGATCGGCGTCGATATCGGCGGCACCTTCACGGACTTAGTGCTGGTCGATGACGTCGGTGACGTCTTCGAGGTGGCGAAGGTACTAACGACATCAGCTGATCCGGCACAGGCGGTGGGGGAGGGGATCGAGGCACTGCTGAAGGCTACTGGTGTGCCGGCCGGATCGATCTCGCACGTTGTTCATGGCACGACGCTGTTTGCCAATGCGCTGATCGAGCGCAAGGGGGCGCGCACGGCGCTCATCACCACCGCCGGGTTCCGGGACGCGCTGGAGATCGCGCGCGAGCATCGCTACGACATGTACGACCTGCGGCTGGAGCGGGCCACGCCGCTGGTACCCCGACGCCGGCGCTACGAGGTCGACGAGCGGGTGCTGGACGACGGCTCCGTCCACCGGCCTCTCGATCTCGACAGCGCCGTCCGGATTATCGACGAATTGCGCACTGAAGCCGTCGAGGCTGTGGCCGTCTGCTTGCTCCACAGCTACGCCAACGCGGACCACGAGCGGGTTATCGGACAGCTGCTGCGCGAGCGTGCTCCGGATCTCGCGTGCTCGCTGTCATCGGACGTGGCGCCAGAGATCCGGGAATACGAGCGCACCTCGACGACGGTGGCCAACGTCTACATCCAGCGCTTGGCCGACACCTACCTCACCCGCCTCGTCGAGCGCCTGGGTCAGCTGGGGGTCGCCGGGACGCTGTTCATCATGCAGTCCAACGGTGGTATTTGCACCGTCGAGGCGGCCTGCGGGCTGCCGATCCATCTGATCGAGTCGGGGCCCGCGGCCGGGGCGCTGGCAGCAGCACACTACGGTCGCCGCATGGGACAGACGGACCTGCTTTCCTTCGATATGGGCGGTACGACCGCCAAGGCGGGTGTGATCGAGGACGGCGAGCCGCTCATCGCTCGGGAGTTCGAGGTGGCGCGCGTCTATCACTTCAGGCGCGGCAGTGGCCTGCCGATCAAGGCACCGGTGATCGAGATGATCGAGATCGGCGCGGGTGGTGGGAGCATTGCGCGGTTGAACCGCCTCGGTCTGCTGGAGGTTGGCCCCGACAGCGCCGGTTCGGATCCCGGGCCCGCTTGTTATGGCCGCGGCGGTACCGCGCCGACGGTCACCGACGCCGATCTCGTGCTCGGGCTTCTCGATCCGGATTTCTTTCTCGGCGGCACCATGAGGCTCGACCGTTCGGCGGCAAACGACGCGATCACGGCACAGGTTGCCGAGCCGCTCGGTCTGGACCCGGTTCGTGCGGCCTGGGGAATTCACCAGGTGGTCAACGAGAGCATGGCATCGGCGGCGCGGGTGCACGCCGTGGAGCGCGGCAAGGATCTGCGCCGATTCCCGCTGTTCGCGTTCGGCGGTGCCGGCCCCGTGCACGCCGACCGCGTAGCGCGGATCCTCGGTTGCCCGGGGTTCGTCTGCCCGCGAGGTGCGGGAGTGACCTCGGCGGTCGGCTTCCTGGCTGCCCCGCTCTCGACCGAGTCGGTGCGTACCCTACCGGGCAAGCTGGCGACACTGGACTGGTCGGGGGTGAACGAGTGTCTCTCGGAAATGGAGCGCGAGGGTCGTGCGGTTCTCGAGATCACGGTCCCGACGGAGCGAATCACGGTTCGACGGTGGGGCGATTTCCGCTACAGCCTGCAGGGACACGAGATGCGCGTTCAGGTGCCGGGCGATGCCCTCGGTGCGGCGAGCGAGCCGCAGATCCGCGCCGCATTCGAGGCCGAGTACGAAGCGGTATATGGCCGTACGCCTCCCGGCCCGGAGATCGAGGTGGTGAGCTGGCGGGTATCCTGCTCCGGTCCCCTGCCGGATCTTCACTTGCCCGAGGCCCCGGCCGGCGACGCTGCGGCACCCGGATCGGCCGCGGCGGTAGAGGGCGCCATCAAGGGGCACCGGCCGGTGTTTCTGCCGGAGGAATCGGGTCTGCTCGAGGTGCCGGTATACGACCGTTACGCACTGGCGTCTGGCGGGCGATTCAGCGGCCCGGCGATCGTCGAGGAGCGCGAATCGACCGTAGTGCTGGGCCCGGGAGCGAAAGCACAGGTCGACGATGGGCTCAATCTCGTGGTGGAGCTCGCGTGATGCTGACGTTGCGGCTACGAGCGACGGTGAGAGCAGGCTGATGGATCCGATTCTTCTCGACGTGCTGTGGAATCGCCTGGTCGGCGTTGTCAACGAGCAAGCCGCAGCCCTCATGCGCACCTCATTCACCTCGGTGCTGCGTGAGGCCGGCGATCTGTCGGCGGGCATCTTCGATCGCCGCGGTCGCATGATCGCCCAGGCAGTGACTGGGACGCCCGGGCACATCAATTCCATGGCCACGAGCATGGGCCACTTTCTGCGCGCGTTCCCCGTCGATTCGCTGCAGCCGGGCGACGTGTTGGCCACCAACGATCCCTGGAAGACGGCATCACAGCTGAACGACATCACCATCATCACTCCGGTGTTCCACCGTTCGCGCGTCGTGGCCTTCTTTGGCAACACCTGCCACGCACTCGATATCGGCGGCCGTGGCCTGTCGGCGGACTCACGCCAGGTGTACGAGGAGGGGATCTTCATCCCGATCGTGAAGCTGCACGATGCCGGTCGGCCGAACGAGACGCTGCTGGCTCTGTTGCGTGCCAACGTCCGGGCTCCGGATGAGGTGCTCGGCGATCTGCATGCCCAGGTGGTCGCCAACGAGGTGGGTGGTCAGCAACTCCTGAAGAGCCTGGCCGAGTTCGACCTCGCCGACATCGAGGATCTGTCCGACCGGATCGTCGAGCGCTCGGAGGCCGCGATGCGGGAGCGAATCGCGGCGATGCCGGACGGCACGTACGGCTCGCGGGTGATGTGCGACGGGTTCGAGGAGCCCATCCGTATTTGCACGACGATCACCGTCGACGGTGATTCGTTGCATGTCGACTATGCGGGCACGTCGCCGGAGGTGGGCTGGGGCATCAACGTGGCGTTCAACTATAGCCACGCCTACACCACCTACGGGGTGAAATGCGCCATCTCACCCGACGTGCCGAACAACGAGGGCAGCTTTCGTCCGGTAGCGGTGACGGCGCCGCCGGGGTGCATCCTCAACGCCCAGTTTCCGGCCGCCATTGGCGGGCGGCACCTGATCGGTCACTACCTGCCCTCTGCCATCTTCGAGGCACTGGCAGACACGTTGCCCGATCGCGTCTCGGCCGCCGGCTTCGATAGCCTCTGGGACACCCAGGTTTTCGGGCACGACACGCGGACCGATGAGCCGTTCAGCTATGTTTGGTTTTCCTCTGGCGGCACCGGCGCCATGGCCCATCGTGACGGCCTGTCGGCCACCGCCTTCCCGAGCGGCATTGCCGGAGTGCCGGTGGAGGTTATCGAGGCGGTGTCGCCGGTCATGCTCGAGCGGCGCGCCTTGTTGCCCGATTCGGGCGGGCCGGGACGGTTCCGTGGCGGTCTCGGACAGGTGATGCGGATCGCCGTGCGCACCGAGCACCCCTACATGTTCTCGGGCCTCTACGAGCGGGTGCGTTTCCCCGCCCCGGGGCTGGCCGGAGGCGGAGCCGGAGCCGCTGGGGCGGTGCGCGCCAGCAACGAGACTCCGGTATACGCCAAGATCCGTGAGCAGCTACCGCCCGACACCGCGGTGACAGTCGAGTTGCCGGGCGGCGGCGGCTACGGTCCGCCGGAGGAACGCGATCCAGCCCTGGTGCTCGAAGACGTGCGTGATGGCTACGTGTCGATCGAGCGTGCCCGCGACGACTACGCGGTGGCCATCGACGCCGAGACGATGCAGCTCGACGCGACCGAGACCGAGCGGCTTCGAGGACAGGTCGGCGCTGGCAGCTCATAGGAAGAGCCCCTGCGCTCCTGTCGACGCGCCTTCGTCCTAGCTCTTGCCGTAAATGAGCCCTACGGCGGCTCCGGCAGCGCCCTCCTCGACGAGGTGCCAGAGGATGTCGATGACCACCGTCGAGCTCAGATCAAAGCCCTCGAGCACTGCGGTGAGGGTCAGCAGCGCGGGACCCCACACGAGCAGTCCGACCAGCGCCCCGAACTTGGCGCCTTCCGTCACCGGTGAGCCGCCCTTGTACCCCTGCGGGTACATGTAGGCCATCAACAGACCCAGGAGCAGGTTCGCCGCCAGCAGCGGGCCGAACTGCGGCTCCGCGCGCATGGCAGGGTACGCCTCGCGCAAGGCGCTGCCGAAGATGAACACTCGTGGAACACAAACCCGAGGATCGTTGTCACGACAGCGGCAGCGACCGTTGCCATGATCGGCTTCTTGGTATCCATGGTGCCTCCATCACACAGGAGCGGTCCGGACCGGCGGAACGTATCTCTCTCCCGGTGTGCGGCACAAGGTTGGAGCACTTCACTCCGCGGCCCGGAATTGGCTCCAAGCGGTCTGTGGCGCCTCCGGCGATTCTTGACCTGTCGATGACCGCCATCGCCCAGCTCGACGGAGTCAGCACCGGCCTGGTGGCGAAAGGGATTGCGGAGTCGATCATGGGGACGATCTTCGGTCTGTTCATCATGGTTCTGTCGAGCATCGCCTGGTTTCTGCTACGCGCCCGGTATCGCAGTATCGCAGCGTAGCGGCGTCGAGCTGTAGACCGGCGCGGCGAGCGGCGAAGCGATTGGAATCGGCGCCAGTCACGGAATAGTGTCTGCGGGCAGGAGCCGCCGCACCCGCGTCGAGGTGCCGCCAAGCCAGCCGTGGGAGAACGTCATGAGATCGTCTCGACTCGTAGTGTCCGCCGCACTCGTCGCTGCGCTCCTTTCGTCGGCGTGCGCCGGCGGCGACGGCGACGATCCGGAGGCGGCCGTGGCGGCGCGCAATGCGCTGGCCGCACGTGCCGGAGCACCGTTGTTCGATGGCATGGGTGACCATCACTACCCGATTACTACCGACGACGCGGATGCGCAGCGTTACTTTGACCAAGGACTGGTCATCGATTTCGCCTTCAATCACGCCGAATCCGTGCGGTCGTTCCGTGCCGCACAGCGCCTCGATGAGGCCTGTGCCATGTGCTACTGGGGCGAGGCGTTGGCGCTGGGACCCAACATCAACGTGACCTCCAACGGCAAGGTCATCATGGCCGACGAAGCTCGGCTGGCGGCTCACGCGGCGGTGCAGAGTGCGGTCGCGCGCAAGGGCGAGACGACGCCGAAGGAGCAGGATCTAATCGACGCGCTTGCGGTGCGGTACAACGGTGACCCGACGACGGAGCGCGAGCCGCTCGACCTGGCCTACGCCGACGCCATGCGTCAGTTGCACGCGAAGTACCCCGACGACGACGACCTGGCGTCGCTGTTTGCCGAGTCGCTGATGAACACCATGCCGTGGGACTACTGGCTCGATCCGGAGAGCCCCAAGCCCGAGACGGTGGAGGTGATTGCGGCGCTCGAGGGCGTGCTCGCCCGAACGCCGGATCACCCGCTGGCAATCCACCTGTACATCCACGCCGTCGAAGCGTCGTCGTCGCCGGAGCGGGCCGAGGCGGGAGCCGACATCCTGGTGAACCTGGTGCCGGGCGCAGGGCATCTTGTGCACATGCCGGCGCACATCTACTGGCGAGTGGGTCGATACCACGACGCCTCGGAGGTAAATGTCCTCGCCGCCGCCGTGGATGAGGCCTACATCGCGGCGTGCAACGCTCAGGGCTTCTACCCCGCCGCCTACTACCCCCACAACATTCACTTCCTGTGGGCCGCCTCAACCATGGAGGGGCGTAGCGAGGTCGCCATCGACGCGGGCCGGCGCGTTGCTGCCAACATCCAGTTGGAGATGATCGAACAGTTCCCCGGGGTGGAGTTTTTCCATACCATCCCGCTGCTCGCGCTGACGCGATTCGGACGCTGGGACGAGGTGCTGAGCGAGCCTCAGCCGGCCGAGAGCCTCGATTTCTCCAACGCCATTTGGCGGTACGCTCGCGCCACTGCCTACGCCGCCCAGGGTGACCTGGATGCAGCGAGGGCCGAGCGGCGGGTTCTCGTGCAGCTCCTCGGAACCGACAAGATCCACCACATTGACTCGGTGGACTATCCGGCCAGCTTGCTGTTGTCGATTGCCGACGCCTTGGTTCTGGGTGACATCGCCATGGCGGAGGGTGACCTCGACGCGGCGGTGGCGCACTTCGAGCGTGCCGTTAGCACGGAGGACGAGCTGCTGTACATGGAGCCACCGTTCTGGTACTACCCGACGCGGCAATCCCTGGGCCATGCGCTCCTAGCGAAGGGTGACGCTGCCGGAGCCGAGGGAGTTTACCGCGACGATCTCGCCATCCATCCGCGCAACGGCTGGTCGATGTTCGGTCTCGTCCAGAGCCTCGAGGCGCAGGGGAAGGACGCCGCCGATCCCCGCGCTCGGTTCGAGCAGGTGTGGTCGCTGGCCGATGTGACCCTGACTGGTTCGCGGATGTAGAGGTATGCGCGCGATGGTGCTCGGCGTGGCTGTTTCGATGGCGTCGTTCACCGCAGGTACGGCTCATGCCCAGCACCGGGTGATCTTCGACACCGATTTCGCCATGCCGCCGCAGGACGACGGGATGGCGCTGCTGCTGGCGTTGCAGTCACCGGAGCTGGAGATCCTCGGGATTACCACGGTGGCCGGCAACTTCTCGCTCGAGCAGGCCAACGCGGATGTGCTGCGTTTGCTGGAGATTGCCGGACGCGACGACGTGCCGGTCTACTCGGGCGCTGACATGCCGCTGGTGCACGAGAAGTCCGACTACGCGACGCAGAACCATGGTGAGTGGTGGTCGGACGAGCCACCGCGCCAGCCAACGGGAGGGTTTGCCGCCAAGACGCTGGAGGCCGCCGGCGCGGCCGAGTTCATGGTGCAAGCGGCGCGTCGCCAGCCGGGACAGATCACGATCATCGCCATCGGCCCACTCACCAACGTGGCGATGGCGATCCGACAGGACGCCGAGTTCGTCGAGCGGGTGAAGAAGCTGGTGATCATGGGGGGCGCGATTGCCATGCTCCCCGATGGCCACGGCAACGCAACGCCGAACGCTGAGTTCAACTTCTGGGTCGATCCGGAGGCCGCCCGCGCCGTGTTGCGCTCCGGGATCCCGATCGAGCTGTCGCCGCTCAACGTGTCGCGCAAGACGGCGCTGGATCGGTCCGCTTACGAGAGCATGGTGGCCACGGACACGACGATCACGCGGCTGATTCGCCACGCCATGGATCCGCTCTTCGAACAAAACCCATCGAGGGTCTGGTTGATGTATGACCAGGTGGCGGTGGCGAGCCTGATCGATCCCACGCTGGTGAGTACGAAGGAGCTGTTCGTCGACGTCGACATCAATCGCGGCATCAACTACGGCACCTCGGTTGGCGGCGAGCAAATCTGGCCGGGGGCCGAGGGAGCTCGCCGAATGGCGGTCCAATACGACCTTGATTGGTCGCGGTTCATCGAGATGTTCGCCGCGCGGGTATCGAAGCCGTTCGCTGACCGCTGATCAGCTCGCGTGAGACGGCGGAGCGGGCTCAGTGCCCGACCGTGGACGAGAAGACGTTCATGACCACCAGGCCGATGAGGATCAGCGCCATTCCCAGTATGGCCGGTGCGTCGGGGATCTCGTTGTAGACAACGGCTCCGGCGATGGCCACCAGCACCACACCCATCCCCGACCAGATGGCGTAGGTGATTCCTACCGGAATGCTCCGTACGACGGTCGACAGACAGTAGAACGAAACGCTGTAGCCGACGACGACGACCAGGCTCGGGACCAACCGCGTGAATTCATCGGAAGCCTTCAACGACGTTGTCCCGACCACTTCGGCGACGATCGCGATGGCTAGATATACGTAGGCCATTTCATCTCCAGAGTCGTTGGTTGCCGAGTTGTTCGGTGTCGGCGGGAAGTGCCGTGCACGATGCACCTTGCCCGTTCCGGACGGCTAGGGCAAAGTGCTGCGAGGCACGGAGACATAGGAGGCTTGCAGCGATGACGACCGTCGACAGGAGAGTTGGGAGCCGGCTCCTGAAGCTGGGCGTGGTGGTGATCACCGGGCTGGCGGCCGTCAGTGCCGGAGCGACACCCGGCCAGCGCGCCTCGAGGCAAGACTCCGGGGGACGCATCCTGCCGCCTCAGGGAGACTATGAGGTCAGCGTCCGGCGCAGCATCATGGTGCCGATGCGCGACGGCGTCGAGCTGTCGACGGATCTGTATTTCCCCGAGGGCGCCGGCGACAAGCTGCCGGTCATCCTGCTGCGGACCCCGTACGACAAGAACAATTACTGGCGTTCTGAACGCGGTGCCCCGTACATCTTCGGCAAACACGGGTACGCCGTCGCCGTGCAGGACAAGCGCGGCAAGTTCGAGTCGTATCAGGGGCGCTACGCGATGTACAACCGCGACGGCCTCGACGGCTATGACACCGTGGACTGGCTTGCCGCGCAGTCGTGGTCCAACGGCAAGGTGGGGACCTACGGCTGTTCCTACCTCGGCGACGTGCAGATCCTGCAATCACGGCACCGCAACCCGCACCTGGCAGCGATGGTTCCGCAACACTCCGGCGGTTCGTACGGAGCAATCGACGGACGGGTTCGCTACGGTGGCCTCTTCTCTGGTGGGGCTCTGGAGCTGGCGTACGGTTTCGGCTGGTTCTGGGGCGCGGGCAACAAGATCTACTACGGTCCGCCGGAGGGGATGGACGCCTCGGAGTGGTTCACCTCGGGCCAGGCGGAGTTGTTCCAGCAGCGACCGACGTTGCCCGAGATCGACTACGAGCAGACCTGGAACACGCTGCCTGTCATCGACATGATCCGCGCTCAGGGCGGCCCGCTGACCGACTGGGACGATCTGCTCGAAGCCGACCTGGTCGGCCCGTACTGGGACGACTTCAGCTACCTGCGCGACGACGATCAGTTCGATGTGCCGGCGTTGTTCATCAACTCCTGGTACGACTACGGAACCGGTGATCTGTTCCACGAGTTCAACCTTCTGCGCCGCAATGCCATGAGCGAGCGCGGCCGCGACAACCAGTTCATCATCACATCGCCCTCGACCCACTGCGGCTCCGAGCGTGCCACCGAGCACACCATCATCGGCGAGCGCGACATGGGCGACGCGCGCAAGAACTTCTGGCGTATCTATCTCGACTGGTTCGATCACTGGCTCAAGGGTGTCGACAACAGCGTCACCGAGATGGCCAAGGTGCAGTACTACCTGATGGGTGCGAACGAATGGCGCGAGGCACAAGAGTGGCCGATCGCAAGCACCGAGTTCACCCCGTTCTACCTGCACAGTGACGGCCGCGCCAATGGCCGGTTCGGTTCCGGCGAGCTGAGTACGGCGCTACCGGGCGAGGAGGCTCCCGACCGGTTCACCTACGATCCTGGCACACCGGTTCCCTCGCGCGGCGGCCAGTGGTGCTGCTTGGGCACGCCGCTGATGGCCGCCGGTAGCTTCGACCAGTCGGAAATCGAGATGCGCCACGACGTGCTCGTGTACAGCACTCCGGTGCTCCAAGAGGGGGTCGAGGTAACCGGCCCGATCGAGGCCGTTCTGTACGTCTCTTCGTCGGCGACCGACACCGACTTCACCGCCAAGCTCGTCGATGTGGCGCCGGACGGTCGTGCCTACAACATCCAGGAAGGCGTCATGCGCGCCCGCTATCGCGAGGGCTTCGACAAGAAGGTGTGGATGACGGCAGGCGAGGTGGTCGAGCTACGCATCGACCTGTATGCGACTGGGAATTACTTCGCCCCGGGGCACCGCATCCGGCTCGAGGTGTCGAGCTCGAGCTTTCCGCGCTACGAGCGCAACCTCAACACCGGCGGCAACAACTACGACGAGAAGGAATGGGTAGTGGCAGAGCAAACCGTGCACCACTCCGCCGAATACCCATCGCACGTGATCCTGCCGGTGATTCCAGCGCGCAGCGCCACCGCATCGGTCCAGTAGGCAGCGCTGCCGGGATGCGCGAGGGTCCAGCCCAGTGGCAACGGTGCGTGCGCGTTGCACTGGTGGCGGCGTTCGTTGCCGCCACGGCGCTCGTGGCGTCACCCCTGCCGGGCCAGGACACTGCGCCCCCTGCTCCGATTCGGTTCCGCGACGTCACCCGCGAGGCGGGCGTGGAGTTTCGCCAGCACACCGGCGGGTACGGGAGGCGACACCTGCCCGAGACGTCCGGTTCCGGGGCCGGGTGGCTGGACTATGACGCTGATGGGCGCTGGGACCTCTATCTGGTCGACAGTGGCCCGTTGCCCGGCCGTGATGCGGCCCCGGTCCCGCCAGGCGAGCGACCACCGGGGACGAACGCCATGTTTCGCAATCGCGGGGATGGGGGATTCGCGCTCGCACCCGGCGTGGCGGCGGACGCCGGACACGGCCGCGGCGTGTCGTTCGCCGACTACGACAACGATGGGTTCATCGATGTGTTCGTTGGCAACTGGGGCCCTGACGCGCTGTATCGAAACAACGGCGACGGTACGTTCACCGACGTCACGGAGGTGACTTCCGTCGGCGACGAGCGCTTGGCGTCGAGCTCCGCGTGGGCCGACCTGGACGCCGACGGCTGGCTTGATCTGTACGTCGTGACATACGTCGCCTACGAGCCCGAGACAGCACCAGCGTGCGGCGATCCTGCTGCTGGCCTGATCGACTTTTGCCATCCGGCGCTCTTCGAAGGCCAGGCCGACATGGTGTTTCAGAACCTCGGTGACGGTGGCTTCGCCGATCGGTCCTCAAGCCTCGCCGATGCGATTCCAGCAGACGGCAAGGGGCTGGCGGTCGCCCTGGAGGATCTCGACGACGACGGTCGTCCGGATGTCTACGTTGCAAACGACACCACCCCGAACTACGTGCATTTCAACCGCGGCGGGTTTCGTTTCGAGGAGCGCGGCATGCTCTCGGGGTTGGGAATGGGTGAGAGCGGTCAAACGCAGGCGGGCATGGGAATCGCCATCGGCGACATCGACGGTGATCTGGTGTTCGACATCGGGGTGACCAACTTCGAGTTCGAGAACTACAACCTGTATCGGCGCGTTGCTCCTGGTTTCTACGCCGATGACTCGGGCGTCGTCGGCATCAACGCCGCCACCGTGCCGCCTCTGGGGTTCGGCATCGTGATGGCCGACTTCGATCTCGATGGTGACCTGGACCTGGCTGCAGCCAACGGGCACATCCTGGAGCTTGCCGACGACTACCCACAGCCCAATCAGGTGTTCAGCAACCAGTTGACGGCGCTGCGTGATGAAGCCGTCGCCGATGGTTTGCTCGTCGCCCCGGCGGCCGGACAGAACGGCCGCGCTCCCGACCCGACGGTGTGGCGGCCGGAGGGGCCACTCTTCATCGACTCGTCCGGACAAGCAGGAGTGGCGATCACACGTCGGCGAGTGTCCCGCGGCCTGTCGGTCGGCGACGCCGACGGTGATGGGCTGCCTGACCTGCTGGTCACCAACGTCAACGATACCGCTGAGCTGCTGCGCAACGTTGCCGTCGATCCTGGCAGCGCGCTGGTGCTTCGGCTGCGCGACATCAACGGGAACCGCGACGCTATCGGCGCCGATGTTCGGGTCACGCCGTGCGAGCACCGGGCCGCCTGTCGATCCGCCGCTGGCACCGGGGCGGACGCCGCGGGCTACCCGCAACGGTTTCGGGTACGTGGAGCGTCATCGTATGCGTCGCAAAGCTCGACGGATCTCCACGTCGGCCTGGGCGCGGCCGGTGGAGCGCAGGTCGAGGTGCGCTGGCCGGACGGCGCTGTCGAGAGACTCGACTACGTCGTCGGCGGGCGCGCGCTGCTCATTGTCCGCGGGCGCGGCATCGTTGCATCGCGGGCCCTTGGTGTCGGCGTGGATCGGTCGAAAGCTACCTCAGTACAGAACCGCCTCGGCACCGCGCTCTTCGATGAGCGCCTGGATATGAGCGACTAGCAGGTCGCGGCGCGTGAACATGTCGTTAATGACCGGGCCGTCCAGCACATCGCCTGCCTTCTCGGTCACGGCGGCCTTGTCGAGCGCCTTCAGAGCCTCCCAGAACGCCGTGCGCACCCAGATGATCTTCTCGGGCGCGCGCAGCTCGTCGCCCTGTTGGAAGCCGCGTGTATGGTCGATCAGCCATACCTTTCAGGCCTTGTCGATCAGCAGGTTGCCGGGGTTGCGGTCGATATTGCCGATCAGCTCGTCGAAAACGGCCATTTCCTGAGTCTGGCGCCGCCAACCGACGAAATCGGGGGACCGTAGTCCCTGTTTGACACGGTCCTGCTCCATCATCGTGTCGTTGACCCAGATCTGTGCCGTGCCGCGGTCACGATTGACGCGTCGATGCACCGCCGGCGGCACATTGTTCATTGCCAGCAGCTTGGAGATTTCGTACGCAGCAACCTCGAACCCCGAGAAATCTCGCAGCTTCTGGTAGTAGCTGCCATCCGGCATTCGGACCCGGGTGTGCTCCTCGTCTACGGCACGAAACGCGGCGTAGGCGCGCACGCCGTCTTGTTCGAGCACCAGGCGGCGCGGGCCGGTGATCCCGATATCGATCTTGTCGTTGTCGACGATATCGGCGTTGCGGAGAAACTCACTGATGGTCGCAGCGTCCTGGAAGGGAAGGGGGTTGCCATCGACATCGCGCCAAGCGTCGTCGTCCTGCGCCGCCGCCGCTACGACCGCGGATGGTGGCACTGTGAGCACCAACGCTGCGGCAACCACAACGGCCGCCACCGCGAGCGATTGGCGTGTCTGGGTGGCGGCTGGCGAGACGGAAGGCGACGTTCGGACCGAGAAGGAGGGGGACACGGTCTACTCCTTGGTTGGCGCTGAGGTTGCAGCGACTCTAGTACGGCAATGCGACGTCGGCAACGGTCGGTTGACGTGGACGTTCGACACTCCGACCATTGGATCGTTGGGAGGTCATGCGAGGCGGTGAGTGAATCGAACCGGCGCTGATGGGTGGAGTAGCTCAGTTGGGCGATAGTCGTAAAGTCGGCATGTACATCGGCATCGGCTGCGTCGGAATCATCGGCCTGCTGGCGATTGCCGTCGGCGCCTGTGGTGTCTGGGTGTACAGCGAGACGCAACGTTTCGAGCGCCAGATGACCGACCCCGTGAGTCGCCGAGATCGCGTGCTGGAAATGCTTGGCGCGCGTTCGGTCCCCGACGGCTACTACCCCATGATGGCGTTCTCGGTGCCCTTCGTGATGGAAACCGCCATGCTCACCGATCGGCCGCCCGATGCCGACGGCGCGCCCGCCGACGGCTTTGACGATCACGGTTTCATCTATCTCAAGATGATCCGCATCGGCCAGGACCAAGCGCAGCTGCGGGAATTCTTCGAGGGACATACCGATGATGCCGACGTGCTGCGAGAAAACGGTATTGGCATCGACACCGACGAGATCATTGGTCGCGGCGTGATCGATACCCCGGCGGCGCAGCTGCTATACGTCGCCTCGCGGGGCAACGTCGCGCAGGCGCGTGGCGATGGCGATGGTCTGCTATCGATCGCGATGGTCGAGTGCGGCACCGACGAGCGCATGCGCGTCGGTGCGTGGTTCGGTCCCGATCCCGATCCCGAATCGTCGATCGATGAGCTCGACCTGTCAGGCACGCCGGCGGATCCCGCCACCATCCGGCAGTTCTACGCCAACTTCAGGCTGTGTGATTGACCGGCGGACGACCCCTCTCGGGGCTCTGGTCACGGCGTAACGACGCTGACGTGACCGTAGTGGTCGCGTGTCCAATCGAACGCCACGGGCTCGCCGTCGACGAGAATCTCGACGCGCAGTGTGCCCTCCTCGACGAGCTTCTGCGCCATGCAAGAGACGTCCGTGCCGAGCAACTCGACCACGAACGGAACCGTCTGATCCAGTGGCTCTCGCGATTCCTGGCCGCCGCCGTGGAGCACGTAGTGGCCCGTGAAGCGCACGCCCGCGGTGCCGGTGACGCGCACCATCATCGGGCGATCGGCCTTGCCGCAGCCGACAGCTGCCGCCAGCAAACAGAGGGCCAAGGTGGTGCTTACGATAGGAAGTCGCATGCGTCGAAGCTCTCTTAGCAGGAATCGGCGATGATGTTGGGGAGCTGCGCGGTCTCGTCGGGCATTCCGGGTGCTCGAAGGAACGTCCCGTTGGACAGCCAGATATCGGGGTCGAAGTAGTCGACTACCCACGGATCGGGCGGATTCGGCCCGATGAGGGCATTGGCGCCCATGCCCATCATCAGGTAGGCGCAGCCCGTATTGATGCCGACATACAGATAGCTGGTGCCCCATCCATCGTCAGGGACGCCGGCGTAGTACTCGGGTTGCAGCGCGACGAGCCCTTCGGCGCTGGTCGGGAACAGCTCACTGTTGTCGAGCTGATAGGTGGCCAGCGCGGTAGAGAGGTTGCGCATGTCGCCGAGGCTACGGCGCTGACGGCCGCGCTCGTACGCCATCAGCAGCTGCGGCACGACGAGCATGGCCAAGATGGCGATGACCGCCATTGAGGCCAGCACATCGATCAGCGAGAACCCACGCTCTGTGGTTGCCATGACGGACTAGTTGTGCATTCCGAGGACGTTGTTCACATCGGGGCTCACTTCTGAGATCAATGGGGTTGTCAAAGACACCAAAGCTCAGAAGGAGCGCCCGATGCAGTTGCATGGTAACGCCCGCACGACGCCATACCTACGCCGCGAGATGGTACGCCGTGTCCTGGAGCAGGCGAAGCCTGTGAAGGATACGGCGGCAGCCCTGAGCGTGTCGGAGCGGACGGTGTTCAAATGGCTGCGTCGATACCGGCAAGAAGGCGAGTCGGGACTGGTTGATCGGAGCAGCCGACCGCACCGGTGTCCGCATCAAACGACTCCCCGGACGGTGCGCAGGATCCAGCGGCTGCGTCGCCACAAGTTGACGGCCTGGCAGATCAGCCAGCGAGTGTGTGTGCCACGCTCCACGGTATCGGACTGGCTGCGTCGTTCGGGAATGGGTCGGCTCCAAGACCTGGAGCCCAAGGTGCCGGTGCGGCGTTACGAACGCAAACGACCTGGCGAGCTGCTACACCTGGATACCAAGAAGCTGGCGCGGATCACCAAGCCTGGCCACCGCATCCATGGCGACCGCTCCAAGCGTATCTATGGTGCTGGCTGGGAGTATGCCCATGTCGCCGTGGACGATCACTCGCGGGCCGCCTACACGGAAGTACTACCGGCTGAGGATCAGCACACCTGCACGGCCTTTCTCGCCCGGGCCGTGGAGATGTTCGCAACCCACGGCGTATCGATCCAACGCGTCATGACCGACAACGGCCCCGGCTACATCTCCAAGCGCTTCAATCTGCTGTGCCAGCAGCTCAACATCCGCCACATCTACACGAAGCCCTATACGCCGCGCACCAACGGCAAGGCCGAACGCTTCATCCGCACACTCAAGGAGCAGTGGGCCTACGGCACCTGCTACCGGACTTCGGCTCACCGAGCTCGCGCACTTGTCCCCTGGACGAATCGTTACAATCGTCACCGACCCCATGCTGGCATCGGCAGTCAGACGCCTATGTCCAGGCTCGAGGTGAGTCCGTGAACAACCTACTCAGAACTCACAACTAGTTCTCAGAAAAAAACAGAGTTTCTAACGGAAAATGTTCAAGACAGATTAACAGACGCTAAAAAGGCACTAAAACACAAAATCACATACTTATGAATTACTAGAGCCACTTAATATCCGCAGGAGTTAATTACGGACAGCCCATGGCCGCGAGATGACGCAGGCGTTGATCCCCCCGACTCCCATCGACAGCTTGCCCGCAGCGCCGGACCCGGCCGCGCATCCCTCGTCGAACACATGGCGCAGCGGCAGGCTCGCGACGCTGGGGTTCAACTGGTCCGCGGTCAGCGGTGTCGGGTGGATTCGGCCACTCGCCAGGCCGAGATGTTGCGCCATCAACTCCCAGCCGCCGCAGCAAGACATTCCGTGGCCAAACGTGCCCTTGCGGGCGGTAACCACCACCCCGTCCCGCACCAACGCCGCAAGGTTGCTGACCTCCTGGTAATCACCCGGAGTCGCCGTCGCGTGCATGTCCCAGGTGGAGATCTCGTCAGCCTCGACACCCGCATCTTCCAAGGCACGACGAATCGCCTCCTGCGGACCTTCCTGTGACGGCGTGATGATGTGGTCGGCATCGGAAGTAACCCCGACGCCCAGAAGCTCCAAGCCCAGAGGGGTGAAGCCCTGGGATTCCATGAAGTCCCGGTCGCCGACGATCCATACGCACGCCCCACCGGCCACGTGGGTGCCGCGGAGGTCCGTCAACGGAACCGAGGGCTCGCGGTCCGAGGCCAGGACCCGGGCCCTGTAGAAGGTCCCAACGCTCAGCATGTGTGGTGGCGGGTCGGCCGCGCCCACCACCGCGGCCTTTGCCTGGCCGGTTCGAATTGCCTGCATTGCCAGGTGCAGCGAGACGCCGAAACCCGAGCACGCGGCCACCGGGGCGTACGCTGCTCCGGTAATCCGGCCCAGCATCGATATCTGGGCGGCGGGCGTGTTGTGGATGTTCCACAACAGGTTCGCCGACACGGCAAGCCAGGGCGGAGTTGGACAACCGACCTCCTTTTGCAAGCGCTCGGTTTCGGTGCGCTTGCGGCGTAGCAATCGTAGCTTTCCCTGTTCGACCTCTCCCTGGACTCCCTGAGCCTCAATCGTATTCAGACGCTCCAAGAACGCGGACAGGCCGTCCGACCGGCAGGCCCAGAAGTGGTCCCACGCTTCCGTAGCGTCGTCGTGTGCGTCGCCGTCGGCGAGCTCCTCCGGCGAGGTCGGCACGTTCCACTGACGACGTAGCTCGACACGGCGGTCGGATCCGGCGGATCCGAAGTCGGCCCGATCGGTGTTGCGCTCGGGCTGGGCCCAGAACCGATCCCACCGTCGCCGCGCCCGATACAGCTCTACCGAGCAGTCGTAGTACGTCGGCAGGTCGCCTAGCCCCGTGGACACCAGTACCTGGGCCTCGGGGCCCAACGACTGCAGCGCCGCCTCGATCCCCGGGTTCTGTCGGAGCGACTGAATGAAAGCCCCGATCGCGTACTGGGTCGTGAAGCCCATCTTCTTGCGCAACTGCGCGAACTTCGTGGGTGCGAAACGCTCGTCGATCCAGCCTCGATACGTCTGTAGATCGAACTCGGGGACTCCGGCAAGGAAGTTCGACGGGTCGGTGTCGGAGAACGCCGTCAGCCAGCTGCCAGACTTCTCGAGGTTGGCAGCGAACGCCTCCACATCGGCCGAGCGTGGCGCCACCACACCCCATCCGTAGATTCCGATGCGAGTCATGAGGGGATCCGAGGAATCGGGATGTAACCCTTTGAGCAAATGCAGGGTACGGGAAGGGTTACTGCAGGAGGCCCGGGCTGGTGGACGATTGCGAGGCCCGGCGGTCTTCTTCGTCCGTATCCGCCTCGTCGTCCGGAGGCAGCGGGGGGAGAAGGTAAACCTTCTCGCCGGGTTTGACCAGACCCAGTCGTTCGCGGGCTTCGAGCTCGATCGTCGCGGGCTCGTCGCGGAGCGAGCGAATGCGCGTTCGCAGCGCGTCGTTGGCGCGCTCCGCAACCACGATCTCCTGCTGCAGCCGCTGGACGTTAGCGCGGGCACGATACACGCCTACCATACCGCCGGCTCCGAAGAAGCTGTACGCGACGCCCCAGACACCAAACCCGGCGGCGACCCAGACGAATCGACGGGTCGGTGCGGTGCCGCGCTTGCGTCGAGGCTTCGGAATCAGAATCCGAATGCCCATGTCCACCCGTTAAGTCAGTGCCGCGAACGCGGCCCCACCCGCGTAGGTAGCAGTCCCACCCAGGGATCCTTCGATCCTCAGCAACTGATTGTACTTGGCAATACGCTCGCCGCGCGAGGCGGAACCGGTCTTGATTTGGCCGCACCCGGTGGCGACGGCGAGGTCGGCGATCGTGGTATCGGAGGTCTCTCCGGACCGATGCGAGATCATCACTCCGTATCCGTGTGTCGCGGCCAGCCGCACTACGGCCAGCGTCTCGGTGAGCGTGCCAATCTGGTTCGGCTTGATGAGGATGGCGTTGGCCACACCCGCATCGATTCCGCGCTGGAGTCGTTCCACGTTGGTGACGAACAGGTCGTCGCCGACGAGCTGCAGTCGACCACCGAGACTTCGAGTCAGCGCTGCCCATCCGTCCCAGTCCTCGTCGCCGAGTCCATCCTCGATCGATATGAGCGGATACTCGTCGACGAGCTGGCCGTACAGGGCTGTGAGCGCCGCCGAATCGCCGGCGGCGATGCCCTCTCCGGGGAACGCGTACGGGTGTGTCCCGGCGGAGCTGACCTCGGTGGCCGCTACATCGAGCGCCAGGTAGATGTCCTCACCGGGGCGATACCCGGCTGCTTCGATAGCGGCGCACAGCAGATCAAGAGCTGTTCGCGCGTCGGAGAGCTCGGGCGCGAACCCGCCCTCGTCGCCAACGCCGGTCGACAGGCCGGCATCGTTGAGTAGGTTCCTGAGGGCGTGGAAGGTCTCCGCACCGGCGCGCAATGCATCGCGGAAGGTGGCAGGGCCCACCGGAACCAGCATGAACTCCTGGATGTCGAGGTCGGTATCCGCATGCGCGCCGCCGTTGATGACGTTCATCATCGGTACCGGGAGCACGTGAGCCTGGTCGCCGCCAAGGTAGCGATATAGCGGCAAGCCAGCCGACGCCGCGCCGCACTTGGCGGCTGCCAGCGAGACTCCGAGCAGGGCGTTGGCGCCCAGGCGGCGTTTGTTTTCGGAGCCGTCTAGCTCGATCAGCGCGCTGTCGATCGCGACCTGATCGGTCACGTCCATGCCGCCGACGGCTTCGATTGTCGCGCCGACGTTGGCGACCGCGGCGAGCACCCCTTTGCCGAGATAGCGCTCGTCGTCGCCGTCGCGCAGCTCGAGCGCTTCGGCGTGACCCGTGGAGGCACCAGATGGCACACCGGCACGCCCCATGCTGCCGTCGTCGGCGCGCACATCGACCTCGACGGTCGGGTTGCCGCGCGAGTCCAGAATTTCGCGGGCTTCGACATCCACAATCAACGGCATCTGTCTTCCTCTGCTGTGCGCTGGATGGGCGGATGCGATTGGCGCGGTTTCGCCGCGTCGCGATCAGACGCGCGCCAGCGCCTGCTCCAGGTCGGCTAGCAGGTCGTCCAGGTCTTCGATACCGACGGATATGCGAACCAACCCGTCCTTGACTCCCCGCGTCTCGCGCTCAGTCTTGGGGATCGAAGCGTGTGTCATCGACGCCGGGTTGGAGATCAGGGTCTCGACACCGCCGAGGCTCTCGGCCAGCGTGCACACCTGCAGCGCGTCGAGAAACCGCTTGACGGCGTCCATCCCGCCGAGCTCGAACGACACCATCCCACCGAAACCGGACATCTGACGCTTGGCGAGCTCGTGCTGCGGGTGCGACTCGAGACCGGGGTAGTAGACGTGGTCGACTCCATCGTGGGCGTCCAGGAATGCGGCGATCCGACGGGCGCTGCGATCGGCGCACTCCATGCGCAGCGCCAGCGTCTTGACGCCACGCTGGATCAGCCATGCCTCGAACGGTGACAGGCAGGCGCCGACGCTCTTGGCGATGAAGCGCAGCCGATTCGCATCATCGTCGTCGTTGGTCATCACGATTCCACCGATGCTGTCGGAGTGCCCGTTGATGTACTTGGTGGTCGAGTGCAAGACGAGGTCGGCGCCGAGATCCAGCGGTCGCTGGAAGTAGGGGCTCATGAAGGTGTTGTCAACCACCACTCGGGCTTCCCGGCGGCGCGCCAGATCGGCGATGGCGGCGATGTCGGTGAGCGTCATGAGAGGGTTCGTCGGGGTCTCCAAATAGACCATCGCGGTGTCGTCTCGCCATACGGCCTCGATGTTCGTGACTTCGGTGGCGTCGACGTACTCGAAGTCGAAGCCGAAGTCGCGCAGCACCTCCTCGAACAACCGGTACGTCCCTCCGTACAGATCGGCACAAGCGATCACGTGCGCCCCGGGGCGCAGCAATCGCATGATCGAGTCGGTGGCGGCGCAGCCGCTGGAAAACGCGATTCCGTGGACCGCCGATTCGAGCGTCGCCAGGTTGTGCTCCAGCGCCGTACGCGTCGGGTTGGCGCTGCGCGAGTAGATGTACTCACCGGGGTGGCCGAACTCGAACTGCACGAACGTGGAGGTGGCGTGGAGCGGTGGGATCACCGCGCCGGTTTGCGGATCGGGCGCCTGGCCGACGTGCACCGCGCGGGTCGCAAAACCGGATTCGCGATCGTTCTCGTTGCTCATGCGAGCAGCCTAGCAGGCCGTGGCGAAAGTGTGGTGGGTCTGGCGACAGGGTCTTGCGAGGCGCAGGCCAGGAGAGAGGAGGAGGCGATGGTTACCCCATCGTTGACGACGAACGACGCAGCATACGCGCGCAACCCCCAGTCGCCCGAAGGGTTACCAGACCCACCACACTTTCACCACGGCCTGCTAGACGGAGGAGGTGACGCGGTCAAAACACCGACCGCGGCGCTGTCGATGGCGCTGGAGAGTTTCCCGGCCCGCCGCTTGACGCGTGTCGTCGCGCGGGCGAGCCTCGCCGGATGCGTGACATCGGCTCCTGGTTCGGTCTGACGAACAAGCAAGGCGAGCAGCGGACGGTGTTGATTCTTGGCTGCCCGGTGGACGACGCGGCGACCGGTCGCTCCGGGGCGTCCGCTGGCCCCGCCGCCATCCGACGCTGGGCCGAGAGTGCCGAGGCGATCGATGAGTCCGGACACCCGGTGACCGGGCTGCAGGTCCGCGATCTGGGCGACATCACGATCGAGGATCCGGTGTGGACGGTGATCGCGGCGGCCGGACGCGCGGCCCTGGTTGAGCACCCCGGTGCCTTTCTCATCGGTCTCGGCGGTGATCACTCGGTTACGCCGCCTCTAGTGGCTGCCGTGGCCGAACACCATCCCGAGCTTGCTTTCCTGATGCTCGACGCGCACGCAGATTGCTTCGATTCGTACGACGGTGATCGTGACTCGCATGCCTGTGTCGTGCGCCGTGTCTGGGACACGGTCGGGGTGTCTGCCGACGCCACCTGTCTCGCGGGGCTCCGATCGTTCGCCGGGACGGAGCTGGAATCCATCGAGCGCGCCGGTCTCGTTCGCACGGCCTCCTCGTGGAGCGCGCTCGGAAGTCGGGAGCTGGCTCGCCAGATCGCCGATCGGGTCGGGGATCGACCACTGTATGTATCGCTCGACATCGATGTGCTGGACCCGGCCGCGGCGCCCGGGACCGGCTATCCGGTGGCTGGCGGACCCGATTGCCGCGCCCTGCTGGACGTGCTCGCGTCACTTTGGGTCAGCATCGATGTTGTCGGCCTCGACCTGGTGGAGGTTGCGCCGGCGCTGGACCCCAGCGACAGCACCCCAGCCGTCGCGGCGCATGTCCTTCTCCAGGTCCTGGCACACGTCGCACGCCAGGGAGCTGTCGGGTCGGAGTAGAATCGCCACAATGGCGCACGCACACCATCACCATCACGACCATGCCCACGGCGGCGGCCGACAGCGGTCGGGCGAACGCCGTGGCCTCATGCTGGCGCTGGTCACCACCAGCGTCATCCTGGTGGCGGAGTTCGTCGGCGGCTGGTTGAGCAACAGCCTGGCGCTGCTGGCCGATGCCGGTCATATGCTCTCCGACGCCCTGGCCCTGTTGCTCGCCTATCTTGCCGTCAGCTTGGCGTTACGGCCCGCGACCCGCAGCAAGACCTACGGCTGGTACCGACTCGAGATCCTCGCGGCGCTGGTCAACGGCGTGGTCCTGGTGTTGATCTCCGGGTTCATCGCCTGGGAGGCGTACGAGCGTCTGATGGAGCCGCCGACGGTCGACGCGCCGCTGATGATGGTCGTTGCCGTGATCGGCCTGATAGCGAACGGCCTCGGGCTGTTCTTCCTGTCGGGGCACACACACAGCCTCAACCTGCGCAGTGCCTACCTGCATGTGCTCGGCGACCTGCTGTCGTCGGTTGCCGTGGTTGTCGGTGGTGTGGTGATGCTCTCGACCGGTGCCTACTGGGTGGATCCGGCACTCTCGGCGCTCATCGCCGCGGTCATCGTCGTCGGCGCCTGGCGGGTGTTGCGCGAGTCGGTCGACGTACTTCTCGAGGCCACGCCGGCGGGCATCGACTACCGTGAGGTGGAGGGTGCGATCGCGGCGCTCGACGGCGTGGAAGGCGTGCACGATCTGCACATCTGGAGCCTTACCTCGGGAGTAAACGCGCTCTCTTGTCACGTGGAGGTAAAGCCCGAACGCCTGGTCGAGTGCGAAGGGGTTCTCGATGCCGTTCGCCTGGTCGTTCGAGACAGCTTCCAGATCGACCACACGACGGTGCAGATCGAACCGGAGCATTACAAGAGCCGCCAGCCGATTCGGTGGCAGGTGTCCGAGGGTAGTCATGTCACCTGAGCGCCTTGCGGCAGCGCAGATGGAGCGTTATCAGGCACACCTGCAGCTTCCCGGCTTCAGCATCGCGGCCCAGCAACGCCTGATGGCGGCGCGCGCTCTGGTGGTCGGTGTCGGTGGCCTCGGCTGCCCGATTGCCCAGTACCTGGTGGCTGCCGGAGTCGGCACCGTGGGTCTAGCCGATGACGACACGATCGAGGCATCCAATCTGCAGCGACAGGTGCTCTTCGATGAAGAGGATCAAGGTCGCCGCAAGGTGGAGGTAGCGGCAGCACGCCTGCGGGCGCAGAACCCGGCCGTGCAGGTGCGCGAGCACCCGATCCGCGTTACCGCCACCAACGTGCTGGCGCTGGTGGCGGAGTATGACCTGGTTCTGGATGGGAGCGACAATTTCGCCACCCGCTACGTCGTCAACGATGCCTGTGTGTTGGCGCGTGTGCCGCTGGTCACCGGGAGCTTGTATCGCTTCGAGGGCCAGGTCACGGTCATATCTCCACCACTCACGCCCTGCTACCGGTGCGTGTTCCGCAGTCCGCCAACCGAACAACCGCCGTGCCACGATGCCGGCCTGCTGGGGGCGCTTGCGGGCATCATCGGTAGCATCCAGGCGGCGGAAGGTCTCAAGCTGCTCGCCTACGAGGTCACCACGCTCATGGGGCGCCTGTTGCTGGTGGATACGCAGCAGATGAGTTTTCGATCCGTGAAGCTGCGCCGGGATTCAGCGTGCCCGCTGTGCGGACAGGCTCCGAGCATCGACCGACCCACGGCGGTTGCGGTGGGCGAGCCGGCGCGCAGCTGAGCCGGGGATCCTGGGTGAGTGGACCGAGGATCTGCGTCAGTCTGGCGGCGCCGGATCTCGCCGCTGTGATTGCCGGGTACGGCGAGCTGGGCGACGCCAACCTTGTGGAGATCCGCCTCGACGCCCTGTCGCCGAGCGCCACCGCAACAGAGGTAGGTGAGGCGGTAGCACGAGCGCCGATCGACGTGGTCGCGACGTGCCGTCGGTGTTCCGATGGTGGTGGCTTTGAGGGTTCAGAAGCGGAGCGCCACGCACTGCTCGATGCGGCGCTCGGCGCCGGAGCGACCTACGTCGACATCGAGCTCGACGCCGACTGGGCGTCGGAGATGCTGGCCGTGTCGTCGGAACGCGTGGTGCTCTCGCACCACTGGTCGCGTGCGCGGCCCGACGACGTGGAGCAGCGTGTGGACCACATCCTCGAGCTACGCCCCGCGGTGGCCAAGCTCGTCGCGCCGGCTCAGTCGCCGGATGACGCCTTTCCGTTGCTGGCGGCGGGTGACAGGTTGCGGGCTGAGGGCCTCGATTGCACTTGCTTCTGCATGGGAACCGCCGGTTCCGGCAGCCGGCTGCTCGACCTGTCGCGTGGTGGCGTGTGGTCCTACGCATCTGTGCCGAGCGCTGCCCCGACGGCGCCGGGACAGTGGCCGGCGAGCGTGCTGCGCCAGCAGCTCGGCATCGAGCGCTGGCGCTCGGATCAGACACGCTACGCGGTGATCGGCGATCCGATCACACAATCGTTGTCGCCGGTGGTCTTCAACGCTGCCTTCGAGCATGCGGCGCGTGAGGCCCTGTACATGCCACTGCCGGGGGATGACTTCGCTGCCGTGATGCGGATGGCGACGGCCATGGAGCTCACCGGTTTGAGTGTCACCATGCCCTTCAAGCGCGAGGCCGCCGATTTCGCCGACGTGCTCTCGGCGGACGCCGAGCGCATGGAGGCGGTGAACACGCTCGTGCACCGCAATGGACATTGGGAAGGGCATAACACCGACGGGGCGGCCCTGGTGCAAGCGCTGACCACGGCAACGGCGCTAGAAGGAACGAACGTCGCGGTGCTGGGCGCCGGGGGCGCTGCCGCCGCCGCTGCTGTGGCCCTGCAGCGAGTCGGGGCGCGCGTGAGCGTGCTTGGGCGCTCGCTCGATCGCGCTCGCGAGGTTGCATCGGTACTCGGTTGCGAGGCGGGGCATCTGCAAGGGATCGCCGGCATCGGCGCCCAGATTATCGTCAATGCGACCCCTGTGGGCATGGGTGGAACCGCTCAATCGCCGATTCCGACCGCCGGGCTGCGGGGAGATGAGGTGGTGCTGGATATGGTCTATCGTCCGCCCGAGACAGAGCTGCTGCGCCAGGCGCGGGCGCGTGGGTGCGTGACGATCTCCGGGCTCGAGATGTTCCTCAGGCAGGCGGCAGCACAGCACGAGATTTGGACCGGCGACCCGGCGCCGACCGAGCCCATGAAGGTGGCGGCGATGCACGCGCTAGGCGCCGACTGAACGGAGGTATCGATAATGGACAGCATGGACGCGCCCGATATCCCCGCCGCGGACGTTCCGCGTGGAGTTGCCGCGGTATTCGGCCCGACGCTGAACGCCATCTTCGCCCCCGCCAAAGCGTTCGACGTGCTCGCCCAGCGCCCGGTGCTCGCCTGGTGGCCGATTCTCTGGGTGACCGTCCTCATGATGATGCTCGGCGCGTTGAACCTCGACATCACGCGCCAGATCATGCGTGTCGGGATGTTGGAGGGGATGGCGCAGCAGGGGCAGCAGATCGACGCCGAGCAGGTGCGCTCGATGATCGAGACGATGGACCAATGGGCCCCGGCGTGGGCGGTCGGGTTCAACCTGTTCATTCTAATTGCGGTGGGTGTCTTCGCCGCATTGATCTGGGTAGGCGCCAGCATCATGGGAGGCTCGACGAGGTTTTCGAACAGCTTCGCGGTCGCGTCCGTTGGCGCCATGGTTCATCCGCTGCTGGCGACCGCCTTCGTGAGCCTCGTGTGGCGTCTCGATCCACCCGAGATTCGCCGCATGGCCGACTTCGTGCAGTCGACCCCCTCACTCGGAATCGGCCTTCTGTTCGGCAGCACCGAGCTATCGCCAGCGATGGCACAGGTGGTAGCTCGCGTCGACGTGTTCAACTTCTGGTGGATGGCCATTGTGGTCATCGGCAGCGAAAGGCTACTGGGGCTCAAGCGCGGCGGAGCCATGACCCTGGCGGTGACGCTCTGGGCGCTGTCAATGGGGCTGGTCGCCTTCTGGACCAGCCTGAGCTCCTGAAGTCCGGCAGGCACGCGCTGGCCATCGTCTCGGCCTGGTCGTCGGGCGCCAATTGACCGCGGGCCGACCGGGTTGCTACGCTGCTCGGCACTGGGGCGAGACCGTGTCCCCGGCGGCAACCACGCATGCTCTCGGGTACCCGCCACGTTGACGGAGAGCGCGATGAGCGCTGAACTTACGAATCTGATCCGCGCATCCCGTATGGGCGCTCCGTCGAGCCTCGTCAACGACGCACCGCACGCCTGGCGCGACGCCTATTGGTATTGGCGATACCAGCGGCCCGCCTGCGGCGCGTAATTCCCCCAACGGAAACGAACCGGAGGCTGGCCGTGAGGCTACGGTCCTCGTATAACTGCGCCCGCGAGCGGAAGCCGTGCAACTGACGGCTTTTCCCGACCTGGACGGTTTCGTGGCCGCCAGTGCCGACGCGACGGTCGTACCGGTATGCGTGGAACGCATCGGCGATCTGTTGACACCGGTATCGGCGGCGCTGCGCCTGGCCGGGCACGTGCGGCGCCCGTTCCTGCTGGAGAGCGCCGAAGGTGGCGAGCACATCGGTCGCTATTCGTACCTGGGAGGCGACCCGTTCCTCGAGCTGGTCGGCGACGCTGAGGGGCTTGTTTTGCGGCCTGCTGGCGGTCCGGAGCAGCGGCTGG
Organism: Acidobacteriota bacterium; assembly: GCA_965197275.1. Taxonomy (GTDB): domain Bacteria; phylum Acidobacteriota; class UBA890; order UBA890; family WLXD01; genus DASCOT01. The sequence goes on from CBDAMQ010000026.1 coordinate 101,434, forward strand.
AGGGCGATCCGGTGGCCAATTTGGCCGCTGTCCAGGCACGCTATCGAGGTGCCGAGATCGCCGGTGCGCCGCCGTTCTCGGGCGGGGGAGTGGGATATTTGGGGTACGACGCGGTGCGCTGGGTCGAGCGGGTGCCCCACGCGCGGCACGGAGACGAGCTGCCGTGGCTGTACATGGGGTTCTACGACACGCTCCTGGCGTTCGATCACCTCAAGCATCGAATCAAGTTGGTGGCCAACGCACACGTAGTCGACCCGAACGATGCGAACGGGTTGCGGTTGGCCTACGAGGATGCGGTCGAGCGCCTGGCGCGCCTTGCCGCGCTCCTTGACACGGATGCGCCGGCGTGTGCGCTGCTCGACGCCGTCGGCCCCGCGACGGCGCCGCCGTTGCGCACGACCGAAGAGCCGTCGGCAGAGCGCTTCTGCGCTGGGGTCGAGCGCGCCCGTGAGCATATTCGCGCCGGCGACGTGTTCCAGGTGGTGTTGTCGCGGAGGCTCGAGTGCCGTACCGACGCTTCGCCGCTGACGGTCTACCGGGCCCTGCGGGCCATCAACCCTTCGCCCTACATGTTTTGCCTCGACACCGGAGCGGCGGCGATCGTCGGCTCCTCGCCCGAGATGCTGGTACGGGTGGAGGATGGCGTGGTCGAGAACAGGCCGATCGCGGGCACCCGCCGGCGGGATGCCGATCCCGAGATCGACCTTCGTCTGGAGGAGGAGCTCCTATCGGACGAGAAAGAACGCGCTGAGCATCTGATGCTCGTGGATCTCGGGCGTAACGACATCGGGCGAGTGGCGGAGTATGGCGCCGTGGAGGTGCCGGAGTTCATGCGCGTGGAGCGTTACTCGCACGTCATGCATATTGTCTCGTCGGTGCGTGGTGCGCTGCGCGCCGGTGTGTCCCCCACGGAGGCGCTGTTCGCTAGCTTTCCCGCCGGGACGGTGTCGGGGGCTCCGAAGATCCGTGCCATGGAGATCATCAACGAGCTCGAAGATCACGCCCGTGGTGTGTATGCCGGCGCGGTCCTGTACAGCGACTTCGCCGGAAACCTCAACTCGTGCATTGCCATACGCACCATCGTCATGCGCGACGGAATCGCGCACGTGCAGGCCGGGGCGGGGCTGGTGATCGACTCGCGTGCCGAGCGCGAGTTGACGGAGACCGACGAGAAGGCTGCCGCTCCACTTCAAGCGCTTGCCTGGGCCGACGCGGCCACTGTGGCCCAATCCGCGCCACGTGCTGGCGCCGGGTCGGAGGTGGCCTCATGATTCTCGTGGTCGACAACTACGATTCGTTCACCTACAACCTCGTCCAGGCGCTGGGCGCTCTGGGCGCTGATCTGCAGGTGCGACGCAACGATGACGTCAGCGTTGACGGTGTGCGCGGGATGGCGCCCGACGGCGTTGTGCTGTCGCCCGGCCCCGGGCGTCCGGAAACCGCCGGTTGCTGCGTTGATCTGGTACGCGAGATCGGCGACCAGACGCCGCTGCTCGGCGTGTGCCTCGGACATCAGGCGCTGGGGATGGCGTTCGGCGCCGAGATCGAGCTGGCACCCGAAGTCGTGCACGGCAAGACGACGCTGGTGGAACATGACGGGTCGCAGCTCTTCGACGGTCTGCCTTCGCCGCTGGAGGCGGCCAGATACCACTCGCTCGTGGTCTCGTCTCGCGACCTGCCACCCGAGCTCGAGGTAACCGCGACGGCGCCGAATGGGTTGATCATGGCCATGCGCCATCGCCGCCGGCCGTTGTTCGGCGTGCAGTTTCATCCCGAGTCGATCGCTACACGCGAGGGGCCCATGTTGTTGCGCAACTTCCTCACCCTGGTATCAGGTGATCGGAACGATGTGGCCTCCGGCAATCGGACAGAAACCGTGGAATCGCCATCATGATCCAAGGGTTCCTGGCGCGAGTCGTCGACGGCGAGAAGCTGTCCCGCAGCGAGGCTCGCGAGGCGATGCAGATCGTCATGCGCGGCGAGGCGACCGCGGCACAGATCGCCGGGTTCCTGGTGGCGCTGAGGGTGCGCGGAGAGACGGTCGATGAGATTGTCGGCTTCGCCGCCGCCATGCGCGCCGCCGCGAATCCTCTGGATCTGCAGGTGAGCGGGCTGGTCGACACCTGTGGCACCGGCGGGGACGGCGCCAACACGTTCAACATCTCCACCGCCGCTGCACTGGTGGCGGCGGCAGCCGGGGTGCCGATCGCCAAGCACGGCAACCGCGCCGTATCGAGCGCCTGCGGCAGCGCTGATGTGCTCGAGGCTCTCGGTGTGACGCTCGTTGCGGACGAGGTCAGCCTGCGACGCAGCCTTACCCAGGCGGGCCTGGCCTTCCTGTTCGCGCCATCACAGCATCCGGCGATGAAGCATGCCGTCGGTCCGCGTCGCGAGCTCGGCATGCGGACGGTCTTCAACCTCCTCGGCCCGTTGACCAACCCTGCCGGGGCGCGGCGCCAAGTAGTTGGCGTCTACGACATAACACTGGTGCGGCCGGTGGCGGAGGTCCTCGGGGCTCTCGGGGCGGTACACGCGATCGTGGTTCACGGTGCCGGGGGTATCGATGAGCTCTCGTTGCTCGGCGCCACCGAGGTGGCGGAATGGGACGGCGAGCAGGTGCGCACCTACTCGGTAACGCCGCAGGAGGTCGGACTGAGTGCCGCGGCGGCATCGGATCTCGCCGGTGGCTCGGCGGCGGACAACGCCGAGATCGTCCGTGCCGTCTTGGCGGGGGAGCCGGGACCACGACGCGACATCGTGCTGCTCAACGCCGGCGCCGCGCTGCGCGTCGGAGGCGTTGCCGGGACCCTAACCGAGGGGGTGGAAGCGGCGGCGGCGGCGATAGAGAGCGGCGCGGCAACGAAGACGCTGGCCTTGCTGGTGGCCGCCACCCAATCCGGGACGACATCATGATCACGCTGGAACGCCTGGTTGAGACTGCGCGCGACAAGGCGATTGCCGACCGCGCCACGACTCCCCAGGCGGAGCTGCGGGCGCGGCTGCGTGATAGCGACGCGCTGAGCCTCCCGGCGGGACGACTCCGACGGGCGCTGAGCGGGCGCGGTGTGTCGGTGATCGCCGAGGTCAAGGGCGCTAGCCCGCTGTCGGGGCCCCTCCGCTCGCCCTTCGACCCGGTGGAGCTGGCGCGCAAGTATGTGGGCGCCGGAGCGGACGCGATCTCGGTACTCACTGAGGAGACGTTCTTCGCCGGCAGCCTGGCGCATCTGACCAACGTTGCGAGAGCGGTCGAGCTGCCCGTGCTGCGCAAGGATTTCATCGTGGACGCCTATCAGATCGAACAGGCGGCGCTAGCGGGCGCCTCGGCGGTGCTGCTGATTGCGGAGGCGTTGGAGCCGTTGCAGTTGGGCGACCTCGTGGCACGGGCGCATGAGCTGCGACTCGACGCGCTGGTCGAGCTGCACGGCGTGGATGGGCTCGCCGCGGCTGTTGCCGCAGAGAGCGGCATCATCGGCATCAACAACCGCGACCTGCGCTCGATGCGGGTCGACTGGCGGCATTCCCTCCGAGTTGCCGAGCTCCTTCCCGCCAACACCGTGCGCGTCAGCGAAAGCGGTATTCAATCGGCCATCGAGGTCGATCAACTCGGTGCCGCGGGCTTCCACGCTGTTCTGGTGGGCACCAGCCTGGTGCGTGCCACGGATCCGGCAACCGCTCTGCAGCGTCTCCGGACCGGGGAAGAGTGATGGCTCTGCGCTGGAAGGTGTGCGGAATCACGGAGGAAGTGGGTGCTCTCGCTGCCGTGGAGGCCGGTGCCGACGCCATCGGCTTCGTGTTCTACCCGCCGAGTCCGCGATCGGTGTCGGTTGACCGTGCTGCCGCCATCGCTCGGCTGTTGCCGGAAGAGACTTGGCGATTCGCCGTGTTCGTCGATCCCGACCCGGCCGAGGTTGCCGCGGTGGTGGATGGAGTCGGCGTCGATTTCGTGCAGCTGTCCGGTGACGAAGCGCCAGAGCTGTCACATTCGTTGCCCCGCCATGCGTTCAAGGCGTTGAGGCTGAAGGCACAAATCTCGGCGGCTCAGGCCCACCGGCTCGCGGACCGATACTCGGATTACTCCCTGCTGATCGATGCCGCGGTCGAGGGGTCGTATGGTGGCACTGGCACGCCGGCGAACTGGACGGCGGCGGCAGCGCTGGCGCAGCGGTACCGGATCATGCTTGCCGGCGGGTTGACGGCGCAAACGGTGGCGGCGGCGGTGCAGGAGGTTTCCCCGTGGGCGATCGACGTGTCGTCGGGCGTCGAGTCATCCCCGGGAGTCAAGGACCCGCAACGGATTCACGCCTTTGCACGTGCGCTGGAGCCCTTTCGATGACCGATACGTCGACCCCGCGCGGGCGTTTCGGAGAGTTCGGCGGGCAGTTCATCCCCGAGACGCTGATGCCGGCGGTCATCGAGCTGGAGCAAGCGTACGAAGAAGCGCGCCATGATCGGGCCTTCCACTCCGAGCTAGAAGCGCTCCGCGGCGACTACTGTGGCCGTCCAACGCCGCTTTATCACGCCAAGCGTCTCTCGGCGGAGGTTGGCGGCGCGACGATCTGGCTGAAGCGTGAGGATCTACTGCACACCGGCGCGCACAAGATCAACAACACCGTCGGCCAGGCGCTGCTCGCCCGGCGCATGGGTAAGCGCCGGGTCATCGCCGAGACGGGGGCCGGTCAGCACGGAGTAGCCACTGCCACCGTGGCGGCCATGTTCGGCATGGACTGCATCGTCTACATGGGGCAGGAGGACATCGAACGGCAGGCGTTGAACGTCGTTCGCATGGAGCTTCTCGGCGCCCGCGTCGTGCCCGTACTGTCGGGAAGTCGCACCCTGAAGGACGCCACCAACGAGGCCATCCGCGACTGGGTAACCAACGTGGAAACGACCTTCTACATCATCGGGTCTGTTGTCGGGCCGCACCCGTACCCGACGATGGTGCGCGACTTCCAGCGCGTAATCGGTGTCGAGGCAAACGAGCAACTACGCTGCTGCGGTGTCGACGCGCCCAACGTGCTGATGGCTTGCGTCGGCGGTGGCAGCAATGCGATCGGACTGTTCCATCACTTCATCAATACCGACGCTCGTCTGATCGGTGTCGAGGCCGGCGGCCACGGCATCGACAGCGGCCAGCATTCGGCGACGCTGTCGGCCGGAACGCCCGGGGTGCTTCACGGCGCGCGCTCATTGCTGCTGCAGGACGACGACGGTCAGATACAGCTGGCGCACTCCATCTCGGCGGGGCTGGACTACCCCGGCGTTGGCCCGGAGCACGCCTGGTTGCAGGCTAGCGGGCGAGCGGAATACGTCGCGATCAACGACGAGCAGGCACTCGAGGCGTTCGATCGTGTGTGCCAGGTCGAGGGAATCATTCCGGCGCTGGAGTCGGCGCATGCCATCGCGCAGCTGTTCGTCATGGCCGAGCGTGGCGAGCTGGCTCCGGACCATCACATCGTCGTGTGCCTGTCGGGCAGAGGCGATAAGGACGTTGCAACGATCGCCCAGCACCGCCGTGAGCGCCAAGCCGAGGCCGGCCAATGACCCGTATCGAGCGCGCGTTCGCCGATCGCGGCACCAGACCGCTGATCATCCCGTTCGTGACCGCAGGCTACCCGCAACTCGAGTCCACTGTGCCACTGGTGCAGGCGATGGGCGTTGCCGGGGCCGACGTGGTGGAGATCGGCATGCCTTTCTCCGACCCGCTTGCCGACGGACCGACGATCCAGCGCTCCAGCGAGCGAGCGCTCGCCAACGGCGTCTCGGTGGCGCGGGTATTGTCGGCGGTCGCCGAGCTTCGGGCAGACCCGGAAACGGCGAACCTGCCGTTGGTGCTCATGGGTTACTACAACCCGATCCTGCGTTTTGGCCTCGACGCCTTCCTGGGTGGCGCCGCCGGAGTCGGCGTCGACGGTTTGATCGTCCCCGACCTGCCGCCCGAGGAGGCCACCGAGTACCGTGAAGGCTGCGTGGAACGGGGCCTGGCGGCGGTGTTTCTCATGGCCCCGAACGCCACCGATGAGCGCATCGCCATTGTCGACGCGGCCTCGACGCACTTCTCATACTGCGTCACCGTGACCGGGGTTACCGGGGCCCGCGGCGACGTCGATGCGCGGACCCTGGATTTCCTGGATCGGGTGCGGCGCCAGGCGCAGAAGCCTTTCGTGGTGGGCTTCGGCGTCAAGCGCCCAGCGCACGTCGAGCGGCTTGGTCCGCTAGCCGACGGGGTGGTCGTGGGCAGCGCGCTGATCGACGCGATCGATGCCACCGCCGACCCGATCAGCGCCGTCGCCTCGATGGTCAGGGATCTTCGAGGCGCCGCCGAGCGGCTGGGACAGGCGGATGGTGGAACGCCAGAGGCCGACGCATGACCGATCAGGAGATTCTTCGGAGCTCGCTGCGCGAGTCGCGGCGTTGCATCGACGCCATCGACCTCGAGTTGGTGGCATTGTTGAATAGCCGGGCGGAACAAGTGCGCCTCATCGGAGAGGCGAAGGCGGCGCTTGACGAACCGGTGTATCAGCCGCAGCGTGAGAAGGAGATCTTTGCGCACGCCGTAGAGGCGAACCAGGGGCCGCTCGAGGACGGCGCCGTCCGCCGGCTGTTCGAACGCATCCTCGACGAGGCCCGCCGCCTTCAACGGGTCAAATAGGGTCGACAGAAACCAATCTCGCCAGTTCTTTTGCACGCACCGTGGGAAACTGAGATGCCGAATATCGCGGCTGATCTAGCCAGCGCGATCGCTGGAGGAGCCGGAATGGTCATCGTTATGGAGTCAGGGGCCGACGAGGTCCAGATCGAGAGGGTTATAGAGAGGCTCACTGCGCTAGGGTTCGACGCGCACCGTTCGTCCGGTATCGAGCGTACGGTTATCGGCGCGGTCGGTGGCAAGGCGGTCGAGGTCGACCCGCGCGAGCTCGAGGTTCTGACCGGTGTCAAGGAGGTCCTCAAGATCTCCAAGCCGTACAAGCTCGTTGGGCGCTCGTTCAAGCCCGAGGGAACGCGGATTCACCTCGGCGATGTCGTGATCGGCGGTGATGAGGTCGTCATGATGGCCGGTCCCTGCGGCGTGGAGAGCGAGGCGCAGATCCACGCGGTTGCCGAGTGCGTGGCGCGCGGGGGCGCCAAGATCCTGCGCGGCGGGGCCTTCAAGCCACGATCGTCGCCCTACTCGTTTCAGGGCTTGGGCGGCGACGGTCTGCGCTTCCTACGCGCCGCCGCCGACGCCCAGGGCCTCAAGACGATCTCCGAGGTGATGGACGCACCGCAGATCGAGCTCATGTCGGAGTACGTCGACATCTTCCAGGTAGGGGCGCGCAACATGCAGAACTTCGCGCTGTTGAAGGCGCTCGGTCGACAGCAGACGCCAGTGCTCCTGAAGCGCGGGCTCTCGGCGACCATCGAGGAATGGCTCATGTCGGCCGAGTACCTCATGGCCGGCGGCAACCAGAACGTCATGCTGTGCGAACGGGGCATCCGGACGTTCGAGGAGTACAGCCGCAATACCTTCGACGTGTCGGCGTTTCCGATCGTGAAGAAACTGTCTCACCTGCCGACTATCGGCGATCCCAGCCACGCGATCGGCATACGCGACAAGGTCGGGCCGCTAGCTTGCGCCGCGGTGGCCGCCGGTGCTGACGGGCTGTTGGTCGAGGTGCATACGGACCCGGAGGCGGCTCTGTCGGATGGCCCGCAATCGCTGTTTCCGGAGCAATTCGAGCGCCTGATGGAGCAGCTGCGCCAGATCGCTCCGGCGGTCGATCGCGCCATCGCCTAGGGCCGACCCGGCTGGTCCGCGAGCTACTTGACCCGCGAACCGGCCATGGTAGCCTCGCTGCGTGCCCGCCGTAGCTACTTCGATCGGCGCGTTCGTGCCATTGCATTGTCGGAGGTAGAGCCGTGAACACCGCTGAATCCAGTGTGCTCGGAGTTCGCGACGAAACGTTGACCGTAGCTCGCGTGGTGGCGCTGTCGGTGGCCTTTGCGGCTGCACTGGCGCTGGCGGCGCAGATCCGCATACCACTGCCGTTCACGCCTGTCCCGATCACGTTACAGACCCTGGTGCTGTACGTCGGCGCCGCCTGGCTTGGCAGCCGTTTGACGTTGTCGGGCCTGACGCTGTACGTCGGACTGGCGATGCTCGGAGTCCCGGTGTTGTCTGGCTGGCGCGGCGGGCCAGCGGCGTTTGCGGGCGCCACCGGTGGGTACATTCTCGGCTGGTTCGTGGCGGCGGTGGTGCTGAGCAGGCTGCTCGACGGGCGTAAGCAATCCTGGGGACGTACGGTGGGCTCGATGGCGGCCGCCTCGGCGATCGTCCTCTTTTGCGGGACACTCCACCTTGCTCTGCTGCTCGATCTCACTCCCTCCCAGGCGTTCCTCCTGGGCGCGGCGCCGTTCGTTCCGGGCGACGCGCTGAAGATCTTGCTGGCGTCGGCCGCCGTGAGGCGATGGTCGAACCCTTTATCGGTCCGTTGAAGCTGCACGAGTACCAGTCGAAGGAGCTGCTACGCGAGCGCGGGTTGAACGTCGGACCGAGTGCCGTAGCAACCACCGCTGGCGAGGCCCGTGCAGTGGCCGAGAACTTGGCTGCGGATGGGGCGACGCGGTTTGCCGTGAAGGTGCAGGTACACGCCGGTGGGCGCGGCAAGGGCGGCGGAATCAAGCTCGCCGATACTCCGGAGCATGCCGGCGAGCTCGCTGGCACCATGCTGGGAACGGCCCTGATCACGCCGCAGACGGGGCCCGAAGGAGTGCTCGTACGGAAGGTCCTGATCGAAGCCGGCGCAGATATCGCCAACGAGCTCTATCTCGGGCTCACCATCGACCGGTCTGCCCGGCGTCCTGTCGTGATCGCGTCGGCCGAAGGTGGTGTCGAGATCGAGGAGGTTGCCGAGCGCAATCCGGAGGCGATCCTCAAGGAGGCCTGCGTCCCGGGATGGGGATTGCGGCCGTTCCAGGCGACCCGCCTCGCCTATCGACTCGGACTCCGGGGTCGGACGGCTCGCCAAGTAGCCGCTACGATCATGAAGCTGGCGCGGGCGTACGACGATCTCGATGCTTCGCTCGCCGAGATCAACCCGCTGGTCATCGACGCCGATGGCGACGTTCTGGTCCTCGACGCCAAGATCGTCATCGACGACAACGCCTTGTACAGGCATGCCGACCTGGCCGAGCTCCGTGACCGCAGCGAGGAGGAGCCACTCGAGCTCGAAGCGTCGGAGCACTCCCTCAGCTACGTGGCTCTCGATGGGACAGTGGGCTGCATGGTGAACGGCGCCGGGTTGGCGATGGGCACTATGGACGAGATAAGCAATGCCGGCGGGTTCCCGGCCAATTTCCTCGACGTCGGCGGCGGGGCGTCGGTCGAGCGTGTCGCAAACGCGTTCCGGATCCTGATGAAAGGCGAGCGTGTGCGGGCCGTGTTGATCAACATCTTTGGTGGAATCGTACGTTGCGACCGGGTGGCGAAGGGCGTCATCGAGGCCCTGGAGACGGTCGAGGTCGACGTGCCCGTAGTGGTTCGACTGCAGGGCACCAACGCTGAGGAGGGTCGCGAGATTCTGCGCCGCTCGGACCTCGAGTTCCTCGTCGCGGAGACCTTGCAGGACGCGGCACGTAAGGCCGTGGCGGCGGCCGACACCGGCGCGGAATCGCCGTGAGCATCCTGGTTGACGCTGATACTCGCGTCCTCGTTCAGGGAATCACCGGCACCGAAGGGTCGTTTCACAGCCGGCAGTGCATCGAGTATGGAACACGCATCGTCGCCGGCGTCACCCCCGGCAAGGGCGGCGCTTGCTTCGACGACACGGTGCCGGTGTATGACACCGTGCTGGAGGCGGTACACCAGAGCGAGGCGGAGGTCTCGTTGGTGTTCGTGCCGCCACCGTTCGCTCCCGACGCGGTCATGGAGGCCGCCGATGCCGGCATGCGACTCGTCATCTGTATCACCGAGGGTATCCCGACCCTGGACATGGTCGAGGTCGTCGGCTACTGCAACGGACGCGGTACACGGCTCATCGGCCCTAACTGTCCTGGCGTGATCTCGCCGGGAGAGTGCAAGGTCGGCATCATGCCCGGGTTCGTTCACCAGCGAGGCCGCGTCGGCGTGATCTCGCGATCCGGCACGCTCACCTACGAGGCGGTCGATCAGTTGACGCGCGCCGGCCTCGGGCAGTCGACCTGTGTAGGTATTGGCGGTGACCCGGTGATCGGAACGACTTTCCGCGACTGCCTGGAGCTGTTCGCCGAGGATGAGCAAACCGAAGCGGTGGTCGTCATCGGCGAGATCGGTGGCAGTGGCGAGGAGGAGGCGGCGGAGTACATCGCCGCCGACTACCCGCTCCCCGTGGTTGCGTTCATCGCCGGGCAGACAGCTCCTCCTGGCAAGCGTATGGGGCATGCGGGTGCGATTGTCGCCGGCGGCAAGGGCACCGCGGCGGAGAAAATGAAGGCGCTTCGGCAAGCTGGCGCTGAGGTCGTGGCGAGCCCGTCCGAGCTTGGCGCCAAGGCTCTCGAGGTGCTGGCCCGCTAACCCTGTATCCCGCTCAGCGGACCGCGACCGGCCGCCCTCTCAGGGGCGGCGTCGGTAGGTCTCGACTCGCGGCAGTCGGCTACGGGTAGGCAGCGCGAAAACGCCCACCAACAATAGGCCCGCGGCGAAGCCGCCCAAGTGCGCGTACCAGGCCACCCCTGCCGTGCCGCCGCTGCTGGCCGACCACAACTGCATCAGAAACCAGATTCCGAGCAGGAACACCGACGGCAAGTACATGACGCGGATGAAGATCACCAGGAATACCAGCGTCAGCACTCGGGCGGTCGGATACAGCAGCATGTAGGCACCGAGTACCCCGGCGATGGCCCCGCTCGCTCCCACCATCGGTACGGGGCTGTCGGGCAGCAAGGCAACCTGCGCGACGGCGGCGCTGAGCCCGCACAGCAGATAAAAGACCAGGAACCGCGCCGACCCCATGGCGTCCTCGACGTTGTCGGCGAACACCCACAGGTAGAGCATGTTGCCGCCCAGGTGGAACACATCGCCGTGCACGAACATGGAGGTCAGCAGGGTGAGCGGAGCGGCGACCGGCATCTGCGCCCATTGCGTCGGCGTGGTCAGGGCGGCCGGTATCAATCCGAGACGCGTGACCAGCGAGACATAAGCCTCGTCACCGCCCGCCATGCGCACCTGCAGCTGATAGGCGAAGACCGCCAGGTTGGCACCGAACAACACGTATGTGGTCCAGGGTGTGGTACTCCTGGGGTTCTCGTCGCGTAGCGGAATCATGAAGCGACAGCTGCCGTTAGCTCGGCCTTCGCATGATCGAGTGCGGTAGCGACATCAGCGGCCGAAGCGTCGGTCGGGAGCTCCAGCGGCGCTCCGATTCGAACCTGGATACTGCCGGGATCCGCAAACCGTGTCCCGGCTGGCATCAGGTTGGTGCTGTTGATCACCGCCACGGGCACTAGCAGCACGCGAGCTGTGCGCCCCGGATTCAGGCAGATCTCGAACAATTGCCGCACGTCCTCGGGGCTGCCGGCTTCCGCGGCGAGGACGACGGTGGAAAGTGAGGCGGGGATGTCGTGGCCGGTATCGGCGGGTACATCGTTGCGGCGGACATCGAGGGATGGCGATGCCTGCCAGTCGAGGCCCCGATACCAGCCGACGAACGGGGTACGAAACCTTGACGACTGACCGAGAGCTCGGCAACTCGCCGGCAAGCCCAGCATCAAGGCCGGTATGTCGAGCGCCGATTGGTGGTTGGCGATGAAGATGCGGGTGGCTTCGGCCTCAAGGTTCTCACCGCCCTCCACCTCTACGACAATGCCGTTGATCCACAGCAGTGTTCGGCTCCAGAGGCGGGCGTGGGAGTGGGCCATCATGCCGTACCCGTCCACCATCGAGACCACGGTTCCCAGGGTGCCGAGCACGGTCGTTGCCAGGGCTGTGGCTGCCCAGTTGCCAACGTAGCGGAGGCGCTCGACTCCGTGGTAGTAGTCCAGCTGGACGGTGGGTGCGGCCATGTCGGCGAGTTTAGCAGCCAGGGTTCAAATGGCTTCGGCAGGGCTGCGAGCACCGGGGTAACATAGCCGCCCTCCCGACGGTGAACGGAGAATCGCCATCCTCATCGCGCCTCGAGCTTGTCTCATCTCGCTCTGGTACCTTGCGATGGACTTCTGACGCAGGACCCTGTCAGGCATATGGCAACGTACGGCTGGCTGTCGATAGCGCCCCCCATCTTGGCCATCGTTCTGGCCTTACGTACCCGCCAGGTACACCTGTCGCTGTTCGCCGGCATCTGGATCGGTGCGACGATCCTCTCCGGCTTCAATCCGGTGGCTGGCGCCGCGGCTGCCCTCGAGCAGCTCGTCCAAGTAATCACCAATGCCGGCAACGCCCGTACGCTCATGTTCACGTTGATGGTCGGCGCCTTGATCGCGCTGTTGCGCGAGTCCGGCGGCGTTGCCGGCTTTGCCGAATGGGCGGTGACGGGCGGTTGGGTGCGCGGCAAGCGTTCCGCCCAGGTGGGTTCGGCGCTTCTGGGTGTGTCGATCTTCATCGAATCGAACATCACCTGTCTGGTCACCGGAACCGTCGCCCGCCCGCTCTACGACCGCGTCGGCCTTTCGCGCGCCAAGCTGGCATACGTCTGCGATTCGACCTCGGCACCCATCTGCATGCTGATACCGATCAATGCCTGGGGCGCGCTGATCATCAGCTTGCTTGCCGCCGAGGGGCTTGCTGACCCGGTCGGGGTATTGGTCGCGGCTATCCCGCTGAATTTCTACGCTCTGCTGGCGCTGGCAACGGTGTTCGCGGTGGCCCTGAGCGGGCGCGACTACGGGCCGATGGCAAAAGCCGAGGCCGCCGCGGCCGCAGGTGGTGGCGGTCCCGAGGGGCCGACGATCGAGCTCGATGACCGCGCACCGGAAGCCGGAAAGAAGGCGCGCAACCTGATATTTCCGGTCGTGGTGACCGTCCTGATGGTGCCGTTTGTCCTGTACGTCACCGGGAACGGTGATTGGCGGTCGGGCTCGGGGTCTACGGCCGTGTTGTGGGCAACCTCGAGCGGCGTGCTGACAGCGATGCTGCTGTACCGCGTGCAGAGCCTGTTCTCGTTCGTCGAGATGACCGAGACTGCGATGCGCGGTTTCCAGGAGCTTGTTCCGGTGGCGGCGATTTTGGCCCTCGCCCTCGGGATCGGGGCCACATGCAGTGCGCTCGGCACCGGCCCTTGGGTCGCCTCGATCGCCGCGCCGCTGTTGACGCCGGCGACCGTGGCGCCGGTCGTTTTCATCACCGGTTGCGTGATCGCCTTCTCCACCGGCAGCTCGTGGGGAACGTTCGCCATTCTGATACCGATCGCCGTGCCGCTGGCGCTGCAGAGCGGCTCCTCGGTGCCGCTGGCCGTCGCCGCGGTGATGGGCGGCGGGATCTTCGGCGATCATTGCTCTCCGATCTCGGATACGACCGTGATCTCGTCGATGTCTGCCGGGTGCGACCATATCGAACATGTCACCACCCAGATTCCGTATGCGCTCGTAGGCGGCGGAGCGGCGGTGGTGCTGTACTTGGTCGCTGGCCTGGTGGTTTAGCTCGCAGAAAAACCAGAACCGTCAGACGGTTCCCATGGCCCGCTAGCTGGCGTCAAATGGCCCGCTTTCATATCGGACGCGACAACTGGTTTCTGGTGATTCCGACGGTGATCCTCGGGCTCGTCAGCCTGTACACCATCAACCGTATGTATCGGGCCGGGGATATCCGGCGCTCCATCGAGGTCGTCACCACCTTCGAGGCAGCTGGGCAGACGCCTCTGGGCGAGTACATCGCCGCCGAGGAGGGCGATCTCAGCTGCACGGCCGAGATGCTGTCGAGCTTCTACGGAACCCTCGACGTGCACTGCGTGCCGCGCGACACCGGAATCAACTACCGCTGGCGGGTGCACGTCGGTCAGCGTGCGTTCGCTCCGATCAACGGGGGCACGAAGGCGCTCATGGAACGCTACGCCCCCGAGGTCTTCGCCGAGGATCCGTCCGAGGAACAGTATGGTCGCTGACCCACGATTTCAGACAAGGTTCGACAATGGCCTCCGAGTGCTGGTGCAGCCGCTCCACAACGCGCCGCTAGTGTCGGTGTGGTGCTGGTACCACGTCGGCTCCAAGAATGAGGTGCCCGGGCTGACCGGCGCCTCGCACTTCGCCGAGCACATGAACTTCAAGGGCACACCGGGCATCTCGCGTGAAGATCTGAAAGTCTGGATCGAGCGCGCCGGCGGCAGCTGGAACGGGTACACGTGGATCGACCAGACGACCTACTTCGAAACGCTTGCCGCCGACGAGCTGGATCTGGCCCTGCGCATCGAGGCCGACCGCATGACGGAGTGCCTTTACGAGCCGTCGGAGTTCGAGTCGGAGCGCACGGTGGTGCTCGCCGAGATGCATGGCAACAGCAACAGCCCCGAGTACCTGCTCGACATCGACGTGACCGCAGCGGCGTTCCGCATGCATCCGTATCGATGGCCGACCATCGGCTGGCAGAGCGATCTGGAGGCGATGACGCGTGACCAGCTCTACACCCACTACAAGAGCTACTACCACCCGGGCAACGCCACGCTGGTGATCGTCGGTGACGTCGACGCCGCGGCGGCGATCGACGCAGCCCGACGTCACTTCGGGGACATTCCATCGACCGAGACGCCGGCATACGACGGGATACGCGAACCGCGCCAGGACGGTGAGCGCCGGGTTGTGGTCGAGCGGCCCGGCACGGCCACCTACCTGCAGGTGGTATATCCGGCGCCAGCGTTTGCTGACCCCGACTTCGTGCCCTTGCTGGTGGCCGACGCTTTGCTCTCGGGTGGCAAGGGGATCAATCTGTGGAGCGGGGGGTTCGGTCGCAGCGCGCGCATCACCTCACCGCTCTATGGGGCTCTCGTGGAGAGCGAGCTGGTCGTGTCGATCAGCTCGGCGGTACTGCCCACGGAGGAGCCCTACCTGTACGGCCTCTCGGCGACGCTGCGGGACGGCGTGGAGCCGCGCGCCGCGGAGAGTGCTCTGGTGGACTCGGTGGAAGGGCTGACGGCGCGTGACGTCGACGATCGAGCGCTCCGCAAGGCGAAAAACCAGGTGCTGTCGGCTCTGGCGTTCGAGTCCGAGCGCGTCACCGACGTAGCGCATCAGCTCGGCTACTTCGCCACCATAGCGAGTCTCGAGGCGCTGGACGCGGTGCCCGGCAGCGTCGAGGCGACGACCGTCGAGGACGTTCGGCGCGTCACCGCTTGGTACCTGATCCCGGAAGCGCGCACGGTGGGTTGGTTCCTTCCGCGAGGCGACGCATGAGGGGATCGGAGGCCAGTCGCACCGAGCTCGACAATGGCCTGGTTATCATGCACCAGGCCAACCACGCGTCGCCGGCCGTTACCGTCAGTCTGAGCGTCGCCGCCGGCGCCTGCTTCGAGACGCCGGCGCAGGCCGGTTTGGCGACGCTGATGGCGCGAGGGCTGACGCGCGGCACGGAGGTCCGAGACAAGGCTGCGGTGGGCGAGGTGCTCGATTTTCGTGGAGCCCACCTCGGCGGCAGCGCCGGGCGGCATACCGCCGGCATGGTCGCCAAGTCGCGTGCCGAAGATCTGCCGGAGGTGATGGCACTGCTGGCGGAGTGCTCCCGACGACCGACGTTCCCGGAGGTCGAGGTCGGCAAGCTCGTGGGCGATCGCCTGACTGCCCTTCGAGAGGATCTCGATGATCCGGCCGTCATGGCGATGCACGGCCTGCGCCACCTTGTCTACCCGGCAACGCACCCGTATGCAGCGCGGCTGGCGGGCACCGAGGCGACCGTGGCAGGCATCTGCGCCGACGATCTGCGGGCCTTCCATGCGCGTTTCTTCGGTCCGTCGGCGGCGCTTCTGGTGATCGCCGGCAACGTCGACACAGCGGCCGCCTTGTCGATCGCGCGCGACGCTTTCGACGACTGGACGGACGACGAGCCGCGCGGCGGGTACCGCCAGGCGCAATGCGAAGTTGCCGATGTGCCTCCACTGCCCGAGGTTCGACGACATGTCGACTCGATGCCGGACAAGGCCCAGGTGGACATAGCCCTGGGGCATGCCTCGATCCGACGTGCTGACGATCGCTACTACGCTGCCTCGCTGATGAACATGATCCTCGGGCGGTTCGCGATGGGCGGTCGGCTAGGCCGCTCGGTACGCGAAGAGCGCGGTATGGCGTATTACACATACAGTGCGCTTGGCGGCGGCCTCGGACCGGCGCCGTTCGTGGTTCGCGCCGGCGTGCAGCCGCAACATGTCGAGGACGCCGTCGACGCGGTGCTGGCGGAGATCCGACGTATCCGTAGCGAGACGGTCGATGCCGACGAGCTCGACAACGCCAAAGCCGCCACCGTGCGTGCCCTGCCGAGGGCACTCGAGAGCAACGAGGGAATGGCCGGCCTTTTGCACGAGATCGAGATGTTCGATCTCGGTCTCGACTACACCCAGCGGCTGGAGGGCCTCGTGAGCCAGGTCGATGCCGAGGCCGTGCATGCAACCGCACGTGAGCTGCTGTTCCCTGACGCTTACGCGCTGGCGATCGCCGGACCCTGGTCGCCATCGACCGATGGAGCTTGAGATCGGAGCGCTGGGGTCGCCGCGGTGCCGGGGAGCATGGCGCCGTCGACGACAGGGCTCATAAAGTAAGGTATCCGGCGAGCAACCGAGACCCGGAGGTTCGCATGGCCGCGCCGCTCGCCGACATCGTTGCTTTCCTGGACCGGTACCTCGACATCGGAGCGATCCCCGACGCGTCCTTGAACGGTCTTCAGGTCGAAGCCGGCGTGGAGGTCGAGCGCGTTGCGGTAGCAGTCGACGCGGCGGCCGAGACGATCGCGATGGCGGCCGACGCCGGTTGTCAGCTGATGATCGTCCACCATGGGCTCCTCTGGGGCGACCAGGCGCCGATCAGCGGTCGCCTCGGCACCCGCGTCGGGCAGTGCTTCGCCGGTGGTGTATCGATCTACGCTGCTCACCTGCCACTCGACGTACACCCGGAGGTGGGCAACAACGCATTGCTCGCTCGCGCCCTGGAGGCCGAGCCCGAAACTCGCTTCGGCGACTACAACGGGCTGCAGATCGGCACCTTGGCGCGGCTGCAGGAGGGGTTGCCTCTGGCAGCCCTGGCGGGTCGCCTCGCCTCTCTTGGTTGCGACGCCCAGGTGATGTGGGGCTTCGGCGCCGACGAGGTGAATACGATCGCCGTGATTACGGGCAGCGGCTGTAGTGCGCTTGACGCCGCGGTGGCCGTCGAGGCCGACTGCTTCATTACCGGAGAGCCACGCCACTCTGCTTATCACGAAGCCCGCGAGGCCGGGCTGAACTGTATCTTCGCTGGCCACTACGCCACCGAGACGTTTGGCGTGCGGGCGCTCGGCGACCTGATCGCGGCGCGCTTCGCGGTCGAGGCGCAGTGGATCGATCTGCCGACGGGTATCTGAGATGAGCGCAGGGGCGCGCGACGAACACCAGATCCGCCGTCTGGTGGGCGTCGACGAATACGTCGCCTGCGAGGATCTCCAGCGCCGTGCGTGGAACTTCCGCGGTGATCTCGACGTCATTCCGCGCACTCAGCTGGTCGCCGCACAGGGCGCTGGCGGGATCGTGCTGGGAGCGTTCGATACGGCGGAGCGATTGGTCGGGTTCTGCTATGGGTTCCGCGGCGAGGACGCCCGGGGCCGACAGGTGCATTACTCGCACATGCTGGCGGTGGACGAATCGATGCGCTCCAGCGGACTCGGTGCGCGCCTCAAGTGGGCTCAGCGCGAGCTGGCGCTGGAGCAGGGATTGGAGCTCATGGCCTGGACCTTCGATCCGCTGCAGTCGCTGAACGCCTACCTCAACTTCAGCAAGCTCGGGATCATCGTCGAGACCTACTACGAGAATCTCTACGGCGAGACCACCAGCGCCCTACATCGAGGCTCACCGACCGATCGCCTACTGGCCGGCTGGCACCTCGAGTCAGCGCGAGTGGCGAATCGCCGACGCGGCGAGCGTGGAGCGGTGGTGGACGAGATCGCGGCCGGTCGGGTCATCGTGCCGGAGGCTCTGACGGGCGCGCCGGCGAGCCAGGGGCTTGCGATACCCGGCGCGCCCGACCTCGACCTGGAGGCCGATCGCATCGCCTGTGAGATCCCCACTTCGATTCAGCAGGTCAGGGAGCTGGATCCCGACGCCGTGCTAGCGTGGAGGATGGCAACGCGGCAGGTGTTCCAGCACTATCTGCGTCGTGGCTACTACGTCCGCGAATGTGTCCGGGTGACGGCTCCGCCGCCGAGGACCCTGTTCATTCTCGAGCACGGGGATCCCGAGGCGGCTCTCGTTTGAGATCGGCAGCCAGGTGTCGGAGGAAGGTTTGAAGATCGAGGCGTTGGACCTGATTCAGATCCGGATTCCGCTCGTCGGCTGGTTCGAGATCTCACGCGGCGGCTTCGGCGAGCGCAACATCCTGCTCGTCCGGGCGCATTCGGAAGGGGCGTTCGGCTGGGGCGAGGCCGGAGCCGACCGGATGCCCTTCTACACCTACGAGACCAACGGAACGTGCCGACACATCATCGAGGATCTGCTGGCGCCGGAGCTGTTCGAGCTCGAGTTGCCGGAGGAGGGCGCGGCCAGCGTCGTCGCCGCCCACATGACGAAATGGCCATGGCATCCGATGGCGAAGGCCGCCGTCGAAGAGGCCGTCTGGGACCTCGAGGCGCGCCGACGTGGCGTGCCGGTACACCGCTTGTACGCCGGCGATCGGCCGGTCCGCGATCGCGTCATGGTCGGCATCTCACTCGGCATTCAGCAGGATTTCGAGGTGCTCGCCGAGCAGATCGAATCGGCGCTTGCCCAGGGGTACCGTCGCGTAAAGCTGAAGATCGGCAAGGGCATGGACGTCGAGGTCGTCGCCAAGGTGCGGGAGAGGTTCGGCGATATCCCGCTCATGGTCGATGCCAACTGTGCATACGGGCGGCAGGACATCCCGCATATCGTCGAGCTCGACCGCTTCGGTCTGGAGATGATCGAGCAGCCGTTCGAGTACGACGAGCTCGAGCTGCACGCCGAGCTTCAGGATCAAGTCGAAACGCCGATCTGTCTGGACGAATCGGCCAAGACGCTGGAGATCACGGAGCGCGCGCTGGACGCAAAGGCGGCTCGCATCATCAACATCAAGTGTTCGCGCATGGGTGGCCGGTCGGCCGGCATCGCGGCGCACGATCTGTGTGAGCGGCGGCAGATTCCGGTGTGGTGTGGCGGCATGCTCGAAGCGGGCGTCGGCAGGCTGCACAACATCGCCGTTGCCGCGCTCCCCAACTTCACGCTGTCCAACGACCTGTCAGCATCACGTCGGTACTGGGAGCAGGACATCATCGATCCCGAGGTGGAGCTCGACGGAGATGGGCACGTGCGGGTGCCACAGGGTCCGGGGATCGGTCACGAGGTCTGCGAGGAGCGCATCGAGCGCTATCTCGTGGAGCGCCGTACGCTGCACGCCTAGCCACCTCGCTGGCAGTCGTTGGGTCGGGTCTTGACGGGCGCCCAGGTACGTCCCGGGCGCCGAAGATGTGGAAGAATTGGAGGTCTTGCCTGCGGCCCCGCGCCGCACCCCGTGGCGGTTCGAACCCGGTCATCACACACGCCGGCGTCGCCGCGATCACCCAGAGGATGTCGCCCATGTCCGTCGCGCCAGCGGGAATCTTCCGCGCCTACGACATCCGCGGCATTGTCGGCGACGAAGTTAACGCCGACGTGTTTCAGAGCATCGGGCGCGCCTACGGCACGCTGGTGGTCCGCAACGGCGGCTCGAGGGTCGTCGTGGGACGCGACGGTCGCCTGTCGAGCCCGGAGCTTGCGGTGGCTTTCGCAGCCGGAGTCAACGACGCCGGATGTGGGGTGCTGGACGCCGGCCTGGTGCCGACGCCGATGCTCTACTTCGGCATCCACCACTTGCAAGCCGATGGCGGCGTTGTGGTCACGGCGAGTCACAACCCGGCCGCCTACAACGGCCTCAAGCTGTGCCTCGGTACACGCACGCTGTTCGGTGACGACATCCAGGCCCTGCGAGCTGCGGTCGAAGCGGACGATGTGGACAGCGGCATCGGGAGCGTCGAGACCATCGATCTGGTCGAGCCCTACGTCGACATGGTGAAGGAGCGCGTGCATCTCGAGCGCCCGGTACGGGTCGTGATCGACGCCGGCAACGGTGTGGCGGGGATGATCGCGCCGCGCATTTACCGTGAGCTCGGCTGCGAGGTCGAGGAGATGTACTGCGACGTCGACGGCAACTTCCCCAACCATCACCCCGATCCCACCGTACCCGAAGCCGTCGAGGAGCTCGGGCGTCGCGTTGTTGACGGTGGTTTCGATCTCGGCCTGGGGTTCGATGGTGACGGTGATCGTGTCGGGGTGATCGACGAGGGCGGTGCGATCGTCTGGGGCGATCGTCTGACGATCCTGCTGGCGCGCGACATGCTGGAGCGCAACGCCGGTGCGACGGTCATCTTCGACGTCAAGTGCTCCAAGTTGCTGGGCGACGACATCGCTGCTCACGGCGGGCGGCCACTGATGTGGAAGACTGGACACTCCTTCATCAAACAGAAGATACGGGAGGAAGGAGCCCTGCTTGCCGGCGAGATGAGCGGCCACCTGTTCTTCGGCGAGAACTTCTTCGGACACGACGACGCCGTATATGCGGGCGCCAAGCTGATGGAGATCTACTCGCGGCACGGTGGTACGTTCTCCGCCCAGCTGGATGACCTCCCCGAGGTCTTTTCGACGCCGGAGATCCGCCATCCATCCACCGAAGAGCACAAGTTCGCGATATGCGAGCGGCTGCGCGACGACCTCGCCCGGGACTACGACGTTGTAGCGATCGATGGAGTGCGCCTGGAGCTCGACGATGGCTGGGGGCTGGCGCGGGCCAGCAACACCGGGCCGCAGATCATCCTCAGATTCGAGGCGCAGACGGCGGAGCGTCTCGGCGAGATCCGACAGCTCGTGGAAAGCCGGCTTCAGCGCGCTGAGTCGGACCTTGGCGCGGTCGCGGCCGACTGACGATGGCCGACGCGCGAGATCCGCATGCCTATGCCGTGATCATGGCCGGCGGCAGTGGTACGCGGTTCTGGCCGCTGTCGCGCCGCGATCGTCCCAAGCAATTTCTGTCGATCGTGGGCTCCGATTCGATGTTGCGGCAGACGTGGGATCGAAGCGTGGCCGTGGTCGGAGATCCCGATCGTGTACTGGTGGTGACCGCCGCCTGCTACGCGGAGCTCACGGCGCAGGAGATCCCAGAGCTCCTACCGGCCAACCTGCTGGCCGAGCCGCAGGCGCGCAACACCGCGCCGTGTCTCGCGTGGACTGCAGCCGTACTGGCGCAACGCGACCCTGAAGCAATGATGCTGGTCTTTCCGGCCGATCATGTGGTCGACGATGTCGCCGGCCTCGGGGGTACGGTTGCGGCCGCTGCGGTGGCCGCCCGCGATGGCTACTTGGTCACGTTCGGAGTCGTTCCCAGGTACGCGGAGACCGGCTACGGCTACGTCGAGACCGGAGCCGAGCTGAAGCTCGAAGGAGGCCCGACGTCGCTGCCGGTGAGCGACGTGGTTGCGTTTCGCGAGAAGCCCGATGCCGAAACGGCCGAGCGTTACGTGGCGCAAGGTTCCTTTCTGTGGAACAGCGGAATGTTCGTCTGGGAGGCGCGCACGCTGCTCGAAGCCATGGCCCATCACCTCCCTGATGCGCTGCATGCCGCCAACGTCATGCTCGTGGCCAACGATGTTGCCAGCCGTGAGAAGGTCTATCGGGCGATGCCGGCCACCTCGATCGATTACGGCATCATGGAGCGCGCCGACAATGTCGCCTGCGTGAAAGCCGGATTCGACTGGTCCGATGTCGGGTCCTGGGAGGCGCTCAGGGAGCTCTTGGCCGGTGATGATGTGGGCAACGTGATGCGCGGGCAGGTTGTTGCGCTGGAATCTAGAGACAACCTCGTGCACGCACCGGACGACTTGGTGGCGCTTCTGGGAGTTGAAGGGCTTGCGGTCGTACGTGCCGGCGGTGTGTTGCTGGTCGCGTCGCTGCGATCTTCCCAGAAGATCAAGGAGCTACGAGACATGGTGGCCGAGGCCACGCAGGACCGGTTTCTGTGATGCCCGACGGTTTCTACGCGCGTGCCTGAGCTGGCGCTGGTAGGTGGCGACCCGATCCGCCAACAGTCGTTTCCCCGCTGGCCGCAGGCTGGAGAGCGAGAGCGCGAGCTTCTGGGTGTGGTCCTCGATTCGGGAGACTGGGATAGTCGCCACGGGCAGTTCGTGCGGCGTTTCGAGGCCGAGTTCGCTGTTTTTCAAGGTGCCCGCTACGCGATCTGCGTGAGCAACGGCGAAGCGGCGCTGCGCACGGCGCTCGATGGACTGGAGATCGAGCCCGGATCCGAGGTTGTCCTCCCCGCCTATACGTTCGTGGGGTCGGCCACAGCAGTGCTGCAAGCGGGACTCGTCCCGGTGTTCGCGGATATCGATCGACGCTCGTATTGTCTGCATGCACGCGCTGTCGAGTCGGTGTTGAGCAAGCGCACGGCGGCGATCATGCCGGTTCATCTCGGTGGTGTGCCGACCGCTATGGAGGCGTTGCAGAGCCTGGCGGAGCGCCAGGGGCTGGCGGTGATCGAGGACGCGGCGCAAGCCTGGGGTTCCCGCTACGCGGGCGCCGGCGTGGGCACGATCGGCAACGCTGGCGCGTTTTCCTTCCACGCTAGCAAGAACCTGACCTGCGGCGAAGGCGGCGTTGTGGTCACCGACGATGGTGACCTCGCAGAGCGTTGTCGGTCGGTGGCCAACAACGGTCGTGCGCCGGTGGGCGGATGTTACACGCACGTTCGGCTCGGTGCTAATTTTCGCTTGTCGGAGTTCCAGGGCGCCGTGCTGTGCGCGGCACTCGAGCGCTACCCCGAGGAGCTCGAGCGTCGAGCCACCAATGCGGCGCGGCTGCGCAAGGCGCTCGAAGAGATCCCGGGTGTTACCTGTCAGGCGCTTCCGCCCGGTACTGAACAATGCTCCTGGCACCTGATCATCGTTCGCATCGATGCCAGAGAGTTCGACGGAGCCTCCAAGCGGGCCTGCGTGGACGCGCTCGTTGCCGAAGGTGTCCCGGCCTCGGCCGGATACGATGCGCCGGTCTACAGTCAGCCTCTCTTTGCCGATGCGCGGCGCGCGCCGCACCGTAGTGGCAGCTGCGGAGTTGCCGAGCACGCCTGCGCGAGCGAAGCTGTGTGGATCCGCCACAATGCGCTTCTCGGCAGTGCCGAAGACGCTCTGGATGTGGCGCGTGCCTTTGAGAAGGTTCAGCGTCACGCCGCCGAGCTGGCACCAGCTGATCCATTCCTGACGCCGCTCTGAAGCTGGGACGGTGCGGCGCGAGTGCCACCTGCCCGCGGCATGAATCACGAGCCACTAGACGAGAAATCGCCATGACCGATGCACCCGCTCTGCAGAGCCTCGATCCGCTGGTGTCGCTGTGCAAGCGCCGGGGGTTCATATTCCAGAGCAGCGAGATTTACGGCGGCGTGAACGGATTCTGGGACTACGGGCCTTTGGGCGTAGAGCTCCGTCGAAGGGTGCTCGATCTCTGGTGGAGCCGTGTAGTGGTGCAGCGCGACGATGTCGTGGGGTTCGATGCATCGATCATCATGCACCCTCGCGTTTGGGAGGCATCCGGCCACGTCGAGTCGTTCTACGACATGATGGTGGACTGCAAGGAATGCAACCGTCGCTTCCGACTCGACCATCTCATTCAGGCTGCGGTTGACGCCGGGGATCTCGGCAAGATCTTCCCGGGTTACGAGGGCGACACGGCTCCTGTGGACGGGTCCGTCCCCAGCCGCTGCCCGGAGTGCGACGGCGAGCTGACGCCGCCGCGCCAGTTCCGCCTGATGTTCGAGACTCGTGTCGGCGCGGCAGCCGATTCCACCTCGGTGGCCTATTTGCGGCCGGAGACCGCGCAGGCCATCTTCGTGAACTTTCGCAACGTGCAGCTGTCGACACGCATGAAAGTGCCGTTCGGAATCGCCCAGGTCGGCAAAGCGTTCCGCAATGAAGTCACACCGCGCAACTTTACTTTCCGCTCGCGCGAGTTCGAGCAGATGGAGATGGAGTTCTTCGTTCACGCCGACGACGAGCGCGAGTGGTTCGACTACTGGGTGGAGCAACGTCACCGCTGGTACAGCGAGCTCGGGATCGAGTCCGACCGGCTTCGGCTACGGCGGCACGAGTCCGACGAGCTGGCGCATTACGCCAGCTACACGACCGATGTCGAGTATCGGTTTCCGTTCGGCTGGGCCGAGCTCGAGGGCATTGCTAACCGCGGCTGCTTCGACCTGAGCCAGCATGCCGAGCACTCGGGCAAGGACCAGAGTTACTTCGACCCGGTGCGCAACGAAAAGTACGTACCATCGGTTATCGAGACCTCGGCCGGACTAGACCGGACCGTGCTTACGGTACTGGCGGATGCGTTCGCGGTCGATGAGATCGGCGGCCAGGAACGCACCGTGCTGCGGTTGGCGCCGCATGTGGCGCCGCGCCAGGTGTCGGTGTTCCCGCTGGTGAAGAAGCTGGCAGAGCCGGCGCACAGGTTGGCGGATACGCTGCGCGGCGACTTCGGGGTTCTCTACGATGACGCCGGCAGCATTGGCAAGCGTTACCGACGCGAGGACGAGGTCGGTACCCCGTTCTGTGTCACGGTGGACTTCGACACTCTCGAGGACAACGCCGTGACGGTGCGTCATCGCGACACCACGGAACAGGAGCGTGTCGGACTGGATGCTCTGCCGGAATATCTCGGCGAGCGCCTCGGCGGGTAGACAAAATGCAACCAACCTCTGTTACCGGACCCTAGCAGGCCGTGGTGAAAGTGCACGGCCTGCTAGCGATCATGTGGGCGCCATGTTCGAGGAGGCGCGTCCGTCGTGGCGGCCCGCAAGCGTAGGCGCTCTCGCGCGCTGGTGACGCAGCGGCGCGCGCTGGAGGTATTGCACGACCGGCTCTCAGGGCTCTACGGGACGCCGAAACCGACGCGGGTGCTGCCGCCGCTCGACGAGCTCGTCTTGACGATCCTGTCTCAGAACACGACCGACACCAATCGCGACCGCGCCTGGGAGCAGCTTCGCCAACGCTTCCCCGATTGGGCCGCTGTCGCTGCCGCCCCGTTGCCGGAGCTCGAGGAAGCGCTGCAGCCTGGCGGATTGCAGCGCGTTAAGGCACGACGGATCCAGGAGACCCTGGCGCGCATCTACGACCAGCGTGGTGCGTACGATCTCGATCACCTGCGCGACATGGGCCTCGAGGCGGTGCGCCAGGAGCTCTGCGACATCAAAGGGCTTGGTGCCAAGAGCGTCAATTGCATCCTGCTGTTCTCGCTGCGGCGACAGGCGTTTCCCGTCGACACGCACGTGTTCCGCGTTCTTGAGCGGTTGGGCGTGCACCGACAGCGCGAACTGGGGCGAGCGAACGACGAGCTCCAGGCTGCGGTGCCTGAGGGGGCGGCCTTTCCGCTGCACGTGAACGTCATCACCCACGGTCGCCAGGTATGCCACGCACGACGTCCCGAATGCTGGCGGTGTGGGATAGAAGATCTCTGTGGGTACGGCGACAAGAACATGGAGCCACCCGCAGGGACGAGACGGTAGACTGCCCGAAGCGCCGGGTGTGGCCGGCGTTAATGGGAGCCGGGACGACCGAGCCGGCCTGGAGTAGGGATTGGGGACGCAGCAGTTCTACCTGACGACACCGATCTACTACGTCAACGACGTGCCGCATCTCGGGCACGCGTATACGACCATTGCCGGCGATGCCATGGCGCGCTTCATGCGTCAGCGCGGCGTCGAGGTCTTCTTCCTGACCGGCACCGACGAGCACGGTCAGAAGGTGGCGCAGGCGGCCGCGCGCCGCGGCATGTCCGAGCAGGCGCACTGCGATGAGCTGCATCGCAACTTCAAGCAGCTCTGGCAGCGGCTCGGGATCTCCCACGACGCCTTCATTCGTACGACCGACGCCGAGCACAAGGCCCAGGTGCGGCAGGCGCTGCAGCGACTGTACGACGACGGACAGATCTACGAGCAGGACTACGAGGGCTGGTACGACGTCACCCAGGAGATGTTCGTCACCGACGCTGACGAGATCGAACGGCTCCAGCAGGAGGGCAGGGTCGAGCGGGTGCGCGAATCGAACTACTTCTTCCGCATGAGCGCCTACCAAGACGCCCTCGTCGAGGCGATCGAGAGTGGAGCCCTCCAAGTCCACCCGCAGACGCGTCGCAACGAGATCCTGGGGTTCTTGCGGCAGCCACTGGGCGATCTTTCGATCTCGCGACCGAAATCGCGGCTGGCCTGGGGGGTCGAGCTACCGTTCGACGCCGAGCACGTCTGCTATGTCTGGGTCGATGCGTTGCTGAACTACTGCACCGCCCTGCGGTACCTCAACCCGAAGACCCCAGCCGAGACCGGGCACTCGCCTTTTTGGCCGGCCGATTACCACCTCATCGGCAAGGACATCCTGACCACGCACTCCGTTTACTGGACGACCTTGCTGATGGCGCTCGATTTGCCGCTGCCACGCAATATCTTCGCGCACGGCTGGTGGACAGTCGAGGGGCTGAAGATGTCCAAGAGCATCGGTAACGTCATCGATCCGAATCGGCTCATCGACGAGTTCGGCGCCGACGCCCTACGCTACTACTTGCTCCGTCAGATGCCCTTCGGGCAGGACGGCGACTTCGCCGCCGCGGCGCTGGTGGAACGCATCAACTCCGATCTGGCCAACGACATCGGCAACCTCGCGTCGCGAGTTCTGAACCTCGTGGAGAGCGATGGTGGGGCGTTCGTTGCCGAACCGAAGCACACTCCTGCGACCACGGAGCTGCTACGCCGGTTCGAGTTCTCAGTGTCCGAATACGAGCAACAATTCAGCGCCTTCGGATTCGCCGCCGCGTTGCGAATGGCCTGGGACGTTGTCAGCGCCGCCAACAAGCTCGTGCAAGAGACCGAACCATGGCAGCTGCGGAAGAACCGAGACACGGTTCCCGCGGACGGTGAGCTCTTCGATGCCGTGATGGCGGCGTGTGGCAGCGTACTCAAGAGCCTGGCAGCGCTCCTGTCGCCGGTCATGCCGGACAAGATGGAGCAGCTCTGGAGGTCGCTCGGTGAGACCACCGGGCTCGACCAGTTTCGATACCAGGGTGGGGAACGGTTGCTGAGCGTCGGTTCCGACGCCGGTGTTCACCGGGGCGAAATGCTCTTTCCGCGCATCGACGCCAAGAAGGTTCGCAGCTTCGCCGAGCGCGCCGGCGAGTAGCGCGTCGCCTTGCCTCAGCTCCTCACGGCGGCGACATGCAGGCTCTGGTCCACGTGGGCGGCACGTCGATGCGCGCGGTCGACCGACTCCTCGAGCGATCGTCCCAGGGCCAGCAGCGCGGCAAGTGCGCCCGACGCAGTAGCAGCCGCGGCAGGACCGACCGGCTGCGGGTAGTCCAGCACGGCCGTGCGCTCGCCATAGGCGACGAAGTCCACTGCACGCGCGCCATCCAGGTTGCCGCGTACCCAGGCCGCATAGGCGCCTGCGTTGAGCAATTGTTGCGCCAGAGCCGCCTGATCATCGGTGCTGGCGACGCCGAGCAGACTGCTGATCTCGGGCGCCGGCAACAGGGCGACGGTTGTCTCGGGCAGAAGCTTGGACGCCTGGATCTTGCGGTTCGCAGACCCGAGCGTGTGGTTCAGACCGACGCCAGATGCCGCGACCGGGGCGTAGACCAGGGTTTCGGGAAGCGCTTGCGCCAGACTCTTCGCTACCGCTCGTGCCTGCCAGTAGCTCGGCAGGAGACCGATGAGCATTCCGTCGACGGGACGATGGAATGCCTCGTCGAGCAGCCGATGAAGCGCTCGCGCCGGCATCGGATGAACTCGGGAAGCTCGTCCGGAAGCTCGGCCGATTACTCCCGTGGTGATTGGCAGGATCTCGTCCACGCCCTCGGCGGCGGCAGCGTGGGCGGCAACCGACAGCCCGGTTTGGCCGCGTGGGTCGAGGGCATCGAGAATCAACAGGCGGGTCGCCATCAAGGAGGCTCGCAGCGAGGGGTGCGTAGTGAGGGTCGACGGCGGCCACCGGCCACCGGCCAACGGACAGGGCCGCAGAAGAGGAGCGCCGGAGGAGCGCCGGAGGCGCGCCAACGTGTCACGCTATGATAACAGCAGGGGCGAACAGAGACGTTCTTCAGCGACCTGCGACGGATGGCCTGCCGGCGGGCAGGTTGGAGGGCCAGTGAGATCGCCGATGCCTCGATGGGCGCGGCTGCTGACGATGGTCGGCGTGGTGCTTGCCGCTGACGCTCAGTCGGCAGCGCCGGCTCCGATGACGGCAGTGCACGCGACGGTCCAGGAGGCCTCCGAGCTTCCGCTGGAGCGCCTGCTGCGGCGAGTCCAGGAACGTTATCGGGGGCTACAGGACCTTCGGGCTCGTTTCCGACAACTCAGCATCTCGCGTCCGGGCATGCCCGGACGCGAAGCGGTGGGAACCTGGTTTGCCCGACCGCCGGGGCGCATACGGGTCGAGTACGACGCCACCGGGCGCGTGCTGGTAGCCGATGGCGAGGCGCTGTATTGGTACCTGCCGGAGGACCGACAGGTGCAGATCCGGTCGCAGGACTCATTGGCCTCCGGTCAGACGCCGATGCTGTACTTGACGGGCGAGGGCGACCTGGGGAGCGACTTCACGGTTGCCGGGATCGAGTGGGACGAAAAGCTTGCTCCGGGGAACGTTCAGCTGCGTCTCGATCCGTTGATCGCGGACAGCTCGTACACGCACCTGATCCTCGAGGTTGAACCGGACACCGCGCTCATCGCTCGACTGGTATCGTTCGGCCTTCTCGGTGAGTCATCCGAGTTTCTGTTCCTCGAGGTCGAGACCGATGTGGGATTGGCCGAGGAGCTGTTTCAGTTCACGATTCCTGCGGATGCCGAAGTCGAGCACCTCGGCAGCTGAGCCACCGCCCGCCTGCAAATGCATAGCGAGAGCCACCCGGTCACACAGATCGCCGCTTTTCACCTAGCGAAAGATCGGCTCGAGCTTGTCGAGCGTGAGATCGCTGCGTTGCGCGACTCGGACATCCCGCTGGTACACGAGATTGCCGTCTATTTGCTCGGCACCGGTGGTAAGCGCGTGCGACCAGCCATGGTGGCGCTGTGCGCTCAGGCGTGCGGATACCGGGGCAGCGGGGACGTTGACCTGGGGGTGATCGTCGAGTGCATCCACACCGCCTCGCTGGTGCACGACGACATTGTCGACGGCGCCACCGTGAGGCGGGGACAGAAGCCCGCCAATCGAGTCTGGGGCAACCAACTTGCGGTGCTGTTCGGCGATTTCCTGTACGCCAAGTCGCTGGCGATGAGCGTGGCGCTCGGCAAGCTTCGCCTGGTGGAGGTACTGACCGATGCTACCTCGCGCCTGGTCGAAGGCGAGATGCTCGACGTTATCCACAACGGCCATGCCGAGCTCGGCGTCGATGCCTACATGGACATCATCGATCGCAAGACGGCCTCGTTGTTCGCCGGCTGTGCGCAGGCCGCCGCCGTGCTAGCCGATTCGCCGCCAGAGCAAGAGGCGGCGCTCGCCGGGTATGGTCACGATGTGGGCCTCGCGTTTCAGCTTGTCGACGACCTGCTCGACTACGACGCGGATGCGATACGCCTCGGCAAGGAACCCGGTACCGATCTTCGCGAAGGCAAGATGACGTATCCGCTCATTCACCTGTTGCGCAAAGGTGACGAGTCCATCCGTAGCCTGGCGATCTCATGCCTCGGTCAACCGGATCGCGTCGCCGAGAGCTTCGTCGAGGTGGTCGACGGGATGCGAGCCGCCGGTAGCCTGGAGGCGACGTTGCATACAGCGCAGCGGTACGCCGAGCAGGCGCGCACGGCGCTGGCTGTCCTGTCTCCGAGTGAAGCGCGCGAGGCGCTGGCCGAGCTGCCGGATTTCGTTGTTCGCCGGCGCCACTAGGCCGATCGGAGGATCGCCGGTTCGCCGCATGCTCCTCGGGTGGCGGGTGGGTGCGATGCTGCTGTTGAGCGGCCTGGCCGGTTGCGGAGGTGGTACGCCGCCCCCCGCAACGGCTCCACCACAGGCGCCGCCGCAGGCGAGAGAATCGACCGTCGAGACACTGGCGCAGATCGCCAGCGGTTTCCGTGCTCGGCTGCTGCGACTCGAGACCGAGCTTGAAGCGTGCCACAGGGATCGCTGTCTGGGCTTGCAGGGGACTCTGCTGGTGGCGCGAAGCGGGGCGCTCGCGGCCCATCTGACTGGGCGCAGCGGCGCGGTGGAGATCGCCAGCGATGGTCGTCGGCTGGAGTTGCGAGTGGAGCACGCCACCGAGCTCGAGGAATACGACGCCCTGGACCTTCCACCGGACACTCCATCGCGGCCGCATCTCGTGCTGGCCCCGCTCGATCTCGCGGACGCGCTGCTGCCGCAGATCGTGCCATCAACAGTGGCCGATGCCGGATCGCCGATCGTCGAGAAACGCCCAGGTGAGGTGTCGCTCATGCTGCTTGCGACGGATTCTCCCAGGCTGGTCCGACGGATCGTCTTCGACCCGGCGACGCACGAGATCCGACGCATCGAGCGCTTCGACGACGCCGGATCGCTTCGTCTCGTGGTTACCTACGACGGCTGGGATCCACGCCGCGGCGCGCCGAGCGGTCAGGTGAGGCTCGGGTGGCCGCAGCGCGCTGCCACACTGGACCTCACGATTCGCTCCGTCGAGATCGAGCCGTCGGTCGGTCGCGCGGCGTTCCGACTGCGAATCCCTTAGTGGCCTGTAACAGATGAATGTTGCTTATCGTGGTGGCGAAATGGGCCCGGATGCCAGGTGCACCGACGAGACGATGTTGGCACATCTTGGAGGAGGCGCAACGGGACAGACGGGCCGATTGCGCCACTGTTCTCTTGATTGGCCTACGGACAGATGGGCAGTTGCGGGCGATATCGGCGTTGCGCCTCCTCGACGATGCTCACTGCATCGCCTTCCTCCCCGCGCCTGGATCTCACCCGCAAATCCCATCTGCGATAGGCAACGTTCATCTGTTACAGGCCACTAGCTCCAGGCCACGAGTCGAGGCGTGGGTAATTAGACGCCGGGGAGCAGTAGCAGCGCAGCGATAATTGCCGCGCACACCAAGTCGTATTGCCACGATCCGCGTGGCCAGTTCAAGAAAATCCAGCGCCCCATCGAGCCCCAGACATCGAGCCCTTGCGCGGGTGGCTCGCCGGCGTCCGCGCCACCGTGCCGACGGCGCAAAACGCGGTAGGCGTGCAGCAAGCGTTGGACCGTCGTCAACCACGTCAGCAGCGCCAGCAGCGTCACAGCTTGCGCCAGGCGTCCAACGAACAGCGCGAGCATCAGCAGCACCAGCCGCTCACCGCGCTCGGTGAATCCCACACGGCACTCGGGGATTACGTTCTCCGCCCGCGCGCGTGTGTATGAGACACCCAACGAGCCGCCCAACGACACGGCACTGAGCACCACGTACAGAGGTTCGCCGAGCATGTGAAAGTGATATACGACGCCGATATGAACGAGCGTGTCCGAGGCCCGATCGACCACCGAGTCGAGCACCGCACCGAATTCGGATGTTGTCCCGTAGGCGCGTGCTACCGCGCCGTCGATGAGGTCGAGTGCGCCGCCGAGGACGATCCATCCGGCTGCCACGAACGGTCGACCCTGGGCCAGGTTCCAAGCGGCGATTGTCATCGGGATCAGCGACGACAGGGTGAGAACGTTCGGTGGGATGCCGACACCACCGACGGCAGCGGCGATAGCGCCCTTGACTACGGTTCCGCCGCGTCCGATTCCGTCGCTGATCATGTCATCCGTTACCGGCCACTAGGGCGCCGCGCGGATCGTCGGGCGGCGGTTTCTCGGGACCGACGCGGCGGTGCCGTCAGCGTCGATCGATCGTCGTCGCTGCGAAGCGCGGCTACCATAGGCCGGTGCCCCGAAAGCTGTCAAGAACGGCCGGTTCGCGTCGAGTAGCGCTGATATGGCATCGATAGTGGTCATCGCCAACCCGGTTGCAGGCGGCGGCCGGGCAGGCCGCGCCATCGAGTGTCTGCGCCCGCGCCTGCGCGAGTGGTCACCAGGGTGCCAGGTGCGTTTGACCACCGGTCAGGGCCATGCTGCGACGCTCGCCGAGCAGGCACGGCACGAGGGAGCGGAGCTCGTGGTCGTTGCGGGTGGCGATGGCACGTTTCACGAAGCGGCCAACGGATTGCTCGCGGTCGATACGGGGGTGGCGCCGGAGCTCGTGTGCTTGCCCCTCGGTACCGGCCGTGATCTGGCCAGGTCGTTCGGTCTTGTCGGTGGTCCCGGCGTTCTGGACGTGCCCCTAGAGCGCTACGAGCGCCGATCGCTGGACATCGGAGTCGCAGAGCTGACGACCGGTACGGGAGGCCGCAACCGTCGGGCGAAGGTCCACTTTGTCAACCATGCCAATGCCGGGCTGGGCGCGCAGGTGGCGGAGCGCGTCAGCGGCTCGACGGCCCTGCGCCGACTGGGCAAGGCTGCATACGTGTTGGCCGCCGTCCCCCGAGTGGCGCGTGGAGCCCGCATCAATTTCGCCTGGACTGCTCGAGCCGGCCCGGGCCACGCGGCGCTGCTGAACGTCTCGATCTGCAACGGGCCCTCGTTCGGGGGCGGGATGCGGCCCTGCCCGGAGGCGCGACATGACGACGGCTTGCTCCACATGGCGCTGATTGACTCCATCTCGGTGCGGAGGATTCCGCGCCTCATGTACCGGGCGGTGCGTGGGGCCGAGCTGGTGGATCCAGCGATCCGGGTCGTTCGGGGGCGGTGCTTCAGCCTCGAGGGGGACGCCCTCGTGGAGACCGATGGTGAGGTGTCGGGGCGGTTACCGGGTCGCTTCTCGGTGCTGCCTCGGGCACTGACCCTACGAGTGCCACCATCGGATTGAGAGGTATCGGGTGGCGGTGTACCGTCGTCGCGACCCTGCCCCGCGACACGTGCCGCCGCGTACCTTCACATCGGGAGAGGCTGTGGACTGCGTCGCCGTGATTCCGGCGCGTTTCAACTCGACACGCTTCGAGGGTA
The DNA here is from genome assembly GCA_965197275.1 of Acidobacteriota bacterium. GTDB lineage: Bacteria > Acidobacteriota > UBA890 > UBA890 > WLXD01 > DASCOT01. Next base: position 134,601 of record CBDAMQ010000026.1, read on the forward strand.
AGCCGCTCGCGCTGCTCGCCGGTCGGCCGTTGATCCAGCACGTAGCGGAGCGTTGTGCGGCGGTCACGGGAGTCGGCCGCGTGATCGTCGCCACCGACGACGACCGCATCGCCGAGGCCGCCGTTGGGGTTGGAGTGGAAGCGATGATGACGCCGGCTTCGCTCGCCTCGGGAACGGATCGTGTGGCGTATGTTGCCGAGGAGATCGATTGTTCCGTGGTGCTCAATGTCCAGGGTGACGAGCCGCTCATCGATTCTCATGAGCTGTCCACCGCTCTCGCCCAGTTTGCCGCCGGCGATGACGACTACGGGACGCTGCGGGCTCCACTTGTCGAACCCCGAGATCGCTGGGACCCGAACGTTGTCAAGGTGGTGGTTGACGACGACGGCCGCGCACTCTATTTCAGTCGGGCCCCGGTGCCCTTTCCGCGCCACGCCTGGCTGGCCGCTACTAACGTCGCTGGCGAGCCGAACCTGGCGTTCGAGCCGCTGCCGGAATCGCCGTTCCCCTGCTGGATTCACGTGGGCGTGTACATGTACAAGCGTCAGGCGTTGTTCGAGTGGGCTAGAATCCCCCGGTCGTCGCTGGAGAAGGCAGAGGGGCTAGAGCAGCTGCGGATTCTGGAGGCAGGCAAGATCATCCAGACGTTCCCTGTGGCGGAGGCAATCCCGGGGGTGGACACTCCGGAAGATCTGGAGCGCGTCCAGTTGCTCCTGGACACGAGTTGATCCGGCCAAGCGAGTCGCACGGGGTGGGTGCATGAGCAAGGGCATGACCAAGTACATCTTCGTTACGGGCGGTGTGGTCTCATCGCTAGGCAAGGGCCTGGCCTCGGCATCGATCGGTCGCTTGATGGAGTCGCACGGCTACAGCGTGAACCTGGTGAAGCTCGACCCGTACATCAATGTCGATCCTGGGACCATGAGCCCGTTTCAACACGGCGAGGTCTTCGTTACCGATGACGGAGCAGAGACCGATCTGGATCTGGGCCACTACGAGCGCTTCACCAGCGCCAGCATGAGCCAGGCCAACAACTTCACCAGTGGCCAGATCTACGAAACGGTGATCCAGAAAGAGCGGCGCGGCGACTACCTCGGCAACACCGTGCAGGTCATCCCCCATATCACCGACGAGATCAAGGGTCGCATCACCGCGCTGGGGGGCACGGCCGACGTGGTCATCGTCGAGATCGGCGGCACCGCCGGTGACATCGAGAGCCTGCCGTTCATGGAATCGATTCGTCAGCTGCGCCAGGAGGTGGGCCGCAAGAACGGCATCTTTATCCATCTGACGCTGGTGCCGTTCGTCGCCACGGCGAAAGAGCTCAAGACGAAGCCGACGCAGCACAGCGTCAGAGATCTGCGCTCGATCGGTATTCAGCCAGACGTGCTGATGTGTCGCACCGATCGATTCCTGCCGGACGACATCAAGCGCAAGATCGCGCTGTTCACCAACGTCGAGCAGGACGCGGTCATCACCGCAGTGGACGTGGCGTCGATCTACGAAGTACCCCTCGTGTTCCATGAGGAAGGCCTCGACAGCATCATCTGTGAGCAACTGGGTCTGGAGATGAGCGAATCCCGGCTCGAGGAGTGGGAGCGCCTGGTCCGCACCTTCAAGTCGCCGAGCGACCGCGTGAAGATCGCCTTCGTCGGTAAGTACGTTGAGTTCGAGGAGTCGTACAAGAGCCTCAGCGAGGCCCTCGTGCATGGCGGTGTGGCGCATGATCTCGGCGTTGACATCGACTGGGTGGAGGCGGAGCGGTTCGAAGTCGGTGAGGAACCTGCAGATGTCCTTGCAGAGGCGGATGGCGTGCTAGTGCCAGGCGGGTTCGGGGTGCGCGGAGTGCGCGGCATGCTGCACGCGATCCAGTTCGCACGCCAGGCATCGCTGCCGTACTTCGGCATCTGTCTCGGATTCCAATCGGCCGTGATCGAGTTCGCCGAGAACGTTGCGCGACTCGGAGACGCTGCTGACAGCTCCGAGTTCGACTTCCACGAAGGTCGCGGCAAAGACAAGGTGATCTACAAGCTGCGCGATTTGCACGGTGTAGATGATCTCGGCGGAACGATGCGGCTGGGTGCCTACACTTGTGTGCTGGAACCGGGAAGCCTGGCCGAGCGAGCATACGGCCGCGGCGCCGTCTCCGAACGACACCGCCACCGCTACGAGTTCAACGCCGAGTTCGACGAGCTGCTGACCGCCGCCGGGCTTCGCATCACCGGCCGCTCCGAAGACGGCAAATTCGTCGAGATCGTGGAATTAGCCGGGCACCCATGGTTCATCGCGTGCCAGTTTCATCCGGAATTCAAGTCCCGCCCGCTCCAGGCTCATCCGTTGTTCTCGGCCTTCATCGGAGCTGCCTACGAGCACAAACAGCAGCGCGAGCGCGGCCGGTGGGTGGCGGCCACAGCGAGCGACGCATCCCGAGTCTGAGGCCCCATGGGCTCGGTGACGCTCGCCGAAGGGGTGGTCTTCGGCGACGGTGGACTCGGGCTGATCGCCGGGCCCTGTGTGATCGAGAGCAGGGATCATTGCCTCCGTATGGCAGAAGCGGTAGCCGAGGTCAGTCGCCGCGCGCGGCTCCCGTGTGTCTTCAAGGCCTCCTACTACAAGGCGAATCGTACGTCGGTCTCGTCGTACCGCGGCCCCGGTCCGGACGAGGGGCTCCGAATACTCGCGGAGATCCGCGACGCCGTCGGCCTGCCGGTTCTCACGGATGTGCACGAACCGACACAGGCGGCGGCGGCGGCAGAGTGTGTCGACGTCTTGCAGATTCCGGCGTTCCTCTGCCGTCAGACAGATCTCGTGCTGGCAGCCGCCGCGACCGGCAGGCCGGTGAACCTAAAAAAGGGTCAGTTCCTGGCGCCCTGGGACATGAACAAGGTTGTCGAGAAGGCGGCCTCCACGGGCAACGAGGCTCTGCTGATCACCGAACGGGGCACGTCGTTCGGCTACAATAATCTCGTCGTCGATTTCAAGGGCCTGCGCTTTCTCGCCGGGCTCGGCTATCCGGTCGTGCTAGACGTCACCCACAGCCTGCAACTTCCCGCCCGCCAGGGCGACAGCACCGGCGGCGAGCCCGAGTTTGCCGAGCCGCTCGCGGCGGCAGGCGTGGCTGCCGGAGTCGACGTCCTGTTCATCGAGGTACACGACAATCCGCCGGCGGCGCTGAGCGACGCCAGCACGCAGCTACCGCTCGAACGGCTCGAACCGTTGCTCCAGAAACTGATGAGGATCCGAGCTGCGACCCTCGACACCGGATGCCAGGATGGCCGCTGAACGGACTGGTACAACCGCCCGACGCGCCGGGCTGGAGATGGCGCGCGAGGTGCTGCAAACCGAAGCCAGGGCGCTGCAGAAGCTGGCCGAGCGCCTTGACGAGGACGCGCTGGGCCAGGTGCTCGATCGCCTGCTCGCCTGCGACGCCCGCATCGTGTGCTCGGGGATGGGCAAGTCGGGCATCATCGCCAGAAAGCTGGCCGCCACGCTCGCTTCGACCGGAAGCCCGGCGTTCTTTCTCCACCCCGCTGAGGCCGGGCACGGCGACCTCGGCATGCTCGTCGACGGCGACGTGTTCTTCGCGCTCAGTCACAGCGGGGACACCGGTGAGCTCGTTGCCTTGCTGCCGGCGATTCGGCGGCTCAACGTCGACTTGATCGCCATGGTCGGGGATGCCGATTCGACCATCGCGCGCGAAGCGGACGTGGTTTTGCACGTCGACGTCGATGCCGAGGCGTGTCCGCTCGGGCTCGCCCCTACCGCGTCGACCACTGCCGCATTGGCGCTCGGTGACGCGCTGGCGATGGCTTTGCTCAAGGAGCGTGGCTTCGGCGCCGACGAGTTCGCCCACTTCCATCCGCAGGGTTCCCTGGGACGTCGCTTGTTGCGGGTGCGAACGGTGATGCACACAGGTGATCAGGTACCGCGGGTCGGCGGGGCCGCATCCCTTGCCGAGGCGATCGATGAGATGACCAGCAAGGGGCTGGGTATGACGCTGGTGGAATCAACCGACGGCAAGGTTGCCGGCATCATCACCGATGGTGACATTCGTCGGCTCGCCCAGAGCGGTATCGACACCGCAAGTTCGGTGCGGGTGTGCATGACGCCCGACCCCGTCTTGATTGCCGCAAACGCTCTGGCCACTGAAGCGTTGAGGCTGCTCGAAGAGAGCCGGATCACCGTGCTCATCGTCGATGATGGCGATCGACATGCCGTCGGCGTCGTGCATTTGCACGATCTGTGGCGCACTCAGATGGTCTAGCCGAAACCATCAAACCCACTATGGGCTGAAGCGTTGGGGCTCGCATGCAGCGACTCTCCAGAGAGGATTACGAAGATCGCTTGCGTCAGCTGCGGCTGCTGATTACCGACGTCGATGGTGTCCTTACCGACGGCTCTATCGTCTACGCTGGGGCCGACAGCGAGGCCAAGGTGTTCCACGTTCGCGACGGCACGGCGGTGAAGATCGCCGCGCTCATCGATCTGCCCATTTCGGTGGTGACGGCGCGCGAGTCGGCCGCCGTCGGCCGACGCTTCTCGGAGCTGCCGGTGCTCGAGTTGCGGCAAGGTGCCTTCGATAAGGTGGGGGCCTGCTTGGAGCTGCAGGCGGAGTTCGGGTTGGAGGGATCGCAGGTGGCCTTTCTGGGGGATGACCTCGTTGATCTCGGCGTCATGCGCCACGCAGGACTAGGTATTGCTGTCGCCGATGCGCACCCGCGGATTCTCGAAACCGCCGATTGGGTCACTGCGACGGCCGGAGGTAGGGGCGCCCTCCGGGAGGTGGTCGACGACGTCGTGACGGCGCGCGACCTCTGGGACAGCGTCATCAACGACTACCTTCGTCGGCAGTCGACTGTGCCAGCCGCCGAGCCGGATACACCGTGAACGGGTGAGATCGAACCTACGTCCAGGGGCAACAATGCATGCAGGGTGATTGGCCGCTGACGCTCGGCGTTGCGCTGGCCCTGCTGGCTATCGGCGCGCTTCTGGGTGAGCTGTGGGCGCGGCTGCGCGCTCCAGGCATGTCGTCCCCCGGTCCCCGCGCGCGGCCGCACTACTTGCTCGGCCTCAACTTCTTGGTGTCGCACCAACCCGACCAGGCGATCCGCGAGCTGTCCCAGGCCGTACGACAGGAAACTGACGCACTCGAGGCGTATCTGGCACTCGGTAACCTGCTGCGGGAAAGCGGGCAGTCGGAGCGCGCTATCGACGTTCATCGCAGCCTGCTGCATCGCCCGAACCAGTCGCAGTGGGAGCACACGCAGGTACTGTTCTCGCTGGCGATGGACTTCAAGCGTGCCGGGCTGATCGATCGGGCCGCGGCCACCTTTCAAGAAGTCGTGGCGGCCGAGCCGGACAAGGTCGCGGCGTTGCGGGCGCTGCAGCAAATCGCCGAGGAGAGCGGCCGGTGGGAGGAAGCACAACGCTTCCACCAGCGTATCCAGACGGTTTCACGCGGCGCGGAGCCGGACCTTGGCCCGGCGTTGCAAACCGAATGGGGCAGGGCAGTGAGCAACAACGATCCGGCGGCGGCGGCGGGGCATTTTCGTGCCGCTCTCGACCTGCGGCCCGACTACGCGCCGGCACGCATTGGTCTGGGCATGTGCTTGCTCGATGATGGCAAGGTGGTGGCGGCGCAAGAACACCTGGAACAGGCGATCCACGCCGGGCCGCCGTGGGCGCTCGCTGCGATGGCCGGGCTCAGGCGGACCTGCGACGTGCTCGGCGACGAGGCTGTTTTGGAGGCGTCGTGCAACACGATTCTGGAGCGCGATCCTCGCGCCTGGCGGGCGTTGCTGGAACTCGCCCGCATGCGGACCCAGCGCGGAGAGTTCGGCACCGCGCGCCAAGCGCTGCACAGCGCGCTTGCCGAGCGCCCGGGCTCGCTCGCCGTACAGCGTCAGCTGTGGGAGTTGCTGCGACTCGAGGGAGAGGGAATCGATCAGTTCGTCGGCCTTCTTGACGAGGTGCTCGATGATGCCCGCCTACTGGATCCGTACGTCTGTTTCCGTTGCCGGTTCAAGAGCGCCGAGCTGTTCGCGCGGTGCCCGCACTGCCACGCATGGGAGACGATGGGCGAGGAGCGCCAGGATTGAGCCAGGCGGCGCTGTTCGACGTGCGCATCGAAACGCGATTTCGCGCCCGGCATCGCGTCGGACCCGCGGGCGAAGACCTCGCCGAGCACGAGCACGACTGGCGGGTCGCCGTGCAGGCCTCGTCAACACAGCTGGATCGAATCTCGATCGTGGTCGACTTTCGCAAGCTCCGCGGTCAGACCGAGGCGCTGCTTGATCAGCTGCGCGGCACCCTGCTGGAGGAGAACGCCGATCTCGGGGAACGCTCAGCGACCGCCCAGGCGGTGGCGCGATGGCTGTTGCGTCGGCTGGCGCGCGAGAACGACGGCGAGGCGTATTGCATCTCCTCAGTCGAGGTCGGGTGCGATCCGGGAGTCGACTACATTCTCAGCGCTTCGGCAGGCTGACGCCCGCCACAAGACTGTCGAGGTCCTGTCTCAGAGCATCCAGAAGGCCCCGTACGCGACCGGCGGTGGTTTCCAAGGCCCCACTGTTGTCGATCGTATAGTCGGCGACCGCCGCCTTCTCGGCCTCGGGCATCTGTGCCGCCATTCGCCGGCGAACGTCAGGCTCGGCGAGCCCGCGCTCCGCTAGCCGCGCCACTCGCGTTTCGACCGGAGCCATGACCACGACCAGACGCTGGTAGCGTTCCTGGCCGCCGGTCTCGACCAGCAACGCCGCCTCGGTGACGGCGATGCCGTGCTCGCCTTGCCAGGCGGCGACTCGGTCGCGCTCGAGGGTCGGGATACGCGGATGGATGATCGTCTCCAGCTGGCGGCGGGCACCCTGGTCGGCAAACACGATGCTCGCCAGTGCGGCCCGGTCGATCGCTCCATCGGCGGCGACGACGCCGGCACCGAACAGCGCGACGACTTCCTCGTGGACCTCGGTGCCCGGTGACAGGAGGTCACGGGCCAGCTGGTCGGCGTCGATGAGGAGGCAGCCGCCCTCCTCCAACATGGCCCCAACGGTGCTCTTACCGGCGCCGATGTTGCCGGTCAGGCCGACGCTCAGGATGACCCTCACGCGCGGTCGACGCCACGTCGCCAGCGAGCTGCGTTGAGCGTGTTGACGAGCAACATTCCTATCGTCAGCGGGCCGACGCCACCGGGCACCGGCGTCAATGCGCCGGCCACCTCGGCGACGTCGGGACGCACGTCGCCGACGACCACATAGCCACGCTCGTCGTACCTGGCCCAGTCAGCCGCCTCGCCGAGGATCGCTTCGGCCTCGTCGCGGTCGCTGACGCGGTTGATTCCCACATCGATCACCGTGGCTCCCGGCCTGACGAAATCCTGCGTCACGAGGCCGGGCCGTCCGACCGCTGCCACCAGGATGTCGGCGCCGCGAGCTACGGCTGCGAGGTCGGGTGTGCGCGAATGGCAGATGGTCACGGTGGCGTGGCGATGCAAGAGCAGCATCGCCATCGGCTTGCCGACGATGTCGCTACGCCCAATGACCACCGCATGTTTGCCGGCGATCGGGATCTCACCACGCTCGAGCAGCTCGATGATGCCGGCCGGGGTGGCGGGGGCAAAGCGCGGGCGTCCCTGGATCAGTCGACCGGCGTTCTCGGCGTGGAATCCATCGACGTCCTTGCGCGGGTCAACGGCGTCAAGAACAGCCTTGGTATCGCACTGCGACGGCAACGGTAGCTGCACCAGGATGCCGTCGACGAGGTCGTCTGCGTTGAGCTCATGCACGGTCGCCAGCAGTTCCTCTGTGCCGGTGCTCCCCGGTAGGACTCGCGCTTCCGAGCCGAAGCCGACCTCGGTGCATTTGCGGGTCTTGGAACGCACGTAGATAGCCGACGCGGCGTCTTCGCCCACCAGTACCGCGGCCAGGTGGGGCGGCGATGGTCCCGCCGCGACGAACTCCGCCGTTGCGGCGCTGACCTCGGCGAGAAGCGCCTCCTGAATCGGCTTGCCTAGAAGGGACTTGGCGCTCACGAACCATGCTCCTCGGGGACTGCGTGGCGCAGTCAATGGTGGGGGCTACGTACCCCAGTCGATTTGATCGATAATGCCGACAATCGCCGCATTCGCCGGAGCCAAGTCGATTCCCATCGCCTGGCTCGCCGAGCGTCCCTCGATAACCACGAGGACGGTCTCGCCGGCTCCCGCGCCGACGCTGTCCACCGCCATCAGCTCGGCGCCGGAGTCGCCTCCGCCGCGAGCCAGCGGTTGAACCAGCAGCAGCTTACTTCCGTGGAACTTGGGGTGTTTCTGCGTCGACACGACGTTGCCGACCACGCGCGCCACGATCATATGGCGTGCGACACGCTATCGACGATGCCTACGATCGATGCGTCGGCCGGTACAGAGGCCGGCAAGAAAGCAAAGGAGGCCTCGCGGCCGGTGACGTAGAACACCGTTTCGCCGACCCCCGACCCGACCGCGTCGACGGCCACCAGCGGCCGTCCCTGTGGCTCGCCATCAGGTGTTATCGGCTGCACCAGGAGCAGCTTTGTGGCCTCCAGGGTGTGGTCCTTCACGGTACAGACAACCGTACCGACGATCCGCGCCATGTCCATCGAGCGTCCCCTGTCCTGTTGCTATGCCCCATCATCGACGTGCGCCTCGTCGACGATGCCGATGATGGCGGTGTCGACCGGGCAGTTCGCGAGCCCTTCGGCCATCCGAGCAGATGACCCGCGAACACACAGAACAGTCTCGCGATAACCGGCGTCCACCGTGTCGAGCGCCACGTGATAGCCGTCCTCGTCGTTGCCTTCGGCGTCGACCGGAACGACGATCAACAATCGGCTCCCGGCGAGCTTCGGGTCCTTGCAGGTCGCTACTACTGTGCCTGCTACGCGCGCGAGAAACACGACGCCCTCTCCGGCCCGTCAGTCGCTCTTGCCGATCGGCAAGCAGTCCTCGAGGCTCGTGTGCGGGCGCGGGATTACGTGAACGGAAATCAGCTCACCCACGCGCCGAGCTGCCGCAGCTCCAGCGTCGGTGGCTGATTTCACCGCCGCGACATCGCCGCGGACGATCGCCGTGACCAGCCCACCGCCGACCTTCTCGTAGCCGATGATCGTTACCTTGGCCGCTTTCACCATGGCATCCGATGCCTCGACCATGCCGACGAAGCCCCGGGTCTCGATCATTCCGAGGGCTTCTCCGTAATCTCCCATCGACTGCTCCTCCTCATGCGAGCCGTTTGCCGAGACGGCGGGTTTCAGCGGATCGCGCGTAGCGCGTCGGCGATCAGACCGACCAGTTCATCGTGACTCAGCGTAATGGTGCCCGATTCATCGGTTGAGGGGTAGCAGATCGGCGGAACGGGAGATCCGCCCGCCGCTTCGCGCAGCGCCGAAAGCTCATCGATCTGTGCCCGACTGAAGTGGCGTGGCCCTCCGAGCAAATGTGCGACCAGCGCGATCTGTGCGAAATGCTCCAGCTGCACCATGCGCTCCTCGGCCTGCTCGAGCGAGGTACCGACCGCGACCGCTCCGTGGTTTGCCAGCAACACGACATCGAATTCTCGGATCGGCGCGCGCACGGAATCAGCCAACCCCGGCGTCGAAGGTGTTCCGTATGGCGCCACCGGTACGCAACCGAGGAACGTCACGACCTCGGCAAGCGCCGCCGGCGGTTGTTTGCCGGCTACCGCGTAGCCCGTGGCGATCGGCGGGTGCGCGTGCACTACGGCCTGCACCTCTGGGCGTTCCCCGTAGATCGCCAGGTGGAGCTTCAGCTCTGAGGAAGGCTCGCCGTCGCTCAGCGATGCCCCTGTGAGGTCGACGAGAACCAGATCGGTGTCGCCCAGGCGTCCCTTGTGCGCACCCGTGGCGGTTGTGAGCAGGCGATCCGCTCCGATCCGGACACTGATGTTGCCCTCGTAGGACGCCAGAATGCGTCGCTCGTAGAGCCGGCGTCCGGCCGCCACGATGGCCGCGGCAACGTCAGTTTGGCTGGACATCGGGGCGTCGATCTCGGGCACGGGTCTTGGCGGATGGCGGGCTGCCGCAGTTTTCTGACCCAGGACACTACCAGGTCGTGTTTGCCAGCGGTCGGGGGAGCGGCTACCGTTGCGCGCCGGAGACTGTGCACACGCAGCAGGTCCAGGATCATGTCCCGTCGCCTCCATCTCGTTGTCGGATTGCTGCTCGCGGCCGTCCTCGTGTGGCTGTTTCTGCGACAGGCTGACCTGGAACAGGTCTGGACGGCACTTCGCAACGCCGATCCGGCCTGGATACTGGCGTCGCTCGCCGCAGTTGTCCTGACCGTACTGCCGCGCGCCTGGCGCTGGCGGCAGCTGTTGTCACCGCTCGATACCGTCGCCCTACGGCCGCTGATCGACTGCACGCTCATGGGTTGGACGGTCACCGTCGCCTTGCCCGGGCGACTGGGCGAGATCGTCCGTCCGGTGCTGCTGGCACGACGGACGCCGATTCGCGCCAGTGCGGCGGTTGGATCGATCGTACTGGAACGTCTCTTCGATGTCGTCGCGGTGATGTTGTATCTAGGAATCTACCTGGCTGTTTTCCCGCCGCCCCCGCGCCTCGAGGGCGACGGAGCCGCAGTGTTCGAGGTGATGCGTCTGATCGGCACTCTGGGCCTGGCCGGTGTGGTGTTGGCCGGAGTGATCGCGGTCGCCGCGAGCCGCAGCGCGAAGCTGCACGACGGTGTCGAGAAGCTGGCGGCGTCCTGGTTGCCAGCCAAGGCGGCGTCGATCGTGGATTCCTTTCTCGACGGCATGTCGGGCCTGAAGAGCCCCTGGCTGGTGGCGCGCATCATCGGTAGTTCGATGCTGCTGTGGGGCATCATCCACCTGATGTACGTGGTGCAGTTCTGGGCCTTCGACATCGATCTGCCAGCCTACGCTTCTATTCCCCTCGTTGCCCTGCTGGTCGTGGGTGTGATCGTGCCCACCCCGGCCGCCGTTGGCGCTTTCCACAAGGCGGCGCAGATAGGGTTGGTGACGCTGTTCGGGGTCGACAACGATGTTGCCGTGGCCTACGCGATCGTCAGCCACACGGTGGGCTTCCTACCGCTCGGCCTTCTCGGAGCACTGTTGCTCGTGCGCGAGGGGTTGACGCTCGGCGCGCTGCGGCGCATGGGGGAGGCGTCGGGGGCGCCGGAAGGCAAGGGCCGGACGCTATAATTCCGCCCATGTATCGACGCGGACGGGGGCCGCGTCCACTTGCCCTCGGTCAACTCCACTTACAGAACCATGAAGTGCCCTTACTGTGGTCACAACAAGGACAAGGTGGTCGACTCGCGCGAGGTGCGTGAGGGCGACGTCATTCGCCGCCGGCGGGAGTGCCTCGAATGTAACCGGCGGATGACGACGTACGAGCAGATCGAGGTGGTGCCTATCGTGGTGGTGAAGAAGGACGGCAGCCGCGAGCGCTTCGATCGGGGCAAGCTGCTGTCGGGCATCATGCGAGCCTGTGAGAAGCGCCCGGTTCCGGTGCAGGAGCTGGAGGCTATTTGCGACCAGGTCGAGACCCGGGCGCAAGAGGGGAGCGGGCGCGAGATCGACTGTCGCGAGATCGGCGAATTGGTTATGGATCGCCTCAGAAGCCTGGATGAGGTCGCCTACGTTCGGTTCGCCTCGGTCTACCGCCACTTCAGGGATGTCAATGCGTTCATGGAGGAGCTCAAGACCCTCCTCGACCAGCAAACCTGAGGCGCGCCGCCCAGACTGGCGAAGCCTGGCGTCCCTGCTTGCCGAGGATCCGCTCAGCCGCCTGGCGACAATTGTGCCCGCAGGGGCGAACGTGGCGCTGGTCGGAGGAGCTATCCGCGACACTTTGCTCGGGCGAGCCCCGACCGACCTCGATCTGGTTGTAGAGCACGACTTCGGCCGTTATCTCGATGCCATCGAGCTGGAGCGCGGCGCCCGGCCGGCGGATATCGGGGATACGTTCCAGCACACGCATCGATTCCGCTGGAAGGGTGTGCAGGTCGATATCGCCCGCGCTCAGGGCAGCCTCGAACAGGACCTGGGTCGGCGCGATTTCAGCGTCAATGCGCTGGCCCTGCCGCTGAGCTGTGGCCGCGATCCGGAATCTTCGCTGGTGGATCCGTACGGCGGCCTGGCGGATCTGATCGCCGGGCGCCTGCGGGAGACGACGCCCGGCGTGTTGGCGTCGGATCCGTTGCGCGCCCTTCGAGCCGTTCGCTACGCAGCCGATCTGCCCGGGGTTGGCATCGAGGCGGCGACCGCGGCGGCCGTCTCCGCTACCGCCCAGCGGCTGACCGAGGTGGCGCGCGAGCGCGTTCAGGCGGAGTGGAGCTTGAACCTCGGCTCGTCCGCGTGGCGCCGGGCCTTGCGTATCGGTAGCGATCTGGGCGTCTGTGGACCCAGCCTCGGCGAGCTTTCCACCAGCACGGCAGTCGATGCCTGGGCGTTGACGGAGGCCGAGCTCGGCCTCGATGCGCCGCAGCTGCGCGGCCGGTTGGGGGCACTGATTCTCGATCTGGCCGCCGCGGCCAGCGTCGAGGCAGTGGTGGCGCGTCTGCTAGACGATCGGTGGCCGGCGGCGCAGGTCCAGAGCGCTGATCGAGTGGCTCGCTGGGCGAGCACCTGCGGTGGTGCTACGTCCGCCCAGCTGGCGGCCTGGGCGTTGCGTGATCCAGGCGCGGCTGCCGACGCAAGCGCGCTCGCGTCGCGCCTCGACCCCGCTTCCCCGGCCGATAAGTTGCGGCGAGCCGCGCAGCGCTCCGAGGAGGCGCGCTGGGTCACTGGCGATGACCTGATCGCGTCGGGCATGTCGCCGGGACCGCCGATGGGCCGACTGCTGCGCGACCTGGCGCTCGGGCAGATCACGCGCCGGTGGCCGACGGCGGCGGATGCCCGGGAATGGGCGCGTGGGCAGCTAGAACAGGTCAGCGACCGGCGGGGCGCCAGATGAGCGCGCAGCGCGCCGACCGAATCGGCGAGCTCGAGCTCGTCGAGCGCATCCGCTCGGTGCTCGATGTGCCGATCCCGGGACTCGAGGTGGGGCCGGGCGACGATGCGGCAGTCATCGAGATGCCATCGCGACGCCTGGTGTTGACGACGGATCGTCAGACGGAAGGCACGCACTTTCGCCTCTCGTGGTTGTCGCCGAGGGCGTTGGGTCGTCGGGCGCTCGCCGTTTGTGTCAGCGATCTCGCCGCGATGGGCGCCACACCGGTGTGGGCGCTGTGCGCGCTCGAGCTTCCGGGCCATCTCGAGGTCGACTGGATCGATGAGCTCGTTGGCGGTCTGCGAGAGCGCGGACGCGAGCTCGGATGCCCCACGATTGGCGGTGACGTTACTGTCTCGGCGCATCGGGTCGGGCTGTGTATGTGCGCCGGCGGGACGCTTGCCGACGGCGTGGCGCCGCTCCTGCGAGATCGGGCCAGCGCCGGGGATGCCTGCTGGTTGATCGGCCACCTCGGGATGGCCGCTGCGGGTCGATTGCTGCTCGAGGGTGGCCTTGCCGAACCGCTCGATTCGCTAGCGCGCCGGGGCGTCGACGCGTACCGCTCTCCGACACCACCCGTGGCGTTCTGCAGCCATGTGGCGGCACATCGGCTCGTCGGTGCGATGATGGATGTCAGCGACGGTCTGGGTCTCGATCTGACCCGAATGTGTAAAGCGTCCGAGGTCGGCGTGGTACTGGACGGTGACGCCCTGGTGGAGCCTGATGTGCTCGAACTGGCGAGTCGAGTCGGCAGCTCGCCCCTCGATCTGGCCACCGGCGGCGGCGACGATTACGCCCTCATCTGCTCCGTCGGTGCGGGCGACCAGGCAGCGCTCGCTGCCGCCTCGGAGAGCTTCGAGCTAGAGGCCCGGTGCATCGGTAAGTTCGTCAGCGCTGCCGAAGGAATGACGGTCTGCGCCGGCGCCGCCAGAGAGCCTCTGAGGCAGTCCGGCTGGGACCCGTTCAGCGGCGGCGAGCCGACTTGATCTCGTTCGCCGTCGAACACCAAGACGCCGTCTCGTCGGCACGCACGGGTCGGCTACGAACCCCGCACGGCAGCGTCGCGACACCGGCATTCATGCCGGTGGGAACGTACGGCGCGGTGAAGGGCATGCCCGCCGAGCAGCTCGAGAGCCTCGGTGTGCAGATCGTGTTGGCCAACGCCTACCATCTCTGGGAGCGGCCCGGGGCCGAGATCATTCGTGAGGTGGGAGGCCTGCACCGATTCATGGGGTGGACGGCGCCGATACTCACAGACAGCGGCGGGTACCAGGTGATGTCGCTGGCCGATCGACGCAGCATCGACGATGACGGGGTCACCTTCCGGTCACCGCTGGACGGGCAGTACCGACGGCTTACTCCGGAGCTCGTGGTCGAGATCCAGGCGCTGCTGGGCGTCGATGTGGCGATGGTGCTCGACGAGTGCATCGCCAGCCCGTCGGAGCACACCGAGGCTGCCCGCGCCGTGCGCCGGAGTCAGCTTTGGGCCGAGCGCAGTCGGCCGCTCGCGTCGCAGCTGCCGGGCGGGCTATTCGGCATCGTTCAGGGAAGCGTTTACGCCGAGCTGCGCGAGGCCCACGCGCACGCGCTCGTGGCGCTGGAGTTCGACGGCTATGCCATCGGTGGGCTCGCTGTCGGCGAGTCGAAGCCGCAGACGTGGACGGCGCTCAGCGCCGCCACCAGCGTGTTGCCGACCGAAAGGCCGCGCTATGTGATGGGGATGGGGACGCCCGACGACCTGGTCGAGGCGGTGGCGCATGGCGTCGACCTGTTCGATTGCGTCATGCCAACTCGCCATGCACGAAACGGCGTCGCGTTCACCAGCGATGGGACGGTGACGGTGCGCCATGCTCGTCATGCGAACGCTGAAGAGCCGCTCGACGCGGCCTGCAGATGCCCCACCTGCGAGCGCTACTCCCGCGCTTATCTGCGCCACCTGAAGTTGCGTGGGGAGATGCTCGGCGGCGTGCTGATGACGATCCACAACCTATGGCACTACCTTGACACCATGAGGCGCATCCGGCACGCTATCGCCTCCGACGCGTTCGCGGAAATGCGCGCCGCGACGTCGTGTTGCGGCCGCTCGAACGGCGACGGTTAGCGCCCGTTTCGAGACGCCGACCCCTTCGCCTCGCCGGAGGTTATTCCGGCTCTCCACGGAGAGAGTTCGCTGCCTGCCCTACTGCTGATGGCCACCGCGCCGGGTCAGAATCCGATCACCGGCCTGATCCCCATCGTTGCGATGGTGCTCATCTTCTATTTCCTGCTGATCGCCCCGGTGCGCAAGCGCCAGCGCCAGCACGACGAGCTCATCAGCAACCTGAAGAACGGCGACAAGGTGGTTACCAACGGCGGCATTTACGGCACCGTGGTGGGCATCCAGGACGACCGTTTTCGGATCAAGATCGCCGACCAGGTAAAGATCGACGTCACCAAGCAGAGCATCTCAGGCCTGGCCGAGGGCCCGGACTAGGCTCTGGAATTCCCCGGAGGGCAGAGGATGCAGGAACTACGCGGGAAGGTGATCGCCATTGTGGCGATCACGGGGATGTTCGCGTTCCTGGCGTTCACCGAGGACACCAAGCTCGGTCTCGATTTGAGCGGCGGCATCCAGCTGTTGCTGCAGGTCGACACCGATGAGGCCGTTCAGGCAGAGATTCGCGACAACCTCGACTCGCTGGGCCGTGTGTTCACCGACGAGGCAGTGTCGGTGGATTCTGCAGCCGCCGACGAACTGGTCGGCGCCACGATAGTCGCCTCCAGCGCTGGCGATGCCGATCGGGTGGTAGAGCTGGTGGCGGAGTACTTCCCCAACACCTACAGCGTTTCCCGCAACCAGCAGACTATTACTCTGAGGTTGGTCGCGGCCGCCACGACGTCGGTTCGGGATGGCGCCGTCCGGCAGGCGTTGCAGACGATCCGCAATCGCGTCGACGAATACGGTGTCACCGAACCGGTGATCCAGCGCAAGGGCCTGTCAGGCGACGAGCTGCTGGTGCAGCTGCCTGGAGTGGAGAATCCCGAGCGCGTCAAGGCGCTGCTGCGCAACACGGCGTTGCTCGAGTTGAAGATGGTGGAGATGGGACCGGCGCTCACCAGGCAGGAGCTCATCACCGCCAGCGGGGGGGCGCTGGCCGCCACCGCCGAGATACTGGCCGCCAGGCCGGAAGACCAGGTTCCGGCGGGCTTCTACGTCGTACAGCGGGATCCGGTGGTCACCGGGCGTGATCTCAGGACTGCCCGGATGGGCCAGGACGAGCTCAGTTTGCCCGCCGTCAACTTCACGCTCAACGCTGACGGCGGGCGTACGTTCGCCGAATTCACCAGCGCCAACATCGGTCGCCAGCTGGCGATCGTGCTGGACAACGAGATCTATTCGGCCCCGGTGATCGAAGGTCGCATCGCCGGCAATGGCCAGATCAAGGGAAGGTTCTCTGTTACCGAGGCAGAGGATCTTGCCCTCGTTCTGCGCTCCGGTGCGTTGCCGGCATCGATCCGCTACCTCGAGGAGCGATCGGTGGGACCGTCGCTTGGCAGAGACTCGATCAATCGCGGCGTTCTCTCGGCCGGCATAGGATTCGCCATCGTGGTTGCCTTCATGCTGGTGTACTACCGCGGCGCCGGTATCAACGCCGTAGTTGCGTTGGGGCTCAACCTGGTGGTCGTGCTAGGTGTGATGAATGCCCTCGGCGCAGCGCTGACGCTACCCGGCATCGCTGGCATGATCCTGCTGATCGGAATGGCGGTCGATGCCAACGTGTTGATCTTCGAGCGTATTCGCGAGGAGCTCAACATCGGCAAGACGGTACGATCGTCGATCGACTCCGGGTTCGCCAAGGCATTCTCGGCCATCGTCGATGCGAACATCACGACGCTGGTGGCGGCGGTCTTCCTCTTCCAGTTCGGTACCGGCCCCGTGCAGGGCTTTGCGGTGACGATATCGATCGGCATTCTCGCGTCGATGTTCACTTCGATCTTCGTGTCGAGGGTGCTTTTCGACATCTGGACTCGCCAGCGCCCGCGGGCGCTCAGCATCTAGCGGCTCTCCGTGCGGTTTCTCGCCAAAACGAGCATCGACTTCCTCGGCAAGCGCTACATGGCGCTGGTCGTCTCCTTGGTGCTGATCGGTATCGGGGTCACGGCGTTCTTCGTGCGCGGCCCGGTCCTGGGAATC
This sequence comes from Acidobacteriota bacterium, assembly GCA_965197275.1. Lineage (GTDB taxonomy): Bacteria > Acidobacteriota > UBA890 > UBA890 > WLXD01 > DASCOT01. The sequence goes on from CBDAMQ010000026.1 coordinate 151,756, forward strand.
GATTTCGCCGGTGGATCGCAGATCGTCGCGAAGTTCGCCCAGCAGCCGGACCTGAACGCCTTGCGCAGCACACTGGCGAGCTCGGGACTGGCAGATGCGACGATTCAGGAGTTCGAGGAAGGCTCCAACGAGATCCTGGTGCGTACTCCCAGGATCGCGGAGGGCGAGCCACTCGACGTGTCGGTGTCGGCCGTAACGGCCGCTTTTCGTGCGCTGGACGGCGACCGGGACACGGCGCACGACCTCAACATGATCGCGCGCGATCAGGTGCTGGAGTTGTTGATGGCGAGCAACCCGCTGCAGCTTGATCTCGAAGCGCAGCTGGAGAGTGCCCGCGCCACCTATCAAGCGCAGGCTCAGCTGGTGCTGGACGCCAAACGCGTCGTCGGCCTGTTCACCGATTGGGATCAATTGGCCACGGTGGGACTCGAGGACTCGGTGCTCGAGACCCTGCGATCGAGCGCCCGGCTGGGCGGTTTCACGATCCTGGACAGTGAATCCGTCAGCCCGCAGGTAGGTGACGATCTGCGGCGTCGGACGATCCAGGCCGTTATCTGGGCGCTGTTCGGCATGCTCGCGTACATCAGCTATCGATTCGAGTTCAAGTTCGGCATAGCGGCCGTCGTTGCGCTGATTCACGACGTCCTCCTGGTCCTGGGAGCTTTCGTGATCGCCGGGCGAGAGTTCAACTTGCCGGTGGTGGCCGCTTTTCTCACCATCGTCGGCTATTCACTCAACGACACGGTGGTCGTTTTTGATCGGGTGCGTGAGAACGCCACCGGGCTGCGGCGGACCTCGCTCTACGAGCGCTTCAACATCAGCCTCAACCAGACGCTTTCCCGGACAGTGCTTACTTCGACTACGACGCTGATCGTCGTCGTCACGCTCTTCCTATACGGCGGGCCGGTCATCAACGATTTCTCTTTCGCGTTGCTCATTGGGGTGCTGGTGGGCACCTACTCGTCGCTTTTCGTCGCCAGCCCGGTGGTCTACGAGTGGCAGGCGCGGGAGCAGGCGCGGCGTCGTCGCTGATCCGACGACGGGCGCGAAAAACTGGCAGGAACCGCTGATAGCGGGTGCCCGCCCCTCCTCGATCGGCGCTGTTTCGGGGTATCCTGACCCTACGGTGCCTCTCCCGGGCGCCGCGATCCTTCATCGGCGCTCCTATGCGCTCTCCCACTTCCGATACCGATGCCCACCCGTAGTGCCCCCGGCGTGCCTGGCAAGGCCGGTAGCTTCGATGGATTGATCGAGCGGCTGGCCGGACAGCACCCGGCTAAGGACCTCGACCTCATCCGGCGGGCGCATGACTTCGCCCGCCAGGCGCACGGCAATCAGGCTCGGCGGTCCGGCGAGCCGTACGTCAGCCATACGGTGGCGACGGCGATCATCCTCGCCGAGCTGCACCTCGACGCCGACACGATCGCGGTTGCGCTGCTTCACGACGTGATCGAGGACACCGACGTGACGCGCGACGAGCTCGAGCAGGCGTTCGGGGACGAGATCGCCAAGCTCGTCGAGGGCGTCACCAAGATCGGGCAGATCGAGTTTACCTCGAAGGCACAGGAACAAGCCGACAATTACCGGAAGCTACTCCTCGCAATGGTCGAGGACGCCCGGGTGCTACTGGTGAAGCTGGCGGACCGGCTTCACAACATGCGCACGCTGAGCTGGCTGGGCAGCGACGCTCGACGGCGTATCGCGCGGGAGACCAGCGAGATCTATGCGCCGCTGGCGCACCGATTGGGTATGGGGCGTATCCAAGCCGAGCTCGAAGACCTGGCGTTCGGACATCTGGAATCCGAGGCTTGCGAGCGCCTCGGGAAGCTGGTCGAGGGGCGCAGCCGCGCCGGCAAGGACTTCACCGACCGTGTCAAGGGCGAGATCGAGCAAGCGCTCGCAGACCACGGCATTCCGTGCCGCGTCACGCACCGCATCAAGGGGCTGTTCAGCTTGCACCGCAAGATGCGAGGTCGCGATCTCGACTTCGACCAGGTATTCGATCTGATCGCTTTCCGGATCATTACTGACACGGTGCGCAGTTGTTACGCAGCGCTCGGCATCATGCACAACCAGTGGAACCCGCTGCCCGGCCGCTTCAAGGATTTCATCGCCATGCCGAAGCGCAACATGTATCAGTCGCTTCATACCACGGTGATGGATCGCGGCAGGCCGTTCGAGGTCCAGATCCGCACCGAGGAAATGCACCGGGTGGCCGAGGATGGCATCGCCGCCCACTGGTTGTACAAGGAGGGTCTCGATGCGGCCTCGGAGGAGACGCAGCCCTTGGCCTGGTTGCGCCAGCTGGTCGAGTCGCAAGGCGAGGTCTCGGATCCGAGTGAGTTCCTGTCGTCATTGAAGCTCAACCTGTATCCGGACGAGGTCTACGTATTCACGCCCGACGGCGACGTCAAGGCGCTGCCTCGAGGGGCGACGCCCATCGACTTCGCGTACATGATCCACACCGAGATCGGGCAGCACTGTACGGGTGCCAAGATCAACGGCAAGCTCGTACCCCTGCGGCAGCAGCTGCGCAACGGCGACATTGTGGAGATCAATACGGCGCAGGATGCGACGCCGAGCCGCGACTGGCTCGACCTCGTTGAGACTTCTCGGGCCCGCAACCGGATCCGTAACTGGCTCAACAAACAACAGCGCGCCCGCAGCCTCGAGCTCGGCAGGAAGATCCTCGAGAAGGAGTTCCGGAAGTACGGCCTACGGATCAAGAAGTTGATGACGGACGGCACGCTCCAGCGGATCGGCTCCCAATTCGGAGCTTCCAGCGCCGAGGATCTGCTCGTTGCCGTGAGCTATGGCAAGGTCGATCCCAGAACGCTGGTCGAGAAAATCCTGCCGGCCGAGAAGATGGAGGAACGCCCGGCCAGAGAGCCGTCGCGCTTGCGCCGGATGGTGGATCGGGCACTCGGTTGGAGCGCCCAGGACGCCATCCAGGTCAAGGGCATGGACGACATCATGGTGTATCGCGCCCGCTGTTGCGGGCCGGTGCCAGGCGAGGCGATTGTCGGATATGTGACCCGTGGCAAGGGTGTTTCCGTCCACGCGACCTCCTGCGGCAATATCGCGCGCTTGCTGGAGACCGAGGATCGGCGGATCGATGTCGTGTGGCGGGGAGAGGACGGCTCCGTACTGCCAGTGCGGCTGCGCGTGGAGTTCGATGATCGCCCGGGCCTGTTCGCGGCGTTGACTTCGAAGATCGCCGAAGGGGGCGCCAACATCCGCCACATCGAGTCGAAGCTGGAGGCCTACAAGGGGCGAGTGGACCTGATCCTCGACGTAACTGACAGCCAGCATCTGCGTACGCTCGTCGCGGCGATCGAGATCATCGACGGCGTCAGGTCCGTGCATCGGGGCCGCGTGCCCTAGTGAGCGATAGGATCGTCTGCAGCAGAAAGCCAACCGTCCACGGAGGTCCGTTTGGGTCATCGCACGATTCATACCGACAACGCCCCGGGTGCCCTGGGTCCGTACTCGCAAGCCACAGAGATCGACCTGGGTGCCGGCCGCGTGGTCTTCCTGTCAGGCCAGGTTCCTATCGACCCCGGCACCGGCGAGGTGGTCGACGGCTCGATCACTGATCAGGTGCACCGCGTGATGGCCAACCTGGCAGCGGTGCTGGAAGCTGCTGGCAGTGGTTTCGATCGCGTCGTCAAGACGACAATCTTCCTCACTGACATGAGCGATTTCGCCGAGGTCAACGCTGTCTACGGCGAGTACTTCGGTGCTGCGCCGCCGGCGCGCGCTACGGTGCAAGTATCGCGGCTACCCAAGGATGTGAGGGTCGAGATCGACGCGATCGCGACCGCCTGACCGCCGCCGCCCGGTCTCCAACGCTGATTAGAAAGCCCGGATTGGCATCCCCTGCGGCCGTCTAATCGGGTGAGTTGAGTCCCGACCCGCCCGCCGCGGCGGTGAATCTCGGGCTGTCTTCGTCTGCGTTCTGATGTGCACGTGGGCGCAAAACTTCCTGGGCGCGCTTGACACTACCCACCGCCGAGCACTACAAATATGGGCGGGCGAAAGGTAAGCCGGGTCCGTTCTGGGGTGGGAATTCATGTTCCTAAGCCGGACCCGACAGATTGTAGGGCTCGACATAGGCTCGCACGCGGTCAAGCTGGTCGCGGTGCGCGGCGTCAAGGGTGATCTGCCCTTCGAGCTCACGCACTTCGCGACTGCCGAGCTTCCCAATGAGGCCGTCGTCGATGGTGCCATCGTCGAGCAGGACGCCGTCGCCGAGGCGATCGCCGAGCTGTTCGAGCAGCACAAGATCCGTACCCGGTACGTAGCTGTATCCGTATCGGGTAACGCGGTCATCGTGCGACGCGTGACCTTGCCGCGCCAAGATCCGGAAGAGTTCCGAGAATCGTTGACCTATGAGGCCGAGGAGTACATCCCGTTCGAGCTCGATGATGTCGATCTGGACTTCGCGGTGCTCGACGAGGACGAAGAGAAGAACACGATGGACGTCGTCTTGGTGGCGGCGAAGCGCGATCGTGTCGACGAGCACGTGGCCGCCATCGAGGCTGCCAAGCGAACTGCCACGGTCATGGATATTGACGCGTTCGCGGTGCAGAACGCCTTCGAGTTCAGCTATCCGGAGCGCCAGTTCGAGGACGTTGCGATCCTGAACCTGGGTGCCTCGGTGATCAACATGGCGGTTCTGGAGAGCGGCAGGCCGGCCTTTTGGCGCGACATTGCCGTCGGCATGAACCGGTACACCGCAGCGTTGCAGACCCAGTTCATGCTCGATCCGTTCGACGCCGAGGAAGTTCTGCGCCGCGTCAGCCGTAGGAATACGACCGGCGGATTGGAGGAAGAGGGCCGCGGGCTGGCGGAGTGGAGTGACGACGGCGAGGCGGGCTCGGAGCTGCAGGATGCTGCCACCGATCCGCGGGTTCTGGAGGTGATTGGTCAGATCTCCGAGCAGATCATCACCGAGATTCGCAAGACCTTCGACTTCTACCAGACGCAGTCACTGCGCGAACATTTCGACGCCATCTTCTTGGCTGGTGGCGGTGCCCATATCGCCGATCTCTCTACGCGCCTGGAGGAACGGCTCGGTTGGCCCGTCGAGCAGTTTGATCCGATGCGGCGCATCTCGATCCCCGAGACCGGCTTCGATCCGGAATACGTCTGGGAAACGGGCCCCGAATCGACCGTGGCGCTGGGGCTGGCGCTGCGCGGGGTGACGGAGTGATCGGCCGATGATCCGCATCAATCTCCTGGGTGCTGATGCCGCCAAGAAGGGCAAGGGGCTGCGTGGTATCCGGCTGCCGGAGCTCTCCGTGGGCGCGACCCAGGGGGGGTATTGCGGCGATGTTCATCGTCGTCCTGGTAGGTATCGCGCTCGCATGGTGGCTACAGGGCAACAGACTCAGTCGCCTGCGTGTCGAGCTCGCTCTCGTCCAGGCCGAGCGCGCACGCGTCCAGGAAGTAGCAGATCAGGTGAACGCGTTACAGCAACGCACCGACCTGCTGCAGCAAAAGCTCGAGGTCATCGTCGAGCTCAAGGCCAACCAGACCGGCCCGGTCATGCTGCTCGACGAGATCAGCCGGCTGGTCACCGATGGGCTGTGGTTGACCAGCCTCGATCTTACCGGCGGCGACGTCACTCTGCGGGGGGCGGCGCTATCGGACAGCCCGGTAGCCGATTTTCTTACCAGCCTGCAGACCTCGCTGTACTTCGAGCAGGTACGCCTGCGCACGCTGAACGACTCCGGCGAGACCGTGCGCTTTCAGATCACGCTCGCGTTCAGGGCGAACAACGTGGCGGCCGAGCCTGATGTCACCGGGACGGCCGGGGGCGGAGGGTTCCACTGATGGCGATATCGCTCAACGACCTGCCGCCGAAACAGCAGTGGATTGCATCGGCTGGCCTCTGTTTCCTGCTTGTTGGCATCTACTACATGCAGTTCTGGCGCTCGACTTCGCGGCAGATCACACAGAGCTCCAACGAGATTGCCCGACTCAGCGCCGAGGTCGAGCAAATGCAGGCCGTCGCCGGCAGCCTGCCGGAGCTTCGCTCGGAGCTTTCCAGCCTCGACCGTAGGCTGACAGTGCTGGCGCACATCTTGCCGGAAGAGTACGAGACCGCTGATTTGCTGCGCGGTGTCGGAACCCTCGCGGCCCAGTCGAATCTGAACATTCGCGATCTCGAATTCCGCGACCCGGTGCCCTACGAGTTCTACGCCGAGTCGCCCATCGAGCTCGAGCTCACGGGCACCTATCACGATCTGGCGCGGTTCTTCGATCGCATCGGAAAGTTCGCTCGCATCATCAACGTCGACGAGGTCGCCATCTCGGCGCTCGACTCCACGGATGCATCTGTCGAGGCAACCGTGACGGCGATGACCTTCATCTTCATGGAAGACGAGTTTGACGATCTCACCGATGATGGATTCGAGGAGCTACTGGCGCAATGAGTCTCAAACGCGGGTCCTGGCGATGGAACGCGGGTGTAGTACTCACCGTGCTGATGCTGGCGCACAGCAGCTTTGTTCTTGCCGCTCGGCTTCGTCCCGGTCAACAGGACGGTGTGCCGCCGGTCGCGCCCCAGGAGCCACCGGCGGAGGCTCAGGAGGCCGACGAGCTCGGAGCCGAGCTGGCCACCGATGCCCCCATTGGGCCAGCTCCCGACGTATTGATCGATCCTACCGAATTGCCGGCAATGCGCGACGACATGACCGACGACGAGGAGGACGCCCTGCGGCTGGTCGAGGAGATCCTGTCGGAGCAACAGTTGCTCCTGAGCGGTCAGAATTTCGTTTACAACGCCCGCGGGCGACGTGATCCGTTCCGTAGCCTCCTCCTGCTGCGGCAGCGTGAGCTTACGGCGCCGACGCAGCGGCCCCCCGGTCTCCCGGGTTTCATGGTCGGCGAGATCGACATCTCGGCTCTGGCGCAATTCCAAGGACGCTGGCACGCGATGCTCGTCGGGCTCGACCGGCGAACCTATTTCGCCGAAGTCGGAACCCAGCTGTACGACGGGCGGATCGTCACGATCAGTGAGCGCGAGATCGTCTTCGAGCAAGAGGTGGAAGACCTCCTGGGTGCGCGGAGCACGCGTCAGGTGGTCAAACGACTGGTCCGGGACGAGGAACAGTAGGAGCCCATGCGCGCACGAGCTTTCGACGAAGGTTGGCGATCGTGGCGCCAGCCACGACGCCTGGCGGTCGTTCTGTCGGTGTCGTTGGTGCTGCCCCCAACGCCTGTCGCCGGCACATCCTCGCAGCTGGCTATGGTTACCGAGCAGGCCGACCCGGCAACGGAGGAGCAGCGTATCGATGTCGGCCAGCTTCCCACCGAATCCGACATTCTGGCGCTCGCCGGGCTACAGGGAGTGCCGATCAGCATCAACTTCGTCGACACCGACATCCGTGACGTGGCGCGCTTCTTCTCCAATCTGACCGGCCTCAACGTCGTGATCGATCCCGACGTGCAAGGTCCGGTCACCGTGAGTTTCTTCGACGTCGCCTGGGACACGGCGTTCAATGCGATCCTGCGTTCGCATCGTCTCGGATTCAGCATCGAGGAGAACATCGTCCGGGTCTCGTCGCTTGGCCGGATGGCGGACGAGGCCGAGGACCGAGCACGGCTCGCCAACCAGGCGGAGCTGGCTTCGCCGCTACAGACCCACACCACGCGCCTGTCCTACGCCACCGCCGCCGATCTGGTGCCCATCATCGAGCCACAGCTCTCACAGCGCGGCGAGGTGATGGTCGATGTCCGCACCAACACCCTGATCATCAAGGACACCGCTGAATCGCTCGACGCCGTTCTCGGACTCGTGGGTACGCTCGATGTGGCGGCGCCGCAGGTGCTGATCGAGTCGCGCATCGTCGAGACCACCAAGGAGTTCGGCCGCGAGCTCGGTATTCAGTGGGGCTTCAGCGGTGTCGCCGACGCCCAGCACGGCAACACCACCGGTCTGGTGTTTCCCAACAACCTGGGAATTCAGGGCCTCAACAACCCCCTCACTGCGACTCAGCAGGTCGGTACGGGCGGAGTCCCGTTTGCGGTGAACCTGCCGGCGCAGAACGCCACCAGCGGCGTCGCCCTGACGATGGGCAACATTCTCGACACCTTCCGACTCGACGTGGCGTTGTCGGCGATGGAAGAGGAAGGCCGCGGCAAGATCATCTCGTCGCCGAAGGTCACGGCGCAGGACAACATCCGTGCATCGATCGAGAGCGGGCGGCGCATCCCCGTTCAGACGCTGATCGACAACACCGCATCCATCACGTTCATCAACGCCAACCTGCAGCTCGAAGTGACGCCGCAGATCACCTCCGAGCAGACGATCATGCTCGACATCGTCGTCGACAAGAGCGAGCCGGACTTCGGCAACGCCGTCCTCGGAATTCCGACCATCTTCACGCGACGTGCGGAGACCAAGCTTCTGGTGCGCGACGGCGGCACCACGGTCATCGGCGGTATTTTTCAGATGACCTCGACGGAGCAGGAATCTCGCGTGCCGTTCTTCCACCGCATCCCGTTACTCGGCTCGCTGTTCAAGAGTCGCAAGACCGAGCAGACGAACAACGAGCTGCTGATCTTCATCACGCCCCGGATCCTGGAGCAGTGACGATGTCTCTACCGAACGCGCGACGGGCATTCGCCACTGCGGCGGTGTGCAGCCTGGTAATCACACTTACCGCATGCGGCACTTCCGGGGGGCTGCAGAACACGTCGGCACCGGTGACCCTGATCATCTCGTCGCTTACCGCCAGCAACACACCGTTCGGCGACATCCTCAATACCGACGGCACGATCCCGGTGGACTCCGTCAGCGTCTCGCTGATCGCGCGCATGAAGAACCCCGCAGATGCGACTCAGCCGGCGCTGCAGGACATCCTGCTCGAGCGCTACGAGGTGACGTTCAGTCGTACCGATGGTGGAGCGGCTGTGCCGCCCGGATTCCAGCGGGCGATGTCGGCCAAGGTGCGGGTAACGCCACACGGTTCTCCGACGGAGTCGATTACTGGTGTCACGTTGGTCCTGGTGCCGTCGACGCACAAGAGCCAGCCGCCGCTATCGCATCTGATTCTGCCGGGATTCGAGCCCGACACCGGCTTTATCAATATTCAAGCGACCGCCACGGTCCGCTTCTTCGGACACACGATCGCCGGCGATGCCGTGCAGGCCGAGGCGGCGATTGGTCTCAACTTCGCTGACTTCGCCGACTGAGGGAGCTGACGACGCCATGAGACGCGCATTTCTGGTCGGCCGGTTGCGCCCCACCGTGATGTTGCTGGTTGGCCTCATGGCCCTGGTGGCCTTTTCGTTGGCCTGCAAGACCAACGACCCGACGTCGCCGACGGCGCCGACGGACCTCACCGGAATCACCACCAACACCAGCGCGACCTTCTCTGGCTTGATCAGCATCGCCGGCGGTGGCGTGGGAGCCGCCGACGGCCTGAGTGACCTGATCGTCAACGTGCGTGTGCGGGACAACAGCGGCAACCCGGTGGCCAACGGGACCCCGGTCAACGTGTCCGTCGACATCGGTACCATCCGCCTGTTCGGCGCCGATCCCGCCACCGCGGCAAGCTCGGTACGGGCCGGGACGTTCGAGGGCAATGCGTCGTTCGCGCTTCGCAGCACCGTTACCGGCTCCGGGACGGTCACCGCCTGGATTGCCGACGTCGCTACCGTTCTAGGCATCACCTTCGACCGGGTACCGTTAGTGGCGCTCGTCGATCTGATCTTCCGTGGCGCTGGCGGTGACTCCACCAGCGTGCGCGGCGTCGCTCCCACCGACTTCACCCTCGTCGGCCAGACCAAGACCCCGGAGGGTATCGCCATCGCCGGCGTCGAGATCATCTTCCACATCATCGAAGACCTGACCGTCGGGTCCGGCCACGGCGCCGCCTTCTTCGGCAGCCCTAACCCCTCCTCGACCGACTCCTCCGGCGAAGCCTTTGCCAGCCTGTTCGTTCAGGGCGAGGGGTCCGTCACGCTCACGGCCGACGTGCTCGACCCGGTGGACGGCAGCGTGATCTTCACCTCCAATCAAGTCACGGCGATCGCCACAGCCTCGCAGGAGAATACTGCTCTTGTCCTGAGGTTCGATGACGGGACAACCTCCACGTCGTCCGCCCCCAACGACGGTACCGGCATGACCGCAACGGTGACCGATCGCGACTCGGGGTCGGTACTGAGCGGTCGCCTGGTGCGCTGGGCAATCGTCGAGGACACCACCGGCGGTGGCTTCAAAGCGACCTTCTCCGATAGCACACCGGGGCGCACGAATACTCTCGGCCAGGCCTTCAACACGCTATTCGGGCCCGAGCCCGACGCCATCATCGTGGTCGAGGCCCAACTGCTCGACGACAGCAGCTTCGCCGTGCAGGCGATCTCGAACCAGATCACGATGCAGATAACCGGTGGCACTCCAGAAGCCAGCTTCATCTTCTCTCCGGACAATCCGTTAGTCGACCAGGTGGTGACCTTCGACGCGTCTTCGTCCCTTGACCCGGGTGGGGAGATCGCCGAATACCGGTGGGATTGGGGCGACGGCACGAGCCCGACGCTGGAGACCGACCCGTTCTCCCAGCACGTCTTCACGGTGGCCGGTACCTACACGGTGACCTTGACGATCCGCGACAACTTCGGCGCCACCTCGGTAGCAATCCTGACGGTGACCGTGACCGACCCCGTCCCCTGACCGGGTCCGACCCGCAGGTCGACCGTCGACGGCGCCTGCTTCGCAACCTGGAGGCAGCGGACCTTGCTGCGCTCCTGTGCACCAATCGGGCCAACGTACGCTACCTGACCGGATTCAGCGGCTCGAGCGGGTGGGTGCTGGTCGCACCGCCGCAGACCACACTGTTGACCGACGCCCGGTATCTCGAACAGGCCGAAGCCGAGACCTCTGGATGCGACGTGATGATCACGTCGACTGGACTCACCGCTGCGCTCGCCAAGCCGCTCGAGAGCGTCAGCGGCCCGGTTGCGTTCGAATCGACGGACGTCACGGTCGCCGTCTGGGAGGAGCTTCGACGGATACACGCAGGTGTCGAGTGGAGGGGATCCCACGACTTGGTGGAGCAACTTCGGGCTTGTAAGGAGACGGCCGAGGTGGAAGCTATCCGCCGGGCGCTGGAGGTGGCGGAATCCGCTCTCGAGACGACCGTCGCCGCGCTGCGGCCGGGACTCTCCGAGACCGAGCTTGCGGTGCAGTTGGAGCATGCGTGCCGGGCGCGTGGCGCTGAGCGCATGTCGTTCGATACGATCGTCGCCGCCGGACCTCGGGCGGCACTGCCCCACGCACGCGCCACCGAACGTATGCTCCAGGTTGGCGAGCTACTGGTCGTCGACATGGGCTGCATCGTGGATGGCTACGCCAGCGACATCACGCGCGCCGTGTTTCTGGGCCAGGCGCTGCCGGCGGACTGGCAGCGTGTGCACGAGGGGCTGGAGGCGGCGCGCGCAGCGGCACTGGCGATCATGGCTCCAGGTGTGTCGGCTCGCGAGGTGGACGCGGCGGCACGTGCGGCACTCGATGAACGCGACCTCGGCGATGCCTTCGTGCATTCGCTGGGCCACGGCGTCGGCCTGGAGGTGCACGAGGCGCCTCGCCTGGCGCAGCGTAGCGTCCACACGCTGGCCGCCGGAAACGTGGTCACAGTCGAGCCGGGGGTATACCTGCCGGGAGCGGGAGGCATGCGGCTCGAGGACATGGTGCTGGTCACCGAGACCGGTCGCGAGGTGCTGAATCGACTTCCTGCGGAACCGATGTTCGCCTCGGGCTAGTCGCTCGGCCAGCGAGTGAACGGCCTCGGCACCGATGGTACCCTGGGGTCCGCTTCCACCGGAGACAGACACTTGGACACCGATCGCATACGCGAGCTCGTCGATCTGATGATCGAGAAGGATCTGGCGGAGCTCCAGATCGAGCAACACGGGGTGAATCTGCGCCTCCGGCGGCCAGAGCCACACGTCGTTGCCGCCGCTTCCGTGCCCGCGGGCGCGATCATTCCGGCGCCTGGCGCGGGCTCAGTCGACAGCGCCGGCGTTGCGGCTCCCGAGCACGGCGCTGCCCATCTGATTCGGTCGCCGATGGTAGGCACACTCTTCCTGGCGCCGGAGCCTGGGGCCGATTCCTTCGTGCAGGTCGGCGACAGGGTCGACGAAGGGCAGACACTGTGCATCGTCGAGGCGATGAAGCTGATGAACGAGATTACCTCGGATGTTGTCGGGGAGGTCGTTGCCGTGTTGCACGAGAACGGGCAGCCGGTGGAGTACGGGCAGGAGCTTTTCGCCATCCGGCCAGACTGATCCAGCGACCGCCGCCATCTGCGGCGATCGTGGGAATTCTTCGATGATCAATTCCGTCTTGGTGGCCAACCGTGGCGAGATCGCGCTGCGCGTTATCTGGGCCTGTCGCGAGCTCGGCATTAGCCCGGTGGCCGTCTACTCGGAGGCCGACAGGGACTCGCTGCATGTGAAGTTCGCCGATGAGGACATCTGCATCGGCCCGGGTCCGGCGGCCGAGTCGTATCTGGATATTGCCTCCGTGATCGCTGCCGCCGAGGCGCTCAAGGTCGACGCGATCCATCCGGGCTACGGATTCCTGTCGGAGAATGCGCACTTTGCCGAGGTCTGTGAGACCTGCGGTTTCAAGTTCATCGGACCTCTCCCCGAGCACATCCGCCGTATGGGCGACAAGGCCGAGGCCAAGCGGCTGATGCTGGGGGCCGGCCTGCCGATGCTGCCCGGCAGCGACGGTCCGGTCAACGGGCTCGACGCGGCCTACGAGGTTGCCGCGACCATCGGCTATCCGGTGCTGTTCAAGGCGGCTGCTGGCGGCGGTGGCCGCGGCATGCGCATCGTGCTGCGGGCCGAGGACCTCGCTGTCGCTTTCAAGACGGCATCGCGCGAGGCCGAGGCGGCCTTCGGCAACGGTGAGATGTATATGGAAAAGTACCTGGCGCGGCCACGCCACGTAGAAGTTCAGCTCCTGGGCGACAGCCATGGAAACCTGGTGCATTTCGGCGAGCGCGAATGCAGCGTGCAGCGGAAGTACCAGAAGATCGTCGAGGAGACCCCGACGGCAGCGCTGAGCCCGGAGCAGCGCGACACCATCCTTTCCGACGCCGTGCGCGGCGCGTCGGCGCTCGAGTACGTGTCGGCGGGCACCATGGAGTTTCTGGTCGACGGCGACGGCAACCACTACTTCATGGAGATGAACACCCGCATTCAGGTCGAGCACCCGATCACCGAGGCGGTGACCCTCGTCGATCTGGTCAAGGAGCAGATCCGCGTCGCCGCCGGAATGCCGATTCAGTACGCTCAGCATGACATCGAGTTCCGCGGCCACAGTATCGAATGTCGCATCAATGCCGAGGACCCTGAGACGCTGACTCCGAGCCCCGGTCAGATCACTGCGTTCAACGTTCCCAAAGGCCCCGGAGTACGCGTCGACACTGCGGCTCACGAGGACTACTACGTCTCGCCGTTCTACGACTCGATGATCGCCAAGGTGATTGTCCACGGGCGCGATCGGGGTGAGGCGCTGGCACGCATGCGCCGTTGCCTCGAGCTGATGATCGTCGAGGGAATCAAGACCAACATCCCGCTGTTGCGGCGCGTGATGGACCACCCCGGGTTCATCGCCGGCGACTACGACACCCACCTGATCGACGAGATTCTGCCCGGGGCCGGGCCGCAAAGCTGATCGCGCGATGCCGTTTCCGTGGGCTCATGGGCGCGTCCCCGCGGTGTTGCCGATCTTCGACCCGAGCGTCGCGCGCTGGCCTCTGTCTCCGACCCTGGTGGCGCTCGCCGAGGCGGGCGCAGAGTGGGTGCAGTATCGCGACAAGGAGGCCTCCGACGCCGAATTCCTTGCTGCTGCCCGAGAGGCGGAACGCCTGTGTGACTCGCTAGGCATGTACTTGATGCTCAACGATCGGGTGACGATTGCGGCGGTGCTGAAACGAGTCGGCGCGCACGTCGGGCAGACGGACATGCCGGTCGCCAAGGCGCGCCGGTTGCTAGGGCAGGAGTGCCTCGGCCTGTCGACCGACTCGCTCCGCGATCTGCAACGGGCCCACGAGCTGCCGATCGACTACCTGGCCGTCGGTCCGGTCTACCCCACCGCCAGCAAGCCAGACGCCGGCGATGCTATCGGCGTGGCGCACGTGGGCTCCGCGCGACGGATAACCTCGCTGCCGCTGGTCGCCATAGGCGGGATCAACGCAACGAATGCCGGTGCCGTCACCGCAGCCGGTGCCGATTGTGTGGCGGTGTTATCGGCAGTCGTGGCGGTCGAGGATCCGGTCGCTGCGGCCGCCGCCATTTTGGAGAGCGCCACGCAGGGATTGCGCCAGCGAAACGCCGAGTGGACGCCACCGGCGATTTGTTGACCACACTTTCACCACGGCCTGCTAGCCGACGTTGATCACCCTTCTAGCGGGCGGAGGATCGAGCGGGCGATGATGTGGCGCTGGATCTCGCTGGTACCGTCCCAGATGCGGTCCAGGCGCGCGTCTCTCCAGAAGCGCTCGATTGGCATCTCCTTCATCACCCCCATGCCGCCGTATATCTGCACCGCATGGTCGGTGACCATCGCCAGCATCTCGCTGGCGTAGAGCTTCGATACCGCCGCGTCCTGCGCTGTCATGGTGCCCTGGGCACACTTCCAGGCTGCCTTCAGGGTGAGCAGGTCGGCCGCTTCGATCTGCGCGGCCATGTCGGCGATCTTGAAGCCGGTTCCCTGAAACTGGCCGATAGGCTTGCCGAACTGCGTGCGCGTGGCGGCCCACTCGGATGCCATCTCGAACACGCGCTTTGCTCGGCCGACGCACAGAGCGCCCATCGATAGCCGCGCCGGCTCCAGCCACACACCAGCGAGCTCGAAACCTTCGCCGGGTGCACCGAGCATCTGGCTTGCCGGCACCCGGCAGTCATCGAAGAAAAGCTCCGCGTGGTCGTAGCCGCGGTGCGACACACAGCTGCCGCCGTAGCCCCATGTAAAGCCCGGCGTTCCCTTGTCGATCAGGAACGTGGAGATCTCGTTGCGCGGGCCTCGCGGTGTCTCGTTTACCCCCGTTACGGCGAACAGGATCACGTAGTCGGCGCGCATCCCGAAGCTGATGTAGATCTTGGCGCCGTTGATAACGTAGTCGTCGCCGTCCTTGTTCGCGGTTGTCTGCATGCCGCGCAGGTCCGACCCAGCGGCGGGCTCGGTCATCGCCAGGCAATCGAGGCGCTCGCCGCGCACGGTGGGCTTCAGGTAGGTCTCGATCTGCTCGTCGGTTCCCGCCTGCAGGATGTTGCACGGCCGGTGGACGATGTACTGCAGCGCGTAGGAGGCCCAGCCGAGCTCGCGCTCCAGCAGCGTGAACGACAACGGGTCGAGCCCGCCGCCGCCAAACTTCTCCGGTATATCGGCGGCATACAAGCCCTGATCGATAGCCCGCTGCTTGATCTGCTCGTACAGCTCGTCGGGAACCGCATCCAGCTCCTCGACCTGATCCTCGTGTGGCAGCAGCTCCTGCTGCACGAACGTCTGCGTCGTCTCGATGATCAGCTCTTGTTCGTCAGTCAGTGTGAAGTCCATCGGGTCTCTTTCGCCTCGAAGCGTCGTGTATCGGGAATGCTCGCCGGAGGATAGCCGATGGACGATCGGCGCATGGTGTCAGGGCCGATGCGGCCGATCGCCGTACGGAGTGTCGGGCGGGTCACGACGGCCACCGGAGATGAGCTTCGTAGGGATCGAGAGCTCACTCGCTCTGTATAATCGCTCGCCATGAAAGCACCTGAGCAATTCACTTCGCGGTTCGGCCTACTGGTGGCCGCCATCGGCATGGCAGTCGGCACCGGCAATATCTGGCGCTTCCCGCGCGTGGCGGCGTTGAACGGCGGCGGCGAGTTCCTGATTCCGTGGCTGGTGTTCCTGCTGCTGTGGTCCATTCCGTTGCTGATGGTCGAGACGGCGATGGGACGGCAGGCGCAGAAGGGGACGATCGGCGCCTTCGGCCGGCTGGTGGGGCGCAACGCCAGCTGGCTGGGCAGCTTCATCGGCTTCTGCTCGATGGCGATCATGTGCTACTACGCGGTAGTCGCCGGGTGGTGCTTCAAGTACCTGTACGGCGCGCTCAGCGGCAGCGTGATGCGTCAAGGGGGTAGTGCGTACTGGGAGGCGTTCCAGGCATCGCCCGTCGAGGCGCTGCTCTTCCAACTGATCGCCATCGGCTGTGCCGGAGCTGTTGTGTACCGGGGCGTGGTGGCCGGCATCGAGCGCGCCTGCAAGGTGATGATCCCGCTGCTGTTCGTGCTCTTGCTCGGTGGCGCGGTCCGCGCGATCACGTTGCCGGGGGCGAGCGGTGGCCTGAACTTTCTGTTCAACCCCGACTTCAGCGCGTTGCTCGACTATCGGATCTGGCTCGAGGGCTTGACGCAGTCGGCATGGTCGACCGGGGCGGGGTACGGCTTGCTGCTCACGTACTCTATTTACACCAGCCATCGCGACGACATCGTGATGAACTCCCTCACCATCGGCTTCGGCAACAACGCCGCCTCGCTGCTGGCCGGAATCATGGTGATCTGCTCGGTGTTTGCGCTGGCGCCCGCCGATCCCAGCAATCCGCCGGCCGAGGAGCTGTTGCAGCTCGGAGGACCGGGCAACACGGCGTTGAGCTTCCTGTGGATCCCGGAGCTGTTTCAGCAGATGCCGTTCGGGCAACTCTCATTGGCGCTGTTCTTTCTGGCGCTGGCAGTGGCGGCGGTATCGTCGCTGGTGGCCATGATCGAGATGTCGTCGCGCCTGTTCGTCGACGCTGGGCTGACGCGTAAGCGGGCCGTGCTGTTCGTGACGTTGGGCGGCTTTCTGTTCGGCATCCCGTCGGCCCTCAGTACCGACTTCCTGATAAACCAGGACAACGTCTGGGGCATCGGCTTGATGGTGTCCGGCTTCCTTTTTGCTGTTGCAGTCAATCGGTACGGTGCGGCGCGGTTCCGGCGCGAGCTCATCGAGCCGGCACGGAACGACTTGCCGGTCGGCAGGTGGTTCGATGTCCTGCTGCGCTGGGTGGTTCCGGCGCAGTTCCTGATCCTGATCTCCTGGTGGTTGTATCAGGCGGCGGTCAGCGAGCCGGAATGGTGGAATCCGATCTCCTCGTTCAGCCTCGGAACCTGCTTGTTGCAATGGGGTGCGGTGTTTGCGGTCTTCTGGCTGCTGAACGATCGCATCGCCGCCGCGACGTTGGATCCTGAGGAACCCTAGCCGCGGAGCTCGATGATGGATGCAGGCGCGATCGTCATGATGCTGTTCGTTCTGGGCTTCATCTGGGGCGGCTTCGGGCTGCTGCTGTTGCGGTCGATGCGGATCGATCGGGACCGTGGTGACTAGTGGCCTGTAACCGGCCACAGCTGGCCGGTAGCCCGGACTGAAAGTCCCGTGGACCGCTGGCATCTGGAGCCCACGGCGAAGTTGCAGGGCCGAATCGAAGTTCCTGGCGACAAGTCGATCGCTCATCGCGCCCTGATGCTGGCGGCGGTGGCGGCTGGGACGACCCATATCCAGGGAGTGCCGCGCGGCGAGGACGTGCGCGCGACGGCCGCGTGCTTGCGGCGTCTCCGCATCGACATCGACGATGCCGACCCCGACGGCACGACGCGAGTTCGCGGAGCGGGGATCGATGGACTTCGGGAAGCCGCAGGTCCGCTTCCGTGCGGTAACAGTGGCACCACCATGCGCCTGCTCGCCGGGCTCGTAGCAGGTACCCAGTTCTGCACCACGCTGGACGGCGACCGGTCGCTGCGCCGTCGCCCAATGGAGCGCATCGCGGAGCCCCTGCGAGCGATGGGAGCGACCGTCACCACCCGTCAGGGTGGCCGACCGCCGCTCACGGTAGAGGGGACGCAGCTGCGGGCGGTCACCTATCGGACGCCGGTGCCGTCGGCGCAGGTGAAGTCGTGCGTTCTCCTCGCAGCCCTGTTCGCCGACGGTGACACCGTGGTGCACGAGGAGCAGCCGTCGCGGGATCATACCGAACGCATGCTGGCATCGATGGGTGCACAGATCGCCGGCGAGGCCGCCGACGGTGGCGTGACAGTGCGACCCCGACCACGGCTCGATCCGTTGCAGGGACGAGTACCGGGGGATATATCGTCGGCGGCGTATTGGGTTGTCGCGGCCAGCGTTGCCGATCGCGCTGAGCTGGCGCTTCCCGGCGTCGGGGTCAATCCGACGCGCTCGGCGGTGCTTGACGTGCTGCACCGATGGGGCGCTGCGATTGAGCTCGTTCCGGGCTCGGACTGGCATGGCGAGCCCTGTGCCGCGATTCATGTGAGCGGCGGCGCCAGCCTCAGCGGTGGCACCATAGACGCCGGATCTGTTACCGCGCTCATCGACGAGCTACCGCTGCTGGCGTTGCTCGGACCGCTGACCGACGAGGGCGTCGAGATCCGTGGCGCCGCCGAGCTACGAGTCAAGGAGAGCGACCGGATCGCCGCGGTGTGTGCCGCCCTGCGGGCGCTCGGTGTCGAGGTCGACGAGTTCCCTGACGGCCTGGCTGTACAAGGTCGGCAGGGCCTGACCGGCGGCACCGTCGACGCCTGTGGTGATCATCGAATTGCGCTGGCGACGGCGGCCGTCGCCGGAGCGGCGAGTGGCCCCGTCCAGGTCGTCGGTGCCGATGTTGCGGCGGTGTCGTACCCGGGCTTCCGCGAACAACTCGAGTCGGCAAGCAGTCGATGACCTTCGACCCTGCGGCCAGCCTTGCGCCGAGGGATCTCGCTACGTGCGGCAAGCACCAAGTCCATCTGCTGGGCTTCATGGGATGCGGAAAGAGCACCGTAGGTCCGTTGCTCGCCCGGCGTCTGCTGTGGAGCTTCCTCGATCTCGATGCCTTGATCGTCAGACACCTTGGCCGGCCCATCGCGGAGATCTTCGCTGAGGCCGGTGAGGCGAGCTTCCGCCAGGCGGAGACGTTCGTTCTCCGCCAGGCAGCCCAGAAGCCACGCACAGTGGTCGCCCTGGGGGGCGGGGCGCACTTGGCGCAGGAGAACCGCGAGCTGACGGCGCGAACAGCCACATCGGTGTGGCTGCGATGCGAGTTCGCAGAGCTTCGACGCCGGATCGATGCTGCCGGGAAGCGGGGGCGCGATTCTCGGCCGCTATGGGACGACCCGGAGGCGGCCAGGGCGCTGCTGGAGGACCGCGAGTCCGTGTATGCGAGCGCCGATTGGATCGTGGATGCCGAGGCGTCACCCGGCGACGTGGCGGCCGACATCGAGGCGCTGCTGCAGTTGACCTAGTACGACTTGGCGAACAAGGCCACGTGCTTCGCCGGCTCGCCGCTGTAGAAGCACGGGCCGTCAGGCTCCTCATCCAGCAACAGGCAGCGAATGGTGGCCGATGTCTCGTCTTTTATGCGGCCTTCGATCTCGGGGTCGCCGCACCAGTTCACCTTCAGGAAGCCGCGCGGACCGGACATGATCTCGCGGAAGGCATCGTAGTCCGCCACCACATGGGTGCTGTCGGCAGTGAACCTGCGCGCAGACTCGAGCATCGAGGTCTGAATTTCGTCCAGCAACGTAGCGGCAGTTGACGGGGCGTGATCCACCGGGACGAAGCTCTTGTCGCGTGTGTCGCGGCGCACCAGCACGGTCTGCCCCTTGGCGACGTCACGCGGCCCGATCTCGGCACGCAGTGGCACGCCGCGCATCTCCCACTCGTTGTACTTCCAGCCCGGGGTGTGCTCGTCGCGGTCGTCGAGATACACCCGCAGGCCAGCGGTGACCAGCAGGTCGCGTAGGACCGCGGCCGCTGGCAGTACCTCTTCCTCGTAGTTGCCGGCCCGGATCGGGACAATCACCACGTGGTAGGGGGCGACGCGTGGCGGCAGCTGCAGCCCATTGTCATCGCCGTGGGTCATGATGAGCGCACCGATCGTCCGAGTGGTCATACCCCACGAGGTACTCCAAGCGTACTGCAGCTCCTGGTTCTGATCCTCGAAGCGGATGTCGAACGCCTTGGCGAAGTTCTGTCCCAGGTTGTGCGAGGTACCTGCCTGCAGGGCTCGGCCATCCGACATCAGCGCCTCGACCGTATAGGTACGGTCGGCGCCAGCGAACTTTTCGCGCTCGGTCTTGAGCCCCGGGATCGCGGGGATGGCAAGGTCCTCCTCAAGGAAGGCGCGATAGACGCCGAGCATCTTCAGAGTCTCCTCCTGCGCCTCCGCTTCCGTCGCGTGGGCGGTGTGGCCCTCCTGCCAGAGGAACTCGGTCGTGCGCAGGAAGAAACGCGTGACCTTTTCCCAGCGCACTATGTTCGCCCACTGATTGATCAGCACCGGCAGGTCACGCCAGGACTGCACCCACTTGCTGTACATACTGCAGATGATCGCCTCGGATGTGGGTCGAATCGCCAGACGCTCTTCGAGTTCGTCGTCGCCGCCGTGGGTCACCCATGCGACCTCGGGCGCGAAGCCCTCGACATGCTCGGCCTCCTTTTGCAGGAAGCTCTCAGGGATCAAGAGCGGGAAGTAGGCGTTCTGATGCCCGGTCGCCTTGATGCGCGCGTCGAGCAGGTCGCGGGCGTTTTCCCACAAGGCATAGCCGTAGGGGCGAATCACCATGCACCCTTTGACCGGGGTGTAGTCGGCGAGCTCGGCACGGCGCACGACGTCTGTGTACCAACGGGAGAAGTCCTCGGACTTCGGCGTGATCTCGGTCACGAACGCGTCGTCAGCAGATCGATCTTTGGCCATGCTTCGGAGTGTCTGCGCGGGAGAGGGCGTTCAGGGCGGCGGAACGGCAAGCTAGCACGCACCCCGTAGGCGCGCAAACGTCGTCGGCGTTGGGGAAAAGGCCAGTTCTCATGGGGTTTGGCAGCCTTCCGGTTGCCGCCGATGCGAGGCGGCACGGCGCCTTCAACGACAGGCGGAAACCAGGAGCCGTTGGCCGTCTCCTGGTAGCGGGCGCAGTGAGGTCACGGCGTCTGCGAACGCAACCAGTAACTCGGGGGGAACCATGATCTTCGGATTGGTTGGCGCTGCTGCGCTCATCATCGCGGCACCGGCGCCGGTCGTCGGCAGGCAGCCGACTGCGGTGGACATGTCGGCTGCCTGGCATCAGGTGGAACCACAGCACTCTCAGTCACAGCACATTGATCGGCATCAGGAGGTGCCGGCGGAGCCCGTTGACGTGAACCGCGCCGACGAGGAGCAGCTGCAAGCCGTCCCCGGAATCGGTCCATCCACGGCCCGGCGCATCATCGATTGGCGCACGGAGAACGGTCGTTTCGAGCGACTCGAGGACCTGCTGAACGTCCGCGGCATCGGTGTCACGACGTTGGAGAAGCTGCGTCCGTACGTGACGGTCGGCGCGCAGGATCCGCCGCGAAGGTGAGCCTGGATCGCGCCTGCCGCAGCACAGGCAGCTCGATCATCGAAGCGGTGGTCGTGTTGGCGGTGTTCGGGATCGTCTTGCAGGCGGTTGCGCCAGCGTTCGTGCGCTGGCGCCAGGCGCGTCGTCTGGAGGCTGCTGCCGAGGAGCTGGTGCTCTTCGCAGCGGGCCTGCGCGTGGCTGCAGCTGCCGCAGGGACGTCTCGCGGCCTGGCGATCGATTCGACCGCAGAGACGGTCGGTTGGACGCCGGTCGCCGATGGGGACGGTGACGGGCTGCGCCGAGCTGATCTGCGCGCCGGACGCGATGTCGCGATCGGGAGGCGACGCGATCTGGCCACCAACTACCCCGGCGTGATCGCAGGCCTGCCGCCCGGTGTGAGGACGCCAAACGGCGGCGTGCCGCCCACGGACGGCGTCGCGTTTGGCCGCGGAGACCTCTTGTCGTTGTCGCCAGACGGTACCGCCACCTCCGGTAGCCTGTACCTCTCCAACCAGTTCGGTGACGCCGTTGCGGTAAGGGTGTACGGCGTTACGGCTCGGTTCTCGATCTGGCGCCGCCGGCACACGGATGGCGTCTGGCGGCGGCGCTGGTAGGAGCTTCTCGTCACCGGCGGGACGCCCGAGCCCGGCGTTCCCGTGGCTGCCAGCGGAGGGCCGACCGGAGGGTGGTTGCTGTGGTAGCTTCATGCGTTGCGCCATTGCCGGTGGCGCCAGAGACCCACCCTCCGAGGCACAAGGGACATGGATTGTCGGAGCCGCTAAGAACACCGTTACACGCCTGGCACGTACGGCGGGGTGGCCGCATGGTCGACTTCGCGGGCTGGCACATGCCGGTGCAGTTCAGCGGCCTGGTGGATGAGCATACTGCTGTTCGAGAGCGAGCCGGCCTGTTCGACGTCAGCCATATGGGCGAGATCCGGCTGCGCGGCCGGGACGCGTTGGCCAACGTTCAGCGACTGACCACTAACGACGCCGCCGGACTGCAGATCGGCCAAGCTCACTACACCGCGATGACACACGAATCGGGCGGTATGGTCGACGATCTGTTGGTGTATCGGATGGCAGACAACGATTATCTCCTGGTCGTCAATGCCGGCACCAAAGATAAGGACTACGCCTGGATCGGGGCTCGGCTGGAGGGCGATGTAGAGGCGAGCGACGAAAGCTCGGACTGGGCGCAGCTGGCGCTGCAAGGGCCACGGAGCGAGGCGATACTGGCGCGCGTTATCGACGCGGACCTGGCCTCGATTCAGTATTATCGGTTCGCGATGGCGGAGGTCGGCGGCTCCCCGGGCATCGTTTCGCGCACTGGCTACACGGGCGAGGACGGGTTCGAGATCTATGTTCCCCCACGGCACGCGGAGGCGCTGGCGGACGAGCTGATGGACGCTGGCTCCACTGACGGCTTGGTACCGGCGGGGCTCGGAGCCCGCGACACCCTGCGCCTCGAGGCCGGCATGCTGCTGTATGGCAGCGACATGGACGAGTCGCGCACGCCGGTGGAGGCGGGTGTTGGCTGGGTGGTGAAGCCGGACAAGGGTGATTTCGTCGGTCGACAAGCGCTGGTCGAGCAGCTCACCTCGGGACCCGCCGAGCGTGTTGTGGGGCTGGAGATCCCGGGTCGGGGAATACCGCGACACGGCTACGGTGTGCTCGATGTCGCTGGCGATTCGATAGGCGTGGTGACGTCGGGGACGTTCAGCCCCACTTTGAGAAAGGGAATCGGGTTCGCCAGCCTTGCGGCCGAGCACGCCACCCCGGGTCTCGAGGTGGCAGTCGAGATTCGTGGTCGGGCGACGCCGGCAACGGTAGTTAGAACACCTTTTTACCGCAGACACTAGAATCCCGGTTCGCCAGCGCAGGGCGGCAACCATGCCGCCGTTGGCGCAGGTAGGCCGGCGGAAAGGACACGTTCATGGCCGACTATCCGGACGCTTACAAATACAGCGCGGATCACGAGTGGATATCCATCGACGGAGCGGTAGGCACGGTCGGAATCACCCACCACGCTCAAGACGAGCTTGGCGACGTGGTTTTCGTCGAGCTGCCCGAGCCTGGCGCTGTGTTCGCCCGTGGCGCAGTCTTCGGCACCATCGAGTCGGTCAAGGCTGTGTCAGATCTGTACGCGCCGGTTGCCGGGGAGATTGTCGAGGTCAACGATGCCCTGATGGACGCGCCCGAGGCGGTGAACGACGATCCGCATGGAGCCGGCTGGATGATCCGTATCAAGCTCGACGAATCGTCGTCGGCCGATGCGCTCATGAGCAGCGCAGACTACCAGCAGCACATCGAGGCGTAACGTGGGGGACACGGGGCGCAGTTCGCAAACCAACTTGCGCAGCTCGCAAGCCAACTTGCGCAGTGCGCAAGCCGATGCGCGCAACGACACCGGTGGCGGTGGGCGTTACCTGTCGCTTGGCCGATCAGATCGGGAGTCGATGCTGGCAACCATCGGGGTTGCGCATGTCGATGAGCTGTTCGCCGATATTCCGGCAGCGGCGCGGTTCGCGGGAATGCTAGCGCTCGAGCCGGCAATGTCCGAGCTCGAACTGGTCGAGCATCTCGAGGAGCTGGCGGCGGCCAACGCCTCGGCCGGTCGCGTCTCGAGCTTCCTCGGCGCCGGCTGTAATCCGCATTTCGTGCCGACGCACGTAGACGCCTTGATCCAGCGGCAGGAGTTCCTTACCGCCTATACGCCGTACCAGGCGGAAGTAGGGCAGGGGACCCTACAGGCGATCTTCGAGTTCCAGAGCCTCGTTTGTATGTTGACCGGGATGGACGTCTGCAATGCCTCGGTTTACGACGGTGCCAGCGCCGTTGCCGAGGCGGTGCTCATGGCCCGGCGGTTAGCGCGTCGTGGTGGTCGCGTCCTGGTGTCGGAAGGTGTTCATCCAGCGTATCGCTCGGTCGCCCGAACGTACGCGAAGTATCTCGATGACATCGAGTTCGAAGTATTGCCGCTCGATGAACACGGTCGTACCGTGATCGGTCAGGTCGACGACGATGTCTTCGCCGTGGTGATGCAGCAGCCGAATTTCTTCGGCGTGGTCGAGGATCTGCGCCAGGCCGGCCGGCAGGCTGCGACGGGCGGCGCCAAGTTCGTTGTCAGTACGACCGAGCCGGTGGCCTTCGGATTGGCGATTCCGCCCGCACATGCCGGGGCGGACCTGGTAGTCGGCGAGCTGCAAAGCTTCGGCAACGGTATGAATTTCGGCGGGCCGCTGGTCGGTTTCATGGCTTGTCTCGATGCTGACAAGCGCAATCTGCCCGGGCGGCTTGCCGGTCGCACGGTCGATGCGGACGGCAAGGACGGCTATGTCCTCACCCTGTCGACGCGCGAACAGCACATCCGGCGTGCCAGGGCGACGTCGAACATATGTACGAACGAAGCATTGTGTGCTCTGGCAGCGTGCATCCACATGTGTAGCTTGGGACGCAACGGCATCGCCGAGCTGGCGCGCACGAATCTGGCGAAGACGACGTACGCGCGCGGACTGCTGGCGTCCCGCGGCGTGCGCGCCGTCTACGACGGCCCGCACTTCAACGAGCTCGTCGTACGCGTCGGTGGCGATGCGGCAGAGGTGGTAGATAGGTGTCTGACCCGAGACGTCATCCCGGGCGTTGCACTCGGTCGCTTCGACGCCGCGCGCGCCGATCAGCTGTTGATGTGCGTTACCGAGGTCCACAGCAAACAAGCGATTGATCACCTGGCAGACGTCCTGGCGGAGGCGGTTGCATGAGCGGCGACGGGGTCGCGTGCGATAGCAGGCAGGGACAGCTCAAACAGGAGCCGCCGATCTTCGAGCGCGGTGGTGAGGGCCGCGTCGGTTATTCGCTACCGGCGCTTGACGTCCCCGAAGTCGATGCGACCGAGGCGTGGGGTGCGGATCTGGTGCGTCACGAGGTGGCCGGGTTCCCGGAGGTGTCCGAAGTGGATGTCGTACGACACTTCACGCGCATCTCGCAGCACAACTACGGCATCGATCTCGGCTTGCACCCGCTGGGATCGTGCACCATGAAGTACAACCCGAAGCTGCACGAGCGCGTCGCACGTCTGCGCGGCTTCGCGGCGGCACACCCCTATATGCCGGAGGCGGCTTCACAGGGGGCGCTCGAGCTCATGTGGCGCTTAGAGCGGATCCTGTCGGAGATCACCGGCCTGCCACATATTTCCATGCAGCCGGCGGCCGGCGCCCAGGGCGAGCTCACCGGGATCATGATGATCGCGGCATATCACCGCAAACGCGGCGAGGCGCGGCAGAAGGTGCTCATTCCCGATTCGGCGCACGGCACCAACCCGGCCACCGCCAGCCTGTGCGGGTTCGATCCGGTCGAGATACCCAGCAATGAGCGCGGCACGATCGATCTCGACGTATTGCAGGCGGCGGTTGGGGAGGACACCGCCGCATTGATGCTCACGAACCCGAACACCATCGGGCTATTCGAGGATTGTATCGATGAGATCGCCGCCATCGTTCACGACGCCGGCGGCCTGATCTACTGCGACGGGGCCAATCTGAACGCCATTCTGGGCAAGGCCCGACCGGGAGATTTCGGCGCCGACGTGTTTCATATCAACATGCACAAGACGTTTACGACTCCGCACGGTGGTGGCGGACCGGGGTGTGGTCCGGTGGCGTTGTCGGAGCGGCTCGAGCCGTTCCGGCCGCGGCCGGTAGTGGCGCAGAACGAGGACGGCAGCTACCGATTCGACGATGACCGCCCTGACAGCATGGGGAAGATCCACGGTTTCTACGGCAACTTCTCGATGATGGTGCGCGGTTATGCGTACATCCGGGCGCACGGCGCGGTGGGTCTCCGTCAGATCGCCGAGGATGCCGTCCTTTCGGCCAACTACCTGAAGGAACGCCTGAAAGGGGAGTACGACCTACCGCAAGATCGCGCCTGCATGCACGAGGTGGTCCTCTCGGATCGACGGCAGAACGAGCACGGCGTTTCAGCGATGGACATCTGCAAGCGCCTCATGGACTACGGATTCCATCCGCCGACGGTTTACTTCCCGCTTGTGGTGCCGGGGGCGCTCATGATCGAGCCTACCGAAACGGTGTCCTCGCAAGAGCTCGACGGGTTCGCCGAGGCGATGCTGTCGATTGCCCGCGAGGCACGCGACGACGCCGAGCTGGTGAAGGGCGCTCCACACACGACTTACCATCGACGACTCGACGAGACGCGCGCAGCTCGGCAACCGATTCTGCGGTGGACGCCGCCGTCCGGTTGCACGACCGAGAGCGAGTCGGCCTGAGTCGGTGAGCGACGCAGGCTGCCGCACGATCGGAGTGCTGGGCGGCATGGGGCCGGCCGCAACCGCGTACTTTTTCCAGCAGCTTGTGGACCGCGTGGGTGCCGCCCGTGACCAGGATCACCCCCAGTGCGTGGTCTACAATGCCACCCAAGTCCCCGATCGGACCGCGCATCTTACCGGTGGCGGAGCCGATCCGACTGCGGCCCTCCGCGAGGCTGGCCGGACGCTCGAGCGCGCCGGCGCTGATTTCATCGCCATCCCGTGCAACTCGGCGCACGCCTACCTCGCCTCGATTCAGGATGCCGTCGACATCGACGTGCTCGACATGATCGACCTGACCTCCGCCCACGCGGCGACCATGCTCCCGTCTGCAGGCTCAGTTGGCGTGTTGGCGGCGACCGGCACTATCGAGCTGGGTTTGTACGACCGGGCGTTGGAAGAGCACGGCTTACAATTGGTGCGGCCGCAGCAGCAGGCACAAGCCGGGGTGATGACGGCGATCCGTGCACTGAAGGGGGCCATCGACGGGCCACGGGCCGGAGCACGCGATGCGCTCGAGCCGGCGATCGACGAGCTCGTGGCTGCCGGTGCGGAGGTGTTGGTTCTCGGGTGTACCGAGCTGCCGTTGTTGGACCTCGGCTCGCCGCCCTTGCCGGTGCTCGACGCTACCGAGGTTCTCGTACTGGAGTCGCTGGCACGCTGCGGCGTGGCACAGCGAAGCTGATCTCATGAGCGAAACACGCCGCGTCAGCGTCGCACTGGAAAGCGAGATCGAGCGTGCCTACGAGATAGTCGTGGGCAGTGGGTTGATCGCCACGACCGGAGAGCATCTACAGGCGACCGTCGGCGATCACTCGCTCGCGGTGGTCATCGCGGACGAGACGGTTGCGGCTCTTCACGGGGATCGATTGCGGGCTGTTCTCACTGCGGCCGATGCAGAGTTCGTGGAGCTCACGGTACCCAGCGGCGAGAGCTCCAAGACACGCAGGGTCGCGGCGGCTCTGCAGGACGAGACGATCGATGCCGGGGCCGATCGACGATCCGTGGTGGTGGCGTTCGGTGGCGGCGTTGTCGGCGACATTGCTGGCTATGTCGCCGCAACGCTGTACCGGGGTGTCTCCTACATACAGCTGCCGACAACTCTGTTGGCCATGGTGGACAGCGCGGTCGGCGGCAAGACCGGTGTCGATACCAAGGCAGGCAAGAACCTCATCGGCGCCTTCTGGCATCCGCGCGGAGTGCTCGCGGACGTCGACCTGCTGCAAACATTGCCCACCGCCGAGCTGCGCGCCGGTCTTGGCGAGGTGATCAAGTACGGAGTGATCCTTGACGAGCAGTTGTTCGTCGATCTCGAGGACGGGTTGCTCGAATCGTGCCTCGCGAAGGTCCCGGAGGCGCTGGCGCTCGTTGTCGAGCGCTGCGTGCGCCTCAAAGCGGCAGTAGTGGTTGCCGATGAACGCGAGGGCAACCGGCGACAGATCTTGAACTTCGGTCATACCGTCGCCCACGGCGTGGAGTCGGCGCTGGGCTATTCGTTGCGCCATGGCGAGGCGGTGGCCATCGGTATGGTGGCGGAGGCGAGGCTGGCAGAGCAGCTGGTCGGCGCTGCCGCCGGCCTTTCGGATCGCATCGCTTCACTGTGCGCGCGCGCGAGTTTGCCAGTTACGCTGCCGTCGGGTTGCCTGCCGGCAGACGTGCTCGCTGGTGCTCGCCGCGACAAGAAGTCCAGGGGTGGCATGCTCTATTGCGCTCTCGCCGAGGACATCGGGCGGATGGCGGAGCGCGACGGGTTCTGGGCCGTACAGGTCAGCGACAGAGATCTCACCGGCGCGCTCGAGACCTAGCAGGCCGTGGTGGAAGTGTGGCGGTAACCATCGCTCCTCCTCTCTCCTGGCCTGCGCCTCGCAACACCCTGTCGCCAGACCCACCACACTCTCACCACGGCCTGCTAGACGACGGACCTCTCGGACGCGCTCAGGAGCCGGCTGCGCTCATCTGTTCGCGGAACCATGGAAAGGTGAGCTCGAGCCCTGCGCGCAGGTCCACCTGCGGCTCCCATCCGAGCTCGCCGGTGGCGCGCGTGACGTCCGGCCGTCGTACCTTTGGGTCGTCCACCGGTAGCTCCTCGAAGACGATCCGGCTGTTGGTGCCGCTCATCTCGATTACCAACTCCGCGATGTCCAGAATCGTCACTTCGTTGGGATTGCCGATATTCACCGGCGTGCTGACGTCGGAGCGCAGCAGGGTGAGCAATCCTCTGACGGTGTCATCGACATAGCAGAAGGAGCGCGTTTGCGCCCCGTCGCCGTACACCGTGAGGTCCTCCCCCGAGAGGGCCTGCATCATGAAGTTCGGCACCGCGCGTCCATCGTCGATCCGCATCCTCGGGCCGTAGGTGTTGAAGATACGCGCGATCCTGGTCTCGACGTCGTGGCTACGGTGGTAGGCCATGGTCATGGCCTCGGCGAACCGTTTGGCCTCGTCGTATACGCCGCGTGGCCCGATCGGGTTCACGTGCCCCCAGTAGGTTTCTGGTTGTGGGTTCACCTGCGGGTCGCCATAGACCTCCGACGTCGAGGCCAGCATGAACCGAGCGCCCTTGTGGCGCGCCACCCCCAGAGCCTTATGCGTTCCCAGCGCGCCGACTTTGAGCGTGTGAATCGGGTACTTGAGGTAGTCGGCGGGCGATGCCGGCGAGGCGAAGTGGAGCACGGAGTCCAGCGGTTCGTCAACGAACACGTAGTTGGTGACGTCGTGTTCGATGAACAGGAAGTCGCGATTCGCGAATCGCGCCACGTTGGCCGCCGAGCCGGTCAGCAGGTTGTCCATGACGATGACACGGAAACCATCGTCGAGGAGGCTCTCGGCGAGGTGCGAGCCGATGAACCCGGCACCGCCGGTAATCAAAACGGTCCTGGCGCGGTCAGACATCCAGTTTCCTAGTGGCCTGTAGCAGATGATCGTTGCATGTCGCAGATGGGATTTGCGGGTGAGATCCAGGCGCGGTGAGGAAGGCGACCCATCACACGCTCACCACGACCTGCTCGGGCATCGTCGACGAGGCGCAACGCCGATGTCGCCCGCACCTGCCCATCTGTTACAGACCACTAGTAGGCGTGCTCGTGTGCCATACCGTTCGCGACGGTCATCCAGAGAATCTTGAGATCGAGCGACAGCGACCAGTTCTCAATGTAGTAGAGATCGTATTCGATGCGTTTCTCCAGCGATGTGCTACCACGCCACCCATGCACCTGAGCCCAGCCGGTCAGACCGGCGCGCACGCGGTGGCGGAGCATGTAGTGCGGGATGCGATGCCTGAACTCGTCTACGAAGTAGGGGCGCTCCGGACGCGGGCCTACGAGGCTCATGTCGCCGCGGAGGATGTTCCAGAACTGTGGGATCTCATCGAGGCTGAGCTTCCGCAAGAACGCTCCGATCGGCGTGCAGCGCGCATCTCGCTCGTTGGCCCAAACGGGGCCAGTTTCCTTCTCGGCATCAATGACCATCGAGCGAAATTTGAGGATATTGAAGGCTCGGCCGTCCAGGCCCATGCGCTGCTGTCGGTACAGGATCGGCCCGGCGGAAGTGATCTTGATCGCCAGTGCGATGAGCGGGAACAGCGGCGCGAAGAGTATCAGGCAGGCCGCAGCTACGAGCATGTCGACGGCGCGCTTCAACACTGCGGCGAAGCCTTCCATGTGAATGCGCGACATGTTGACGATGGGCACCCCGTCGAGATCCTCGAGGCCGGCACCGAGGGTCAGGTACTGCAGCAGGTCGGGTACCACTTTCACCTCGACGATCTCGTTGGCGACGCTTCGCCAAACGTCCAGAATTCGCTCGTGGGACGACGTCGGCAGCGCCACATAGAGCTGGTGTGCCTTCTGGTCGCGCACCAGGTTGAGAGCGTCGCCAAGAGCGCCGACGATGGGGACGCCCCGATAACCTTCGGCGTCGGCGTCATCGGTGACCATGCCGATAACCTGGAAGCCGAACTCCTCATGGAGCCGCACACGGTCGATGACGCTGTGGGCGAGCTCGCCACTGCCGGCGATGAGGATGCGCCGCAAATTGTGACCCGACCGCCGCATGTGATCGACCCAGGCCTGAAGGCTCATGCGCGCCCCGACGGTCAGGGCCATCACGAGGCTCGAGAAGAGGAGCAGGAACAGACGGGACACGTTCCATTCCTGCACTCGCATGAGCGCCGTGTCGGCGCCGACCACCACCGGCACCCACTGGGTGGGTCGATAAAAGAGCGACACGAAAGCCGCTACGAGGATCATTCCGAACATCACCGCCCCGACGGTCCGGAAGTAGGTTTCGGTGCGTGAGTCGGCGCGCCGAATGCGGTAGAGCGCTGCCGACGACAGCGCCAGCGGCAGGATGATCAGAGCGGCGACGAGCACGCGGAAGTAGCTCGCCAGCGTTGGGATGTCACCGGGCAGATCGCTGGCGGGCACGATCTGGTAATCGAACCGTAGCCAATACGCGAACAGGAAAGCAGCGCTGATCGAAACCGTATCCGCTACCAGCAGGGCGATCGCTATCTTGAAGCGGTGTTGGTTGATCAACGGCGTCGATCCCCGTCAAGCAGCAGGATCATGAGATGTCCGAGGCGCAAGCAGACGGTGGACGATCAACGGTACGCTCGATGAACTCGGCTATCCGACGGTCGAACACGTCGACGGAGTAACCCTCCGCGTGAGCGCGAATGACCTCTGTATTGAAAGTGAGCCTTTCGCAGCTGTCAACAACCTCGACGATCGCTGCGGACGTTGGGCGCGGGATGTGTAGCCCGGTGATGCCGGGTACCACGGCCTCCATGGCGCCGCCCTCGGCCAGCACGAGCGCCGGGCGACCACATGCCATTGCTTCGAGCGGCGCGATGCCCGCATCTTCAACCCCGGGCAACACGAATCCTCGGCAACGCCGATACAGCTCCACGAGCTCCGCGTCGCTAACACGGCCGGCGAGCTGGACCGTCGATCCGGCGAGCTCGGCAAGCAGTTCATTTTCGGGACCGGAGCCGACAACGACAAGATCCCGCTGCATGCGGTTGAACGCCTCGATCGCTACCTCGACCCGCTTGTACGGGCTCAATGCGGTGACCATGAGATAGAAGTCGTCCGGCGGTGCGCCGGATGGAGTGAAGCGCTCGGTGTCCACCGGTGGAGGGACTACCTCCGAACCGCGCCCGTAGTAGCGACGAATGCGACTCGCCACGTAGCTAGAGTTCGCCGCGAAGGAATCCACGCGTGCCGCGGTCCTGCGGTCCCAGCGGCGGAGCCCGGCCATCATCGGGCGGATGAGCACATGGCGCGCCCAACCGACGCGGTCGGGCGAAAAGTAGGCGTCGAACTGGTCCCAGGCGTAGCGCATCGGAGTGTGGCAGTAGCAGACGTGGTGTGCTTCGGGACCACTGAGCGCCGCCTTGGCGGCGCAGTGGCTGCTCGACAGCACGAGATCGAACTCCCTCAAGTCCAGCGTTCGCATCGCCAGCGGGTAGAGGGGCAGGTACCAGCGATACGACCGGTGCGCCTGAAGCAGTTGCAGGAACGAAGTATGAATAGGGTGGTCCTCGATGTCCGAGCTGACGCTGCCGGGATGGTGAAACAAGGTGTAGATCGGGGCTTCCGGGAACATCGCGGCAAGACGCTCGAGCACCTTCTCGCCGCCCCTCATGCCGGTCAACCAGTCGTGAACGAGCGCCGTTCTCATTCCGGTCTACCCGCCGCTTCGGCGTAGACTCGGAGGGTCGCCTCCGCGGCGCGTTCCCAGCTGAAGCGGCACGATCGATCTCGGCCGCGGCGTCGCAATTCGTCAGCGAAGTCGTGATCGTCGAGAACCCGCACCGCGCCGGCGGCGATCGAGTCGGTCTCAAGGGGATTTACCAGCATTCCGGCATCGCCGACGACCTCCGCCAGCCCACCTGCCGATGCCGCCACCACCGGAGTTCCGGCAGCCATGGCTTCCAGCGCCGGAAGGCCGAACCCCTCCCAGAGCGACGGCAGCACGAGCGCGGCGGCGCGCGCATACAGCAGGCGCAGTGCCTCGTTGCTGATCCGGCCGAGGGCGCGGCAGCGCTCCGGGCTGATCCTCGGACGTGTCAGCGAGTCGATCTGCGCCGGGCACGCTCCGACGAGCAGCAGGTGAAGCTCGTCGCGTTCCTGCGCCAGTCGCTCGAAAGCACACACCAGGCGTTCCAGGTTCTTGTGCGGCTTCGGGTTGCCAACCCAAAGCAGGTATTGATCCGGCAGCTGCAGCCGTCGGGAGATCGACGCGGCCCTTGGTGCCGCCGTCGGCTGACGCCAGAAATCATCGACGCCGTTGAGCACTACACGCAGGCAATCGTTCGGTGCCGAAAGTCGCTCGACGAGGTCGCGGCGCGTCGACTCTGATACGGCGATGACTCGTGCGGCCGTGGCTACTGCGTGCCGCATCATGGCGCGCGCATAAGCGTAGCTGAGGTTCCGAGGAAGGAACCCGAGCGGTCGCGGAAGGTGCCCACGGAAGCGCAGATGAATGCAGTCGTGCACCGTTGCCACGACCGGGCACGGCAGCCTCGGTGGGACGACATAGTGCGGTGCGTGGAACACGTCAGCACGCGCACGCCGCACCGCGCCGGGAAGACTGAGTAGCTCGGCGATGCCGTACTTCGGCGACGAGTCGGCGATCCAGGTGATATTGGAATGCCGGTCAAGCGCGCCGCCCGAGCGCGGGTCGCCGATCAACACAAAGCGCCACCCCGGTCGGGCACGGGCGCTAGCATCGACCAGCCCGCGAAGATACGACCCGATCCCGTAGTCGTTGATCTTGCGGGCATCTATGGCAATCCGCATCAGCGGCTACCAGGGTCGTCGGAGGAGGGCGTCACCGACGCGCTCCGCAGCCAGCTGGTGACTTCGCGGCCGCGAGCGCGGCGGGCCGCGTCACCGAGCCGCGACATCAGCGCGTACCGCAGGCGCAGATAGGCGCGCAAGCAAGCCAGTGCGATGCGCGAACGATGCTTGTCGTAGAAGGCGATCTGGCTGGCGCGATACCAGCGCTCGGTCAACGGCTCGACTGCGGCCGAGGCGCCACGGCGGTGTTGCACGCGGGCCGCGGGCACGTAACGCAGCTGCCAACCGCTTTGTAGCAGCCGTCGGCAGAGGTCCACGTCCTCGGCGTAGAGAAAGAAGCGCTCGTCAAAGCCGCCCACCTGGTCGAAAGCCTCGCGTCGCAACAGGAGGCACGCGGCGCTCAACGACAACGTCACACGTGGGCGCGCATAACTGCGCGCTACGAGCGTGCGGAGCAGCGGCACGCCCGTTTCGTAGGCGCTACCGAGCATCTTGAACCAGGTTTCGTTGAGCAGGCTCAACGTGCGACCGGCGGTGAGCTCGGTCCGGCCGCGCTCATCGGTGATGTGAGGTCCGACGCCGGCAGTCTTCGGGTCGTTTTGCAGCACGGCGGATAGCGCAGCGTACGCTCCAGGGCAAAGCTCGGCGTCGCTGTTGAGCAGCAGCACCTCCGCCGCTGTACCGTGGGCGGCGCCTCGGTTGATCGCTGCTCCAAACCCCAGATTGCGGTCACTGCTGATGAGCACGGCGTCCGGGAACCGCGTGCGCACCATCTCGGCGCTGCCGTCAGCAGAGGCGTTGTCGACCACGATCAGGTTGGCTCTCGCGCCCAGCGCGGCAACGCTCTCACAGCAGGTTGCCAGCAAGTCCCGACAATTGAAGCTCACCACCACGACGTCAACCTGCCCGACGTTCATGATCGGTCTCCGACCGCCGCCGCCATCCGGCGGCGCAGACGGGCGGCGCTCGGCTGCCAGGATTGCGCCCGCGCCCAACCGGTGCCGGCGTCGATAGCACGCTGGCGCGCCGCGGTGTCGTCGAGGAGTGTCGACAACACCGCCTTCCACTGTGCTTCGTTGCCGTGCGCCACCAGCTGGGCGCGTCCGGCATAGACCTCGGCCAACGCCGATGTGTTCGACGTCACCGCCGGTGTGCCGCAGGCCAGCGCCTCCAGCACGGAGAGTCCGAAGCCCTCATACGATGACGGGTAGGCCACTACGGTGGCAGCGGCGTAAAGCGGTGCCAGGTCATCCTCGGGAACGTAGCCGATGTGTCGCAGCGGCGCTTCGTCGCTCTCGGGCCCCGGTTGGGTACCGGCCACCAGCAATTCGACGTCTGGACGGGCCTCGGCGACCTGCGCCATCCAGCTACGCAGGTCCGCGAGGCGGCGGCGCTGTAGCCCCGAGCCGACAAACAGCACAACGCGGCCGTGGATGGCGTAGCGTTGTCGGACCGCTGCGATGCGGTCGTCCGATACGGCGCCGAAGCCACGACCCAGGCCCCACGGGATCACCAGCAACCGCGCGTCTTCGACGGCCAGATGTCGGCGCGCCTCGCCGGCCGCGAAGTGTGACCCCATGAACAAGAATGCGGCGCGCCGCGCCGCGATCCGTGCCGCCAGGCGCCGGCGCCAGCGCTCGCGCGGCCGGAACCCGTGTGGCAGCGCGAACGGCGCACAGTCGTGCATGCAAACGGCGGTGGGGCAGGGCGCGCGCAGCGGCATGCTGTAGTTGGGGGACAGCAGCGCGTCTGCGCGGCTGTTACGAACCAAAGCCGGCAACCGTAGCTGTTCCCAGACGGCGCCCGGTAGCGAGGTGGCAGCGGAATCGACCACGGCGTGCCAGCCGGGGCGCAGCGGCCTGTCGGTCAGCGGGGCCCGGCTAATCAGACAGACCTCATCGCCATCCGGCCAGGCGTCAAGCAATCCCTGGATCACGCGCCCCACGCCCGTGGGGTGACCGGTCATCTCGCGCGCGTCGACGGCGATTCTCATGCGAGTAACTGATCGTAGACCGCGCGGGTGCGTTCGGCGGCCTTCTGCCAGCTGTATCGAGCGGCGCAGTCGAGGCCCGCAACGACCAGCTGCCGCCGATAGGTCGAGTCGCAGATCACCCGGTCGCAGGCATGGGCCAGGCCCGCTTCGTCGCCGACGTCGAACCAACCCGCCGCGTCGCCCAGAACCTCCGGCAGTGCACCGGCGCGTGACGCCACGACCGGCGTGCCGGATGCCATTGCCTCGACTGCCGTGAGGCCGAATCCCTCCCAAAGCGAAGACAGTACCAAGGCCTCGGCACCGTGATACATGGTAGCCAGCTGGTCGTTCGGTAGATGCGCCAGGCAGCGGGTACGCTGCCGCGCGTCGGGCGCGGCGGCGTTCCACGTCTGCTCCCAGCGATACCCGTCCGGTCCTACGAGTAGCAGCTCCAGATCGGGATGCTTGACGGCGAGGCGGGCAAACGCGGCCAACAGCGTGCCGAGGTCCTTGCGCGGATCCCGTCGGCCGACGAATAGCAGGTAGGGCCGCTCGTTGCCAGAAGCTGCTCGCGCTGCCTGTCTGCCCGCCGGGGCGCACGGTTCGTAGACCTCATCCACCCCGTTGTAGGTCACGTGGATGCGCTCGGCGGCGACGTCGAAAAGCTCCTGCAGTTCCTGCTTGGTGGTCTCTGAAACGGCGATGATCGCGTCGGCCCGTCGCAGTGAGTCGGCCACCAGTGGCACGTAGTGGCGACGCACCGCCCCGGAAACGTCGTCGGGTTGGCGAGCAAAGTAGCAGTCGTGCACCGTCACCAGGCACCGTGCGTTACGGGTCGGAACGAACATCGGCGAGGGCGAGTGGGCGATATCCAAAGCGCCGACCCAGCGTTCTACCGGCGGCCAGTGACGCCGATGCCACAGCCAGTCGATCAGCCGCACGGGCAGGCGGACGTCGCGTACCCGAGCATTCGGAATGGGCGCCAGCCGGTGCTTCCATGAGGCGGAGAACGCCGTATAGCGATCGTCGGGGAAGGCACGCACGAGCGCGGCCATGAGGCCGCGGACGTATGTGCCGACGCCGGTACTCTCATGGAGAGCCGGGCGGTAGTCGATACAGACGTGCATCCGAGAGGCGTGGGCTTGCCGCGGCGGAGGCAGGCGCGGCGAAGATTGGATGGTAGCACGGGCACGTCCGAGTGCGGACCCGGGGGCGGCACCGCGGCGTCGATGCTGCGGGGCATCGAGTACCCTCTGGGCGGGTCGAGGGGTGCAAAGCGATGTGTACGTGGCTTCAACGACGGATCGGAAGGTCGGAGTGACGACGGCGACGCCGAGGCTCGACGGCGAGTTGCTCGTCGTCGCCGGAGAGGCGTCGGGAGATCTGCACGGCAGTAGCCTCATCGAGCAGATCAAGCGTCTCGAGCCGCAAGCGGATGTCGTCGCGATCGGTGGCGATCTGATGGCAGCGGCAGGCGCCGAGTTGCTGGTGCATTATCGCAAACTGGCGGTCGTCGGCATTACCGAGGTGTTCGGTCACCTCGGCGACATCCGCCGCGCCATGCGTCGTGTGCTCGAGGCGGCGCGCGGTCGACGAGTTCGTGCCGTCGTTCTGATCGACTATCCGGATTTCAACCTGGCGCTTGCCCGCCGTCTGCGCCGCGCGCGGCCCGATCTGCCGATCGTCTACTACATCAGCCCGCAGGTCTGGGCCTGGCGGCGAGGCCGGGTCAGTCAGATCGCACGATTGGTGGATCACATGCTGGTGATCCTGCCGTTCGAGAAGGCGCTTTATGAAGGGGCCGGACTGTCGGTGGAATTCGTCGGCCATCCGCTGCTCGACGTGATTCCCGAAGCCGGCGACGTGGACGTCTTTGCCGATCGTCACGGCCTGGACACCGATCGCACCTGGGTCGGTTTACTGCCAGGCAGCCGGATAGCGGAGGTCGAGCGGCTTCTGCCGACCATGTTGGCCGCCGCCGGGCGACTGTCTGCGTCCGGTGCCTACGAGTTCATCGTTCCAGCTGCGGCGGCGCTCGATGCAAGCCTCTACGAGGGGGTTCTGGACGGGCTCGCCGATGGCCTCCGACAACACGTGCATCTGATCGAGAACGACACCTACGAGGCGGTTCGCCACGCCCGAGCGGCGGTGGTCTGCTCGGGCACGGCCACCCTCGAGGTGGCGCTATTGGGGACGCCGGAAGTGGTCGTTTACAGGACATCCTGGCTCACCTACAATCTCGGAAAGTTACTTGTGCGCATCCCAAATATTGCTCTGGTCAATGTAGTCGCGGGGCATCGCGGTGTACCCGAGCTGCTCCAAGACGAGGTTACTCCGGACGCGATCGTCGCCGAGCTGCGACCGCTGCTGGACGACGACGAGCGGAGGGCCCGGGTAAGGCGCTTTCTGACGGATGTGCGCTCCAGGCTCGGCGAGCCCGGCGCGTCCCGGCGTGCCGCGCAGGCCGTTCTTGGCGCTCTGACTCCGGCACCCACCGGAGGACCTCCGATCTGATGGCCAATCTCAATCGCCTGCTCAGCATGGTCCGGCCGTACGCTCCGCGAATGGTCGGCGCCATCATGGCGATGGGAGCGGTGGCCGCCGCTCACGGTGCCATCCTTTGGATGGTCAAGGATGTAATCGACGACGCGTTGCAGCCGAGCGCGCAGGCCGCGTATGTGCGTATGCTCGCAGGCGTCATCGTGCTTCTCTACCTGACGCTGGGGATAGCGCGCTATCTGTCGAGCTACCTGATGGGGAGCGTTGGTTTCGCCGTCGTCAAGGACCTGCGGGTGCAGTTGTACCGTCACCTGCAGTTCCTGCCGTTGGCGTTCCACAAGCGCCGATCCACCGGCGGCCTCATGTCGCGAGTGACCAGCGACGTGATGGCGATTCAGGAAGCCCTGACGCGGGTCCTCGTCGACCTTCTGCGCGAGAGCGCCATCTTGACTGTCTACGTCGGCATCATGTTCGCCACGGACTGGCTGCTGACGCTGATGATCCTGGTGTCCGCGCCGCTGCTGGTGGCGGTGATCGCCAGGTTGGGGCGCGGGTTGCGGCGCGTGAGCCACGAGGCACAGCGCGGTCTCGGCCAGCTGTCTTCGCTGTTGCAGGAAACGCTCACGGGCATCCGGGTCGTCAAGGCGTTTGGCATGGAGGAGGCGGAGACCGAGAAGTTCCGCCGATCGGCCGAGCGCCTCTACCGACACTCGCTGCACGCCGAGCGATTGGCCAGCGTAGGGTCGCCGCTCATTGAGTTCATCGCCGCCAGCGCCGGTGCGCTCGTGATGGTCTACGGATCCTGGAGGATCACCAGCGGCAGCCTGACCACCGGAGATCTGGCGCGTGTGCTCTTCGCGACCTTCGCCACCTATGCGCCGCTGCGACGTTTGAGCTCGGCGAACGTTCGGATCCAGGCGGCCGCGGCGGCTGCCGATCGAATCTACGAAGTCCTCGACTCTCCGATCGAGCCGCTGCGGGCAGGGCTGGCGGCGGCCGCCGATGGTGACGCGAACGTCATTCCGGGGGCTCGGGCCGAGCTGCCGATGCCGCCGCTGGTGCACGGGATTCGGCTGCGGCAAGTGTCGTTCGCCTACGATGATGCTCCGGGCGACAAGATCTTGCACGAGGTCGACCTCGAGATACAGGCAGGCAGCGCCGTGGCGCTCGTCGGACCCTCGGGCGCGGGCAAGTCCACCCTGGCGAATCTGATTCCACGGTTCTACGTGCCGACTGGCGGCGAAGTGAGTATCGACGGGGTCGATCTGAACGCCATCTGCCTGGATGACCTGCGCGACCAGATCGCCGTGGTCACACAAGAGACGATCCTTTTCAACGACAGCGTCCGGAACAACATTGCCTATTGTCAGCCCGGCATCTCGGACGCGGCCGTGCAGCGCGCCGCCCGCGCCGCGTTCGCACACGATTTCATTGAACAGCTCCCGAACGGCTACGACACCATGCTCGGCGAGCTCGGCTCGCGGGTTTCGGGAGGCCAGCGTCAACGCATCGCGATCGCTCGCGCGTTGTTGAAGAACGCTCCGATCCTCATTCTCGATGAGGCCACGAGCAATCTCGACGTGCGCTCCGACCGGCTCGTGCGGGAGGCCTTGGTCAACTTGATGGAGGGCCGCACAACGCTCATCATCGCGCATCGACTGTCGACTATTCAGGGTGCCGATCTCATCGTAGTGATCGAGGACGGTCGGGTGGCGGAACAGGGGACACACGAGCAACTGCTGGCGCGGATGGGAGCCTACCAGCGCCTCTACTCAATGGATTTCGCAGCCGCCGCCGGGTCTGGATTTGCGCTCGAAGGTTGAACCCGTTGCCATCGATGGCGGGAGGCGTCGGTGATGGCTTCTCTTGCGAACGACCCGGTCGTGGGTGAGCGAGAGTCGACTGGCGACGCCGAAACTCTGCGTGCCTTCAGCCCCCGGACGCTGGTGGCGCCGCTGGGAGCCGCCTATTTGCGGTTGGTGCGCGCCACCATGCGGTTGACGCGCGAAGGTGCTGAAGAGGCCCTACCGGCCGATGGCAGACCGGTGATCTACTGCTTCTGGCACGAACAGCTCGCAATGATGCCGTGGGTGCAGTTCCGCCCCCCCACCGCCGTGCCGATATCGCGCTCCCGTGACGGTGAGGTGACCGCACGTTTGTTTGCCTACCTGGGCGTCAAACCGGTGCGCGGGTCGAGCACGCGTGGCGGTGCAGCCGCGGCGCGCGGCATGCTGCGGGCAGCGCAGCGTGGACTCGACCTGGGGATTACTCCCGACGGCCCGCGTGGGCCGGCCCGGGTGGTTCAACCCGGGGCGACGTGGATCGCGAAAGCAACGGGTCGGCCGCTGCTGCCGGTAGCGTTCAACTGCTCGCGCAGCCGCCGGCTGCGGAGCTGGGATCGAATGTTGATGCCACTGCCGTTCGCGCGCGGGGTGTTCGTCTACGGCCCGCACCTGTGGGTTCCCCGAGACGCGGACGAGTCGGCTCTGCTGAGAGCCGACCACAAGTTGGCCGAGCAGCTCGCCGACGTCACCGAACGCGCCGCAGCGCTTTTCCCCGGCTGAGCCGAAGCGCGCTTGGTGTGCAGATCTGTGGACTCGTCGACTACAGGCAGCGGGCGTATGAGGCTTCGAGGGCGAAGCGTGCTGCCAGCAGGGCTCCCAGCTGGCCCTCGTCGTAGCGCGGTGACAGGCAGCACAGATCGAAGCCGGCGAAGGTCGTGGCACCGAAGGCGGTGCGCATCAGGGTGAGGATCTCGCGCGGCGCGAGGCCAGCGGCGTCGGGGTACTTTTGCGCCGGGCAGAAGGCGGGATCCACCACGTCGATATCAAGCGAGACGTAGACCGCGTCGACTTGCTGCAGGCGTTCGGCGATCTCGCTACCGACGGCGGAAAGGCCTCGATCGTCGAGTTCCCGCAGCGTCGAGATGTGAATGCCGTGCTGCCGGGCGTACTCGATTTCCGTGGGCGAGTGTCGAACCCCACGTGCCCCGACGATGGTGAGATCGGTGGGTCGCAGATACTCCTCGTCGATCAGCGTGCGCCACTGCGAGCCCGCCCAGAGCGGCGGCGCGGGGTGCAGGTCGAGATGCGAATCGAAGACCACGACCGCCAGGCGCCGCCGACACCCGCGCTGCAATCCGCGGATCAACGGTAGTGGCACCAGATGATCGCCGCCGATGGCAATCGTGACGCCACCCGCAGCCGCGACGGCGCGCGCCAACTCCTCGCCGCTCTCCAGCGAGTGGTTGCCAGCGTCGACGAAACGCGCCTGGTCAGACAGGCAGACGAAATCGAGCTCGGCCGCAACCCCGCCGTCGTGCTCGAGCGAGTAGATAACGCTTGCCTTTCGAACTGCGTCGGGGGCTTCGTCGGCGCCGTAGCGAGCGTAGAACGACTCGGGCGGCCGGGTACCCGGCGGATACAGCGTGTGGCGGTCGCCAACCAGGACGCCCTCGTAGGGCATGCCGAGTACGACGATACCGGATACATCCTGGTCGGAGGGCGGCGCTTCGAACATGGTCGGAACGTCACCGTGAAGCATCGGTGCCAAGCGCCGTTCGCTCATCGTCGCTCCTTTGTTGGTGGCCAACGGCCACCATGGCCTACCGGCCCTCGAGTCTTACACTCCAGGCGGCGAGAATCGCCCGTCGATCGCTGTCCACCCGCCGTCGACGAACAGCACGGCGCCGGTGACGTAGCTGGCCGCCTCGGATGCGAGGAAGACCGCGGGGCCCACCATCTCCTCGACCCGCGCCCACCGACCCAACGCATTTCTGTCGGCGTAGGCTCCATACCAGGCCTCGTTGCTCTTGATCGGCTCGGTCAACGGAGTATCGACAACGCCTGGGGCGATCGCGTTGACCCGCACACCGGCGGGACCGAGCTCTGCCGCCAGAGCGCGCACCAGCTGTACGATGCCCGCCTTGGTTGCTGCGTAGACACCCTGGCCGGGCTCGACGACCACCGATCGAATCGAGGAGTACGCGATGATGCTGCCGCTTCGTTGCGCTGCCATGATCCGGCCTGCCGCCTGCAGCACGTTGAAAGTGCCTTTGATGTTGACGTCGATTACTCGGTCGAACTCGTCTGGAGCGTAGTCGAGCACGGTCTTGCGAACGTTTACACCAGGGGTGGAGACGACGACGTCGACGCGGCCGTGTTCGCTGGCGACGCTCGTCAGTGCGTCGCCAACCGCGGCGGTGTTGCGAATGTCCAACGCAGCGCTGCT
This sequence comes from Acidobacteriota bacterium, assembly GCA_965197275.1. Lineage (GTDB taxonomy): Bacteria > Acidobacteriota > UBA890 > UBA890 > WLXD01 > DASCOT01. Next base: position 193,936 of record CBDAMQ010000026.1, read on the forward strand.
GGCCTCGCCGCCGGCGTGCTGGATTGCGGTCGCGACGTCGGTGGCAGCAGCCCCGTTGATGTCGATGCAGATGACGCGCGCTCCGCCGGCGCCGAACCCACATGCGACCGCTGCCCCGATTCCCGAACCGGCGCCGCAGACCACCGCCACCCGTTCGTCCAGCCGAAAGCTCGTTGCCATGCGTGGCTCCCTCAGTAGTGGGCAGACAGTATGTTAGGCGGGACGCGCTCCAGGAGCGCTCCTCCGAACCGGCCAGGTGAGCGATGACGGGTGTGCGGCAGCGAGTGTTGCGCGAGATTGAGACGGCAGCTGATGAGATCACCACGCTCGCCGCCGAGCTTGTCCGCATCCCAACTGTCAATCCGCCTGGCGAAGAGTACCGTGCGGCGGCCGAGCTCATCGCCGAGTACCTGCACCGTGGCCGCATGGAGGTCGAATTCCATCAGGCTTCTGAGCATCCGGAACACTCGGCCGAATTGCCTCGGCTGAACGTCGTCGGTTCTCTGCCGGGAGCTACCGCCGGACCGTGTGTGCACTTCAACGGGCACTTCGACGTAGTGCCACCGGGCGAAGGTTGGACAATCGACCCGTTCGGTGGCCTGATCGACGGCGGCCGACTGTATGGACGGGGCAGTGCGGACATGAAGGCGGGGCTGGCGTCAGCGCTGTTCGCGGTCGAGGCGATCCGCCGGTCGGGTGTCGAGCGTCGCGGACGACTGGAGGTCAGTGGCACTGTTGACGAGGAGAGCGGCGGACACGCCGGCGTCGCCCATCTTGCCCAGATCGGTCGCATCGCTGCTGATCGTACCGATCACGTCATCATCCCGGAGCCTTTCGGCGTCGACCGAATCTGCCTCGGGCATCGCGGCGTGTACTGGTTTCGGGTCACTTCGAACGGTGTGATGGCGCACGGCTCGATGCCGTTCCTAGGGGTCAACGCGATCGATCGCCTGCAGCCCTTTCTGGAGGCGGTCCGCACGCGGCTGGCGCCGGCCCTCAGCTCTCGGATGACCGCGGTGCCGGTTGTCCCTGAAGGCTCGCGGCGAGCCAGCATCAACATCAACGCGATCGAAGGCGGCCAGGCCGGCGCCACGACACAGACCCCCTGTGTTCCCGATCGTTGCTCGGCGACGTTCGATCGACGGTTCCTGGCCGAGGAGTCCTTCGACGAGGTCAAGGACGAGATCGTGCAACTGCTGGCCGCCATCGAGCCCGACGCCGACGCGTTCGAGCTTGATGATCTGCTGCTCGTGGAACCGACGGCAACGGCACCCGATTCGCCTCTCGTGCACTCATTCGAGCATGCGATCTCCGAGATCGTGGGTCAGGCGGCGCAGCTCGTTGCGAGCCCAGGGACATACGATCACAAGCACGTCGCGCGCCTGGCCGGGATCGATAGCTGTATCGCCTATGGTCCGGGCGAGCTCCAACAGGCCCATCAGGTGGACGAGTCGTGCGCCGTCGAGGACATCGTTACCTCGACGCGAGTGATGGCGATGGCCGTGCTCCACTTGTGGGAACGATCCGACTGAGGCGAGGGGCCGCGCAGGGAGGGGAACGGCTGCGCGCCGGCTCCTCGCGTCCTTGTTCTGACTTTCACCACCGCCTGCTAGCATGCAGCCCGAGTTTGGCACCTCCCGATAGATAGGAACCGCAGAGGCCGGAGGCCACTGATGCTGAGACGAGTCTTGTTTACGGATGCTGCGATGGCGATCGTAGCCGTGACCGCCTTGGTTCTACAGGCCCTCCCGGCGGCTGCCTGGGCACAGCAACAGCCCGAGGCGATCGCCTCCTCTGCGAGCATGGTGTCGCCCTTCGAAGGGCGATGTGCCTCCTGTCACGACAACAGAAGTCCGGACAGCATGGCACCAAGCCGCCAGACACTTCGTCAGCTGGAGCCCGAGCGCGTGCTTGCCGCGCTGACGACCGGCCCTATGGCGGAATTTGCCGATGGTTTCAGCGAGGCGCAGCTACGGGCAATGGCCGAGCTGGTGACCGGCAAGCCGTTCGGCGGCAGCGCCGATCGCACCGCGGCGGCCATGAGTAACCCATGCGCCAGCCCCTTGACGTTGAACGATCCGTTCGAGCAGCCCGGCTGGAATGGTTGGAGTCCCGATCCGACGAAATCGTATCGCTACCAGTCACAGGAAGCCGGCGGTTTGACCGCCGCGCAGATGTCGCAGCTGAAGCTCAAGTGGGTGTTCGCGATTCCGGGTGCTGCGTCCGCCGCGTGGACGCAGCCAACGGTTGTGGGCGGCGCGCTGTTCATCGGCAGCGACAACAACTTCGTCTACGCGCTCGACGCCAAGACTGGCTGTGTGCACTGGTCGTACGAAGCTCCGGGCCAGGTCCGCACGGCAGTCAGCGTCGGTGAGATCACCGAGATCCCGGGCGTTGACTACGCCGCTTACTTCGGCGACTACATGGGGTACGTCACGGCGGTCAACGCCGAGACCGGCGAGGAACTCTGGTCGATACTCCCCGATGACCACCAGGCGGCCAAGATCACCGGCCCGCCGACCCTCGATCCGTCTCCCGGCGGCCATCTGTACGTTGGCGTCTCGTCGTGGGAGCAGATCCCGGGGCGGCAGCTGACCTACGAGTGCTGCAAGTTCCAGGGCAGCGTAGCGGCGATCAACGTCAACACCGGGCAGGCGGTGTGGAAGACGTTCACCATGACCGAACGTCCGCGACCGCTGCGACGGAACTCGGCGGGCACGCAGCTGTACGGGCCGGCCGGCGCCGCGGTGTGGAACGCGCCGACGATCGATCTCAAGCTGCGGCGAATCTACGCCACTGCTGGCACCTGCTACATCTCGGAGTTCTTCGAGGAGAAGGTCGGGTTTGACGGCGGCGCCTGTATCTCGATCATGGCATTCGACATGGACACCGGTGCGCGGGAATGGTCGACCCAACTGGTGCCGATGGATCGGCACGGGGGCGGCTGCGGCCGGACGCCGGAAGAGATGCGACTCAATTGCCCGGGCTACGTGAACGACCCGGACGACGATCCGTCCGGGGCTCCGGTTCTGATTACAGCTGCTGACGGCCGACGCATGATCATCACAGGCCAGGAGAGCGGACGGACGACGGCGCTCGATCCCGACAACAACGGGGCGATTCTCTGGGTATCGCAGGCCGGGGATCGGCTGGCGGCGGCCAACGGCGGCTTCGGCGGCGCATTCGACGGCGAGTACTACTTCAAGCCGCTGCCGTTCCGCGACGGCACCGGCAGCATCGCCGCGATCCGCCCGGCGGACGGCTCCCGCGCCTGGTACACGGAGCTCGAAAAGCCGACCGATTGCGTCGATCCCGAGGCGCGACAGTGCTCCTCTGCCAACTGGTCGTCGGCCAGCGCCATCCCGGGCGCCGTGCTCACCGGCTCGTGGAACGGGGTGATGCGCTCGTACTCCGCCGAGGACGGCACCATTCTCTGGGAGTACCCCACCCAGCGCGAGTTCGAGACCGTCAACGGTGTCCCCGGTTTCGGCGGTGGAATCGGCGGCAGCGCGCCGACGATCGTCAACGGCATGATGTTCATCGGCTCCGGCTACGCGATTCTCGGCGGAGCACCGGGGAACGTCTTGCTGGCGTTCGGTCTGGATTAGTGGCCTGTAACAGATGAACGCTACCTATCGCGGATGGGATTTGCGGGTGAGATCAAGGCGCGGCGAGGAAGGCGATGCAATAGGCATCGTCGAGGCGGCGCAACGCCGATATCGCCCGCAACTGCCCATCTGTCCGGAGGATGATGGCGAAATCGGCCCGTCTGCGGCGTTGCCCCTCCTGGAAGATGGGCAAACATCGTCTCGTCGGTGCGCCTGGCATCCGGACCCATTTCGCCACCACGATAGGCAGCGTTCATCTGTTACAGGCCACTAGCCTCGGCTCAGCGCGGGGCGCCGACCAAAGGCCGGCGGCGCCCCTGCTAACATGGCCCGCCATGGTTCGAAGCATGAGCGGGCACGGGCGCGGTAAGGCATCGTCGGAGAGCCTGCGACTCACCGTCGAGGTGCGCACCGTCAACCACAGGTACTGTCGCGTCTCGCTGCGCCTTCCGGCGGTGCTTGCGACGCTCGAGGAGCCCGTCCGCCGGCGAGTTCTTGATCGCGTCCAGCGCGGCAAGGTCGACCTGACAGCCACCGTCGACGGCGTCGGCAGCGGCGGTCCGCGGATACAGCGTGAAGCGCTGCGCCATTGGGTGGCGGAGCTGCAGCAGGCTGCTGAAGAACTCGATGCGCCATCGGCTCCCGATCTGCAGACGTTACTGGGCCTGCCGGGCGTCATCGCGGACGACGCTGGCGCTGCGGACGAGGTGGAATTGCGCCGACTGACGGACGACGCCGTGGGTCAGGCGCTCGAGGCGTTAGCCGACATGCGCAGTCGCGAGGGCGAGGATCTGGCTAAGGATCTGAGCGCTCGAACGGCGATCCTTGCGGCAGGCGTGGAGACGATCGCTTCGGCCGCGGCGGAGCTGCCGGCACGCATTCGCAAGCAGCTGAGCGAGCGCATTCAGGAGTTGCTCGCTGACACGGGCGCAACCGTCGACGAGGACCGCATCGTTCAGGAGGCCGCTTACCAGGCCGAGCGCGCTGATATCACCGAGGAACTCGTACGACTCCGCTCCCACCTGACGAAGATCGAGGATCTGCTGCAGAGCGATGAGGCAGTCGGGCGCACGTTAGATTTCGTAGTTCAGGAAGTTCACCGCGAGCTCAACACGGTGGGGTCCAAGGCCAAGGACCTGAGCGTTGCCGACACCGTCGTGGAGCTCAAGGCTGAGCTCGAACGCATTCGTGAGCAGGTACAGAACCTTGAGTGACGAGGCCCCGTTCTGCTTCGTGGTGTCGGCGCCATCCGGTGCTGGCAAGACGTCGCTGGCGGATGCGGTGATCGACAGAGTCGAACGATTGAGTCGAACGATCTCCGCCACAACGCGCTCGCCGCGTCCCGATGAGCACGATAGCCGCGACTATTACTTCGTCGATCCGCAGGAGTTCGATCGGCGTAGGCGGGCCGGGGCATTTCTCGAATGGGCTGAGGTACACGGGCACAGATACGGCACGCCACAAGCGGAGATCGACCGCATCCACGGGCTCGGCCACGACGCCGTGCTGGTCATCGATGTTCAGGGGGCTGCCGCCGTGCGCCAGACGCTCGATGGCGCGGTTACCGTCTTCGTGATGCCGCCTTCGCTGGAGGCTCTGGAGGGGCGGTTGTGCCGCCGCGATGGTACGGATGCGTCCAGGGAGGCAGACCGTGCGGCACGGCTTGCGGTGGCGGCGCACGAAATTGAGCAGTATCTGAGCTACGATTACCTCATCGTCAACGACGACTTCGAAACCGCCGTTGCCGAGCTCGAAGCCGTCGTGCGGGCTGAGCGCAGCCGCCAAGCACGGCGAGCCGAGGAGGCGGAAGCCATCCTGGCTGTTTTTCGAGACTCGGTCCAGAGATAGTCCACGCGTGCGTGGAACCCATCGGAGTACCCAGGATGAGCAAGCCGAGTAGCGAATACCTGTTCGTCGAAGTTGCGGCCAAGCGCTGCTTGCAGCTCATGCGTGGGGGGCGGCCCAAGCTCGACACAGGAGCCCGCAAGTACACCACGTTGGCGATCCAAGAGGTCAGCGCCGGTGAGGTTCCATGGGAGGTGCGTGACGTCGAAGACTCGGACCTGGTGGCGGCGGGACTACACGAGTCTGTTGAGGGCGGGGAGAACGCCGACGGGGAGTAGCGGGCCTTCTCGCCCGCCACGCCGGTGCCGCACGCGATGAGCGCTGAGTCGGACGCCCACCAGCGGCGCGTCGTATTGGTCGTCAGCGGCGGCATCGCCGCCTACAAGGCGTGCGAGATCGTACGCCGACTGGGCGACATCGGCGCCGACGTGCACGTTGCCATGACGCGCGCTGCAACGGGTTTCGTGGCTGCGCGGACGTTCGCGGCGCTGTCGGGAAATCGTGTCGTGGCATCGCTCTTCGATGATCCGAGGCCGGAGGAGATGCCGCACGTGCGCTGGGCCGAGACCGCCGATCTCGTGTGCGTGGCCCCTGCCACGGCGAACTTCATCGCCAAGATGGCGCACGGAATCGCCGATGACTTCGCCTCGACTCTGTTGCTGGCGGCGGCTGCGCCCGTTCTCGTGGCGCCGGCAATGGAAGACGACATGTACCGCCAGCCGGCAGTGCAGCGAAACCTGCAACGCCTCGCGGAGCGCGAAGTCCACATTGTCGGTCCCGACAGCGGAGCCCTGGCGTCCGGGCGACGTGGACCGGGCCGCATGTCGGAGCCCTCCGAGATCGTGTCGGCGGCGGAACGGGTGCTCGGCGGGGGCTCCTCTGCGAGACCGCTGCTGGACGTCAACGTGCTGGTCACAGCCGGGCCGACACGCGAGGCGCTAGATCCGATCCGAGTGCTCACGAACCGTTCGAGCGGCAAGATGGGATACGCGCTTGCAGCGGAAGCCGCGGCGCTCGGTGCCCGGGTGCATCTGGTCTCGGGTCCGACATGCCTGGACGCGCCGGCGGGAGCGACCTTGGAGCGGGTGGAAGGTGCGGCGCAAATGGCGTCCGCGGTTCTCGATAGCGCGTGCGAGTACGACATCGTCGTAATGGCAGCGGCAGTAAGCGATTTTACCGTCAGCGCGCCGGCTTCCGCGAAGATCAAGAAGGCCGGGTCGGACTCTCTGCAGCTGGAGCTGGTGCGCACGACGGACATTCTCGCCGCGCTGGGCACACAGTCCGAGCGACCCCTGTTGGTCGGCTTCGCCGCCGAGAGCGGTGACCTCGGAGCGCTAGCGCGCGGCAAGCTCGAGCGCAAGGGATGCGATCTGATCGTTGCCAATCTCGTCGACGCATCCGGACGCGGCATGGAGGCCGACGACAATGAGGTCGTAGTCCTCGACAATCGCGGTGGGCGCGCCAGCTTCGAGGCGGCACCGAAACGGGAGATCGCGCGCTCGATATGGCAGGAGATCCTTGCTTATCGCCAGGAGACAAGCGCGTGACGAGTTCGGAGCAGCTTCGGGCTCATCTCGTCGCTCATCTGCAACGACTGCAGCGCGAGGGGGTGTGGGGCATGGAGGTGAAGAAGACGGATGCGGTGCCGGTGCCGGGTCCCGACACCTCGGCAACCAGGACCGAGAGACTCGAGCACATCGCCGCCGAGGCCGCCGGATGCACTCTCTGCAAGCTGAGCGAAGGGCGGACGAACGTTGTATTTGGTGTTGGCGCCCCGCGCGCACGATTGATGTTCATCGGCGAGGGGCCCGGCCGCGACGAGGACCTGCAGGGGGAACCGTTCGTCGGGCGAGCCGGGCAGATGCTCAACCGCATCATCGCGGCAATGGGGCTGCAGCGCGAGGAGGTCTACATCGCCAATGCTGTGAAATGTCGTCCGCCGCGTAATCGTAACCCTGAGCCAGACGAGCTCGATGCGTGCGGTCCGTTCTTGCGCCGACAAGTCGAGGCGATCCGGCCTGAGATCATCGTGCTTCTGGGACGCGTGGCGGCGCAGTCGTTGCTGCAGACGAGCGAGTCGCTCGGCCGGCTTCGGGGTCGAGTTCACGAGTGGCTCGGGATTCCCGTAATCTGCACCTACCACCCCGCATACTTACTCAGGAATCCAGCCGACAAGGGCAAGACGTGGCAGGACGTGCAGGTGGTGATGGAGCGACTCCGAGCGCCTTGAACCTCTGCGCCCGGGGGCACGTCGGTCTGACCGGGTCTCGCTGGTGACGCTGCAGCCCTCGCTCTACGACGAGGCGGCGCGCTACGCGCTCGTGGCGGTGCCTGCGCCGGTCGAGGACCTGTTCTCATATCGGATTCCGGCGGCGCTTGAGCCGCGAGCGATGCCAGGCATGCGCGTGAGCGTGCGCTTCGGCGGGCGCAGGCTCCAGGGAGTAATTGTCGAAACGGTCGACGAGCCGCCGGTCGGCGTCGATCCGCGGCGCGTGCGCCCGGTCGACGATTGTCTTGACCGTGACGCTGTCATCGGCCCGGTCTTGCTGGCGCTTGTCCAGCGGATCGCGTCGACCTACCTCGCCGGCCCTGGCGAGGTGGCGCAGCTGGCTTTGCCTCCGGGACCCCGGGATCCGGCGGCCGCGCGTCAGGTGCGGCTCGGTCCGCAGGCGTGTGTCGATGATCGGTTGTCGGATGCAGCGTGCGCGGTGCTCGAGGCGGCCCGTGCGGCGGGCGCGGCGACGCGCTGGATTGCGGCGTCGGCCATACGGCGTCGGGTTGGCGGGCAACCGCTGCACGCCGCTCTCTACGAGCTCAGCGCTGCCGATCTTGCCGAGGTACGCGACGAGTGGGGCGGCGCTGAACCGGGCGCCTACCGAATCGTTGCTCGCCTTTGCGACGGCGTCGATGCGGTGGCCTGTCGGCAAGCGACCGGGCGCGCCCCGGTGCAGCGGCGCGCACTGCGAGCACTGCTCCAGGCGCCGTCTCGCGAGGCGGATGCGGCGTCGTTGTCGCGATGCTTCGATGTGGCGCATTCGGTGTTGTCGGCGCTGGAACGCAAGGGACTGTTGGAGCTAGAACGCCGTCCCCTGGAGGAGGAGGTGACCTGGAAGCTGGGGGCCGGTGGGGCCGGTGAGTTCGTCCTTACGGCCGATCAGGAGCGGGCTCTGTGCGAGGTGGAGCGCACTGTCGATGAACGGGCACGCCGCCCGACGCTGCTCCACGGGGTTACCGGCAGCGGCAAGACCGAGGTCTATCTGCGATCGGCAGCGCACGCTCTGCGTGCGGGCCGGTCGGCGTTGCTGCTGGTCCCGGAGATCGGCCTCACGCCGCAGCTCGAGGAACGGGCACGGGCGGTGCTTGGGGATCGTGTCTCGGTACTGCACTCGGGCATGGCCGACGGGGCCCGGGCACGTTCCTGGTGGCGGGTACGGCGTGGCGACGCCCGCGTGGTGGTGGGGCCGCGTTCGGCGGTATTCGCGCCACTTGCCGACGTCGGGCTCATCGTCATCGACGAGGAGCAGGACAGCGCCTACAAGCAGGAGGAACGCCCGCGGTACAACGGCCGCGATGTGGCCTGCTGGCGCGCCCGGCTGGAGGGCGCCGCAGTGCTGATGGGTTCGGCTACTCCGGCGATCGAGAGCTATCGCAAGGCCTCTTCGGCGGCGTGGGGGTTGCTGCGTCTCCCGTCCAGGGTTCGCCGTCAAGCGATGCCTGAGGTCAGGCTGGTGGACATGCGACGCGAATGGAAAGCGTGCGGGCGCAACCTTGTCTCGCGCCCGCTTGAGGAGAGCATCGTCGCTCGCCTGGAGCGCCGCGAGCAGGCGTTGATTCTGCTGAATCGGCGCGGTTTCGCGCCCGTATTGCTATGTCGTGCTTGTGGGCAACGTATCGAGTGTCCGCATTGTGCGGTCAGCCTTACCGTCCACCGAGCCGATCGCACTCTACGTTGCCATTACTGCGATCATCGAACTCCGGTGCCCGGTGTCTGTATCGCCTGTGGGGCGACGGTGTTGCACGACGTAGGTCACGGCACCGAGCGCCTGCAGGCAGCGCTGCGGCAACGGTTCCCGGCGGCGCGCATCGAGCGTTTCGACGCCGACCAGACGCAACGGAGGGGAGCGCACGGGCGCATTCTGTCGCGCTTCGGAAAGGGTGATATTGACGTGCTCGTCGGCACGCAGATGCTGGCCAAGGGTCACGATTTCCCTGGCGTGACCCTGGTAGGGGTGGTGGGCGCCGACGCTGCCCTGTCGATGCCTGACTTTCGCGCCGCCGAACGGACATTCCAGCTGCTCACTCAAATGGCGGGTCGCGCCGGCCGCGGCGAGGTTGCCGGAGAGGTGGTCCTGCAGGCTCACCAGCCCGACCACTACGCCATCGAGGCGGCGATGCATCACGACTTCGTGGCGTTCTATGCGCGCGAGATCGAGTATCGGCGGCGACTGCGGTATCCACCCTTCGCCGCGCTTGCGACATGCGTCTGCAGGGGTAAGCTGGCCGCTTCGGTGAAGGAGGAGGCGGACCGATTCGCGGGCGCGCTACGGGCCGAGGCGGGGGAGGGGATCGAGGTGCTTGGTCCAGCGTCGCCGGCGATTGCGCGGTTGCGAGGGAAATACCGCGTCCAGCTACTGCTCAAGGCTGCCACCCGTGCCGATCTCGGCGACCATCTCAGACTCTCGATACAGCGCCTGCGGCAGCAGCGCCAGATGCCACGGGATCTGGTGATTGACATCGACCCACAAAACCTCTTGTGAAGCAGCACTCAACGCGACGGAGCCTGCATGGCCATACGAACCGACTCTCCAGCGCCGCCGCTACGCAGGATCGCACTGGGAACGATCCTATTGGTCTCGGTTTCCGCGGTCGTCGCCGCTCAGGCGCAGCAGCAGCCGCCCACGGCAGAGGATGAGCTGGCCCCTGTACAGACGATTCGCGACGCCCTCCGAGACCGGCTATCGGCCGACGTTACGGTGCTCGATGTCGACCTGATAATGGAAGGAGCCGACTTCAGCGGTACGACACCGACCGGCGTTCGTTGGGACGGCCGCGGTGAGCGTATCTGGTTCGAGTGGAAGCGCTGGGACGAGCAGGAAGGTGGAACCTGGGAGTATCGGCTGTCGGATCGCTCACTCCATCGCCTTGACGAAACGGCGGCTGAAAGCGTGCCGGCGCGCGATTCCGTATGGGACGTGGATCGTCGACGTGCGATGTGGGCGGTCCGCGATTCGATCCGCCTTTACGACGCCGCGTCCGGGAGCGTCCGCACGCTTCTGGAGGGGATCGATGGGGCGCGTCCGGTGGCTTTCGCACGGGGGGCCAGCAGCGGTGTCGTGCGGTGGCAGAACAACCTCCTGGCGATTGAGCTCGCTGATCCGGGCGACGCACCGGTGGTGAGACGTCTTACCGACGTGCGTGCTGGAGCGGTTCCCGATGAAGAGCCCCCTGCCGGCAGTCAGAGCTGGCTACGCGACCAGCAGCTAGCGCTGTTCGACGTCCTCAGTCGACGCCAGGAGCGGAGCGAGCGTCGCCGCGAGCGTGGCGACCTTCTGCAACCCGCGGCCCTCTACCTGGATGGGTGGCGCATTGACGCGCTCGAGCCGTCACCGGATCTGAGCTGGGTCGCCGTCCCTGCAGCGCCGGGAGGCGAAGTCAGACGCGGTGGCCGACGTCCCAAACTACGTCACGACGAGCGGCTACACCGAGGACATCCGTACCAGGATCAAGGTGGGCGACGAGCTGGGTAGCCAGCGTCTCGGCATGCTCGACGTCGCCACCGGAACGATTGCCTGGGCCGATCTGGGCCTGGAAGATCGCGACCTGGCGATCAGCGGCGTGCGCTGGAGTCAAGATTCGAGCCGAGCGCTGGTGCAGGCGCGCGCTACGGACAACAAGGACCGGTGGCTGGCGGTGCTCAGCGCCGAGCTGACAGCTGGTGCCGATGACAGCGAGACAGAAGCGAAGCAGGACGCGGCGGTCGTAATCGACGTCGTTCTGGCGGCGCACGATCACGACGATGCCTGGATCAACTGGAGCGTCGCGGGTGCTTATGGCTGGCTTCCCGGCGACGAAGACTTCTACTTCGTTTCTGAGCGCTCCGGGTGGATGCATGTGTATCGCGCCCCGGCGACCGGTGGCGATCCTACCGCCCTCACCAGCGGCGAGTACGAAATTTTCGGTCCGCGGCTGACGCCGGCCCGCGATGCCCTGGTGTTCGAAGCGTCGATCTCGAGCCCGTTCGAGGTCCACGCTTATCGGCTTCCTCTGGATGGCGGCGTTCCGGAGCAGATCAGCGCCGGGCACGGGCGGGAGAACGTAGTGCTGAGCCGCGATGGCCGCGGCCTCGCCGCCGTCGTCTCGGACTCGAACCGTCCCTGGGAGCTCTACCTCTACGCCGGGGCCGACACTACCGAGGGAGATCGGGTCACCTGGTCGTCAAGCCCGGCGTTCGACTCCTATGAGTGGGTGGAGCCGGAGATCGTCCACTTCGCGGCGCGCGACGGCGTCGACGTGCCAGCCCGCTTGTACCGGCCTGATCGGGCGTCGCCGGAACGGCCCGCGGTGATCTTTGTGCACGGCGCCGGCTACCTCCACAACGTCCACCGCTGGTGGTCGTCGTACTCGCGCGAGTACGCCTTCCACCATCTGCTGGCGGCGCGTGGCTACACCGTGCTCGACATCGACTATCGCGGCTCGGCCGGCTACGGGCGCGACTGGCGCACGGCGATCTACCGGCACATGGGGGGGCAGGATCTCGACGACCAGGTGGATGGGGCGCGCTTCTTGACCCGGGAGTACGGTGTCGACCCGGAGCGCATCGGTATCTATGGCGGTTCGTACGGCGGCTTCATCACGCTGATGGCGCTGTTCACCGCGGCCGACGACTTCGCCGCCGGAGCCGCGCTGCGCCCGGTGACCGATTGGGCTCACTACAACCACCCGTATACCAGCAACATCCTCAATTCGCCGCAGGCCGACGCAGAATCCTACTGGCGCTCATCGCCCATATACTTCGCCGAGGGGCTCGAGGATCCGCTCCTGATCTGTCACGGCGTCATCGACACCAATGTGCATTTTCAGGGTGTCGTGCGGTTGGCGCAGCGGCTGATAGAGCTGCGCAAGGACAACTGGGAAGTGGCCCTGTATCCGGTCGAGAGTCACGGGTTCGTCGAGGCGGCGTCCTGGGCCGATGAGTACCGCCGTATCCTGAAGCTCTTCGAGGACAATCTCCGGTGAGCAGAGAGCGCATCCTGATTCTGGATTTCGGCGGGCAATACACGCAGCTCATCGCTCGGCGGGTACGTGAAGCGGGGGTGTACTCGGAGATCCTGCCGTTTCACGCCTCTCCGGAGATCCTGACCACAGCGCCTCCGGCCGGGATCGTGCTGTCGGGCGGGCCGGAGTCCGTTGCCGACGCGGAAGCGCCGCGCTGTGATCACGGCTGGCTTGACGCGGACGTGCCGGTGCTGGGGATCTGCTATGGCATGCAGCTGTTGGTCAGCGAACTCGGGGGGGCGGTGGAGCCGTCCAGGTGGCGCGAGTACGGTCGTTCGAGCGTCGATCTCGAGGATGGTGACTCGCGTCTGCTCGCTGGCTGGTCTAGCGGCGATCCGGTCTGGATGAGTCACGGCGATACCGCTCGCGAGCTTCCTGGCGGCTACCGAGTTACAGCGCGCTCGGACGGCGTCATCGCCGCCATCGAGAACGAGGACGCGCGTCGGTGCGGTATCCAGTTCCATCCCGAGGTGCACCACACACCACGCGGCGCGAAGTTGCTGAGTAACTTCGTGTTCGACATCTGCGGCTGTGAGCCGAGCTGGACGCCGGAGGCTCTCGTCGATGATCTCGTGGCCAGCGTTCGCGACAAGGTTGGCGCCGGCAACGTGCTTTGCGCCCTGTCCGGGGGCGTTGACTCGGCGGTTACCGCGCTACTCCTGCGGCGGGCGCTTGGCGATCGGGTCGCTTGTGTGATGGTCGACACCGGACTGCTACGGCTGGGAGAGCGCCAGGCTCTGGAACGGTCGTTTGCCGAGCGGCTGAACTTTCCGGTTCACGTGGTCGATGCAAAGCGCCGTTTTCTGGACGCCCTCGCAGGGGTCGACGACCCGGAAGCGAAGCGCAAGGTCATTGGCCGCGAGTTCATCGAGGTGTTCGCGCATGAGGCCCAACAGTTGGCGAGCACCCGTCGGGGGCGTTTCGAGTTCCTTGCGCAGGGAACGCTCTACCCAGATGTGATCGAGAGCGTATCGGTACGCGGCCCGTCTGTAACGATCAAGAGCCACCACAACGTGGGCGGGCTTCCCGAGCACATGCCGATGGATCTGATCGAGCCCCTGAGAGAGCTTTTCAAGGATGAGGTGCGACGTCTCGGAACCGAGCTCGGTCTGGACGAGGAGTTCGTCAATCGGCATCCGTTTCCGGGGCCCGGGCTAGCGGTCAGAGTGCTGGGCCCGGTCGACGAAGAGCGCCTCGAGCGCGTCCGTGGCGCCGACGCCATCTTCATTGACGAGATTCGGCGTGCCGAGCTGTATGGCCACATTTGGCAGGCGTTCGCGGTCTTGTTACCAGTGCGCACGGTCGGTGTTATGGGGGATGCCCGTACGTACGACGAGGTGATCGCGCTCCGGGCGGTGCACTCCGTCGATGGAATGACGGCAGATTGGGCTCCGCTGCCGGATGAGTTGTTGCAGCGGGCAGGGGCGCGCATCGTAAACGAAGTCGGAGGCATCAACCGCGTGGTCTACGACATCTCCACTAAGCCCCCGGCAACGATCGAATGGGAGTAGCCCGGAGGCGCTCATGAGCCGGAACCAGACGCAGTCGTCGTTCGTGCATCTGCACAACCACAGCAACTTTTCCCTGCTCGACGGTGCGACGCGCATCAACGACTTGATGCTGCGCTGCCGCGAGCTAGGCATGCACGCTGTGGCGTTGACCGATCACGGCAACATGTTCGGGGCGATTCAGTTCTATCGCCAGGCGATCGCCAACGATCTCAAGCCGATCCTCGGCATGGAGGCCTACCTGGCACCTGGATCGCGGTTCGATCGCACTGCGCGTCGCGCCGGCGAGTCCGCTTATCACCAGGTGCTACTGGCCCGGAATAGCGCTGGCTACCGCAATCTCATGAAGCTCTCGAGCATCGGCTACCTGGAGGGGTTCTACTACCGGCCGCGCATCGACCGGGAAACGCTGGCCAGCCATGCCGAGGGCCTCATCGGAACAACCAGCTGCCTGTCGGGGGAAGTCTGTCGGTTGCTACTGAACGGCGACACCGCCGGTGCTCGGCGGGCCGTAGGCGAGATGGTCGAGATCTTCGGGCGTGGCAACTACTACGTCGAGCTTCAGGATCAGGGACTGGACGAGCAACGACAGATCAATCCGGACCTGGTACGGCTGGCCGGCGAGTTCGATATCCCGCTCGTGGCGACGAACGATTGCCATTACTTGAGGCAACAAGACTCGCGCCCGCACGACGTTCTGTTGTGCATCCAGACGGGCAAGGGGATCGGCGATCCGAACCGGATGAAATTCCCCAACGACCAGTTCTATGTGAAGTCACCGGAAGAGATGGCGCAGGTCTTCGCTGAGGTGCCCCAAGCGCTCGCCGCCACCGCCGAGATCGCTGAACGCTGTGAGCTCGAGATCGATTTCGGCGCCACCCACCTGCCGGCGTTTCCGGTCCCCGACGGGCGTACGCTCGAAGGCTATTTTGACGAGATCGTCAAGCAAGGCTTCGACGAGCGTATGCGTGATCTGCGGCAGAACAACGGCAGCGCCTCGTTGGAGCAATACGGACGACGGCTCGACTTCGAGATGTCGGTCATCCGTGAGATGGGGTTCCCCGGCTACTTCCTGATCGTCTGGGATTTCATCCGTTTCGCACGCGAGCGCGGCATCCCGGTGGGCCCGGGACGCGGCAGCGCCGCCGGCAGCCTGGTGGCCTATGCGCTTGGTATCACGGATATCGATCCGCTCACCTACGGCTTGGTGTTCGAGCGCTTCCTCAACCCCGAGCGCATCAGCATGCCGGACATCGATATCGACTTCTGTATGCGCCGCCGCGGCGAGGTGATCGAGTACGTCGCCAACAAGTACGGTCGTGATCGCGTCGCGCACATCATCACGTTCGGGACCATGGCCGCCAAGGCGGCGATACGAGATGTCGGTCGCGCCCTGGAGATGTCGTTTGGCGATGTCGATCGTATCGCCAAGATGATCCCTGCAGAGCTCGACGCGACCATTTCCGGGGCCCGGACCACCGAGGAATCGCTGCGCGATGCGATCGACCAGGATCCGCAGGTGGAACGCTTGGTAGACCTGGCGGCGGAGCTCGAGGGACAAGTGCGTCACGCATCGACGCACGCAGCCGGTGTGGTGATTGCCGACGAGCCGCTAACGAACTATGTGCCGCTGTACAAGCCGCCGACCGGTCAGGGTTCCGACCAGGATCATTTCGTCGCCACGCAGTACCCGATGAACGACGTCGACTCGATCGGCCTGTTGAAGATGGACTTCCTCGGGTTGCGAACGCTGACGCTGGTACACGATTGCCTGGCCACCGTCTCCGCTGAGCTCGATCGTCCGTTTACCACCGCGGACATTCCGCTCGACGATGAGGCGACCTACCGCCTGTTCTCGCAAGGGGCGACATCAGGGATCTTCCAGTTCGAGTCGTCGGGGATGCGCGATGCGCTGCGACGATTGAAGCCGACGCGTCTGGACGACCTCATCGCGATGAACGCCCTATACCGCCCCGGCCCGATTCGCTCCGGCATTGTCGACGAGTACATCGGGCGGAAGCACGACCGCTCGCGCATCAAGTACGTCCGTACTGAGCTCGAACCGATCCTGGAGGACACGTACGGAGTGATCGTCTACCAGGAGCAGGTGATGAGGATCGCGTCGGAGATGGCGGGGTTCTCGCTTGGCGAGGCGGACGTCCTGCGCAAGGCAATGGGGAAGAAGAGCCCTGCGGTGATGGCCTCGATGGAGGAAAAATTTCTTCACGGCAGCGAGGCCAACAGAATCCCTGCCAACACCGCCAAGCCCATCTGGGACATGATCGTCGAGTTCGCCGGATACGGCTTCAACAAGTCGCATTCGGCCGCCTACGCGCTGCTCGCGTTCCAGACCGCCTATCTCAAGACCAACTTCCCGATTCACTTCATGGCGGCCCTGTTGACCACGGAGCAGGGCAATACCGACAAGGTCGTGCAGTACATCAACGAATGCCGCGGTATGAAAGTCTCGGTGCTCCCACCCGACGTCAACGACAGTGCGGTGCATTTCACCCCCGCAGGTCCGGCAATTCGGTTCGGCCTGGCCGCCATCAAAGGCGTGGGCGAAGGAGCCGTTGAGGCGATCATCGAGGCGCGCGAGCGCGTCGGCGCCTATCGGCACCTGCTGCAATTCTGCGAAGAAGTGCAGCTGAGCGGCGGAATTAATCGCAAGACCATCGAGAGCTTGATCAAGGCTGGCGCGATGGACGGCCTGGTCGGCGACGGGCAATTGGCCGCCGGAGTCGCCCGCGCCATGCTGGACGCGCAGCTAGAGGGTTCCCTCGCCGCCGGGCAGAAGCTCCAACGCGACCGAGCTGCGGGACAGGGGAGTCTGTTCGCCGGCGGTAATGAGCGCTCGGAGTCGGATTCGTATGTGCCGCTGCCGGCGCCGCCCGAACCGTGGTCGGAGCGCGACGTCTTGAACGCCGAACGGGAGTCGCTGGGCTACTACGTCACCGGGCATCCGTTGCAGCGCTACGCGGTTGACCTGGAGCAGCTTGCCGATGCCACGACACGAGAGCTCGGCCAAGGAGGGGCCGGGCGTGAGGTGGCCATTGGCGGACTGGCGAACTCGATCCGCAGTCTGACGACGCGCAAGGGCGAGCGTATGGCGGTGATCCAGATCGAGGACATGGAGGGCCAAGCCGAGGTGGTCCTCTTCCCGGCCGTCTACCGCCGCTGCGCCTCGTTGTTGGAGCCCGACGCGGTGCTGCTGATCAAGGGACGCGCCGAGGCCAACGAGGACACTCCGCGACTGCTTGCCAGCGAGGTGAGTCTGCTCAGCGAGGCCTCCAAACGGCAACGCCAGCGAACCTCGCAGATCTTGCGTATTGCCGTCGACGCTGGCGGCGTGACCGTGGATGTGGCGTCCTCGCTGCGTCAGGTGCTCGAGCGCCATCGCGGCTCGATCCCGGTCTACGTGGATGTGTGCCGCGCCGACCCGGAGGGCTTCAACGCGCGCATCGCGCCAAATCGCTACCTGTTCGTCGATCCGACCGATGCCTTGATCGGCGAGCTCGAGCAGTTGTTGGGCACTGGCTGCGCTCGGCTGACGGTTTGACCGCGCCACCGGAAGCCCTGGACGACGCCGAGCGGCTCGAGGAGGCCCTCCGGGCCATGCCGACCGATTCCGGGCTCTGTGACGACGACGAGGAAGAGTTTCGGCGCTTGCGCCGACGTATCGGACAACGTCAAGCCGATTGGCGTCGGAGCATGGGTTCGCTGGGGCCACTGTTTGATGACGAGGCGCACCGCGCCAAGGCACTGGCGGGCAACTTGGCAACCGAGCTCAGCCAGATCCTCGAGGTGTGGACGCGACTGCGAATCCGGCGCCCGCCTGCAGCGCGGGAGCTGCAGCCCCTGCTCGCCTGGCTCGAGGATCTCTCGGCTCGGTGGCAGCTCGAGGGGCGACGCTACCTGGCGGTGGAGGGCTGGGACGGCCAGGCGGCAGAAGTGTTCGACGGGTTTCTCGAAGAGATCTGTGCGCGTGCCATCAGCCGCGCTGCGGAGCGGCTCCAGAGCGCCGAGCCAGTGCGGAATCGCGATGCCCGTCGATGGCAGCTGCCAGGGCGGTTGATCGGCGCGATTGTTGATGCCGTGGCGCGAGTTTTTCATCCCCGCCCACGCTCCCGATAGCCGGCGGCGGCCTGTCGGGGCCATGTTTCGCGGGCTGTGGTGACAGTGTGGTCCAACACACTTCCACCACCGCCTGCTAGGCTTGCGCGATGTTTCGAAAGGCGGAGGAGATCGAGAAGCCGATTCGCGATCTTGAACAGCAGATCGCCGAGCTCCATAGCTACCCGGAGTCAATGCAGCGCGATGTCAGGCTGCAGCGACTAGAGGAGAAGCTCGACAGTACACGGCGCGAGGTGTACCTGAACCTCAGTCGCTGGCAGACGACGCTTGTCGCACGGCATCCGAAGCGACCCCACACTCGCGACTATATCTCCGGGCTCTGCCGGGATTTCGTCGAGTTGCATGGCGATCGATTGTTTCGCGACGACCCTGCCATCGTTGCCGGTCTGGCCTCGTTCGAGGGGCGGCCGGTGGCTGTCGTCGGACACCAGAAAGGGCGAAGCACCAAGGAGAAGCTGCACCGTAACTTCGGCATGCCCAATCCGGAGGGCTATCGCAAAGCGTTGCGAGTGATGCGCTTGGCAGAGAAGTTCGGAAACCCGGTGCTCACCTTCATCGATACCCCGGGCGCCTACCCAGGCTCCGGAGCCGAGGAGCGTGGGGTAGCCGAATCGATCGCCAGAAACCTGCGCGAGATGGCAGGTCTGCGGGTGCCGATCGTTGCCACCGTGATCGGTGAGGGAGGCAGCGGCGGGGCGCTTGCCATTGGCGTCGCCGATCGGGTCAATATGCTAGAGCACGCAGTCTACTCGGTGATCTCGCCGGAGTCCTGCTCGTCGATCCTGTGGCGTGATAGTGAGCACGCCGAAGAGGCTGCGGACGCGCTTCGTCTGTCCGCTCCGGACCTGGTCGAGATGGGGCTCGTCGACGAGATCGTCGGTGAGCCGATCGGCGGCGCGCACGCCGACCACGCCGCCGCCGTCGCCAGTGTCGGCGAGCTGCTCGAGCGACAGCTCGTCGAGCTCTCCGCGTTTGATGCAGCCACCCTGATCGATCGGCGGTATGACAAGTTCCGAGCCATGGGAACTCTCGCCTCCTCGTGACCGGATCGAGCGAGGCGGCCATCGACACACCCCTCCTGGCGGCCCGGCAGCCTTGGCGAGTGCGGCACGTCGATGCCGATCTCGCCGCACAGATCGAAACCGCGCTGGGGCTCTTTCCGACGACCGCTCGAGTGCTGGTGGCGCGCGGGCTCGAGACCGTTGAACAGGCTCAGGGCTTCCTGGCGCCCGGCCTCGACGAGCTCCATTCGCCGTTCGCTTTTGTACAGATGGAGCCGGCGGTCGATCGGCTGTTGGCCGCTGTGCAGGGCGGTGAACGCATAGCGGTACACGGCGACTACGATGTCGACGGGATTACGGGCGCGGTCTTGCTGGTAACCGTATTGCGCCATCTGGGCGCTGAGGTCGACCTGATTCTTCCGCATCGGGTTGACGACGGCTACGGGCTCAACCCCAGCGGCATCGACAAGGCGCACGCCGCGGGCGCGGCGGTGCTCATCGCGGTGGACTGCGGCATCACGGCCATCGACGCATGTGCACACGCGCGGGCGCTCGGGATCGACGTTATCGTCGCCGATCACCACTTACCCAGATCGGAGCTGCCGCCGGCCGTGGCGTTGCTGAACCCGCGGCTGCCTGACTCTGGCTACCCGGAGCAGGAACTGGCGGCTGTCGGGGTGGCGTTCAAGCTGGCGCGCGGGCTCCTCGAGCGTCACTCGACGAAGCTGAGCGGCACCTCGATGCTCAAGCTCGTGGCCCTCGGGACGGTCGCCGACCTCGTCAGGCTGCGGGGGGAAAACCGGGTCATGGCGTTTCACGGTCTTGCTGGAATGGCGAGCGCCACCAATCCGGGCTTGCTGGCTTTGCTCGAGGTATCCGGGGTCGATCCGCGGCGGGTGGGCGCCTCCGACGTCGCGTTTCGTCTGGCGCCGCGGATAAACGCCGCCGGCCGACTGGGACATCCCAACGACGCTGCGGAGATGTTCCTGACCTCGGATCCGGGCCGTGCGCGGCGGCTCGCCGGCAAGTTGCAGCGACTCAATTCGCTGCGTCAGGAAACCGAGCGCGGCGTTGCCGCGCAGGCGATCGCTGCGTGCAGCGGCGACGATCCGATCACCGTGGTGAGCGGCGAGGGCTGGCATCGCGGTGTGATCGGGATCGTGGCCTCGCGATTGGTCGAGCGCTTCGGTCGTCCCGCGTTGGTGATCTCGACCGACGGCGCCACTGCGCACGGCTCGGCCAGGTCGGTTCCCGGCTTCAACATCGTTGCAGCTCTGGATGCCGTGGCGCAGCAGCTCACCGCGTACGGCGGCCACCACCAGGCGGCCGGCTTCGAGCTTCCAGCGAGTCGGGTGGAGACGCTCCGCAGCGGGCTTATCGAACACGCGAACCGCCAGGATCCCGACGCACTTCGGTCGACGATCATCTGCGACGCCGTACTGGATCCGGAGACCATCACCCCGGAGCTCGCATTGGAGCTGGAGCGCCTGGCGCCGTTCGGTATCGGCAATCCACGGCCGCGGTTCCTGTGCCCGGACTTTGAGCTCGCGGTCCCCCCTCGCCTGCTCAAGGAAGAGCATGTGAAGCTTCAGCTCCGAGGCCCGGAAACCGACATAGAAGCGCTGGGGTGGCGCCGTGCCGACCTGGCCACGTCACTTCAAGGGGCGGCGCGGGTATCGCTCGTCGCGACGTTGCAGGCGCGCAAATGGCAAGGGCGGCTCACCGCCCAGCTGGAGATCGCCGACATCTGCGCATGACCTCACGGCCGAGCTCCGTCGGCCGTCACCCGCGCGGCGCTACAGCCCAGGCGATGACGATGCCGACGAGGTACAGCAGCAACATCGGCAGCGCCAGGATGGTCTGTGTGGCCATGTCCGGGGTCGGGGTTACGACAGCCGCTACCACGAAGATGATCAACACCGCGTAGCGGAAATTCCGCCACATGCTTCCAGCTGTCAGGATGCCCAGCCGCGCCAGAAACAGCACGACGATCGGCCACTGGAAGATCAGCGCACAGCCAAGCAGCGTGCGTGTAAGGAAGCCGAAGAGGTTGTTCACCGCCAGTACCGGGCGGAAGTCGCTCCCTAGCGACAGAAAGAAGTTGGCCATTACCGGGAAGAGCACCCGGTATCCGAACAGGACACCCAGAAAGAAGCAGCCAACCGAGGACAGCACGACCGGGAGCGCGTAGTGCCGCTCGCGTCGGTACAGGCCGGGGGCAACGAACATCCATACCTGATAGATGATCACCGGTGAAGCGAACAGGAATCCCGCCAGCGCAGCCACTTTCAGGTAGAGGACGAACGGCTCGGTCAGCGAAAGGTAAGCGGGACGCTCGTCGGCGGGGAGGAGCTCGACGATCGGCCGCGTCAGCAGCGAATAGAGGTTCGACGCGAAGGCCCAGCTCACGATTGTCCCGATGATGAACGTCGTAAGGCTGACGATGATGCGTCGGCGCAGCTCGGTCAAATGACCGAGCAGCGACATCTCCGGTAGCGTTTCGCTACGGCCCGCCCCAGGCAGATCGTCGGCCGTTGTAGCGCCCTCAGGCTCGCTCACCGCGCTGATGCTCCGGCTCAGTCAGTGTCGCGAGAGTCCGACGGTTCGCTGCGGCGCTCGTCGAGCGAGATCTCGTCTTCAAGCGAGCGTTTCAGATCGTTGGAAGCTCGGCGGAACTCGCCCAGGCCTTTGCCAATGGTGCGCCCGAGCTCCGGGAGGCGCTTGGGGCCGAACACCACGAGCGCGATGACCAGAATGATGAGGAGCTCAGTGCCCCCGATCGATCCGAACATGACTGCCTCACGACGGTTTCGCTGATGACCAGACAACGACCATCATATTGCTCCTCACACCGCAGCGACAATCCCATGGTCGAAGGGCGACGGGCGCGCGCTTGCGCCGGAAGGGAAATGCAGGGTACTCAGCCGATCGACGACAGGTACTTGTATGCGTTGCCGGTGAGGAAGCAGAGGACCCGTCCGGAGCCATCCAGCCGGCCTTGGCTGGCCAGCTCTGTGGCCGCCACGATCGTGGCGGCGGCTTCCGGGGCAGGATAGATTCCCTCCGCCCGAGCGATCATACGAACCATCTCCAGCATCGCCTCATCGGACACGGTGACGGCGTCGCCGCCGGAATCCCGCAAGACGGAGAGGATCTCCTTGTCTGCGAAGGCCCGCGGTACCCTGAGCCCGTTGGCCACAGTATGAGCGTCGACCCAGGGTTCCGCGCCGGCGTCGCCGGCCTCGAACGCCCGCACGATAGGAGCACACCCCTCGGCCTGAACGGCGTACATCCGCGGCCGACGCGACCCGATGAGCCCCACCGCCTCGAGCTCGTCGAACGCCTTCCACATGCCTAGCAGGCCCGTTCCTCCTCCGGTGGGGTACACGATGCTGTCCGGGACGTCCCAACCCAGCTGCTCGGCAAGCTCGAATCCCATGGTCTTCTTGCCCTCGAGCCGGTAGGGCTCCTGCAACGTGCTGACCGGGAACCAGTCGTCTGCTGCGTCGGCGGTCATGCGCGCCCCGGCGTCAGCGATCGTGCCCTCGACCTTGATCACCTCGGCCCCGAGATCGCGACACTCGACCACGAACTCCTGCGGCGTGTCTACCGGCATGTAGATGATCGCTTTCAGACCGCCGCGGGCGCAGTACGCGGCCAGGGCGCTGCCCGCATTGCCAGCCGTTGGGATCGACAGCGTGCGGGCGCCGAGCTCACTTGCCCGGCTCACCGCCATGCACAGTCCACGGGCTTTGAAGGAGCCGGTCGGATTGACCCCCTCATCCTTGAGCAGCAGTTGTGGTAGCCCCAGTTCGCCCCCGAGTCGCTCGGCCTGGAGCAACGGCGTGCCGCCCTCGCCGAGGCATAGGCGGTGCTCCGGTAACCGGACCGGCAGAAGCTCCGCATAACGCCACAGGTCCCAGGAACGCCTCCCCAGGGTCTCGCGGCTCCAGGGCACCCTTGTCCGGTCGAGCTCGTAGCGTGGATACAGAGGTCCACCGCAGCTGGTACAGAACCGCTGCAGCACGTCGGCATCGTGCGATGACGCACATCGGCTGCAGATCAGATCGCGAAGAAGCGACGGCAGCGACATGCTGGGACCTCGAGCTGGGGTGTCCTTGCTCCCCCTCCGGACCCCCGTTGGAGCGGCTAGAAGACGGTCAGGGTGTCAGAGCGGACACTAGCAGGTTGCTGACTACAGGCTCTCAGGTTGCTGAATAGAGGCGCTCTGTAGGGAGTCTCGCCTGATCGTGGCTCGTTGAAGGTGACCACCATTCTTGTTACGGTCTAGGCAATTTGGGTACCTCGGAGAGGTGGGCCCAGCGCCCGCTCTTTTTTTTGTTAGGGGGTTTTTTGGCGACGTTGACGACGCAGGAAACGCAGTCTGACGACGCTTACTCGGGCGGCGATTCGTCCCGCGGCGTGCGTTCTGGCGGCGTCGCGGAGCTGCTTCGACCGCAAGCAGAACGAGTCGCCAGCCGGGAGGGTTGCACGCTCGTCGATGTGCGACATCTTCACGAGGACGGCGGCTGGGTGCTGCGCGTGGTGATCGATCACCCGGGCGGCGTTCAGGTGGAGCACTGCGCCCGCGTCAGCCGTCAGCTCTCGGCCCTTCTGGACGTCGAGGATCTGCTTCCGGGTGCGTATCGTCTGGAAGTTTCCTCGCCGGGCCTGGATCGGCCGCTGCTCGTCGCCGCCGACTTCCGTCGATACGCCGGGCACCGAGTGCGAGTTCTGGCTAGCCAGGACGACGACGGCGACAGGTTGCACCGAGGTGTCCTGGCCGGCCTGCAGCGCGGCAGCATTCTGCTTGACGATGACGCTCTGGGGCGACTCGAGATTCCGCTGAAACGGATCGCCGAGGCGCGTCTGGAAGTCGAGATCTAGCGGGCGAGGAGAGGGATCATGCTGCTGCAGACGATCGAGCAGATCGGCCGGGAAAAGAACATCGAGCCGGAGGTCATTGTCGCTGCGATCGAAGAGGCGATGGCGGTAGCGGCGCAGAAGTTCTATCGCACCGAGGATTATCTGGAGGCGGCACTGAACCCCGAGTCGGGCGAGCTGGAGCTCCACGCCGTCAAGACCGTGGTCGAGGAGGTGGAGGACCCGCTGTCGGAGATCACCGTGGAAACCGCTCGGCAGGAAGGGATGGAGGATCCGCAGATAGGCGCACAGATGCGCACGCCGATGCAGACCGACCAGCTGGGCCGCATCGCGGCTCAAGCCGCAAAGCAAGTCCTGTACCAGAAAGTCCGTGACGCCGAGCGTGACAACATCCATGCCGAGTACACCGATCGGGTCGGTGAGCTGCTGACCGGAACGGTCAAGCGCTTCGAGCGTGGCGACATGATCATCGATCTCGGACGTGCCGAGGCGCTGTTGCCGCGTCGCGAGCAGTCCCGCGCCGAGCACTACAACATCAGCGATCGTGTCCGCGTCGTGATCGTAGAGGTGCTGCGTGCTACTCGCGGGCCGCAGATTGTGGTGTCGCGCAGCAGCCCCGACCTCCTGCGGAGGCTATTCGAGATGGAGGTCCCCGAGATCTACGACGGCACCGTCGAGATCAAGGGAGCGGTTCGTGAGGGGGGTGATCGCGCCAAGGTAGCTGTCTACTCCACGGATGCCGACATCGATCCGGTCGGCGCCTGTGTCGGTATGCGCGGCTCCCGGGTGCAAGCGATCATCCGTGAGCTTCGCGGCGAGAAGATCGACATCGTGGAGTGGGCCGAAGACCCCGATCAGTACGCCGTCAACTCACTCAAGCCAGCGCGTGTAAGCCGGGTGGGTGAGGCCGTGGTAGTGAACGAATTTGGCGACGAGGAGCACCACTTGGAGGTAATCGTCGATGAGGACCAGCTATCGCTGGCGATCGGCAAGCGAGGTCAGAACGTACGACTAGCTGGCAAACTCCTGGGTCGCAAGATCGACGTGAAGAGCCACGAGCAGAAACGTCAGGAGCTTGCACCGCCGGCACCGGAGGTGCCCGTCACCGGGAGCAGCTCCGACACCGCCCCGACGGTCGCTGCGCTGCGACAAGTTCCGGGCGTTGGCCCGAAGGCCGCCGACGCGCTGCTGGCCGCTGGCTTCAGTGGCGCCGCCGACATCGCGGCGGCAGACATGAACGCTTTGATCGCCGTAGACGGCCTTGGTCCGAAAACCGCGGCGAAGATCCATCAGGCAGCTTCTGTGTTGAGTGATCTCGATCCCGAGGTGGCAGAGCGGCAGGCTGCACCCGAGCCGGAGACTGGCGCAGAAGCAACGGAGCTGGAGGCGGAACCGGCTTAGTTGCCGCCGCAGCCCAGCATCCTTCGCAGAATCGAATCCGTCACGAGTAACGAGCTCAGAGCCAAGAGACGAGAGATCCGATGCGGGTACACGAGATCGCCAAAGAGCTCGGCATCGCTAGCAAGGTTGCCATCGAGCATCTAAACGGGCTCGGCGTGGAGGTGAAGTCGCACGCCAATGCCATCTCGGAGGCAGATGCGGGCCGCCTCCGCGAACTGCTCGCGGGTCAGGCCGATGCGGCTGCCCCGAAAGCCAAGCCCAAGGCGAAGGCCAAGGCCAAGGCCAAGGCCAAGCCGAAACCCAAGGCCAAGGCCAAGCCGAAGGCCGAGCCCACGGTCGACGCCGAGGCGACGGCGGAGATCTCACCGACGCCCGAGGCCGACGACACCGTTGAGGCGCCCGCTGCTGTGCTCGACTCGGAGCCGGTCGAGGTCGAGGAGGGCGTTACGGTTCGCCGGCTGGCAGAGGTCGCCGGGATCAGCCCAACGGAGATCATTACCGGTCTGATGAGCAAGGGCGTCATGGCCAATCTCACCCAATCGTTGGACACCGAAGTGGCGGTGGCGGTGGCCGCCGAGCACGGGGTGAGGCTGCAGGTGGTGACCGCCGACGAGATCCTGCTAGGCGAACCGGAGGAGGGCGACGCCGCGGATCTGGCACCGCGCGCTCCGGTCGTCACGATCATGGGGCACGTAGACCACGGCAAGACGCAGCTACTGGACTCGATTCGCGAAACCAACGTGGTGGCTCGCGAAGCCGGCGGGATCACCCAGCATATCGGTGCCTCCGAGGTCGAGTGGAACGGCAATCGAATCGTCCTCATCGATACGCCTGGTCACCAAGCGTTCACACGCATGCGTGCCCGCGGGGCGCAGATCACCGACATTGTCGTCCTTGTCGTGGCCGCCGATGACGGCATCATGCCGCAGACCGTCGAAGCGATCGATCATGCGCGCGCAGCGAACGTGCCGATCCTGGTGGCGATTAACAAGATCGACCTGCCACAAGCCAACATCGATCGCGTCAAGCAACAGCTGGTCGAGCATCAGCTGCAGCCGGAGGACTGGGGCGGGGAAACGGTTTGCGTTCCAGTGTCCGCCAAGACCAAGGAACATCTCGAGGATCTGCTGGAGATGGTGATCCTGTCCTCGGAGTTGCTCGAGCTGAAAGCGAACCCGAAGATCACGGCGCGCGGCAGCGTGTTGGAGGCCAAGCTCGATCGGCAGCGAGGCGCGGTAGCCACGTTGCTGATTCAGGACGGGACGCTGCGGGTCGGTGACGCGCTTATCGCTGGCGATGAGAGTGCCAAGGTGCGAGCGATGTTCAACGCCGTCGGCAAGCAATCGAAGGCGGCGCCCCCGGCCACCGCTGTCGAGGTACTCGGGTTCTCGGGCGTGCCGGAGGCCGGCGACACCTTCCAGGTCGTCGAAGAGGCCGCGATGGCTCGTAAGGTTGCCGAGCTCCGACAGTTCAAGTCGCGGACCGACAGCCTAGCGACCGGTTCTCGATTGACGCTGGAGGACCTCCACGCCCGGATTCTCGAGGGCGACAAGGTGAAGCTTCCGGTGGTGCTGAAAGCCGACACCCAAGGCTCGGTACAGACGCTCAGCGATGCTCTGGGCAAGCTTTCGAGCGACACGGTCCAGGTCGAGATCATGCACGCGGCGGTCGGTGGCGTGACCGAGACCGACGTGTTGCTGGCCTCGGCATCCGAGGCCATCATCGTGGGCTTCAATGTGCGACCGGAACGGGACGTGGCCGACGCAGCGACGCGCGAGCGTGTCGATCTGCGACTTCATACGGTCATCTATCGCCTCCTCGACGAGGTGAAGGCCGCCATGGTCGGGAAGCTCGATCCGACGTTCGAGGAACGGGCGTTGGGTGCTGCCGAGGTTCGCGATACGTTCCGCGTACCGCGCGCCGGTACGGTGGCGGGCTGCTACGTGACCGACGGGAAGTTCTTGCGCGGCGCGCGAGCGCGTCTGGTACGTGACTCACGAATCATCTACGAGGGCAAGGTCGGTTCCCTGCGTCGATTCAAGGAAGATGTACGTGAAGTCCAGCAGGGGTATGAATGCGGCATCGGGCTGGAGAACTTCAACGACGTCAAGATCGGCGACGTGCTCGAGGCCTATGATCTCGAGGAGATCGCACCCACGCTCTGAGCTTCGACGCCGCGGCGTGACCGAATCCGGTACACCGTGCGTCGGCCGGCGGTGAGGCATGATTATCGGTGTCTGTAGTCTCGAGTTCCACCTCACCGGGTGCCGGAGCCTGAAGGAAAAGCGCATGTTCCTCAATCGTCTGAAGGGGCGGTTGAAATCACGCTTCAATGTCGCGGTGGCAGAGGTGGAGCACCAGGATCTGCGGCAGCGGGCGGGCATCGCGGTGGCTTCCGTATCGGCGTCGCAGCGTCCTCTGGAGGGGCTTTTCGAACGCGTCGTGCGCGAGGCGGAAGGTCACGACGCGCAGCTGTTGCGGCATACCGTCGACTACCTGTAGCGCGACCAAGGATCCTGACGATGCGGCATCGACCACGGCGCGTTGGAGACAGCCTGCGAGCAGCTCTGGCTGACCTGCTTCTCAATGAGGTCAAGGACCCCGGGCTGGGCTTCGTCACCGTGACCGAGGTGCGTATGAGCGCCGATCTGTGCCACGCGCGAGTCTTCATCAGTGTGATGGGCGACGCAGATGCCGAGATGTCGGCGATGCAGAGCCTGGGCCGGGCCAGTGGCTTCCTGCGCCGCGAGATCGGTCGGCGCGTGCAGTTGCGTCGCACCCCGGAGTTGCACTTCGAGGTCGACCGTACGCTCGATCACAGTGATCGCATCGAGGAGCTGATACGCCAGGGAGCGCCGCAGGAAGCGGAGGAAGATGGGGCGGATGGCGTCGACGGGTGACGGAATAGAGAAAGTAATTCGATGGATCGACCGGCACGATGACTTTGTCATCGCTTCGCACACGGATCCGGACGGCGACTCGCTGGGTTCTTCGCTCGGCCTGGCGCTGATGCTCGATCAGGCTGGCAAGCGCTCGGAAGTGGCGATTCAGCAGGCGTTTCCACGGCGGTTTGACTGGCTCCCCGAGGGTGCGCGCGTACAAAGCCTCGACGCGGTTACGCGGCGTGCGCGCGCCAGCATTCTGGTGGAGTGCTCCGACTTCGCTCGTGCCGGAGTTGCCGGCCTGGATCGGATCGAATCGCTCAACATCGATCACCATAGCCAGAACGCGATGTTCGCCGACGTGAACTGGGTGGATCCGAGCGTTGCGGCCACCAGCATGATGGTGGCGCGGCTGGCAGAGCCCCTGGGCGCTCAGATCACGCCGCCCATAGCCACCCTGCTGTATGTCGCCGTGCTCACGGACACCGGATCATTCCACCATTCCAATACCGACGCGGCGGCTCTGCAGTTCGCCGCCGACATGGTTGCTGCCGGTGCCGACGCTTCGGGAATCGCCGAGGAGGTCTACGGCAACGTGCCGGCGGCCCGCGTTTATTTGCTCGCCGACGCCCTGGCGACCCTCAAATTAGAGGACGGAGGTCAGGTAGCCTGGATGGTCCTCTGGCGACGCGATTTTGCCCGTCGCGGCGGCGGCGATACCGAGGGCTTGATCAACCAGGCACAGTCGATCGCCGGGGTAGGGGTGTCGCTGCTGTTCAAGGAAGTCGGTCGGGATCGATTCCGGGTGAGCTTGCGATCGGATGGCAGCGTCGATGTGGCCAAGGTTGCGGCGGCCTACGGCGGTGGCGGTCATCCGCGCGCCGCGGGCTGTCAGCTGGACGGGTCGTTGGAGCAGGTGCGGGCACGCATCCTCGCCCGCATCAGACGAGCGCGCGAGGTAGGCGGTTGAAGAGCAAGGTCGTCGGAATGCTGGTAGCAGACAAACCCGCCGGCATGACCTCGCACGACGTGGTTGCCAAGGCCCGGCATCGGCTCCGCTGCCGTGCCGGGCATACCGGCACGCTCGATCCACAGGCAACCGGGGTGCTGTTGCTGTGCCTGGGACGCGCCACGCGCCTGGCGAGGTTCCTGCAGAGCCAGGACAAGCTGTACGAGTGCGGCATCCAACTTGGCTGGGCCACCGACACCTACGACTCCGAAGGGGAGATGGTCGGAGACCGAGTCCCCGTGCCGCCGATCGACCCACAGCGGCTGGCGGAGATCCTGGAATCGTTCGTCGGCGAGATCCAGCAAGTGCCACCGGCCTACTCTGCCAAGAAGATCCGAGGTCAGCCGGCCTACAAGCGTGTTCGGCGCGGAGAGATCGTCGAGCACGAGCCTGTACCCGTACGGGTACATTCCATCGAGCTGGTCGAATACGACGCCGACCTTCTGAAGTTGCGCGTCCACTGCGGTTCGGGCACCTATGTGCGCACCCTGGCGCACGACATCGGTGCCGCGGTCGGATGCGCCGCGCACCTCGCTTCGCTGCGTCGTTCTCGCGTCGGCCGGTTCGACCTCTCGGGGGCACTCGGCTGGGAGGCGCTCGCAAACGGCCCCGTGGAAGATGTCGAAGCCCGTGTACTGCCGGCGTCGGCGATCGTACAAGAGTGGCCCGGTGTAGTGGTCGATCGGGAGGGCCTCGACATCGTTCGCAACGGCGGCGTGCTGGAACCGCACTGCATCATCGATCGCGTCCCGGCGGACGATCCGGAGGCAGCGCGCGCACGCGGTGCCTGGGTGCGTGTATTGGATCCGGAAGCGCACCTGCTTGCGGCCGCAGAGTTGCTTCCCGGTGGGATGTTGCAGCCGCGTATCGTACTGGTCTAGCGCCTTTTCCCGGCCTCGCGATGATGGTGGTCGGGCGGCGTTTGGTGGGCGCCTGGACGCGTTTACAGCCATGGGCCCCCATGGTACCGTTGCCGTCTTGCCTGGCACTCGTGCGTCTGGACGCCCTCTGATTCTGTTGCCGGGCAAACCCACAAAAGAGTTAGGAAGCGAGCTACGCGAAGAGGATGATGAGTCAAGCGGAGATAGCGATCGAAGAGTACCGGCACCACCCGACGGATACGGGATCCTCAGAGGTCCAAATCGCGCAACTGACCTCGCGCATCCGACACCTCACCGAGCACATGAAAGCGAATCGGAGCGACTACGCGACCCAGCGCGGCCTGCAGATGCTAGTCGGAAAGCGGCGGCGCCTGCTCGACTACCTGGGCGGCGTCAGCGTAGCGCGGTATCAGAATCTCATCGAAAGGTTGGGGCTGCGGCGATAGTCGGGCGCCTCCCGCGGAAGGAAACGGCGTAAGAATAGAAGCGGATAGCGGACGCGGCGAAGGGAACTTCGAAGCCTGCTGGGAACGCACCTCGGGGAAGCACACTCCACCCCACCCCTGTCGTGTTACCAAGCTGCGCGCTCGCTCGCCTGTACTGAGGTCGCTGAGCGGCTTGGAGGAAGAAACTAGATGATCGTGCAAGAGAAGATCCAGCTGAACGGCCAGACAATCGAGTTCGAGGTCGGCCGTGTGGCTCGGCAAGCGGACGGTTCGGTGGTCGTGTCGTGCGGTGACACCAAAGTTCTGGTCACCGCAGTCATGGACCGCAAGCCAAAGGCCGCGTCCTTCCTGCCGCTGACGGTTGACTACCGCGAATGGACATACGCCGGCGGCCGCATTCCAGGCGGCTTCTTCAAGCGTGAGGGCCGCCCGGCGGACAAGGAGATTCTCACCTCCCGCATGATCGATCGCAGCATCCGTCCGTTGTTCCCGAAGGGATATCGGTACGAGACCCAGGTCATCGGCATGGTGATGTCAGCCGATGGCGAGAACGATCCGGCGATCCTCGCCAAAATGGGTGCGTCGATGGCGCTGAATTGCTCGCGCATCCCGTTCGACACACCGTTCGCGGCGTTCCGCATCGGGCTCGACGAGGATGGCTACCTGCTCAACCCGACGTCGACGCAGATGGACAACAGCTGTCTCGACCTGATCCTCTGCGCCAGGCGCGACGCGGTCATGATGGTCGAGGCCGGCGCCGACGAGGTGAGCGAGGCCGAGGTCATCGGCGCGTTCGAGTTCGCGCAGCCGTACGTCGAGGCCTATATCGATCTGCAGGAGAAGATCCGCGAGCAGCTCGGGATCGAGAAGATGGTGTTCGAGCCCGTCGAGTTGAACTCCGAGCTGTGCGCCCGAGTCGACGAGATCGGCGGCGACAAAATCCGCGAGGCGCTGACCATCGGCGACAAGATCGAGCGCCGGGATCGGATGGGCGAGGTCAAAGGCGAGATCAAGGACGCCATCGCCGAGGAGAACGACGAGCGGGCCGGCGAGGCGATCTCCGAGCTCGTGAAGCGAGCGACGCGTCATTCGGCGCTGCGTGAGGGCAAGCGATTCGATGGCCGTGCGTTCGACGAGGTGCGGTCGATTCACTGCGAGGTCGGGTACTCGCCTCGGGCACACGGCTCGGCGTTGTTTACCCGCGGCGAGACGCAGGCGTTCGTGACCACGACGCTGGGCACTACCGACGACGCCCGCAAGGTCGAGGGCTACGATGGCGAGTACTGGAAGCGCTTCATGCTGCACTACAACTTCCCGCCCTTTTCGGTCGGCGAGGCGCGCTTCATGCGTGGCCCCGGTCGCCGCGAGATCGGGCACGGGCACCTGGCCGAGCGCGCCATCGATCCGGTGTTGCCGACCGACGATGAGTGGCCATACGTACTGCGAACCGTATCCGAGATTCTGGAATCCAACGGATCGTCGTCGATGGCGACGATTTGTGGTGGCACCCTCTCGTTGATGGACGCTGGCGTGCCGATCCGCGCGCCGGTGGCCGGCGTTGCAATGGGCCTGATGAAGGACGACGAGACCGTTGCCATCCTGTCGGACATTGCCGGCGAAGAGGACCACTACGGGGACATGGATTTCAAGGTGGCCGGTACGCCACGTGGGATTACCGCGCTGCAGATGGACATCAAAATCTCCGGCCTTTCACGGGAGATCCTCGAGCAGGCGCTCGAACAGGCGCATCAGAACCGCCTCCATATCTTGAAGAAGATGAGCGAGGCTCTGGCTGCGCCACGCCCGGAGACCAGCCAGTGGGCACCGCAGATCGTTACCGTGAAGATCTCGGTCGACCGGATACGCGACATCATCGGTCCCGGCGGTCGGATCATCCGGCAGATGCAGGAAGATACGGGCTGCAAGATCAACGTCGAGGACGACGGCACGGTGCAGATTGCGTCCCCGGATGCGGAGGCATGCGCTGCGGCGCAGAAGATGATCTCGGACCTGACTCAGGAGGCCGAGGTCGGCAAGGTGTACCGTGGCAAAGTGCGCTCGATCAAGGACTTCGGCGCCTTCGTCGAGATCCTCCCGGGCACCGACGGGCTGTTGCATATCTCTGAGGTAGCGGAGCATCGTGTCGAGGACATGCGCGAGCACGTCAGTGAGGGACAGGAGCTCACCGTAAAGGTGGTCAAGATCGAGGCGCCGAACCGTATCCGCCTGTCGCTCAAGGCGCTCACCGAGGCCGAACGGGCATCCGTCGAGGGATAGAGATGAGTACTCCGTACCCGTCTGCCAAGGATATCGATCGACGCTGGTGGTCGATTGACGCCGACGGCAAGGTGCTTGGCCGGCTCGCAACCACGATCGCGCGCATCCTCATGGGCAAGCACAAGGCGATCTTCACGCCGTTCCTCGATTGCGGCGATCACGTAGTGGTGGTCAACGCCGAGAAGATCGTGTTGACCGGCAACAAGCTCGATGACAAAAAGTACTACCGTTACAGCGGCTATCCGGGAGGCATGAAGGAAACCAACGCTCGTCGCTTGCTGGAAACGTACCCGGAGCGTGTGCTCGAGGCGGCGGTGAAGGGGATGCTCCCGAAGACCCGGCTGGGTCGACAGATGTACAGCAAGCTGCGCGTCTATGCGGGTTCCGAGCATCCGCATGCGAGCCAGCACCCAGAGCCGTTCACCGGCGACCGGGCTTGACGAGGAAACGATGACGAACGTTCGGTACTACGGAACTGGAAAGCGCAAGTCGTCCATCGCCAGAGTGTTCCTGCGCCCGGGCACCGGGGAGATCACCGTCAACCGACGTGCGCTCGAACACTACTTCCCGCTCGCTACACACCGCGCGGCCGTTACCCTGCCGCTGCAGGTGGCCGCGGCTGAAGGCAAGGTCGATCTGATGATTACGGTGAAAGGCGGCGGGCCGTCGGGCCAGGCCGGTGCGGTGCGGCACGGCGTTGCGCGTGCGCTCCTGGCCTCTGATCCGGACCTTCGTGCGCCCCTCAAGGAACATGGATTGCTGACGCGCGATGCTCGCAGGAAAGAGCGCAAGAAGTACGGGCTCAAGGGTGCGCGCGCCAGATTCCAGTTCAGCAAGCGGTAGGAGGAATCGTGGTCGGCGTTTCGCTGCGGCAGTTGCTCGAGGCTGGTGTCCATTTCGGTCATCAGACCGGGCGCTGGAACCCGAAGATGAAGTCTTTCATCTTCGGAAAGAAGAACGGCATCTACATCATCGACCTGCAGAAGACGCAGGCCGCGTGGACCGAGGCCCTCAGCTTCCTCGAGCAGGAGGCCGCACAGGGCGGCAAGGTGCTGTTCGTCGGCACCAAGCGCCAGGCGCAGGAGACCATCGCCGACGAGGCGATTCGCTGCGGCCAGTATTACGTCAACCATCGTTGGCTCGGGGGCCTGCTCACCAACTATCAGACCATTCGCAAGAGCATCGAGCGCTACAAGGATCTCGAAGCGATGTCGGAAGACGGGCGCTTCGACCTGCTTCCCAAGAAGGAGGTTCTGAAGCTCAGGCGCGAACTCTTCAAGCTCGATCGTAACCTGGTCGGCATCAAGGACATGGGTGGCCTGCCGGATGTCGTCTTCGTGATGGACATTCGCCGAGAGCGCATAGCAGTTGACGAAGCCTTGAAGCTCGGGATCCCGGTCGTGGCCATCGTCGATACCAACTGCGATCCGGAAGGGATCGACTTCGTCGTGCCAGGTAATGACGACGCCCTGCGTGCAATCCGGCTGTTCTGTGAGGCGGCGGCAACGGCCCTCTTGGCGGGGCGTGGAACCTACGATGCTTCCCTCGAGGACGCGGCCCGAGAAAAGGCCGAGGCGGAGAACGCGAAACAGGAGGCAGTCGAGGCAGTGGAGTCGATCGACGACGCCACGGCCGAGGCCGAGGAGGTCGTTGCCGAGCCTGCTGCGGAAGAGGCGGTGGCTGAGGAAGCCTCCGCAGACGATGCCTCAGCAGACGAACCCGATTCCGCCGATGTCGCCCCAGAGGCCGCCGTTTCCGATTCGCCGGACGGCGACGCGGAGGCTGCTCCCGACGCCGACCAGGCCTGACGCCGAAGCCCTATCAGAGACCCTGGTGGACGCGGGAGCTGCCGCGCCCACCACGAACTCCGTGCACGAGGAAGACGAGAGATGGACATCAGTGCGGCCGCTGTCAAAGAGCTGAGAGAGCGCACAGGCGTCGGTTTCATGGACTGCAAGCAGGCCCTGCGCGAAGCCAGCGGCGATATGGACGAGGCGATCAAGATCCTGCGCACCATGGGCAAGGCCAAGGCGGCCAAGAAGGCCGGCCGTGCCGCCACCGAGGGACGCATCGAGTCCTATGTCCACATGGGAGGCAAGATTGCGGTCCTCCTCGAGCTCAACTGCGAGACGGACTTTGTGGCCCGCAACGAAGACTTCGGCTCGCTGGCGCGAGACCTGGCGATGCACGTCGCAGCCGCAAATCCGAAGAGCATCCGGCGCGAGGACGTTGACGCGGCCGCGTTGGATGCCGAGAGACAGGTGTACCGCGACCAGGCAATATCGGAAGGCAAGCCGGAGAACATCATCGACAAGATCGTCGACGGCAAGGTCAATCGCTATCTGGCCGAGACGTGCTTGCTCGAGCAGGCTTTCGTCAAGGACCCGGACAAGAAGATCGCTGATCTGATCACCGAGGCAGTCACCAAGCTCGGAGAGAACATCCTCGTCGGGCGCTTCTCGCGGCTTGCAATCGGTGATTCCGACGCCACTTTGGCGGTGACCAGCCCGGCCAGCGACGAGTAATTACCACGGCGGGCGACTGTTCGACGGGGAGGGCTAGCGCATGACCGAGGCTCGGCCGGCGTACCGGCGCGTGCTTCTGAAGTTGTCCGGCGAGGTGCTGATGGGCTCGACGGGCTACGGGATTGACCACCAGGTCGCCCACAGCGTTGCCGACGAGATTCATAAAGCGCGATCGGCATGCGACGCGATGGGCGTGGTCATCGGCGGCGGCAACATCTTCCGTGGCATAAACGCCAAGGATCTAGGAATCGACCGCGTGACCGCCGACCATATCGGCATGCTCGCCACTGTGATGAACAGTCTGGCGCTGCAGGACGCGCTCGAGAAGGGTGGCCTTGATACTCGGGTCATGTCGGCGCTGCGAATGGACAAGGTCGCTGAGCCCTTCATCCGTCGGCGGGCCCTGCGACACATGGACAAAGGCCGCGTGGTCATCTTTGCGGCCGGCACCGGCAGCCCCTACTTCTCCACCGACACGGCGGCGGCGCTACGGGCGCTGGAGATGGGTGCCGACGTGCTGATGAAGGGCACCAAGGTTGACGGGGTGTTCACCGCCGACCCGGTGAAGGACCCGGATGCGCAGCTGATCGAGCGGACGACCTTCGAAGAGGTGCTGAGCCACCGACTCGGGGTAATGGACTCGGCCGCGGTGGCTCACTGTATGGAGAACGACTTGCCGATTCTCATCTTCAACATGCGCGAATCCGGTAATATCGTGACCGCAATCCGCGGCGAGCCGATCGGATCGTTGATCGCTCCTGCGGAGTACTCCCACAGCAGCTGAGGGGTTCGAGCGATGACGGAAGACGACGTCCGGCAGGCGTTGATCGCCGGACAACAGCGGATGAATGCCGCCAGCGACGCCTTCGCCCGCGAGCTCCGAACGATCCGGACGGGTCGCGCCAACACCGCCGTTCTAGACGACGTTCTGGTCGATTACTACGGGACGTCGACGCCGCTGAACCAGCTCGCCAGCCTGGCGGCTCCTGAGCCGCAGTTGATCGTCGTGCAGCCTTACGACCGCGGCTCCATCGGTGCGATCGAGAAGGCGATTCTGCAGGCAGACCTGGGTTTGAACCCCAACAACGACGGTGCGGTGATCCGGGTTCCGATTCCAGAGCTGACCGAAGAGCGTCGGCATGAGTTGGCCAAGAACGTGGGCTCGATCTCCGAGCATGGCAAGACAGAGATGAGACAGATCCGGCGCGATATCAACGAGGAGATCAAGCGGCTCGAGACCGGCAAGGAACTCTCGCAAGATGAAGCGCATCGGGCGCTGAAGCAGGCGCAGGAGCTGACCGACAAGTTCTGTGAGAGCGTTGAGGAGCTGGCCGAGGCCAAGCGACAGGAACTCCTCACGTTCTGAGGGCGGACCTGAGAGACGACCCGCTCCATTTCGGCGGCACCCGACTCGGTGCCATGGTGCTGGCGGCCGGCAAGGCTCTGCGCCTGCGACCGCTGACCGACCAGCGCGCCAAGGCGGTGGTGCCCTTTCTCAACCGACCTCTCCTGGACTACACGCTCGACTGGCTCCGCCGCTGCGGTTTTCAGCAGGTGTGGATCAACCTCCATCATCAGCCGGAGTCGATCACCGCCGTCTACGGTGAGCGAGCGTTTCACATGACGGTCCGGTACAGCGCCGAGGAGCGCCTCCTGGGCACAGCCGGAGGTCCGCGACGAATCCTCGACCAGCTCGCCCCCACGACGCTGCTGGTGAACGGCGACACGGTGGCATCGCTGGCGCTCGGCCCGTTGCTGCAACGGCATCGCAACGGAGCACTGGCCACTCTGGGTTTGTACCGCGGCGAATCTGCGCGCGGCTATCCCACCGTCACCGCAAGCGGCGGGGGCCGTTTGCTGGCGTTTCCGGGCGATCCGGTACCGGCGGGCGACAACACCGTGGAGGGGGTATTCACTGGCGTCCATCTGGTCGAGCGCGAAGTGTTGGAATCGCTCCCTGCCGACGTTCCACTGGGGATGGTCGATCCGGTATACCGATCGCTGATGCGGGCCGAGTTGCCGGTCAACGCGCTGCCGGTGGCGGGGAGCTGGTATGAGGCCGGTGATCCGGATCGCTATATCGACGCCCAGCTTGCGGCCCTGGAGCGCGGTCACGCTTCGCTCGGATACGCGCAGGCGAAGCGACTCGATAGCGGCGCCTATGTGAGCCCGGATACACACCTGGAGAACGTCAGGCTGGAGCCACCCTTCCTGGTCGGCGCCGGCGCCCGTCTCAAACACGGCAGCGTCCTCAAGCGCGTCGTGGTAGCCGATCTCTGTCGCATCGAAGGCGGCAGCCGCGTGACCGAAAGCGTGCTTTGGAAGGGCTGCAACGTCGGCCCACGGAGTCGACTACACCGGGTGGTGGTGCTGGAAGGTGTGGCCGTACCGGGGGGCACGGAGGCCGAGAATGCGGTGTTCACACACGAGAGAACGGTCCCCTTTGCCGCAGCGGCGGCCGCTCCGGCCACGAGCTGACCATGACCTCCCACGAGAGCGTCGCCGAGCTAGTCGCCGAGGGCGCCCTGGAGGGGCTACGAGTGCCCGGCAGCGCTCGTTTGGAGCGTCTAACGGGGCACGCGTCCAGCCGCCGCTTCTTCCGGATGGCCGCCGACGGCAGGTCGACTGTCCTCGTGGTGTATCCACCGGACGACTTGGATGGCCCGTCACGCTACGGGCGGACAGCTGAATTCTTCCGGCGCGCTGGCGTCCTGGTGCCTCGTGTGCACGCGGTTGGAGATCGTGCGTTGGTGGTAGAGGACGGTGGTGACCAGCTGCTCGACCGAGCAACGCCGGAACGCCTTCCGCGGCTGTACGGCCAGGCAACGCGGGCCATCGTTCGCATACAGCGTCTCGGTCGCCGCGAAGCGGCCCCCAATCCCGACCTCCGCTTGGACGCCGCGCGGCTACGCTGGGAGCTCGACTTTACGGAGCAGCACGCGCTGGGGGGTTGGCTGGGGGTGGATGGCGGTGGGAGCGCTCGGGCACGATTCTACGACCGCCTCGCGTCGGAGATCGGGCGGCTGCCGCTGGCGATGTGCCACCGCGATTACCACGCCCGCAACATGCTGGTGACCGGTGATCGACTGATGGTGCTCGATTTTCAGGATGTCATGCGTGGGCCGGTCTTCTACGACATTGCCTCGCTGGTTTGGGACAACTACTGCGATGTTGACTCGCCGCTGGCCGCGGCATCATTGGCGAGCTTCTGGGGCGGTTGCCGCTGCCCGCTCCGAGCTTCCGCTGAGGCCGAGTTGCCGGATGGACCGGCCGGTCTGCCGCCAGCGGCGCGTCAGGCCTTCTGCCTTGTAGGCCTGCAGCGCTGCCTCAAGGCGCTCGGAACTTTCGGCTACCAGGTGACTGTTGCAGGCAACGTCGACTATGCGCGCTACGCGCCGCGAACCTGGCGCAACGCCCGTGCCGCTTTGGTGGCGCTCGGCTGGCACGATGTGTTGCCACCGCTGCAGGGTTTCGATCGCCTCCCAGCGTGACTTGCGCTAGGCGCGACGGTACCTTCTTCGCCACGCCACCTGCTGATGGAGCCAACGCAGTGCCGTCGTTCGTATATGTCGAGGATCTCTCCGAGCACATCGGTTCCGAGGTGCGCCTTCGAGGCTGGCTCTACAACAAGCGCTCTAGCGGCAAGATCGCATTTCTACAGGTTCGCGACGGCACCGGCGTGGTGCAGGCGGTGGCGGTGCGCGGCAAGGTCGGCGAGACGATCTGGGAGCAGATCGACGGGCTAGGCCAGGAATCATCGATACTTCTCACCGGGCAGGTGAAGGCCGACGAGCGCGCCCTTGGCGGCGTCGAGGTCGGGTTGGCGGAGCTGCAGATCATTCAGCAGGTCCACGACTACCCGATTACCCCAAAGGAGCACGGCATCGAGTTCTTGATGGATCGGCGCCACCTGTGGCTGCGCTCATCGCAGCAACACGCCATCCTGCGCGTACGAAGCAAGCTGGAGAAGTTGTGCCGCGACTACTTTCACGATCGTGGCTTCATCCTTATCGATAGCCCGGTGCTGACACCGCTGTCGGTCGAGGGTACGACGAGCCTGTTCGAAACTGACTATTTCGGACGCCCTGCCTATCTCACGCAGAGCGGTCAGCTGTATCAGGAAGCCGGAGCCATGGCACACGGCAAGGTCTTTTGCTTCGGACCCACGTTCCGGGCCGAGAAGTCGAAGACACGCCGTCACCTGACCGAGTTCTGGATGCTGGAGCCCGAGGTGGCATACGCCGACCTCGAGGAGATCATGAACCTGGCCGAGGACTTCATTGTCACGGTGGTGCAGGAGGCTTTGACGGCCTGCGCCAGCGAGCTGGCAACGCTCGAGCGCGATACCAAACGGTTGGAGCTCGTACGCGGTCCGTTTCCGCGCGTCCACTACGACGAGGCGGTGCAGATTCTCCAGGACGCCGGCGAGGAGTTCGAATGGGGCAACGACTTCGGCGGCGGCCACGAGACGATCATCTCGGGAGCGTACGATCGACCGATCTTCATCAATCGCTTTCCGGCGAAGATCAAGCCCTTCTACATGCAGCCGGATGCCGACCGGCCGGACCTGGTGCTCGGCTGCGACATGATCGCCCCGGAGGGCTGCGGCGAGCTCGTCGGCGGTGGCCAACGGATCCACGATCCTGACTTGCTGGAAGCCCGTCTGCGCGAGCACGCGCTGCCGCTCGAGCCGTACGCATGGTACAGCGACCTGAGACGCTACGGGACAGTGCCGCATTCCGGCTTCGGCATGGGGCTTGAGCGCCTCGTGGCGTGGGTCACCGGGCGGTCACATCTGCGCGAGACGATCCCGTTTCCGCGCATGCTCGGTCGCCTGGAGCCGTGAGTGCGGTTGCCCGCGGCGCCCGTTTCCTGACCAGCTGCGGTGGGATCGGTTTCCTGTGGCCGTCGGGAACCTGGGGATCACTACTGGGACTGGTGCTCTTCGGCCCTCTGCTCGACGATCGATCCCTGGCTTTCCAAGCCGTGGTTGCGCTGGCGGTGATCGTTGTCGGGGCGCTGGCTGCATCGCGGGTCAGCCGTTCCCTGGCCACCGAAGACCCTTCAGAGGTGGTCATCGATGAGCTCGCAGGTATGTGGGTAGGTCTCCTCGGCACCACCGGCTGGGGAACGTGGGTGCTGGCGTTCCTTCTCTTCCGATTTTTCGACATCGCCAAGCCGTTCCCGGTGCGCCAGGCCGAGGCCTTGCCATCCGGCTGGGGCATCATGGCCGACGATGTGCTCGCCGGGCTCTACACGCTCCTGTTGGTGCATCTGGCCGCGCCATGGCTGCCGATCTGACCAGCGTCGAGGCGCTTGCGGAGCGTCTGGTCGCGTTGCTCACGGCTGCTGGTGCAACGCTCGCGGTGGTCGAGTCGTGTACCGGCGGCGAAGCCGGGGCCGCGCTGACCCGCGTGCCGGGGGCGTCGGCGTGTCTCTGGGGATCCGTGGTGGCCTATTCGGGCGACGCCAAACGCCGCCTGGTCGGCATCTCCCCCGAAGTGCTCGAGGCGCACGGCACCGTGTCGGAAACGACGACGCGCGACCTGGCTAGCCGCATACGCGAGCTCGCGCAGACTACGTATGGGGCGGCGGTGACCGGCTGGGCCGGGCCGGCCAGCGACGGCCCCGATGCGGTGGGAACGGTCTATCTCGCGGTTTCGGGAGCTCGTCGCCTCCGGGCGCGTCGCTGCGTATACGATGGCGACCGTGCCGCCGTACGCCGGGCCGCAACTAGCGACCTGCTGCACTGCGTCATTGAAGAGGTCGAGCGCGATCACCGCGCCGTCCGCGTGCCGGAGTAAGCGTGGAAACAGCCTTTGTGGCCCTCCTCACCGGGTTCGCTGTCGGGAGCATTCCGTTCGGGTTCCTCCTGGTGCGATTGCTCGGCCGGGGAGATATCCGATCGGTGGGCAGTGGCAACATCGGCGCCACCAACGTGGGCCGCCTCCTGGGGCCCGTCGGCTGGACGACAACGCTGGCCGCCGACGCTGGCAAGGGGGCTGTGAGTGCGCTGCTCGGCGGCATGTTGGCCTCCGGTGGCTCGGTGCCTGCCGTGGCCGGCGCGGTAGGTGCTGTGCTGGGTCACTGCTTTACCCCTTGGCTCCGGGGCCGGGGAGGCAAAGGAGTGGCGACGATGTTCGGCGCCTTCGGCGTGCTGACCCCGTGGGCGAGCTTGGTCGCGTTGCTGAGCTTCGGCCTGGTCGCCGGCTGGTTCCGGACGGTGTCGCTGGCCTCGCTGAGCGCCGCCGTTCTCCTCGCGCTCGGGAGCTGGGCCATGCGCGACTCAGCCGACGTGATCGCAGGCACGGCTGTCGTGGCATTGGTGGTGGTCTGGCGGCACAGGGACAATATCGTGCGGCTTCGCTCCGGTAGCGAGTCGCGCCTCGGGGGCAAGCGGCTATGACGCGAGCAACTTCACCGGAAACAGCGAAGGTCGCCGTGGTAGGGGCCGGCTCGTGGGGTACAGCGCTGGCGATCCACGCCGCCTCCGCGGGACACGACGTCGTTCTGTGGGGACACGATGCCGACAAGGTCGCCCGCATGCGCGCGGAGCGCGAGAACGCCGCCTACTTGCCGGGCATTCCGTTTCCACAGAATCTGCGCGTCACATCACGGGGACAGAAAGTACTGGCTGGCGCCAGCCTGGTGATCAGCGCCGTTCCGTCGCGTTTCCTACGGGATGTGTGGGCCGACCTGGGGTCCAGCGTAGAGGCGGCTTCGCACTTGATCTCGGCCACGAAGGGGATCGAGGAGGATACCGGGCTACGGATGACGCAGGTGCTCGAGGAGCTGATGCCGATCCCGGCGCGGTCGCTTTCGTCGTTGTCCGGCCCGTCGTTCGCGCGTGAGTTGGCGGAGGGCCAGCCTACAGCTGTGGCTCTGGGCTGCACGGACGCGCCAGCCGCTCGCGAGGTACAAGCGGCGCTCAGCTTCGGCTCGTTGCGTGTCTACCGTAATCCTGATCTGGTGGGTGTGGAGATCGCCGGGGCTCTGAAGAACGTGATCGCCTTGGCGGCCGGGATCGTGGCTGGCCTCGGACTCGGATCGAACAGCAGTGCCGCGTTGATCTGCCGCGGGCTGAAGGAGATGTCGACCCTTGCCAATGAGCTCGGGGGACGGTCGGAAACGTTGATGGGCCTTGCGGGTCTGGGCGACCTTGTGCTCACGTGCAATGGACCCTTGAGCCGCAATCGAGCGGTCGGTGTAGCCATCGGCCGCGGCCAAACTCTCGATGCAGCGACACGTGGCATGACGATGATCGCCGAAGGCGTTGCCACCACCCTTTCGGTACGCCAGATCGCACACCGCCATGGTGTGGAGATGCCGATCACCGAGCAGGTCTATCAAGTGCTGTACGGCGACAAGCCGGCGCGGCAAGCGATCGACGAGTTGCTGGCCCGCGCCCTGGTCCAGGAGTGGGATTAGCCCCCGCGGCGACGTCCTACTTGCCACACCCGCCGCACTTTCACCGCGGTAGGCAGGCTGCCCATGCTACGATCTTCGAGACTGTCGGGGGGCAGTCAATTTCCGTACGCACACTCGTCGGGGGACCCGCATGCGCCGGATCATCGCCTTTGCGCTGCTGCTTGGTATTCTGATCGGCGCGCCGGTCGTCTCGGCTCAGCGCGCCGTCGATCCGTTGATCACCAACAGCGAGGATCCGACCGAGCTGCAACAGCTCGCCGTGCAGTTCATCGCCAACAACCAGCCCAGACAGGCGCTGGTAGCACTGCAAAAGTCCGTGGGACTGTATTCCGAGAATGCCGAGTCGCACATGTGGTTGGGGGTGGTCTACACGCAGCTCAACGAGTTCGACGCCGGCGAGGCGGAGTTCCTCACTGCCTTGCAGATCAATCCGCAGCTCACCGAGACGCACAACTGGTTCGGCGTGCATTGGGCCCGGCGTGGCGATCTGACCAGTGCGATCGAACAATATCGGGCTGCCTTGGACGACCCGGCCTTCCCGCGTATCTCGCGCGCACGGGTACTCGTGAACCTCGGCAACATTTATGTCCAGCAAGGGGATGTTGAAGCGGCGATCCCGGCTTTCAGCGAGGCTACACGGGCCTCGGTGCCCTCCAACGACCCCCTGTATGCACTGATGCACTTGTCGCTCGCGGACGCGCTGATAAAAAACGGCCGGCCCCAGGAGGCGCTCGGAGCGCTGGAGAATCTCGGGGTCCTCCCGTCGTCGCCGCGCGGCGAGCTACTTCGCGGCCTGGCTTTCCGCGACCTCGGTACCAGCGCAGAGGCGGTAGATCATTTGCAGGAGGTGCTGCGCATGGCGCCTGGCAGTGAGCTCGCCGAGCAGGCGCTAGAGATCCTTGCCCAGCTGCAAAGCGCGGGATCGAACTGAGCCGCTGCGGCCCGCGACACTCGAGGTGGCCGCCCCTCCGACGTCTGTGTCCTCATGATCAGGAGCACTAGCTTCCTTCAACGTTCGCTGAGCAGGAGCCGCGCCCGGTTGGCGTCGGCGATGGGGCGTCTGTTGCCAGGCGGGCGCCTGGCGGCAAGCGACATCGAGGCACTGGAGGAGGCGCTGATCGGCGCCGATGTCGCAGTCGAGACCGTTGAACAGCTGCTGCAGGCGGTGCGAGGCGCGCGTACCGATCCGGGGGCCGCGCGGACAGTGCTGGCGGAGGCAATGATCGAAGTTCTCGACATCGCTGCGCGCGCCGGCCCGCAGCCGCCGGCTCCGCAGCCGTTGGTCGTGCTTCTGGTCGGCGTCAATGGATCCGGCAAGACGACGACAGCCGCCAAGCTCGCCCGCTGGTATCAGGCCCGCCAGCAAACGCCTGTCCTCGGCGCTGCGGATACGTTCCGCGCTGCAGCCGTCGAACAGCTGCGAACCTGGGGGCAGCGGCTCGACGTGCGGGTAGTGGCTCACTCGCAGGGCGGTGATCCGGCAGCCGTGGCGTTCGATACCTGCGAGGCGGCCGTTGCCGGCAACGCCGATGTCGCAATTATCGACACCGCCGGCCGCCTGCAGACGCACGACAACTTGATGTCGGAGCTCGACAAG
Source organism: Acidobacteriota bacterium (assembly GCA_965197275.1). GTDB lineage: Bacteria > Acidobacteriota > UBA890 > UBA890 > WLXD01 > DASCOT01. The sequence goes on from CBDAMQ010000026.1 coordinate 238,637, forward strand.
ATCCGACGGGTCACCGCTCGGGTCGTCGACGGTGCACCACACGAAGTATTGCTAGTACTCGACGGCACCACGGGCCAGAACGGCCTGCGACAGGCGGAGCAGTTTCTACGGCACGCCGGTGTGACAGGGCTTGTCCTCGCCAAGCTCGACGGCACCGCCAAGGGTGGCGTGGCATTGACCATCGCCCACCGTCTGGAGCTGCCGATACGGTTCGTCGGCACCGGCGAAAGCGCCGAGGATCTCGCGAGTTTTGACGCCGCCGGTTATGTTGAAGCGCTGATCGGAGGCCCCGACCAATGAGCGATCGATCGGCTACAGATGGTGACGAGCATCTGATTCACGTCCAGGCATGCCTCGAGCTCGCTGCCAAGGCCCGCGGTGACACCGGCCCGAACCCACTCGTAGGCGCAGTGGTGGTTGCCAACGGGGAAATCACCGGCCGCGGCTATCATCGGCGCTGCGGCGACGCCCACGCCGAGCAGGTGGCATTGCAGCAGGCGGGGGGTGCGGCGCGCGGCGCGACCCTGTACACCAATGTCGAACCGTGCTGTCACCAGGGGCGTACGCCGCCCTGCGTCGACGCTATCATCGCGGCCGGCATTCGGGCCGTCGTGTCATCGCACCGCGATCCGGACGAGCGTGTTGACGGCCGCGGCTTTGATGCGCTCCGGGCCGCCGGCGTCGAGACTACGATCGGTCCGTTGGCGACCGAGGCCGCTGAGCTCAATGCCGCCTATTTGAAGCTCAAGGGCACCGGAACGCCGCTCGTCATCGCCAAGGCGGCCCTTTCGCTAGACGGTCGCATGGCGACGAGGACGCGCGCTTCACAGTGGATTACCGGAGCGGAAGCGCGAAGTTTCACGCACGGCGTGCGCAGCACCGTCGACGCCGTGGTGGTCGGTATCGGTACGTTGCTCGACGACGACCCACGGCTCACCGCACGCGCTCCGGGCGTCCATCAGCCTCGCTTTCGCGCTGTGGTCGATGCGCGCCTGGACACTCCGCCCACCGCCCGACTACTGCAGGAGAGCGCTGGCGCACCGCTCATCATCACCAGCGCGGCGGCCGATGCGGATAAGCGCCGGCGTTTGGAAGCGCAGGGTGCGCAGGTCATCGATGCAAAGACGACGTCTACGGGCCGCATAGACCTCGACGACATGCTTCGTCAGCTCGGCGCTCTCGATGTGGCTGCGGTCCTGCTAGAGGGGGGCAGCGCGTTGCTCACCAGCGCTTTCGAGCTTGATATAATCGACAAAATCGTGCTGTTTTACGCTCCGCTACTGATCGGGGGACAAGAGGCGCTCCCGCTCTGGGGCGGCGATGGCATCGATCAGCTTGCATCCGCCCCTCGGGTGCAGCGAGTTCGCCTACACCGCCTCGGTCCCGATTGGGCCATCGAAGGGTATCTCCGACCACCCGAAGTTCCTGTCTAGTGTTGTGAGCCAGGAACGAGCGGTGCCCGGGGTCTATCGCCATGTTTACCGGTCTGGTCGAAGAAGTCGGCACCGTCGTCGACGTTGATCCGCTCACCCGCGGCTCGCGCCTTCGCATAGCGGCCAACGGCGTGCTCTGCGAGCTCTCCCAGGGAGAGAGCATCGCTGTAGACGGCGTCTGCCTCACGGCGTTGGATATTGACGCCGCCGGATTCTCCGCGGATGTGTCGCCCGAGACCATGGCGCGCAGCAACGTGTCGCAGTATCGAGCCGGGACGGCAGTGAATCTCGAGCGTGCTCTGCGGGTCGGCCAGCGTCTCGGTGGTCATTTCGTTCAAGGACACGTCGACGCCGTGTGCCGCGTCATGGCCAGCCGCGACGAGGACGATTTCCTGCGTGTCACGTTCGGAATCCCCGAAGGGTTGCGCGGGTACCTCGTCTCGAAAGGCTCGGTGTCGCTAAACGGGGTATCGTTGACCGTTGCCAGCATCGGAGAGCGCTCGTTCGATGTACAACTGGTACCGCATACGCTCGAGCGTACCAACCTCACGTCCGAGGACCGCTGCGAGACGCTCAACCTCGAAGTCGACATGCTGGGCAAGTATGTCGCCCAGCTACTCGAGCATAGACGCGGATCGGATCTGGCCGACGCCGGCGCCGAGCGCCCTGGCGTCGACTAGAAACGGAATGACAGGCGCGCCGCGCCGGCTAACGGAAGACACTGCCCATGGCCTTTGCGAGCATAGAAGAGGCAATCGCTGACATTCGTGTCGGCCGCATGGTGATCGTCGTCGACGACGAGGATCGAGAAAACGAGGGCGATCTGACCATCGCTGCCGAGATGGTGACTCCGGACGCCATCAATTTCATGGCCAAGCACGGGCGCGGGTTGATCTGCCTGCCGATGACTCGTCAGCGGCTCGAGGAGCTGGAGATCCCGTTGATGGTGTCGGAGAACTCGTCGCGCTTCAACACCGCCTTCTGTGTGTCGATCGAGGCGAGTCGCGGGGTGTCGACGGGCATCTCGGCCGCCGACCGCAGCGCCACGGTGCAGACCGCGATCCAGGCCGACACCGTGCCAACCGACCTGGCGCGGCCGGGCCACATGTTCCCGCTCCGCGCGGTCGACGGCGGCGTGTTGCAACGCGCCGGCCAGACCGAGGCGGCGGTGGATCTGGCACGCATCGCCGGCCTGTACCCGGCGGGTGTGATTTGCGAGGTAATGAACGAGGACGGAACGATGGCGCGCGTCCCGGACCTCGAGCGCTTCGCCGAGGCCCACGCCATCAAAGTGATCGCCGTCGCGGATCTCATCCAGTACCGCTTGCAGACCGAGCGGTTCGTGAATCGGGTGGCGTCACCGAAGCTGCCGACGGGCTACGGGGACTTTCGAATCCACGCCTACGAGAACGAGCTCGACGGAAAGGAACATGTCGCGCTGGTGATGGGCGACGTGAGTTCTCCGGAACCTGTACTAGTGCGGGTGCACTCGGAATGCCTGACCGGAGATGTGTTCGGGTCGAATCGGTGTGATTGTGGCGAACAACTGGAATCCGCCCTCCGCCGCATCGCCGCCGAGGGACGCGGAATCCTCATCTATCTGCGTCAGGAAGGGCGAGGGATCGGTTTGCACAACAAGCTGCGCGCCTACGAGCTCCAGGATGACGGTGCCGATACCGTCGAAGCCAACGAGGCACTCGGTTTCAAGGCCGACCAGCGCGAGTATGGCATCGGCGCTCAGATGCTGACCGATCTCGGTGCTTCGAAGTTGCGCGTGATGACCAACAATCCGCGCAAGTTCGTAGGGCTGTCAGGGTACGGGTTGGAGATCGTCGAACGGCTCCCGATCGAGATCCCACCGCGATCGGAGTCGACCCGCCGATACCTCAAGACCAAGAAAGAGAAGCTCGGGCACCGGCTCGAGTCTGTCTGAGCTCCGGAGACCCACGGACGCATGTTCGAGCAGCTCACCGAACGCCTGCAGGGGACCCTTCGGACGCTCCGCGGCACCGTCAAAGTCGACGAGGCAAGCTTCGGTGAGGTAGCGCGCGAACTGCGGCTAGCGCTGCTCGAGGCCGATGTCCACTTCGGCGTCGTGAAACAGTTCCTGGCGCGGGTAAAGGGCCAGGCGCTGGGCGAGAAGGTAGTGGGTTCGCTGTCGCCCGGTCAGCAGGTCATCAAGATCGTCCATCAGGAGCTCATCGAGTTATTGGGCGGTGAGCCACAGCAGTTGCGTTTGGACGGCCCGACGCCACACGTGCTCATGGTCGTTGGCCTGCAGGGTACGGGCAAGACCACCACCGTCGCCAAGTTGGGCAACTGGCTACGATCGAATGGTCGCTCGCCGCTGCTGGTGAGCACCGACGTGCACCGGCCAGCGGCCCGCGATCAGCTCCGCATCCTCGGGCAGAGCGCTGGCCTCCGTGTCTACGACGGTAGCGAGTCGAGTGCAATCGATCTGGCGGCCGCAGCGCTCGCCGCCGCGCGTCGACGGGGTGATGATGTGTTGCTGGTCGACACCGCCGGGCGGCTCCATATCGATGCCGAGATGATGGCGGAGGCCAAGGACGTCGCGCGTAGGGTGAGCCCTGAGCGCGTGCTCTACGTAGCCGACGCGATGGTCGGGCAGGACGCCGTTCAGGCGGCGACCGCCTTCGGCGAGGCGCTGCCGCTAGATGGTCACGTGCTGACCAAGCTCGATGGTGACGCCCGGGGAGGCGCCTCGTTGTCGGTGGTAGCCGTTACGGGCTTGCCGATCTTCTTCGCGGGAGTTGGTGAGGCTATCGGGGATTTCGAGATATTCCGCCCCGATCGGGTAGCCTCGCGGATCCTCGGTATGGGGGATGTGCTCACGCTCATCGAGAAGGTGCAGGAGAATGTCGATGCCGAGTCGGTGGCGAACATCGAGAAGCGCGCCCGGCGCGGCGACCTCAACCTCGAGGACTTCCAGCAGCAACTGGCTCAGATCCGTAAGATGGGGCCGTTGTCGCAGATACTCGAGATGCTCCCGGGGGCAAGCTCGACACCGGGTCTGAGCCAGATGGCGCCCGACGAGGGCGAGCTTCGGAAGATCCAGGCGATCATCGATTCGATGACCGTGCAAGAACGGAGACGACCGCAGATCATCAGCCGCAGCCGGAAATTGCGCATAGCGTCAGGCAGCGGCAGCGTCGTCCAAGACGTCAATCGACTACTGAAACGATTCGCCCAGACAAAGAAGATGATGAAGAAACTCGGCAAGAAAGGCCGAGGCGGGATGCCCTGGGCGAGCCTCCCGGGCCTGTGATCTGACAATCACCCAGGCTGGGTTGCAAACTGTCATAGGAGGAACACCGTGCTGACGATTCGCTTGCGCCGTGCCGGCGGCAAGAAGGATCCACACTTCCGGGTCGTTGTTGCCGACCGGGCGGCGGGCCGTGACGGTCCGTTTCTGGAGATACTGGGGCACTATCATCCTCGCCAGCGGCCGGCCGAGATCCATTTCGACATGGAGCGGACCGCTACCTGGCTGGGCCAGGGGGCTCGCATGAGTGACACCGTGCACAGCCTGTACCGGCGGGTCCTCTCCGGCCGTGTAGAGAAGGTGCCTGAGACACCGCCGGCGGCTGTGGCCCCGACCCCCGACCCGAGCGATGCGGAGCTGGAGGCCGCCGCAGAGGTCGAGGCGGAGGCGGAGACGGAAACGGAAGCAGCCGCGGCGGGCACCGACGCCGACGAGCAGTCGTCCGACACCGAGGTATCAGCTGACGCAGATACCGCAGAAGAGGACGTCGAGGAAGACAGCGGGGACGACGAAAGCGCGAGCGACGATGCCTCCGGCGCTGCAGAGTCCGACGAGGAAGCGGAGGAGGCCTGAGCTGGCGCCTGCCAGCCTGATCGCAACCACCACGAACTGATGAACACGCTGAAGACGAGGTGCGATCGATGAATCTCAAGCAGATGATCGAAGATGTAGCGCGGGCCCTGGTCGACAATCCCGACGACGTTGTCGTCACCGAGGTTCAGGGCGAGCAAACGACCGTGTTGGAGCTCCGCGTCGCCCAGAGTGATCTCGGCAAGGTGATCGGCAAGCAGGGCCGCACGGCGCGCGCCATGCGTACGCTGCTGGCCGCCGCCGGAATGAAGCACGAGATGCGCGCGGTTCTCGAGATCCTCGAATAGAGCACAATGGACACCGAACCCGATCTCGTTCGGGTGGGTCAGGTGATCAAGCCGCACGGCCTTCGCGGCGAGCTCGTGATCGCCGCGTCGGGCGACACGCTGGCCTCTCTGTCTCCGTCAACCGAGCTGTGGATCGGGAGCACGCGCTCGTACTCCGTCGTCTCTGTGCGGCCGCATCAGGACCGCTTCCTGGTGACCGTCGCGGGCTGTGGCGATCGTGATGCGGCCGAGCATCTGCGCGGAGCGCAGGTTCAAGTTGAACGCGGTCGCGTGGCAGACCTTACCGGTAGCGAGTGGTATATCGACGACCTCGTCGGCCATCACTTGGAGGACGCCGCGGGTCGTGGTGCGGGGCGCGTGACCGCGGTCGTGGAAGGTGGCCCGCATGACCTTCTCGAGGTCGAGTGGGAGGATGGGGAGACGGTGCTTATCCCGATGGTGCGGCGTTGGCTCGTAAGCGCCGATCCTGCCGCCCGACGTATCGTTGTGCGTCTGCCCGAGGGACTGATCGAGGCCAACAGCCCGCAGCGACAGGGCTGAGATGGGTCTGCGCTGCGACATCATCACGATCTTTCCGGAGATGTTCCCGGGGCCGCTTGCAAGCGGGGTGGTCGGTCGGGCTCTGGCGCGAGACCTGTTCTCGATCCGTGCTCATGATCTACGCGGCTTCGCCGACCTTCCGCACCGTCAGGTCGACGATGAACCGTTCGGCGGTGGCGCTGGCATGGTCTACAAGCCCGAGCCGCTGTGCGCTGCTCTCGATCACGTCGCCGCCGCCGTGCGGTCGAGCCGGATCGATCCTGGCCCTGTCGTGCTGCTTACGCCCCAGGGGCGTCGACTGGATCACTCGCTGGTGCGTGAACTGGCCGGCTCCGAACAGCTGACGCTGGTCTGTGGTCGCTACGAGGGTGTCGACGAGCGCGTGCGCCAGCATCGTGTCGATCTGGAGTTGTCCATCGGCGACTATGTCCTCACCGGCGGAGAGCTGCCGGCCATGGTGCTCATCGAGTCGGTCGTACGCTGGGTGCCACAAGCGCTCGGCGATCCTGACTCGGCGCGCCAGGATTCGTTCGTCGACGGGCTTCTGGATCACCCGCACTATACGCGGCCAGCGGAGTACTGTGGCTGGCGGGTACCCGATGTACTGCGTTCGGGAGATCACGCTGCCGTCCACCGTTGGAGGCGACGGGAGGCGCTGCGCAACACGGCGCTGAAACGACCGGATTTGCTCGACGGTATGGAGCTTGATGCTGCGGACCAGGGCTTCGTCGATGCTCTCCGCGAGGGCGGCGACAGCGACCGCGAGAAATAGGCGACTGCGGTACAATGGCCGCCGACGCGCCGGCCAGCTGCGGCCCTTGTTTCGACCGACCGGCGCAGGAGTGGATGGCCATGACGATGGAACTAGTGAACGCTGTCGACGCCCCTTACATGCGTGACGACCGGCCAGAGTTCGCTGCTGGCGATACGGTCAAGGTGCACCTACGTGTGATCGAGGGGAACAAGCAGCGGATCCAGGTGTTCGAAGGCGTGGTGATCGGCCGCCGCGGTAGCCGCACGAACGCCAGCTTCACCGTGCGCAAGATCTCCTCAGGCATAGGCGTAGAGCGCATCTTTCCGCTGCACTCCCCGAACGTCGAGAAGATCGAGGTGGTGCGGTTGGGCAAGGTGCGTCGCGCCAAGCTCTACTACCTTCGCGAACTGCGTGGCAAGGCAGCTCGGATCAAGGAAAAGCGTACCCGCTAAGCCGGCGCCGCAGCAGCTTGTGGCGATGGAGCCTTTCGAAGCGGACCTGCAGCGACGCGGGGCGGAACGCGTCGCGGGGCTCGATGAGGTGGGGCGAGGCGCGTTGTTCGGACCGGTGCTGGCGGCCGCGGTGGTGCTCGATTCGGACGCGCCTGTCGACGGGCTCAACGACTCCAAGCAACTGAGCGCCGCTCAACGGCTGGAGCTGTTCCTGCAGCTGCAGGAACACGCCGTCGACTGGGCGATTGGCCTGGCCTCGGCGACGGAGATTGACCGCATCAATATTCTGCGCGCCTCGCGGCTCGCCATGGTCCGAGCCGTCCGGGGCCTGCGCACGTGTCCCGATCATCTGCTCATCGACGCCATGGAGCTTGATGAGCTCGACATCCCACAAACACCTATTATCAAGGGCGATGCGCGATGCCGTTCGATCGCGGCCGCGTCGATCGTCGCCAAGTGTGTTCGCGACGACCTCATCCGGCAGTACGGCAGGAGCATCCGTGGCTATGGCCTGAGTCGCAACATGGGCTACGCCACTGCCGAGCATCGGCAGGCGATCATGAGTCGCGGATTTTCGGAGATCCACCGCCGCACGTTCCGCGTACAGGGGAGCCTGCCGTTCTAGTGCGTCAACGAATGGAACGTACTTCTCTCACAACCGGGAGCAAGGGTTGCTAGGGACAACGAGGTCACGCATTGCGGCGGCGATCGGGGATGCGGTGGCCGATCTTTCCGGCGAGGATCGCGAGCTGCCGCATGTAGAGGACCCACCGCGACCGGAGATGGGCGATCTTGCCTGCGCCGTAGCGTTGCAGCTGTCCAAGAAGCTGGGCCGGAACCCGCGCGAGGTTGCCCAGCAGCTGATCGAACGTCTAGAAGCCGCCAAGGTGCCTGGAGTGTCGTCGTGGAGCATTGCCGGCCCCGGGTTTCTGAACGCGCATCTCGATCGCGGGCCGGCGTTGCTGACGCTCATTGACGGTCTTGGCGCCTCAGAGCCGGTGGTGCACGGCGGCGACAAGGTCCTGGTCGAACACACCAGCGTCAATCCCAACAAGGCGGCCCACGTGGGCCACCTGCGGAACGCGTGCATGGGTGACACTCTGGCGCGCATCCACGCGGCGGTTGGACATCCGGTCGAGATCCACAACTACATCGACGACACCGGCGTACAGGTTGCCGATGTCGTTATCGGCTTCCTCGACCTGCGCCACCTGTCGCCCGACCAGGTACGTGATCTCCCGGAGCCGTTCGACTACCTCTGCTGGGATCTGTATACCGAGGTCAGCACGCGTCTGCAGGACGATGAGGCCTTGGCCGAGCGGCGCCGTGAGGTGTTGGTGGCGCTGGAGGAGGGCGACAGCGTCGAGGCCGAGATGGGGCGTGCCGTCGCGGAGCGGATCGTGACGCGCCACTTGCTCACCATGGGGCGCGTGGGAATCGAGTACGACCTGCTGGTGAAAGAAGGCGACATCCTGGATCTCGATCTGTGGTCGGAGGCGTTCGAGCGTCTCAAATCGAGCCCGCAGGTGACCTACGTCGAAGCGGGCAAGCACGCCGGCTGCTGGGTGCTGCGTTTGAGCGCGACGGAGGGTTTCGAAGAGCTCGAGGAGGCCGACAAGGTACTCGTACGCTCCAACGGCACGGCGACTTATGTGGCCAAGGACATCGCGCACCACTACTGGAAATACGGGCTGCTGGAGAGAGATTTCAACTACGAGATCGTGCCCGGTAGTGCCGCCAAGCGCGATGGAACACGCGTATGGCGTACCACCGCAGGGCCAGGCTCGGAGGGCCCTTTCGGTCACGCTGACCGGGCCATCTCGGTGATCGATGTCCGGCAGTCGTACCTGCAATCCATCGTCGAGCAGGCTTTCTACTTGATCGGTGAGGACGCCGCCGGCGAGAGCTTCAGGCACTTCGACTACGAGATGGTAGCGCTGTCGCCGGCGACGGCCAGGGCGCTCGGCATCCCGACCGATGCCGCTGGCGGAGATGGGGACGAGGAGCGCCAGTTCGTCGAGATGTCCGGTCGTCGCGGATACGGAGTGAAGGCGGACGATCTTCTCGATGAGCTGGTGCGCCGGGCCACCGCCGAGGTTGCGAGCCGCAACGAGCAGCTGGCGCCGGATGTGCAGGCAGAAATCGGCGCCCAGATTGCCGTTGGCGCGGCCCGCTATCTGTTGCTGCGCTACGCGCGCAACACGGTGATCGTCTTCGACCTTGATGAGGCGCTCAGTTTCGAGGGCGAGACCGGACCGTACATCCAGTACGCCGCGGTGCGCGCGGCGCGTATCTTCGACAAGCTCTCGGAACGTCTAGGCGCCGAGGTGTCCGCGGCGCTCGAAGCGGCGCTTCGCGGCGAAGATAGCCCGATGACCATCGACCGTGCGGCCATCGATGCGCGACTCCAGGCAGATGACGGACATCTGTGGAGCCTGGTCCTGGCGCTGGGCCGCTACGAGGAGATCCTGAGCCAGACGGTGAGCTCGCTGGAGATCTCCACCCTGGCTCGTTACGCCTTCACCCTGGCGCAGCATTTCAGTCGCTTTTATCATGGCTACCCCATCCTGCAGGCGGACGACGAGGACGATCGCGCCCTCCGAATCCTGGTCGCATACGCCTTCCAGAAGCGACTGACCGCGCTCCTGGAGCTGCTCGGGATCCCGCTTCCGGAACGGATGTAGAAGGCACATTGCAGCTGACCACGGGGAGCCGCTATGCCAGGGGTTCCGAGGCAGCCAAGACTCTCCGGCATCGTTGTGCGCCCGGAGCGGCCCCTGCTAGCATGAACCACTCCCGCCAACTCGGTCTCCGAACGCCATGACTTCAGCCACGCATCCTCTGCGACAGTGCGTCGCCGCTCTTGCGCTGGCTGGTGTCATCGGCGGCCAGGCGCTGGGCTCGGTGCCACAGTCGCAGGCACGGACAGAGCGCACCGACGAGCTGATGAGCGTGTCGGAGGTTCGCGTCGGTATGGTGGGCACCGGCTACACGGTCGTGCGTGGGACGGAGCCCGAGAGCTTCAAAGCCGAGATCCTCGGCGTGTTGCACAACGTGTTTCCGAAGCACGATCTGATCGTCGCGCGGCTCACCGGGCTTGACCTCGAGCGCGCCGGGGTGCTGGCAGGGATGAGCGGCAGTCCGGTGTACGTCGACGGCCGCCTGATCGGCGCCGTGGCCTATCGGCTGGTGAACTTCGGGCACGAGGCGGTTGCGGGCATCGTGTCGATCGAGGACATGTTGGAGGTGTCGGAGCTCGAAACCGGTGGCCCGGGCACTTCGGTGGCCGTGGACGCCTCACCGGAGATCGTCCTGCGAGCCGCGGCCGAGCTGCTGACCGGTACGCGCGGTGCCGAGGCGTTGCTGCCGCTGCACGGCGCGATGCAGGGAATACGTCCGATCTCGACGCCGGTCGCCATCGGCGGACTGTCTCCGTCGCTCGTCGGCAGTGTGACGCCGTTGTTCGATGCTCTCGGGTGGACTCCCACGATCGGTGGGAATGCCGGGTCGCGACAGACCGATGCCAACCTCGAGCCGGGCGGCGTCGTCGCCGTGCAGCTGGTACGAGGAGATATCAACATCACTGCTTCCGGCACGATCACGTACCGCGACGGGGATAGGCTCCTGGCGTTCGGACACCCGTTTCTGCAGGGTGGCAGTGTGGATTTCCCTATGGTCGCCGCCGAGGTCATCACGGTGCTCAGCAGCGCCCAGGCTTCCTCGAAGCTGACTGCTGCCGGGGATCAGGTCGTGGGCGCGGTACGGCAGGATCGCCAGGCGGCGATCCTCGGGATAGTCGGTGAACGATCGCGGATGATCCCCGTACACACGACGATCGAGGAGGGCCGCAAGACGGAGCATCTCGATTTCGAGATCGTCGCCGACCGCTTGATCACGCCGCTCTATCTGTTTTTCGGTCTGGTCAGCGGCGTACAGAGCCTCGACCGTACTTTCGGGGAAGGCTCTATCGAGGTCGACGCGCAGATCGAAGTTGGCGGCGGGCTCGATCCGGTTCAGTTCGACAACCTGTTCTCATCGCCCAATCAAGCGATCATCACACTATCGTCGACGCTCGCGGGCGTGTTCGGGGCGCTGTACGACAACGCGTTCGAAGCTGTCGATGTGCGGTCGATCGAGCTCACCATCAGCTTGAGACACGATCGCAAAAGCGCCACTATCCGTCGCGTTTGGATCGACCATGCCAGGGTTCGCGCCGGTGAGACGGTCACGGCTACGGTGTCGCTGAAGCCTTTTCGCCAGCCTGAGGTGCTGGAGCGCATCGAGTTCACCGTCCCGCCGGGCACGCCACCGGGCCCGGTAACGCTGGTCGTCGGCGATGCTGCGTCAATCGACCAGCAAGAGGCGGGCGGGATCCGCGGCACTAACCAACCCCGGAGCCTGGCCCAGATGGTACGCGTGCTGAACGAGATGCGGCGTAGCGATCGGCTGTATCTGCAGGCAACGCGCGCAGCCGCCGGAGCGCTTGTCAACGGGGAGACCCTGCCAGCGTTGCCGCCGTCGGTGCTGCAGGTGTTGAGCTCCGAACGGGCGAGGGGAGACGTCCTCCGGCTCGATCGGGCCGTGCTCTTCGAGATCGCGCAGCCGGTCGACTACGTGGTCAGCGGCTCGCACGAGATCGAGCTTCAGGTGCGGAGCCAATAGACCAGACGACGGGGCGCGCTGCGAACCGGTCTGAAAGGGAGGAAGCTTGCTTAGCAGGATTGTTCTCGGGGTTGCTACAGTCACGCTGGTCGCCGGTGCCGGAAGCGGGCCGGTCGTCTGGGTGCAAGCAGGTGTCGATGACTTCTCGGCGGGCGAGCCACTCGGCGTTTCGATTGCGGCAGACGGCACGCTACGCTTGGCGCCATTGATCGACACGGTGCTCGATGCAGACAGGCCGCGTATCTGGAGCCTGGCGACCGACGGCGCCGGGACCGTCTTCGTTGCCGCCGGAGAAGATGGGACCGTGACTCGGGTGAGCCCGGATTCCGAGCCCGAGCTCTTCTTCGCTGTTCCCGGGGAGGGCAGCGTTCAGTCAATCGCGTGGGCGCCCGACGGACATCTGTTCGTCGCCGCGGGGCCCAGCGGCTCGGTGTATCGGGTACCCGAAGCCCACGCCGGTGGCGATCTCGACAGCTGGGCCGAGCTCGACGTGGCGTACGTATGGGATCTGGCAGTTGATTCGCGGGGTCGCCTGATCGCAGGCACCGGTGGCGACGCAGCAATCGTTCGCATCGACGATGGCCAGGTGGAACATCTCTATGAGACCGCGGAGCCGAACGTTACGACGGTAGCGGTCGATGCCACGGGCATCGTCGCTGCCACCGATGGCAATGGTTACATCTACCGGATCTCTGAAGCAGGCGACGTCTTCGTTCTCTACGATGCACCGCTCGCCGAGATCACCGACGTGGTGCTGGCCGGCGGGGCCGTATGGGCGGCGGCGTTCGAATCGGCGACCGGTACTGGCAGCCCAACCACCGAGGCGCCGGCTAGCGGGCGAGTGTCGTTTGCCGCTGCGAGCGACGGAGCGGCCAAGGCATCGGGTGCGGTGTATCGCATCGGCGCCGACGGTTTCGTGGAAACAGTCTGGCGCAGCTCCACCGAGGGCGTGTACTCGTTGGCGACCGCCGACGAGGGGGTGCTCGCTGGTACCGGGCCCGGGGGACGCATCTATCGCGTTGGCGTTGACCGACCGGCCGCGTTGTTGAGTCGGCTCGACGCCGAGCAGGTCGTAGAGCTGGTCAGCGTCGGTGAGTCGTCGACGTTGGCGGCGACGAGCAACATCGGCCGTGTACATCGGCTCGGAGCATCGTTCCGCGCCCAGGGCGAGTATCTATCGGAGGTCAAAGACACCGGCGCGACATCTACCTGGGGCACGCTCCGCTGGCGGGCGGAGGTGCCGGTTGGCACAGCCGTGCGCCTGCACACGCGTAGCGGCAACACCGGTACGCCGGATGATACGTGGAGTGCCTGGTCTAGTCCTCAGGGGGACGCCGGCGCCACCCGAGTCGCCTCTCCGTCGGCTCGCTTCGTGCAGTGGCGCGCCGAATTGGTAACCGCCGACGGTGCGCGCACACCGACCTTACATCGGGTCGAGATGGCCTATGTCCCGGGCAATCTGCCGCCCCGGGTGACCGCGCTTCAGGTTCATCCGGCCGGGGTGATATACCGGCAGGCCGCATCTTTCGAAGACGGCTTGCCGTTTGCACAGATTCCACCGTCGGTGGCCGCGTCACTTCGCGCCATGGATTCGTCAGGCGCGGCCAGCGCCAGCCGCCCGTTCCTGGGCCGCCCGTTCTATATGCCGGGCTTGCGAACGTTCACCTGGGAGGGCAGCGATCCCAACGGCGATGGGTTGGCATACGCGCTCGGCTTCCGCGGCGAGGAGGAAGCCAATTGGAAGCCACTCGCGCAGTCGCTGGACACGACACAGTTCAGCTTCGATACTGCGCGACTGGCCGACGGCAGATACCTGGTTCGCGTGTCGGCGAGCGATCGAATGTCGAATCCCGAACAGCTGGCCAGGTCGAGCACGGCAACTTCGCGAGCCTTCACGGTCGACAACACGGCGCCCGTGCTCGACGACCTTACTGCCCAGGTCAGCGGTGCCGATCTCCAGGTGCTCGGACGGGTGCACGATGCGACCTCGCTTGTTCGGCAGCTCCGGTATTCTGTCGATGGCTCAGTTTGGCATACAGTATTGCCCGCCGATGGTGCGGCGGACTCTGCGACCGAGGCGATCGACTTCAGGGTCGAAGGGCTCGCTGCCGGCGACCATACGGTGGTCGTGCAGGCGGTGGACACGGCGTTGAATCGTAGCGCCGGCAAGATTCAAGTAACGATCGGCGGCGCCGGTGGTGCCGAGCACGCTCCCACGGATAGCGCAGGGCGATGGCGGTGACGGAATGAACGTAACGGTCCGATGCGGCAGTCGACGCGAGTGGATTGACCCGCTACGGGCGTTTTCCGAGCACGTCTTCACGATGGCCGGCTTCGACGAGGAGCAAGCGTACTGGCCGGTCCTGGCGGTGCGCGAGGCGGTGATGAACGCCGTTCTGCACGGTAACAAGGAGCGTCCGGACACCGCGGTCAGCGTCGACTATCGACTCGACGGCGGGCGTATCGAGATCTCGGTGTGCGATCAGGGAGAGGGCTTTGATCCGGGTGACCTGAGCGACCCGTTGTCGGCCGAGAATCTGCTCAGCGAAGGGGGCCGCGGTGTCTATCTCATGCGCCAGTTCATGGATGAGGTGAACTTCTCGTTCCCCGACGAGGGTGGCACCTGCATCTCGTTGGTCAAGAATCTGCGCGCCGAGGATGGCGACGACTGATCGTCGCAGCTCGATTCAGACACCTGCTGGGAGCTTGGCCGGTAGCTCTAGAGCGACGTCAGAAACGTCGAGTCCACGAGAACCCGGCGCGGCTTCGAGCCACTCGGCGGGCCGACGATCCCTTCCTGCTCCATCATGTCCATGATGCGTCCGGCACGCGCGTAGCCCAGGCTCAGCTTACGCTGGATATTAGAGACCGACGCCTCGCCGGCATTCACCACCACACGGACGGCGTCGGCGAAGAACTCGTCGCGCGACGCGTTGCCGCCCTTGCGTTTCCCCGGTGACTCCGGCGGCGACTGCGTCACTTCGGCGGAATAGGCTGGCCGGGCCTGATCGCGCCAGAATCTGACCACCGACTTCACCTCGTCCTCGGTCACGAAGGCACCGTGAACGCGCGACAGCCGCGAGGTCCCGGGGGCCAGAAACAGCATGTCACCACGCCCGAGCAGCGTCTCGGCTCCCTGCGTATCGAGAATCACACGGGAGTCGACGCGCGAAGCGACGCGGAAGCTGACCCGCGCCGGCAGGTTGTTCTTGATTACGCCGGTCAGCACGTCAACAGACGGTCGCTGAGTAGCCAGAATCAGATGAATACCGACCGCCCGAGCCATTTGGGAGAGGCGAATAATCGATTCCTCGACGACGTTCGAGGCGGTCATCATCAGATCGGCCAGCTCGTCGATGATCACCACGATGTAGGGCAACGGCTTGAGCTCTTCACCCGCATCGTCGAGGTTCCCGATCTCCTCGCCGCCGCGTTTCAGGATCAGATTGAATTGATCGATATTGCGCACGCCGTACTCCGCCAGGAGCTTGTAACGGCGCTCCATCTCGCGCACCGCCCAGCACAGCGCATTGGCTGCCAGCTTCGGTTCGACGACCACCGAGGTGAGCAGGTGCGGGATGTCCTGGTACAAGCCGAACTCCAGGCGTTTGGGATCAATCAATACGACCTTTACCTCGTCGGGCGTGGCCTTGTAGAGAAGGCTCAACAGCATGCAGTTGAGGGCCACGCTCTTGCCGGCACCGGTGGTACCGGCAATGAGAAGGTGCGGCATACGGGCGAGATCGGTGACCGTCGTCTCCCCGTGGATTTGCTTGCCGAGTGCCAGAGTCAGCTTTGACTTCGAGTTGTGGAATTCGCCCGATTCCATGATGTCCCGCAAGCCGATCGTGGCGCGGTCGTTGTTGGGCACCTCGATGCCGACGGTGGCCTTGCCGGGTAGGCGCGCGATGCGGATCGACTCGGCCTTGAGCGCCAGGCTGAGGTCTTCTTCCAGATTGGTGATACGGCTGTATTTCACCCCGGTGCCGGGTCGGAACTCGAAGGTCGTCACCACCGGGCCTGGATGGATCGCCACGACCTCTCCGGTGACGCGGAACTCGGCGGCTTTCGAGGTGATCGCCTTGGCTTTCTCCATCAACTCCTTCTGGTCGATGGCCTGGCCGACGTCGCTGGGCTGTAGTAGGTCGGTGTCTGGGAGGGCGTAATCGCCATCGGGTCCGGCGGGGTGCTCGAACGGCAACGACGCAGCTTCGCGGGGCCCGGCGACTTCGATGCGCGGCAACACGGTGTCGCTGTCGGCATCGAGCCCGGGATCGTCGTCGAGCAACAGCTCCGGCAGGGGAGCGCCGACGCGAGCAGCCTTCACCGGCACCCGCAGGGTCAGCAGGGCGCCTGACTCGGTAACCGCGGATGGCGGCTCCGACTTGTCCTCATTGCCGCGACGAGCAGCGTACTTCTTGATCACGGTGCGCCGCTGGCGCGTCTTCCGGCGACGCTCTCGCCAGCGCGCTGCCGTGGTGCGCCCCTGCCTGACGCTGGCGACGCATCCTGCCCACAGAATGGCGGCGGCGCGGGCCAGCGAGAGCTTGGTTACGGCGATCAGTGCCAACAGCGAGGCGGTCGCGGCCACCAGCGGCCCACCTACCGATCCGAAAGCACCCTCCATGGTGTGCCCACCGGACACGCCGAGCAACCCACCGGCGGGCGACGGTCGGCCACCGAGCCAGACCTCCCCCAGCGCGTAGTGAGCCAGAATGCAACCGAAGCCAACGAAAGCCACCAGGCCGATAGACTTGGTGATCACCGCCGGAATGTGCTCACCCCGTAAGCGGCACCAGCCAATGACGGCGCAGGTAGCCACCCCCATCCAGGCGCCGATTCCGAGCATCTGAAACGCCAGCGCGGAGAGCGTCGCTCCGACCGTGCCACCGAGGTTCTGCGGTGGGTCGCCGGCGATGTGGATGAACAGGTCGCCGTCGGAGGCGTCGAACGAGTACAGCGAAACGAGTAAGAAGAAGGCTGCCGCAAGCATGACCATGCCGAGGATCTCGGCGCGGCGGCCAGGATTGCGACCCTTGGATCGCGAGCGACGAGTCTTGCGACTCGTTCGTATGCGGGCAGTGCCTTTCTTTCGGGCAGTACGTGTCCGAGCAGAGCTTGTCCGAGCCAATGCCTGACCTCGATGTCAGTACGTCGGTCTCGGCCGGCTTTCGCCCCTACCGCGCGGCCGCGAGCAACACCAGCGCTCCGAGCCAACAGTACCATGCGAAACGATACCACCAGCCAACTTGGGTAGCGCGATGAACGAACCCGATGCAAAAATAACCAACGAGCCCGGCGGCAAGAGTAGCAAACAGTACGTGGCTGAACAAGAGCGCGGCGGGGGCCGACGAGAGACTCAATTGCACAGCATCGAGCACCGACGCTCCGAGGATCGCCGGAACTGACAGGAGTAATGAGAACGTCACTGCCTGGGCCGGCGGTACCTTCACCAGCAGTGCCGCGCTGATTGTCAGGCCGGAGCGCGACACGCCCGGGAAGACGGCGATCCCTTGCGCGATACCGATGATCAAGGCTGTCTTCCAACTCAGCAGTCCCGCGCCCGCTGGACGCAGGCGCGATGCCAACAGGAAAGCGCCCGAGAGCCCCAGTCCCGCGGCAATGGCGTGTAGGCTGCCGAACGCCGCCTGAACGGCGTCGCGCGATAGCACCCCGACGACGGCCGTCGGCAGGCTGCCCACCAGGAGCAGCAGCCACCACTGCTGCCGCTCGATGCCCAGGAGGGCGGGCCCCGGCCGGTGTCGGAGCAAGCCGCAGACCAGGTCGCGATAGTAAATCAGCACCGCAATCGTGGTTCCCAGATGGGTGGCAAGCTCGAGCGTTACGCCTGGATACGCGGCGCCGGGGAACAGGAGCTGCGCCGCCCCCAGGTGCCCGCTGCTGGATATCGGGAGGAACTCGGTGAGACCCTGGAGGATGCCAAGGAGGATGGCGGCGTTGAGCGTCGGCCCGGCAGCAGTCATTGCGGCAACGACGGTAACGCCGCGGCCAGCTCCCGCCACTGGCCAGGCGACACCGTTTCGGCGCGTACACCACGCTCCAGGCCGATAGCGTCGCACGCGGCGACGGCCGCGTCTGGCAGCCAGCCGGCATGAGCGAGCCCATTGACGAGTGTCTTGCGTCTGTGCGTGAAGCCTGACTCCAGGACTCGGATCTCGTGCGCCGAGGGACGCGGCGAGACCGACACCGGGCGTGGCATCAGCCGCACGAAAGCCGAGGTGACCTTCGGCGCCGGTCTGAACGAGCCGGCGCGCAGGCGTTTGACCACCTCAACCTCGAACTCCCACTGGGTGCGCACGGAAAGCACCCCATAGGACTTGCTGCATGGCTGACTGCCGGCGCGATCGGCCACCTCTCGCTGCAGCATGTAGTGCGCATCGACGATGTCGGCGCGGTGCGCTGCGGTCCAGCGCAGGAAGGGTCCGCTGAGGTTGTACGGCAGGTTGCCGACCAGCCGCATCGGACCGGCTTGCCACGGCAATTCCGCATCGATTGCCAGTGCGTCGCCACATATCAGCTCTAGGCCGGTGTCAGCATAGCGTCGGCGGAGCTCCGCACAGCACTCGGGGTCGACCTCGACCGCCACGACTCTCCCACTGCGGCGCAACAGCGCGCCGGTCAGGCGGCCGGTTCCGGGTCCGATCTCGATGAAGGTGTCACCGGGGCCTGCTCGGATCAACGTGACAAGTGTCTCGGCGAGGGCATCGCTCGCCAGCCAGTGCTGCCCCCACTTCTTCTTGGCGATCACCATCCGCCGAATTATAGGTGCTCGGCGGTTGCCGGCCCGCCCAGGCCGTACTGGGCTAGGTGCGTTGACAGGTCGGCGGCGCCGCGTTTTCATTAGCTATCTCACTCGGATCGCCGGTACAGCCTGCCAGAGCCAAGCTCGCGCACCGCCAGGCGGTTCCCCCGAACGACGCTCGATCGAGATCAATGGAAGACAGGATACCTGCACCGTCAGCCGCGGAAGACATGCCGAAGGGCTTCGAGCCAGAGGCAGTCGAGGAGCGCTGGCGGCAGGCGTGGGATCGGGCAGAGATCGGGCGGGCCGATCCGGACTCCGGCGCTGCCAAGTTCTCGATGGTCATACCGCCGCCCAACGTTACCGGCGCGTTGCACCTCGGGCATGCGCTCGATCAGACCCTGCAGGACGTCCTGGCACGCTGGAAGCGCATGCATGGTCTCGACGTGCTCTGGCTTCCCGGAACCGACCATGCCGGTATCGCCACCCAGAACGTGGTCGAGAAGGCGTTGTTGGCGGAGGGCGTGGAGCGGCAATCGCTAGGGCGCCAGGCGTTCGAGGAGCGGGTCTGGGACTGGAAGGAGCAGTACGGCGGCAGGATTCTCGAACAGATGCGGGGCCTCGGCCTCTCGGTTGACTGGTCACGGCTGCGATTCACCCTCGACCCGGGCATGTCGAAGGCTGTACAGCGGGTGTTCGTGGACCTCTACGAGGAGGGTTTGATCTATCGCGGCGAATACATGGTCAACTGGTGCCCGCAAGATCAGACGGCGATCTCCGACCTCGAGGTGAAGCACGAGGAGATCGACGGCAAGCTCTGGAAGATCCGCTACCCGCTGCTTGCGGCCGCCGAAGGCGAGGGGCGCGAGTGGCTCGAGGTCGAGACAACGCGACCCGAGACCATGCTCGGAGATACCGCGCTGGCGGTTAACCCGGGTGACGTGCGCTACGGCGATCTCGTCGGCCGCACCGCCGTGTTGCCGTTGCTCGGACGCCAGATCCGGGTGGTGGCAGACGAATTCGTCGATCCCGAGTTCGGCACGGGCGTCGTGAAGGTGACGCCGGCGCACGATCCGAACGACTTCGAGATCGGCCAGCGGAACGACCTGGAGCGGATTCAGGTGATCGGCTTCGACGGCCGTATGACAGATGTCGCCGGACCCTACGCCGGCCTCGACCGTTTCGAGGCTCGGGAGCGTGTGCTCGAGCATCTGCGTGATCAGTCGCTGCTAGTGGGCGAGCGCCCACACCGACACGCGGTGGGCCACAGTGAGCGGAGCGGGGCGATCATCGAGCCACAGATATCGACTCAGTGGTTCGTCAAGACCGGGCCGCTCGCCGAGGCATCGCTAGCGGCGGCGGAAGACGGGCGCGTCCGGTTCCATCCCGAAAACCAGTTCAAGGTCTTTCGCGAGTGGATGACCAACATTCGAGACTGGTGCATCTCGCGCCAGTTGTGGTGGGGCCATCGGATTCCGGCGTGGCACAACGACGCTACCGGCGAGATCATCGTCACGCTCGAGGAGCCGGATCCCGCCCTCGGTCTGCGCCAGGATCCGGACGTTCTCGACACCTGGTTCTCCTCCGCCCTGTTCCCGTTCTCGACGCTTGGCTGGCCAGACGACACCGCCGATCTGAGGCGTTACTACCCCACCGACGTGCTTGTCACGGGGTACGACATCTTGTTTTTCTGGGTCGCCCGCATGGTGATGATGGGGCTTCACTTCCGCCAGGAATCACCCTTTCAAGACGTTTTCTTGCACGGCCTGATTCGCGACGCCGATGGCGTCAAGATGAGCAAGTCGCGCGGCAACGGCGTCGATCCACAGGACCTCGTCGACAAGTACGGCGCCGACGCCTTGCGCTTCATGCTCGTTGCAACGGCGACCCCGGGAACCGACCTCATCTTCTCCGAGGAGCGCGTCGCCGGCTATCGCGCTTTCGCCAACAAGCTGTGGAACGCGACGCGCTTCAGCTTGATGAATCTCGGCGACGGGGCCGAGGCGCTACAGGCAAGCGCTGACGCGGCGGATCCACGCGCCACCAGCTTGCCGGATCGCTGGATCCTGTCACGCATCGGTGCGGTTGTGGAACGGTTCGAGCGGGACATGATCAAGTTCCGCTTTGACGAGGCAGCACAAGGGCTGTATCAGTTCATCTGGCACGAGTTCTGCGATTGGTACCTCGAAATGGCCAAGGTGGCGCTCAACGGCGACGACGCGCACGCCCGGCGCGAGACGCGTGCGACGCTGCTGGCGACGCTCGAGATTGCCTTGCGCGCGCTCCATCCGGTGATGCCGTTCCTCACCGAGGAGCTGTGGAGTCGTCTTCCCGGTGACCGCGGGCTGCTGGCGTTGGCGCCGTTCGCGGCCGCCCAGCACGAGTGGGGCAGCGAAGAGGTCGAAGCCGCAGTTCGGGGCGTGCAAGCCGTGGTGACGGAAGCGCGCCGCCTGCGCGCCGAGATTGGCGTCGAGCCGCGACAACGGATTGCGCTCGTGCTGGTGACCGAGTCCGAGGACCGCAGATTGGAGCTCGAAGCGATGGCGTCGTTGGTTCGAAGCCTGGCTGGGTGCAAGACGGTTCGCATCGCCGCCAACGACGAAGGCGTCGATGAGCGGGTCGTCGGCGTGGTCGGGGATATCCAGGTACTGATTCCACTCGAGGGCGTCGTCGATCTCGAGCGCGAGCGTGCTCGCGTGAACAAGGTGTTGGAGCGGGCGATTGGTGAGCTCGCTGCGATCGACGGACGGCTGGAGAATCAGGGCTTCGTGGCCAAGGCGCCCGAAGCGGTCGTGGCGAAGACCAGGCAGCGACAAGCCGAGCTGATCGCCGAGCGGCAGCAGCTTGAAGAGCGCCTCGCGGCCATCGGCACGTGACCAACGCGATGCCGGTCAGCGCGCCGGCAAGCTCGCCGCTGGATGTAGAGCGGTTTCGGCGTCTGGCGGCGCCGTCTCGTCTGGCGCACGACATCGTGGCTCGCGGGACCGTGACCTCGACGAACTCGGTCGCCCGTGAGCTGGGCCGCACCGGTGCCGCCGACGGCACCCTGGTGGTCGCCGAGGAACAGACAACCGGGCGCGGCCGCCGTCAGCGTCGCTGGGAGTCTCCCGCAGGGCTGGGCCTGTATGCGTCGTTGCTGCTGCGTCCACCGGATCCCTCCGCCGAATACGCGGCGGCGGTGCAATTGGCTGCGGGCATTGCGGTCGCGGAGGCCCTCGGACAGGTTCAGCCGCACACATCGGAGCTCATTTGGCCAAACGATTGCTACTGCCTTGGCCAGAAGGTCGCCGGTGTGCTAGTCGAGGCCGAGGCCATGGGGCCGCAGCTGGAGTTTCTCGTGTGCGGCATTGGCATCAACGTGAATCAGCGGCGCGTCGATTTCTCACCTCAGCTCAGTGGCGCCACGAGCGCGCGGCTGTTGGCCGGCCGGGTGGTTGACCGCGAGGAACTGCTGGCGCGACTCGTGACCTCGATGCAGTGTTGGGATGACGTTGCGCGTGATGCCGGCTTGCAGCCAGTGATCGATCGCTGGCTCATGCTGTCGCCGGCAGCAACCGACAGCATCGTCGACGTCCGCACGCACGATGGTGTCCTGCGGGGGCGAAGTGCAGGGCTCTCCTCGAGCGGCGGGCTCAATGTAATAGCGGATGGCCGCACCCACGAGGTCGGAGTCGGAGAGCTGGTCAGGGTAAGGAGGCGATGGTGAGCCTGAAAGCGATCCGCGGCACCCGCGACATCTTGCCCGGCGAAGTGGAGCGCTGGCAGCGGGTCGAGGCAGCCGCCCGCGATGTGTTCGCGCTCTACGGCTTCCGCGAGATGCGCACACCGATCTTCGAGGACAGCGCCGTGTTCTTGAAGGGTACTGGCGAAGCCACCGACATTGTCCAGAAAGAGATGTACCGCTTCGAGGATCTCGGCGGGAATGATCTGACGCTCCGCCCTGAAGGCACACCGCCAGTCGTCCGCGCCTACCTCGAGCACGGCCTAGGCCAGGGGCAGTCGCTCGATCGCTATTACTACGTCGGACCGATGTTCCGTTACGAGCGGCCGCAGAAGGGTCGCTTTCGTCAGTTCCATCAGATCGGCGTGGAAGCGCTTGGATCAGGCTCGCCGCGGGTTGACGCCGAGATCATGGAGATGGCGATGCGCTGGTTGGAAGAGCTCGGCGTGCACGCGCCGCGATTGACTCTCAACACGGTCGGCGACCAGGAAACCCGCACCGCCTACCTGGCGGAACTAATCGGCGCCCAGGCGGAGCTTCTCGATCTTCTGTGCCAGGATTGTCACCGCCGTCACGCGACCAACCCGTTGCGCGTATTCGATTGCAAGGTCTCGGAGTGCCAGCCGGTCCTTGACCAGCTGCCGACAATCCACGGATCGCTGTCGGTGGGGTCGGCGGCGCACTTCGCACGGGTGCAGGAGATGCTGGCGCTCTGGGGCGTCGAATTCCAGCTGGATCCGCGGCTCGTCCGCGGTCTCGACTACTACCGGGAGACGGTATTCGAGATTACGTCTGATGCGCTCGGCGCGCAGGACTCGCTGCTGGGGGGCGGCAGATATGACGGCCTGGTGGCGGAGATGGGCGGTGATGATCGCCCGGGCACCGGATTCGCCTCGGGCATCGAGCGGATCCTCCTTGCCATGCCGGACGAGGGAGACTCGTTTGTCGCCGATGTCTTCGTCGTGGCCTTCGATGAACAGTCGACGGCCGCGGTGCACGAGCTGGTGCACGGCTTGCGCGCAGCGGGGGTGCGGACGCTGAGCGCAGCCTACGATGAGCGCAATAAGAAGGCACAATCGCGGGCGGCGAAGCGATCGGGAGCCCCATGGCAGCTCGTTGTCGGGCCGGATGAAATTGCCGCCGGCCAGTACACTCTCAAGCGGATCGCTGACGGTGAGCGCGTACAGATCGGCGCCTCCGAGTTGCCTTCCCGGGTTGCGCAGCTGCTGTCCAATGCCAAGGACACGCCGGCCTGAACGACACTGATCTGAGCAGCACCGCCCTGAACCACACTGCCTGAACGGTACTGTAGCCAGCGACGAGGAACGCATGCGCAGAACGCATCGCTGTGGCGAGATCTCACGCGACCAGATCGGGTCACAGGTTTGTCTCCAGGGCTGGGTCTGGCACCGGCGCGACCTTGGCGGCCTGATCTTCGTTGATCTGCGCGATCGGGCCGGATCGATCCAGTGTGTGCTCAACCCCGAAGAAGCCTCCGAGGCGCACGCTGTGGCCGGCGATTGGCGACCCGAGTACGTTGTCGAGGTGCGCGGCGTCGTCGTCGAACGGTCGCCAGACACCGTCAATCCCGCCGTCCCGAACGGCGACGTCGAGGTACGCGTCGCAGAGGTGACGACCATCTCCACCGCGGACACGCCACCGTTCCTCATCGAGGACGACGGCAGGGCATCGGAGGAGCTCCGGCTGCGCGAGCGATTCCTCGACTTGCGCCGACAACCGCTGCAGCATGCGTTGGCGCTGAGACATCGGCTGGCGATGGCGGCGCGCGAACTGCTCGACGATCAAGGGTTTCTGGAAATCGAGACGCCCATGCTGACGCGCTCTACTCCCGAGGGCGCGCGCGACTACCTGGTGCCCAGCCGTATGCAGCCCGGCTGCTTCTATGCGCTGCCGCAGAGCCCGCAGCTCTTCAAGCAGCTGCTGATGGTGTCGGGGTTCGATCGGTACTTCCAGATCGTGCGCTGCTTCCGCGATGAGGATCTGCGCGCCGATCGACAGCCAGAGTTCACACAGATCGATATCGAGATGAGCTTCGTCGATGCTGATGACGTCCGCGTGCTGGCGGAATCGTTGATGATGGGGTTGCTGGCAGCAAGCGGTCACGAGGTCGAGCCGGGGTTCCCTCAGTTGAGCTTCCGCGAGGCCATCGACCGCTTCGGGTCGGATCGACCCGATATGAGATACGGCTACGAGCTCACCGACGTTACGGAGCATTTCGCCGCAAGCGGCTTCCGCGCTTTCGCCGAGGTTGCCTCTGCTGGTGGTGCCGTCAAGGCGCTGCGCATTCCGGGCGCGGCGGCCTGGGGGCGTTCGCGCTTCGACAAGCTCACCGAAGCGGCGCGTGAGGCTGGTGCGAAGGGGCTCGTATGGGCCAAGCGCACCGAGGGCGAGATCAGCTCTCCGATCGCCAAGTTCCTCGCGGCCGGTGTGCTGGAGTCGGTGCTCGACGCTTGCGGACTCGAGAGCGGTGACGCGGTGGTCCTGGTCGGCGACGAATGGGAGGTAGCTGCTACCACCCTCGGGACACTGCGGACCTCGCTGGCCAGGTCCGAGGGCTGGCCCCGCTCCGGCCTTTGCTTTCTGTGGGTCAACGAGTTCCCGCTGCTCGAGCGCACCGCTGATGCCGGCCGGCTCGCGGCACGTCATCACCCGTTTACCTCGCCGGTAGAGGAAGACCTCCACTTGCTGGAGAGTGATCCGTTGGCCGTCAGGGCTCAGTCGTACGACCTTGTTCTCAACGGTGTCGAGCTCGGTGGTGGGAGCATCAGAATTCATCGCGGCGATGTGCAAGAACGCGTGTTCGCGGCCCTTGGCGTCGATGACCACGAGGCGAGAGCGAAATTCGGTTTCCTACTTCGGGCGCTGCGCTACGGTGCCCCCCCGCACGGTGGCATTGCCCTGGGGTTCGATCGTATTGTGATGATGATGGCGGGAAGGAAAAGCTTGCGAGAAGTCATTGCGTTTCCGAAGACCACGCGCGCCTCGGATCTGTTGACAGAGGCGCCTGGTCCGGCGTCGGACGAGCAGCTCGAGGAGCTACACATCCGCGTGAGGGCGCTGCCGTCCACCGGAACCGCTGGAGAAGGGCCGGATGACGCAGGGTAGGCTACGGGCTGAGCCCGGGCGGCGGATCGATCTGGCGGAGCGAACCGCGCAGATGCTCTTCGGGATCCACGATGAGAACCTCCAGCTCCTGGAGCAGGAGCTCGGGGTGCAAATCTCGGCGCGCGATCAGGAAGTGTTTCTGGAAGGCGATACCGAGCAGGTCGACATCGCCGCCCGCATTCTGACAGCGCTCGGTCGATTGGCGGAGCGAGGCCGCGAGATCAAGGTCGCAGAAGTTCGGACGGCGATTCAGGTGGCAACCGAGCAGCCGGAGCTGTCCCTCGAGGACTTCTTCACCGACATCGAGATTCCGGCGTTCAAGGGACGTTCGATCCGTCCCAAAGGGCCGAACCAGCGGCGCTATCTCGAGGCGATCCGAACACACGATCTCGTATTTGCGGTGGGGCCGGCGGGCACCGGCAAGACGTTCCTCGCCATGGCGATGGCGATCGAGGCACTCAACGAACGTCGCGTGCGTCGCATCGTCCTGGCGCGACCCGCGATCGAGGCGGGGGAGCGGCTGGGGTTTCTTCCGGGCGACATGATCGAGAAAGTGAACCCCTATCTGCGACCCCTATACGATGCGCTCTACTCGTTGGTCGGCTTCGACCGGGCGGGCCGCCTGATCGAGCGCGATCAGATCGAGATCGCGCCGCTGGCCTTCATGCGTGGTCGCACCCTTGCCGACGCCTTCGTGATTCTCGACGAGGCCCAGAACACCACCCCGGATCAGATGAAGATGCTGTTGACTCGCCTGGGTCTCAACTCCCGAGCGGTCGTCAACGGCGACGTTACCCAGATCGATCTGCGCGGCGATCAGCGCTCCGGCCTCGTCGAGGCGAGCGAGGTGCTTGCCGGAATCGAGGGCATCGCCCACGTCAAGTTCGGTCGCAGCGACGTCGTGCGTCATGAGCTGGTCAAGCAGATCGTTCGCGCCTACGAGCGTCACGATCTACGCAGCGACGCCAGCGAGGCGGGGTCGTCGACCAGCCGACATGACTGAAGGCGACGCCCAACCCCGTAGCACCGGTCAGATCGGAAATCTGCTGGATCGAGAACATCTCTGGTCGGTGATCGCCGGCCTGGCCATCGTGTTTCTCATCAGTGGCCAGCAGAGTATCCGCACCTACGACTACGCCGCTGGCGATGTTGTAGAGGCGGATATCGTGGCGCCGATCGAGCTTCGTGTTCCGGACCCGGAATCCACCACGCGCCGCCGCGACGAAGCTCGCGCTGCCGTTCTCGACGTATACGATTTCGACCCGTTCGCCTGGCGAGAGCCGGTAGCGTCGCTCAACGCACTGTTCGCATGGGGCCGCGAACAGGTTGCCGACGGCGTGTCCTGGTCGCGGTTGGAACGCGACCGCCGCGCCCAGCTGACCTCCGGCGCTGACGCTGTTGTCGGGCTCATGCTCCCGGACACCGTCATCGGACCTGCCTGGGACGAGGGCTTTACGGCGGAAACCGAGCTGGCAGCGGAGCGGCTGCTGCGAAGCCAGGTGCAGCACTCGCTTCTCGGCACGACCCAGGTGCTCAGCCTGGGCCGTAACACCGCCATCCGCATCCGTGATATCGCCGATCAAGACGAACGAGTGCTCGATGATCTGAGCGAAGTCATCGACCTGGAAACCGCTCGCGGTCGCATTCGCCGTCAGCTGATGGAGATCGAAGTCGACGCCGCCATGGAAGATGGGTTGGCGGCGTTGCTGGCGCAACTGCTGCTGCCGAATCTGACGTACAACAGCAATGAGACGCTGACACGGAGACAGGGCGCCGCCAATTCTGTCGATCCGGTCTTCTATCAGGTGAAGCGCGGTCGCACGATCGCCCGCGAGGGTGATGCGGTGAACGATCAGATGCTGCGCGAGCTGGCCGCGTTCCGGCAGCAAGGAGCCCCCGGCGGCTCTCGTACGGCGACCGGCGGCATCCTGCTGCTCGTCGGTCTGGCGATCGTCGCGATGTGGCGCTACGTGCGCTACTACCGGAGTCGCAATCGGGTGATCCGCGTCGGCCGGCTGCACCACTTGTTGCTGGTGCTGTTGGTGGGCACCACACTGGCAACGCGTGTGCTGCTGTTCATCGGTGATGCGGTGGCGCGATCGTTTGCCCAACCGCCCTTCAACGTTGCCGAGGCCTACCCCTACGCGTTGCCGGTTGCCGCCGGTGCGCTGCTGGTGGTGTTGCTTGTCGACGCCGATGTGGCCTGGATCTACGCCGCGGTCCAGGCGGTGATCCTCGGCATCATGACCAGCAGCCTCGAGCTGGCCATGTATTCCCTGCTGAGCTCCTTCGCCGCGGTCTTCGCGCTAGCGCGGTACAGCCAGCGAACAGCGATGGCGCGGACGGTCGTCGTCGTCGGTCTGGTCAACGTCGTGGTCGTGCTCGGGTTCGCGTTGCTGGCGCAGCCGGCACCTCCCTGGTCGCTCGCCGCCTTCCAGGGGGCGCTGGCTCTTTTCGGCGGGATCCAGGTTGCTGTGTTTGCCATGGCGGTACTGCCGCCTCTCGAGTCGATGTTCAACACGCTCACCGACATCAAGCTGCTCGAGTTGTCCAACATGAACCTGCCGCTGCTCAAACGCCTGGCGGTCGTTGCTCCGGGCACGTATCACCACAGCGTGGTCGTCGGCACGCTGGCCGAGAAAGCCGCGGAAGCGATCGGAGCCAACCCGCTGTTCGCGCGTGTGGCGGCCTACTACCACGATGTCGGCAAGATGCGGCAGCCCGAGTACTTCATCGAGAACCAGAAAGATGGGCGTAACCCGCATGATCGCCTGGCGCCGCAGATGAGTGCGCTCGTGCTCGTACGACACGTCAAGGATGGTATTGCGTACGCCCAGGAGCACCGCTTGCCGCAGCCGCTCATCGATATCGTGCCGCAGCACCACGGGACCCGATTCATGCGCTACTTCCATGAGCGCGCCCGGCAACGGTCGGAAAACGATGAGGCCCGCGTCCGGGAGGAGGATTTCCGCTACCCGGGGCCCAAGCCACAAAGCAGGGAGGCGGCCTTGATCATGCTCGCCGACGGCGTCGAGGCGATGTCGCGCCTCATCGACGAGCCCACCGAGGTCAAGCTTCGCGAGATGATCCGCAGGAACGCCCGCGAGGTTCTGGATGACGGGCAGCTCGACGAGTGCGACATGACCTTGGCTGATCTGTCAAAGGTCACCGAGGCTTTCGTCGAGGTCCTCTCCGGCATGCATCATCATCGAATCGAGTATCCGGAGGAGCGCTCGGAGACGGACGAGCCCGCCGAGACGGCGGATGTGAATGCCGCTCCGGCTGAGCGCGAGTCGCGCCCTGCACAGGCAGCCGATTGAACGTGGTTGTCCGGAATCATCAGGTCCGACCCGTGTTGACGGCCCACCAGCTCGTTCGGGTGACTGAGGTCGCCCGCCGGTCCGCCGGCCTCCCCATCGGGACCATCGCGTTCGCCTTTGTCGACGATGCGCTCATGACCGACCATCACGGCCGTTTCCTCGGCAAGGACTCCACCACCGACGTGCTCGCTTTTCCCATCGACGATGAGGCTCGATCGGTAGCGCCGGCGGCAGACGACGCTTCAGCTGAATATCCCTACTGGGGCGACGTGATGATCTGCACCGACCAAGCTGCGCGCCAGGCAGGTGAGCTCGGCCATCCGTATCTCTACGAGCTGACAGTGCTGGCACTCCATGGGGCGCTCCATGTGCTCGGCTACGATCACACCAGCGATGGCGGCAGAATGTCACGCCTGGAGCGTTCGCTGCGACCGCTTTGCATCGCCGCGGAGACCACCGTATGACCCCCGGCGAGATCGCCGCGCTCGTCGGGACCGTCGCGCTGATCATCGTGTCCGCCGCCGTTTCCGTCGCCGGCCGTAGCTTGAGTCGATTGCAGCGCCGTGAATGGACTACAGGAAGTCTGGCCGACGATGTCGACGAGGTTGGGTCATCGGCGGTGGAGGTCGCTTTCGTGTCGATAGGAGTGGCACGACAGCTGCTGCTCATAGGGTTGGCGATGCAAATCGCCAACGTCGGGGCGCGCTTCGGGTGGCAGCCGCCGCTGCTGGCGCCGCTGGTCGTGGCGGCGATGGCTTACTTGGTGGTCGACAAGCTGGTGCCGTACTGGCTGGTGGCGTGGATGGGCTCGGACACGGTGCTGGCCGTTGGCGGCCGATGGTTCCGATTGGTACGCGTCGTGTTCGGGCCGCTGGCCGGCTACCTGTCGCGCACGGCGGATCGTGCGCGGGCTCGCAACCTGGAGGACCAGGACGCGGCCGAGCGCGACGACCTGGGTGCGTTCTTGGACCTTACCGAGGAGGAGGGACTGGTGAGCGAGTCCGAGGAGGCGCTCTTGCGCGGCGTGGCCGACTTCGATGAGACCATTGTCCGGGAGGTGATGACGCCGCGCGTCGACGTGATTGCCATCGAGGCTACGGCGAGTCTGGCGGAATTGAGAGGGTTGATCGCCGGGCGCCGGCTGTCACGCATACCGGTCGTAGCCGACGACCTCGACCATGTGGTCGGGGTGGTGAACCTGAAGGATCTCGTGGCCGCGTTACAGGGGCAGCAGGATGACGAGTCGGTGACCAGCATCGCGCGTCCAGCCTTCTTCGTACCCGAGAGCAAGCACGTGAGCGAGCTGTTGGGTGAGTTTCAGCGTCGCCGTGAGCAGATGGCGATCGTTGTCGACGAGTACGGCGGTACGGCCGGATTGACCACGTTGGAAGACGTGTTAGAGGAGATAGTTGGTGAGATCCAGGACGAGGACGAGCCCGAGGAACGGCTGGTCGAGATCCGCGCTGACGGAGCCATCGTAGCTGGAAAGGCCGAGATCGAGGACGTGGAGGAGGCGATCGGTCGTCAGATTCAGGAGGGCGAGTTCCATACGATCGGGGGTATGGTGTTCACACACCTGGGCCGTATCCCGGAGCCCGGGGAACGCTTCGATTGCTCCGATCTGCATATCGAGGTGCTCGAGGCAGACGACCGGCGTATCCATCGGATCCGCATCACGACGCGCTGACATCGAGCCACCACCAGCGTCGAGGAAACGGGAATCTCATGCAGGTTACGCATTCCGATGCCACGCCGTCCGTTGACGGCTTTCGGTGCGGCACCGTCACGCTCGTCGGTCGGCCGAACGCTGGCAAATCGACGCTGCTGAACCGGCTGGTCGGCAGCAAGATCTCGATCGTATCGGACAAGCCGCAGACCACACGGCATCGGATCAGCGGCGTCCTCACGGAGGACCGCGGTCAGGCGGTGTTCGTCGATACGCCCGGTGTCCACCGCCCCCACTACCGCATGAATCGGCGCATGATGCAGGTTACCCGCCAGGCGATGCTCGACGTTGATCTCGTGGCTGTGATGATCGACGTCACCGAGCGTCGCGGTGCCGGTGTCGACTACCTCATGGGTACGCTGCGCGACACCACGGTGCCGACCGTCCTGCTGCTCAACAAGGTGGACCGCATCGCCAAGCCGAAGTTGCTGCCGGCTATCGATTGGTTCCGACGACGACACGCCTTTGCCGATATCATTCCGACCTCAGCACTCGCCGGTGACAACTGTGACGCGTTCGTGGACGCTGTCTTCCGTCACCTGCCGCCAGGTCCGTTGCTGTATCCGGACGAGACGCTTACCGATCGCTCGGTAAGATTCATGGCGGCAGAAATGGTGCGCGAGGAACTCCTACACCGGACGCGCGAGGAGCTTCCGTACACCACTGCGGTCACCGTCGATCGCTGGGAGGAGGACGATGGTGATGAGGGTTCGGTGCAGATCGGCGCTACGATTTACGTCGAGCGCGCCGGTCAAAAACCGATCGTGATTGGCAAGGGCGGGTCGATGTTGCGCCGGGTAGGCACGGCGGCTCGCCGGCAGATCGAGGAGCTCATCGGCCGGCATGTGGTGCTCGAGCTGTGGGTCAAGGTGAGGCCGGAATGGCGCCAGCAGGCTCGGTTGCTCGACGAGATGGAGATCACCTGATGCATCGTCAACGCGTCAGCCTCATGGTGCAGCCGCTGCGTCGGTTGTTGCAGCGCGGCGCGCGCGCTCATGCGATCAATTTCGTCTCCAAGGTGCACGCCGCCGATGTGGCGAGGCTGCTGACTCGGCTCGATGAGGATGAGGGCGTCGACGTCTTCGACCTCGTGCTCGCCGATGCGCCGCGCCGCGCGGGTGAGGTGCTGGCGGAGCTGGAGCCGTCGGACGTGGCACGACTGTTGGAAGGGCGTGCGGACACCGAGATCGCCGAGATCTTCTCCGAAGTGGGCGCCGACGACGCTGCCGATCTGGTAACCGCGCTGCCCGAAGAGGTTGCCGAGCGCGTCCTCGAGCAGCTCGAACGGATCGGCCACGAAGAGGTCGAGGGCCTGCTCGGCTACGACGAAGACACCGCCGGGAGAATCATGAGCCCGGAGGTCTTCGCGCTGCATGAGGAGTTGACCATCGCCGAGGCGATCGAGGCGCTTCGGCAGTCGCGCTCCGAGGATCTGGAGATGGCCTTCTACCTGTACGTGGTCGACGACCGTGGCCACCTTGTGGGTGTGTGCTCGCTGCGCGATCTGCTGCTCCGCGGCGCCAGCGAGCGCCTGCAGGACGTAATGAAGACACGGCTCGTGGCGGTGAGTGTCGACACCGACCAGGAGGAGGTCGCGCATCTGGTGGCGCGCTACAACTACCTTGCGTTGCCGGTCGTAGACCACGAGAACAAGCTGTCAGGCATGGTGACCGTCGACGATGTTATCGACATCATGCGGGAAGAGGAGACCGAGGACATCCTGCTGATGGCGGGCGTCGGCGAGGACGAGGAAGAAGTGCTGACGGCTCCACTCTGGCGCAACGTGCTCCTGCGCCTGCCGTGGCTATTTGCCGCCTGGCTCGGCGGCGTGATGGCGGCGCAGGTGATCGAGCACTTTGAGGGCCTCCTTTCACAGATGATCGTGCTGGCGCTGTTCATTCCGATCATCGTCGGCATGGGAGGCAACGTCGGTACGCAGGCGGCGACCATTGTGGTGCGCGGCATGGCTACCGGTCGGCTGGTGACCGGACAACGGATGGTGACGGTGCTTCGCGAGCTGCGTGTGGCCTTCACGCTGGGGGTGATCTTTGGTGCGCTGCTGGGGGTGACCGTCTATTTCCGCAATCCCGAGGTTCCGGCCCTTGCCATCGCGGTCGGTCTCTCACTGGTCTCGTGCATGGTGCTCGCCGCCACAGTCGGCGCGGCGACGCCGATCCTGCTCAAGCGCTTCGGGGTCGACCCTGCCATCGCCACCGGTCCTTTCGTAACCACGGCAATCGACGTCCTGGGTATCGTCGCCTACTTCAGCATCGCCAGTCAGCTCGTTCTTCCCTGACGTGGCACTCAAGCAGGCGAGCGGTTACGCGCTCCGCAGTCGACCGCTGGGCGAGGCCGACCTGATCGTGGAGTTCTACACCCGGGAGCAGGGTCGCGTACGCGCGGTGGCCAAGTCCGCTCGACGCATCAAGAGCCGTTTCGGCAGCGCGTTCGAGCCCTTTACGCGGTCGCGCATCGTGTACTTCCAGCGTGACAAGGACGACCTCGGCCGGGTGTCGTCGTGCGAGCTCGAGCGCTCGTACTTCGAGTCCTTGGGGAGGCCGGAGGAGGCCGCGATGGCGGCCTATCTCGCCGAGCTGATTATCGGGTTCGCGCCGGAGCGCGACGCCTCGCCGGCCCTCTTCAGGTTGATCGGTGCGTGTCTCGACAGCCTGGAGATCGACCCCGCCCCGGACACTCTGAGCCGCTACTTCGAAGTCTGGATGCTACGGTTGTCGGGGTTGCTGCCCGGCTTCGAAGGCTGCAGCAATTGCGGTGGCGAGATTGGCAACGACGTCTGGGTGTCGGACGTGACGCTGGGGTTCCTCTGTGGCCGTACGTGCGGCCAGGTCATCGGTCGCCGTCGGCTGGCGCCGGCGGCGCGTCACCTCATGATCGAGATTCTTCGACAGGCGCCCGACAAGCTCGTGGCGCAGCGTCCTGACGCGGCGGCTATCCGCGGATTGGGGTCCGTGTTGCGCGTGCTCATCGTGGGGCATCTCGACCGCACTCCGCGATCCCTACGCATCATGCAGCGGCTCAAGCGGGGCTAGGTGCCTGACCCGGCGTCCGCAGGGGACGAGTAACTCCTCCGGGTGACGTCGAATAAGATCCACGCATGCAAGCTATTCGCCTGCTCCAGGGAGCCGTGATCGATCGAATCGCAGCAGGCGAAGTCGTAGAGCGCCCGGCGTCGGTCGTCAAGGAGTTGATAGAGAACGCCCTGGATGCTGGTGCGGCGCGAATCGATGTCCGCATCCAGGCGGGCGGGCGCCAGTTGATCGAGGTCGACGACGACGGCCATGGGATGAGCCCCGACGACGCGGCGCTGGCGTTCCGTCAACACGCAACGAGCAAGATCCAGACGGTCGATGATCTCGACGACATCCGCACCCTCGGCTTTCGAGGCGAGGCGCTCGCCAGCATTGCCGCGGTTGCGCGCGTGCAGATGCACACGGGTACCGGGGCCGGCGCTGGCACGGAGATCCGCGTCGAAGACCCCGAGCCACCGGCCCTGCGGGTGTCCCCAGGCCCGCGTGGGACCCGGGTGCGCGTACACGAGCTGTTCTACAACACACCAGCGCGCCTGAAGCATCTGCGCACCGACTCGACCGAAGGCGGGCACGTAGCCGCGGTGGTCGAGGACTTCGCGTTGCTGCGACCCGACGTCGCTCTGACGCTCTCGGTCGATGGTCGCGAGCGTCTCTCGGCGCCGCCGGTAGGCTCGCTTGATGAGCGCATCCATCAAATGCTCGGGGCAGAGGTCGCCGAGTGCTGGATCTCGGTCGAGGGCGGTGGTGAGATACGCGTCAGCGGCGGCGTGACAGGCCCGGAGCATACGCGCTCCAATCGGCGCCACATCCACCTTTTCGTCAACGGCCGGGTAGTCAGCGATGGCCGCCTGGCGCATGCGATCGTCTCGGGCTTCGATACGCTCCTCGACCGGCGACGGTTTCCGGTGGCGGCGGTCTTCGTTGCGCTCGATCCTGCCGAGGTCGACGTCAACGTGCATCCGCGAAAGGCGGAGGTGCGGTTCGTCGAGCCAGGACGCGTCTTCGCCGCGCTGCGGCGCGCGGTCGCGACCGCGCTCGCGAGCCAGCTGCCGCCGCCGCGGGCTTGGCCGCAGTCGCCGGCGCCAGATGGTGCGGTTCATGATGGCCCGGGCATCGCTGGAACCGGTCGCGGCCGGGACGCGCCGAGCCTGCCGCTGCGCGAATGGGCGCCTGTGGGTGGTCCGCCGTCCGACGGACCGCGGGCAAGCCGGTCTGCGGCAGCGTTCGAGAGCGCGAGCGGCGCTATTCAGCCCATTGCCCAGTACGCCAATACCTACATTCTCGCCGTTGATGACGAGGGCCTGCTGATCATCGATCAACACGTGGCGCACGAACGCGTGCTGTACGAGCAGGTGCTCGAGCAACGGAGCCGTCGACGCGTACCGGTGCAGGGATTGCTGGTGCCCGAGACGGTGGAATTGACTGCTATCGAGGCAGCGGCCGCCGAGCAGCATCAGGAGCTCCTGACCACCTTCGGTTTCGAGATCGAGTCGTTCGGCGGACGAACGTGGGCCTTGCGCACGGTTCCGGAGGTCCTGGGCGCGCGCCGGGGCACCCCGACGCTCCGCGCGCTGCTGACGTCACTGGCCGACGAGCGCGGCGGCGAGGCGGCTGATCGCATCCAGCGTGAGGTTGCTGCCTCGATCGCATGCCATGCTGCTGTGAAAGCGAATCAACCACTCACGCGCGAGGTCATGGCGAGCCTGCTCGTCCAGCTCGGCGAGTGCGACGCGCCGACCCGCTGCCCGCACGGTCGGCCGATAATGCTGCGGCTCGATCACCGGGCCATCGAGCGCCAGCTCGGGCGCCATTGAGTCGCGCTAGGGCCCCTCGGGGGCGCGACTTCCCGGCTTGACCGCGGTGCTCCCCTCGGCGCACAGGGGACACTGATCCTGCTCCCAGGCAGGCGCGTCGAGCGGCAACAGCGCCAGCAACGGTAGATCGTCGATCTCGGCGGCGCCGAGGCGATTGGCTATGCACGCGACGGCCACGGGCCGGCCACCGTGCTGGCGGATTACTTCGAGGGTTTCTCGACTGCTGAGCCCGGTGGTGATGACGTCCTCGACCATCAGGACACGTTCGCCAGGGTTGAGCTCGAAGCCGCGGCGCAGCTGCATCGATCCGGCGACACGCTCCGCGAAACATGCTCGCACGCCCAACGCGCGGCCGACTTCGTGGCCGATAATTAGCCCGCCGAGGGCGGGCGACACTACCACCTCCGGGATCTCCTCGAGCTGATCGCGGCAGACGCTGGCGATCTCGCCACCCAGGCGCTCGGCAACCGCCGGATGCTGTAGGGCGCGGGCGCACTGCAGGTAGCGGTTCGAGTGCCGGCCGGAGGAGAGCATGAAATGCCCTTCGAGCAGGGCCGTGCTCTCGAGGAGAAGGGCGCGGATATCCGGTACGGGGCTCACGCCCGACGCCATACGACCTCTCCGTCGACCAGCGTCAACACTGGCCAGCCGCAAAGCGTCTGCCCATCGAAGGGCGTGTTGAACGACTTGCTGTGAAACGTCGATGCCTCGACGTTGGCTTCCAGGTCAGGATCGATGACGCTCACATGGGCGGGCGTTCCGGCGCTGAGGCTGCCGCCGCCAATCCCCAGAATCCTGGCAGGGTTGACCGACATCAGCTCCACCAGTCGGCCGACGTCGATGACGCCGGCGCCTAGCAGATAGGTGCAGGCGAGTGGGATTGCGGTTTCGAGGCCGACGATTCCGAACGGCGCGTGATCGTACTCCAGCAGCTTCTCATCCCGATGATGCGGAGCGTGATCGGTCGCGATAGCGTCGACCGTGCCATCGCCAATCGCCTCGAGCAGTGCCTGCCGGTCGGATTCGGCACGCAGCGGCGGGTTCATCTTGGTGTTGGTGTCGAAGTCGCGCACGGCCTCGTCCGTAAGCGAGAAATGATGCGTCATTACCTCACACGTGACGTTGACCCCACGCTGTTTGGCGTCACGGACGAGTCGCATCGATCCCGCAGTGGACAGATGAGCCAGATGCAACCGCCCGCCCGTCGTTTCGGCGAGCAGGAGGTCACGAGCGACGATGATCTCCTCTGCGGCTGCCGGCCAGCCGCGCAGCCCCAAGGCGGTGGAGACGGACCCCTCGTGCATGACCGCCCCGACTGTCATCGAGCGTTCCTCACAGTGCTCGATCACCGGGATATCGAACATGCAGCTGTACTCGAGCGCCTTGCGCATGAGCTGCGCCGTGGCCACCGGGTATCCGTCGTCGGAGATCGCTACGCAGCCGGCGTCGACTAGCTCGCCGATCTCGGCCAGCCCTTCGCCGTCTTGCCCGATGCTGACGGCGCCAATCGGGTAGACCCGGACACGCCCTTCGACGCTCGCCCGCTCGATGATGAACTCCGTCACCGCGCGGTGATCGTTGACCGGACGAGTGTTGGGCATGCAGGCGACGGCGG
Organism: Acidobacteriota bacterium; assembly: GCA_965197275.1. Classification (GTDB taxonomy): domain Bacteria; phylum Acidobacteriota; class UBA890; order UBA890; family WLXD01; genus DASCOT01. Next base: position 275,774 of record CBDAMQ010000026.1, read on the forward strand.
TAAAGCCGCCTGCGGCTGCGGCGGCGGTGCCCGAGGCAATTGTCTCCTTGTACTCGAATCCCGGCTCTCGGAGGTGAACGTGCATATCGACGAACCCCGGGGCGACGATCGTTCCGTCGCACTCGATCGTCTCGGCGTCGCCGGCATCGGTTGCCGCTGCTGTGTCGGCGATCACCCCGTCTACGACGAGCAGGTCGCCGACCTTGTCCACGTCGTTCACAGGGTCGACGAGTCGCCCTCCGCTAAGCAGCAGCTTCGACATTCTGCGGATTCCCTCCCGCCAGCAAATAGAGGATCGCCATTCGAACCGCCAGCCCGTTGGTCACCTGCTCGAGGATCACGGAACGGGGCCCGTCGGCGATCTCCGACGCGATCTCGACGCCCCGGTTCATCGGTCCGGGATGCATCACGATGGCGTCGTGCCGGGCAAGCGCCAAGCGGCTCTCCGTGAGACCGAATAGCTTGAAGTACTCGGCCGAGCTGGGCACGTTGAGGTTGCCGCCGCGCTCCACCTGGATACGGAGCATCATGACCACGTCGGCACCCTCGAGCGCCGGCTCGATTCGATGGTGGGCGGTCACGCCCAGCGATTCCACTTGCGCCGGCATGAGGGTCGGCGGTGCCGCCACAGTGACCTCGGCGCCAAGCCTACGCAGGCAGAGGATGTTGGAGCGCGCCACCCGGCTATGAGCGATATCTCCCACGATGACCACACGTTGGCCGGCGACTGTGCCCTTGTGCCGTCTGATCGTCAGGGCATCGAGCAATGCCTGGGTCGGGTGCTCGTGAGCCCCATCGCCGGCGTTGACCACCGCTGCCGAACAGTGCTTGGCGAGGAAATCCGCCGCCCCGGCCGAGGCGTGGCGCATGACCAGTATGTCGGGGAACATCGCTTCGATATTGCGCGCCGTGTCCAACAGGGTCTCGCCCTTGACTACGCTGCTGGTGGATGCCGAGACGCTCTGAACGTCAGCCGAGAGCCGCTTGCCGGCGATCTCGAAGCTGGTGCGCGTACGTGTGGAGGGCTCGAAGAACAGGTTGACGACCGTTTTACCGCGCAGCGCCGGCACCTTCTTGATCGGCCGTTCGGAGATCGCTCGGAAGTGCTGAGCTGTATCCAGCACGAGTCGGATCTGGTCGGTATCGAGCGGTGCGATCCCGACCAGACTGTCGGGAAACACGACGTCCTCGATCCGATTCTCGGAGCCCGTCGCTGCCGTGTCGGGTACTTCGGCGGTTGTCGGATTCATCGTCGTCACCCCCATTTTCAGCGCACCGTGTCCTCGGCCTCTAGAATCGTTACGCGGTCCTCTCCGTCGACCTCGGCGCAGGCGACCTTGATCACCTCGCGCAGCGAGGTGGGCACGTTCTTGCCGACGTAGTCGGCACGGATCGGAAGCTCTCGGTGCCCCCGGTCTACCAGGACCGCCAGCTGGATCGATCGCGGTCGACCAAAGTCCATCATCACGTCCATGGCGGCGCGGACGGTGCGGCCGGTGAACAGCACGTCGTCGACCAGCACCACGTCGAGACCATCCATCTCGAAGTCGAGCTCGGTTGCCTGCACCACCGGGTTGGCGGCAATCTGCGACAGATCGTCTCGGTAGAGCGTTACGTCGACGGTGCCTTTGGCAACTTCGGCTCCCTCGAACTCGGCGATCTTCCGCGCCAGCGTGTCGGCGAGTGGGACACCGCGGGTGCGAATGCCTACCAGAGCAAGCCGCGCGGGCTCGTTGCGCTCTACGATCTCGTGGGCGATACGCGACAGGGCGCGGTCGATCTGCCGGTCGTCCATGATGTGTGCCTTTAACCGCATCGGTCGCTCCCGCCCACGCGGCGTCGCCTCGGATGCGCCGGTGTGGTTGTTCGCCGCCGCCGATCGGTGCGTGCGTGCGCGCTCCGAGTCGGCTGTCGGGCGGCAAAAAAAATGCCCGCCCGAACGTGCGTTCGGCGCGGGATCCAGCTACACGACGTTGACATGTGCGCGCCCTTCCTGGCCTCACAGGGCCAATCCTTAAAAGGTCGATGCGGCCAGCCTACTCAGCGGCCGCGCGGCCGTCAACTCGTCGGACGCTCGCGGTTTGCCGGCTTGGCAGAAGCCATGCTAGCCTGCGGCCGATGTTCGACCGGCGACTCGTACTGGAGTCATTGCGCACCCTTTCGCGTCGCTATTTCGTCATGCAGTACCGTTGTCCGGACATCGCCGCCGAGTGCCTCCCCGGCCACTTCGTGATGATCTCGGCGAGCGACGCGATCGATCCTCTCCTGCGTCGACCCATGGCGATCTACCGCATCGTTCGTGAGGCTGGGGCCGCAGTGGGGTTTACCTTGCTGGTCGAGCGCACAGGCCGCGGTACGACGCTGATGGCGCAGGCTCGACCCGGCGACGTGGCGAGCGTTCTTGGCCCGCTCGGTAAGCCGTTCCGTCTGCCGCCTGCGGCCAGACTCGAAGATCACGAGGAGCTTCTGGTTATGGGCGGTGTCGGCGCGGCACCATTCCCGCTGCTGGCCGAGGTCCTCGTGAGTCTCGGTGCCCGGGTTCGGGCCTTCGTCGGCGGTCGTAGTCGCGAGGACCTGTTGTGCGAAGACGATTTCGCACAGCTGGAAGTACCTGTCCGCGTCGCGACCGACGACGGGTCGGCTGGCCACCATGGGTTCGTGACCGGCGCGCTCGAGACGCATCTTCGAAACGCCAGCGGTTCGGCGCGCATCTATTCCTGTGGCCCCATTCCGATGATGAAGGCCGTCGACGAGGTGGCGGTTCGGCATGGCTGCGAGCATCAGGTAAGCCTCGAAGCGCCGATGGCCTGCGGCATCGGCGTGTGCCTGTCATGCGTTGTTCCGGTCGCGGTCGGCGATGGGTGGCGGTACCAGCGCATCTGTCGCGAGGGGCCGGTGTTCGAAACTGACCAGCTGGGCTGGCGATGAGCGGTTCGAAGCCATCCGTCGACCTCCAGGTGGCGGTGGGTGCTATCGAGCTGAGCAACCCGATGCTGCTGGCGTCGGGAACGGTCGGATATGGCGAGGAGATGGCGGAGCTCATCGATCTGAACGGTCTCGGCGGTATCGTCGTCAAGGGCCTGTCGCTGGAGCCGGAGCGCGGCAACACTCCGCAGCGAATTGCCGAGGTTCCGGGCGGCATGCTGAACTCGATCGGCTTGCAGAATGTCGGGGCAGAGGCCTTCGTGCGCGACAAGTTGCCATTTCTGCGCCAGTTCGATTTGAAGGTAATCGCCAACATCTGGGGCAGGACGGTGGAGGAGTACGTCGGTGTCGCCGCCCGATTGGACTCGGCCGACGGTGTTCACGCGCTCGAGCTCAACGTCTCGTGTCCGAACATCGAGGAAGGCGGAATCAGCTTCGGCACCGATCCGGTGCAGATCCATTCGGTCACCGCGGCGGTCCGTGCTGCCACCGACAAGCCGCTGTGGGTGAAGCTCGCTCCCGGGGTGACGGACATCGGGGTGATGGCCCGCGCCGCCGAGGAGGCGGGCGCTGACGCGCTCTCGGTGGCTAATACCATCCGCGGGATGGCCATCGACGCAGGACGGCGTAGGCCACTCCTGGCCACGATTTACGGTGGGCTTTCCGGTCCTGCCCTGTTTCCGATCGCGTTGTATTTACTTTACGAAGTATCTCTTGTCTCATCATTGCCTTTAATAGGCATTGGTGGCGTATCTGAGCTAGATCATGTGCTCCAGTATCTGATCGTGGGCGCAACGGCAGTTCAGATCGGCACAGCGAACTTTTACGATCCGACGGCATCACAGCGGTTGGTGACCGAGCTGGCGAGATGGTGTGGGGATGAAGAGATTCACTCGATTCGCTGGGTTATCGGTTCTCTCCAAGTGGGTGAGCCATGAAACCACGGCGGATGTGTCGCATCGGTCGCTGGCAGCGATCGCGGGTGTCGTTTTGACGCTGGCTGCGAGCGGTTGTGCAGCCCAACTTCGGCCCACAGCGCGGCCCGGATGGCACGCCTCGGAGATGGTCGCATCGTGGTACGGGCACAAGTACCATGGGCGCCAGACGGCTAGCGGCGCGGTGTTCGACATGTACGCGATGACCGCGGCGCACAAGACGCTGCCGTTTGGGACGCGGTTGCGGGTAACACACCCTCGCAATCGACGCTCCGTTGTCGTCGAGGTCAACGACCGGGGACCCTTCATCAAGGGACGCGACCTGGATCTGTCGATGGGAGCCGCACAGGCATTGGCGATGGTTGACGAGGGAGTCGCTCGGGTGCAGATCGAGCGAATGAATTGAGCCGGCCGCGACTTGTCGTCGCGATGGATGTTGCCGACGCGGATCGCGCCCGCGAAGTTGCTGAGACCCTGCGCGGGCACGCCGACGTCCTGAAGGTCGGCCTCGAGCTCTTTACCGCCCAGGGGCCTGGCCTGGTGCGCGATCTGATGTCGATGGGTTGGGGGATCTTCCTCGACTTGAAAGTGCACGATATTCCGGCGACCGCAGCCGGCGCGGTTCGGGCCGCCGCAGATCTCGAGGTGGAGTTGCTCACTCTGCATACGAGCGGCGGCCGCAAGATGCTCGAGGCCGCGGTGGCGGCGCGCTCCGAGAGCCGTCTGCCGCGGCTGCTCGGCGTGACGGTGCTCACGAGCCTTTCCGCCGAGGATCTGACGGCCGTGGGGCTCCTCGATGATCCGGCTTCGTTGGTCGAACGACGCTGCCAACTGGCCCACGATTGCGGTTGCGACGGTGTGGTAGCCTCGGTTCGAGAGGCTGCCTCGATCCGCGCGCGATGGGGGCCGGAGTTTCTCGTCGTCACCCCCGGGATCCGCCCTGTCGGCGCCGATGTAGACGATCAGGCCCGCGTTGCCACGCCGGCCGCCGCGGTGGCCGCCGGGGCCGACTATCTGGTCGTCGGACGCCCGATTCTGCAGGCTGAGGACCCGGTGGCGGCGGCGGCCGCGATTCGTGTCTCGATGGAGTCGGAGTCTGTTGCAGACTGAGCGTAGCGTCGGCGATTCTTCACCCGTACGTGAGACCAGCTCGCTGAATTCTCTCGAGCGGCGCATCGCCTACGAATTCGATGATCGATCGCTGCTGGTGCGGGCACTGACCCACCGCTCGTTCGCCAACGAACAGGCCGCCGGCGTCGACGACAACGAGGTTCTCGAGTTCCTCGGTGACGCCGTGCTCGGGCTGATCGTCAGCGACCTCCTGTGCCGTCGATATCCGTCGCTGAACGAAGGACAGATGTCCAAGCTCAAGTCCTTCCTGGTCTCGGCAGATACGCTCGCCGGCCTTGCAGAAGAGCTCGGCCTCGGGCAGTTCGTTTTCCTCGGCCGCGGCGAAGAGAAAACCGCCGGCCGTAGCAAGAACTCGATCCTGGCGAACTCCTTCGAGGCGTTGATAGCGGCGATGTACATGGACGGTGGGCTCGACAGCGCCGCCGAGTTCGTCCTGGCGCGCGTCGAGCCACTCATCGGGCCGGCTGCCGATCAGCTGCCGCCCACGCGTGACTTCAAGTCGGCGCTGCAGGAGCACCTGCAGGCGTCCGGGCTACCGTTGCCGTTATACGAGGTGGTCGACGAGGTAGGGCCCGACCACCAGAAGACGTTCCTGGTCCAGGTGAGCGCCGGCGCCGATCAGAGTGCCGTGGGCCGGGGAAGCACCAAGAAGCGCGCCGAACAGGTCGCGGCGAGGATGCTGCTGGAGCCCCTGCTGGAGCGGCATGAGCCTCCCGACGAGCTGCTTGCGGCCAGTGACTAGGCTGCCGGCTGGCGCGTGATCCACCCGCCGCCGAGGAGGAGATCACCGTCGTAGAACGCGACTCCTTGCCCCGGGGCGACCGCGGACTGAGGTTCCGCGAACGTTACCTGATATCGGTCTCCCGGCCTCGGGGTGACGATGGCTTCGGCCTCACTATGGCGGTGGCGAATGCGTGCCCTGATTCGCAAAGGGGCGGCGGGGGCGTCGATGGCGAGCCAGTTGCAACGCTCCGCCAGCAGGGTTGTAGTCTGCAGCCCGGAGCGCGGCCCGACTGTGAGGCTGGCTGTCTGGGCGTCGATATCGAGCACGTAGCGCTTGTCGGCGCTAGAAATGCCAAGGCCGCGTCGCTGACCGACGGTGAACCGGTGGACACCGTTCGCCTGCCCGAGCGACCGGCCGTCGGCGTCGCGGATAGTTATCGGTTGCTCTGCCGCGGCGGGTCGGTGGCGTTCGATGAACGCGTTCTTGTCGCCGTCGGGGATGAAGCATAGCTCGTAGCTCTCGGGCTTGTCGGCGACGCACAGGTCGAGACGACGCGCCTGGTCCCGGACCTGGTCCTTGTCCAGACCCCCAATCGGAAACCTGACGTCGCGCAGCTGCTCGGCAGGGACATCGAACAGGAAATACGACTGGTCCTTGGCCGCGTCGACGCCCTTGCGTAGCTGCGGCCGGCCGCCGTGCTCGCCGAGTTGCGCGTAGTGCCCGGTAGCCAGTGAATCTGCCCCGAGGCTGCGCGCCAGTCGCCGAAGCAGCCCGAACTTGACTCGGCGGTTGCAGCGAATACACGGGCTCGGCGTGTCGCCGGCCTCATAAGAATCGAGGAACGGCTCGATGATCTCGGATCGGAACGCCGCCGTATGGTCGAAGACGTAGTGCGGAAAATCGAGGTGTGCGGCCACCGCCCGAGCGTCGGCGATATCGGCCGGAGAGCAGCAACGCCCGAGTCCCCGCGCGCCGTTGGTCTCGCTGTAGTCCCAGAGCTGCAACGTGAGCCCTACAACCTCGTGTCCGTCCTGGCACAGGATCGCCGCGGCGGCACTCGAGTCCACACCGCCGCTCATTGCCACCGCTATACGCCCCATCTTAGACCTCCACCGCCGGCAGAGCGCTCGCGGTCGCCGCCTGGACACACTGCACAATGCGCGCCGCCAGTCCTGCCGTCTGCTGGCGCACTGTTTCGTAGCCCAGCGACAGCCGCAGCGCCCCGCTCTGGTAGTGCTGCGGTACGGCGAGCGCCTCGAGCACCGGCGACGCATGCGCGACGCCGCTGGCGCAGGCCGACCCGGCCGATGCCGCGATGCCCTCCAAATCCAGGCAGGCGACCAGTAGATCGCCGGGGCAGTCAGCAAAGCACAGGTGGATCGTGTTGGGCAGACGCGGGGCGTTGGGCACCGTGACACGCACGTCGGCCGCCGATGCGACGATCTCTGCGGTGAGCGTGCTCGCCAGCACGCCGATGCGCTCGGCTTCGGCACGATGGCGGGCGCGGGCGCGCGCGCAGGCGGCGCCAAAGCCGGCGATGAGGCCGGTGGGCTCGGTGCCAGCGCGCCATCCACGCTGCTGGCCGCCACCGCGCAGCAGCGGAGTGAGATCGAGCGGGCGGCGCAGAACCAGGGCCCCGATACCCGGAGGACCGCCAATCTTGTGGCCCGAGAGGCTCAGCATGTCGACTCCCTCGAGTAGATTCTCGAGGTCCAGCCAGGCGGCGGCCTGCACCGCATCACAGTGCAACGGGATACCGCGCTCATTGGCCAGCGCGGCAACCTGGCGAATCGGCTGGAGGGTGCCGGTCTCGTTGTTCGCCGCCATGATCGAGATCAGCACCGTATCGTCCCGCAGCGCCGCCGCTACGGCCTCTGGGTCAGTCCGTCCCTCGCGGTCGACCGACACGCGCGTCGTTTCCACCCCGAACGTCTGCAGCGCCTCGGCCGGCTCGAGCACCGCAGGGTGCTCGATCGCCGAGACCACCAGATGGCCTCCCGGGGGCCATCCCAGCAACCCGGTGACCGCCAGATTGTCAGCCTCAGTGCCGCCGCTGGTGAACACCACGTCCAGACCGCCACATAGGTCGAGCACCTGCTGGCGGGCGATCTCCACCGCGGCTCGGGCTCGCTGACCGTCGCGGTGAATGCTCGACGGGTTGGCGGCCGCGTTGCCTAGCCAGGGTTCCATCGCCGTGCGGACCTCGGGAGCCAGGGGGGCGGTGGCGTTGTAGTCGAGATAGACGCGCGAACCGTGCATTGTGTGAGCATGCCACGCCTCCCCTAGGGGCAAAAGACACGGCCGAGCGGCCGAGCGGTTGCGTGGTAGCCTCAGTTCCCGACGTTTTGCACTTAGTCCGGTCCTGCAGTGTCCCGCCCGAGGTTCGAGCCCATGACCGAATTCGAAGCGCTCGATTTCTACGCGCTTGACGAGCTGCTTTCCGATGAGCAGAAGCTCGTGCGCGACACCGTCCGGCGGTTCGTGGCCGAACGGTGCTTACCGATCATCGAAGAGCATCAAGCGAAGGGGGAGTTCCCCAGCGAGCTGATCGCGCCCATCGCAGAGCTCGACCTGCTGGGAGCCAACCTGCCTGAGGAGTACGGCTGCGCCGGCCTGGAGAGCAGCACCTACGGGCTCATCATGCAGGAGCTCGAACGGGGCGACTCCGGTATCCGGTCCTTCGTCTCGGTGCAGGGCGCCTTGTGCATGTATCCGATCTTCGAGTTCGGCTCCGAGGAACAGCGTCGACGCTGGCTGCCGGACATGGCGAAGGCCAAGGTGATCGGCTGTTTCGGCCTCACTGAGCCCGACGCCGGCTCGGACCCTGGCGCGATGCGGACGCGCGCCGTTCGCGATGGCGACGAGTGGGTGCTCAACGGCGTCAAGATGTGGATCACGAACGGCACGATGGCGCATATCGCCATCGTCTGGGCCGTCACCGACGACGGTATCCGCGGATTCATCGTGCCTACCGATACGCCGGGGTTTCAGGCCCTCCACGTAAAGGGCAAGTACTCGCTACGAGCGTCTGACACGGCCGAGCTCGTTCTGGAGGACGTTCGTTTGCCGGCCGACGCCGTGCTGCCCGGGTCCGGCGGCCTCAAGTCGCCGCTCATGTGCCTCAATCAGGCTCGTTTCGGGATTGCCTGGGGCGCGGTCGGCGCGGCGCAGGCGTGCTTCGATGAGGCGTTGCGGTACGCTGGCAACCGTATCGTCTTCGACACACCGATCGCGTCCAAACAGCTCATCCAGGGACTGCTAGCCGATATGGCGTCGGAGATCACCAAGGCGCAACTGCTGTGCTGGCGCGTGGGACAACTCAAGGATGCCGGCAAGGTCAAACCGTGGCAGATATCGATGGCGAAGCGCAATAACGTGCGCATGGCGCTGGAGACCGCCCGTCGGTGTCGCGAGATACTGGGCGGCAACGGTATCCTCGACGAGTATCAGGTGTTCCGTCATCTGGTGAACCTGGAGACCGTCTACACGTATGAGGGGACGCACCAGGTACACACCCTGATCATCGGTCAGGCGCTCACCGGGGTGTCCGCGTTTTGATGGCGCTCTACCTCCAGGCGGTCCTCGTTGACCCTGTTGCGGCGACGTTGCTAGAGTCATCGCTTCATGGTGCCGGTGCTACCACGCTCCGCGGGTATAGCTCAGTTGGTAGAGCGTCGGCTTCCCAAGCCGAAGGCCACGGGTTCGAGCCCCGTTACCCGCTCTTGACATCGTCTGCCAGCGTCTCCCGGTGGCCAACGAGCGCTGCGTCCAACTATCGAGGACACCATGTCGGACAAGGCGAGTAGCGCCCGTTCCTATCTGGGCCCGGGTTGCGTTTTCGAGGGAGATATCCGTGGGAGCGGGTCGCTCGAGTGCCATGGCACCGTCACCGGTACGGTGACACTCGATGGCGAAGTGGTGATCGGCGAGCGCGGGCGCGCCAAGGCGACCTTGTGCGGCGACCGGATCGTGGTCGACGGCTATCTGGATGGCGACGCAAGCGGTCTGCAGAAGGTCGAGGTCGGGGCGACCGGCCAGGTCACCGGCGACATCCGGGCGCCATCGGTGGCTTTTGCCGAGGGGGCGCTCTTCGAGGGCAACTTAGAGATGCGGGCCACGAAGGAATGAGACTCGGCGTCGTGAAGGAGACGAAGCCGCAGGAGCATCGAGTCGGCTTGGTGCCCGCAGGTGTTCGTCTGGCGATCAATGCCGGCGCCGAGGTGCTTGTCGAGGCCGGCGCCGGGCTCGGAAGCGGACTGCCGGATGAGCAGTACGAAGAGGCCGGTGCGCGTTTGATCGACGACGCCGCCGAGGTCTGGGGCGCGGTCGATCTGATCGTCAAGGTCAAAGAACCGGTGGCGGCGGAATACGGTTACCTGCGACCGAACCTGACGCTGTACACCTACCTGCACCTGGCGCCCCTGCCGGAGCTGACCGAGGCGCTGCTCGAAAGCCAGGTAACCGGCATTGCCTATGAGACCGTGCAGATGCCGGATGGCTCGCTACCGTTGTTGGTGCCGATGAGCGAGATTGCCGGCCGCATGTCGGTACAGGTCGGGGCCCACTTTCTCGAGAAGGCCCAGGGCGGCCGAGGTGTCTTGCTCGGTGGGGTGCCCGGGGTGAATCCCGCCGACGTGGTGGTGATCGGCGGCGGAATCGTCGGCCGCAATGCGGCGCGCGTGGCTTATGGGATGGGGGCCCACGTGACCGTTCTCGATACCAACCCACGCGCTTTACAGTACGTCGACGATGTCTTCGGTGGTCACGTGAACACGATCATGTCGCATACGACGACCGTCGAGACCTGGTGTCAGCGAGCCGACCTGCTGGTGGGAGCCGTGTTGGTCACCGGAGCAGCGGCGCCGAACGTGGTCACCGCCGAGGTGGTGTCGAAGATGAAAAACGGGGCGGTGATCGTCGACGTCGCCGTCGATCAGGGCGGTTGCATCGAGACTACCCGCGGCACCACACATCGCGATCCCACCTTTCTTGTTGACGGGGTGGTCCACTACGGGGTCACCAACATGCCCGGGGCGGTGCCGCGCACCTCCACGTTCGGGCTGACCAACGTTACCGCGCCGTACCTGGGGCAACTTGTTTCCCAGGGCGTCGAGGAGGCTTTGCGTCGCGATCCGGTGTTGGCGCTGGGTGTCAATACCTATCGCGGGCACGTCACGTGTGCACCCGTCGCCGCGTCGCAAGGGCGCCCCCATAAGTTGCTGGAAGAGCTTCTCTGAGTGCCCAGAGAACGGGATGAGCTCTGACAGGCGGGCTACGCAGCTTCGGGTGCTCCTGGACGGAGATCTTCCCGGGGCCGCCAACATGGCCATCGACGACGCGTTGCTGCAAGGTTCTGCGGCGCACCAGTACAGCATGCGCTGGTACGCGTGGACGCGGCCAACGGTCTCGCTCGGCTATGCGCAGCAGTGGCGCGACGGATTCGATCCGCGTCGGGCCAGACGGCTGGGTGTCGACCTGGTTCGGCGCCGCACCGGGGGCCGCGCTGTCCTCCATGCCGGCGAGCTCACCTACGCGATCACGGGCCCGACCGAGTCGGGCCCGTTCGCCGGCGGCGTATTGCCGACGTATGAGGTCATCGCCGGCGGCATGGTGGTCGGATTGCGGCGCCTTGGCGCCGACGTTCGGCTGGTTCGTGCGCGCGGTCGACGCGGGCGCGATCAACCGGGCGCGTGCTTCGCTGCCAGGGCCCTGCACGAGGTCGTCGGCGACGGGCGCAAGCTGCTCGGAAGCGCCCAGCGCCGACGGGCGGGTCGGGTGCTGCAGCATGGCTCATTGCCGCTGCTGCCGCCGGACCCGATGCTGTGGAGCGTGCTCGGTAGCACCGGACCCGGCGCGGCGCGGGGGACAGTGGGGCTTTATGAGCTGTTGCCGGGACGACCGGGCCGGCGGAGGATCGCCACGACGTTGTCGCAGGCGGTCGCCGAAGCCCTCGGCCTGGTCCCTCACGTCGGCCGCTTGAGCCGCGCCGAGCGCGTTGCCGCGGCACGTCGGCGGAAGCTCTACATCGATCACCGTCACACGCTGCGGCACTGATCATCGGCCGTGCTGGGGCCGACAAGGGCGTGCTATTCTCATTCTCGAGGGGTTGCGAGGGCGCGTAACCTTAAGGGCACGTGGGTTTGTAGACGTGGGCTGGCGGCGCACATGGGCCACAGCCCGTCCGGGTCCCCGTCACGGTCCCGTGGCCCGGCGGTCACCTCTGAGCGCGCACGATCGAATGAGTGACATCACCCGGCGCCAGGCTCCTCGGCAGGGATTTACCCTCGGCCGCGCGGTTGCCTTCGCCATCGCCCTGCATGTGCTGTTCGGTGGTCTGCTGAACTGGTGGCCCGGGCTCTTGTTCCCGACCCCAGCGTCTGCCGCGACCGAGCCGCCGCCACTCCAGTTCACCTTCGTCGACACCCCGGAGACCGAGCCGCCGGAGGAGCCGCCCGACACCGCGACGATGTCGGATATCGATCGCCTCGCGGCGGATGATTCACCGCGCGACGATCAGCCGCTGCCGTTCTCGGAGGGCAATACCGCCGCCCAAGTCATTCGACCCGCGGTGGTGCCCATCGAGACACCGGCGGCCGAGGCACAGCCGCCGGTGCCGGAAGCGCCGCCGGCGCGGCCGGAGGAACGCCCTGAAGCGGCGGAGCCGGTGGCCGATGTGCCCGAAGCTCCAGAGGAATCCGACATCGAGGCCGCCGAACCCGAGGCAACGCCTGCCGAGGATCCCGCCGAGACGCTCGAGGACGTCGCCGAGACGGTGACCATTCCGCCGCGGCGGCCGAGCTTGAGAAGCCAGCTGACACGGCTGGAGTCGTTCGTCGATCCACAGATGTACGCCAACGCAGACGGCGGTGTCCAGGAATCGGAGGGGCTAGCTCAGTTCGATACCCATGGTTACGATCTCGGTGCGTACCTGAATCAGGTGCTTCGGCGCATCAAGAGACACTGGCGAGCCAACATGCCGCCGCTGATCCGTACCGGAATCGGCGGCGCAACGTTCGTCTCCCTGTCGATTCGCCGGCACGAGGGCGCCAACGGCGACGAGGTGGCGACGATCGTCATCGAGCGCACCTGGCCCTCGGGCCAGCCGGCATATGACGCCGGCGCGCGGTTCGCGCTGGAGCTGTCGAATCCGTTGCCACCGATTCCGGACTACTATCCGTACGAAGACATCAACGGTCGCCTGGGTTTCATCTACAACATGGGCACCGAGGAAGTGGTCTTTCCCGAAGAGCAATAGCTCGTCGGCGTCCAGATCGGAGTGGATTCGCGCATGATCGAGGTGTTGCAGAGCGGCGGACCCGTAATGATCCCGCTCGGGATCTGCTCGGTGCTTGCGCTTGCCATCATGGCCGAGCGGTTCTGGAACCTGCGCGACACGAAAGTACTTCCGCCAGCCGAGGTGGCGCATATCCACGCGCTCATCGATCGCGGCGAGTTCGTTCGTGCCGAGGAATACGCCGCGAGTCGGCCGGGCCCGTTGAACAACATCCTCCTGCCCGCCCTGCAATCACGCGCCGAGTCGAGGGAGTTCATCCGCGAGCTAGTGCGCGATGCCGGGCGTCAGGAGGTCCCCGAGCTCGAGCGTTACCTGGGCGTTCTGGGCACTGTTGCCAGCATCTCGCCGCTGCTAGGACTGCTGGGCACCGTGCTGGGAATGATCCAGGTTTTCTCCGTCATCTCGCTGCAGGGCGTTGGACAGGCAAACGCCCTCTCGGGTGGTATCTCCGAAGCGATGATCACGACGGCCACCGGGTTGACGATCGCGATTCCGGCGCTCGCCGGATACAACTACTACGTCGGCAAGGCCGAGGGCATGGTGCTGGAGATGGAACGCCTGGTGCTGGCTATGATCAAGCTGATCGTCGAGCGCCGGACCCCGTCAGCGGCTGGCACTTCAGCGCCGGATGACCGCTCGTGATTCGGGCGCTGTTGCCGCCACGCCGCTCGCAGCCGGGGACCTAACGGATGTTGACCGAGACGCGAAATCGGCAACGGCGCGCCAGCGTCGACATGTCACCGCTGATTGACGTCGTGTTCCTGCTGCTGATCTTCTTTGCCGTGACCACGACCTTTCTCGAGCAGTCGGGCATGGATCTCGAGCTGCCCGCATCCAGCACTGCAACGACCACGGCGCAAGCGGCGATTGTCGTCGAGATATCCGTAGACGGCGAGATCCGTCTGGACGGTGAGGTGCTCACCGCCGATGCCCTCGAGCAACGGGTGGCAGCGCTCAACGACGAGGACCGCGCCAAGATAACGGTCCGCGCCGACCGATCCATCGAGCTGGGCACGGCCGTGCAAGTGATCGATGCGCTGCGAAAGGGCGGAGCAGAGGGCATCTCGCTGCCCATGGTGCCGCTGGATCAGTGAGCCCCTCTGAGGGGTGCAGCGAGCACCGCGGTGAGGGAGCAGCGCCGCTGCTGGTTATTGTCGGTCCCACGGCCGCGGGTAAGTCGAGGCTCGCCGAGCGGCTCGCTGCGAGTCTCGACGGTGAGCTGGTGTCCGCCGACGCGCTGCAGGTCTACCGCGGGCTCGACATCGGTACCGCCAAGCCGACCGCCGAGACTCGGGCGCGGTATGTCTATCATTGCATCGACGACCTGGATCCGGCGGAACGGTGTTCAGCCGGATCCTTCGCGGCTACCGCGTGGCATGCAATTGACGAGATCCGTGCATACGGGCGGCAGCCGATACTGGTGGGCGGCAGCGGGTTCTACGTGCAGGCGGTGACCGAGGGGCTACACGAGGCCCCGGTAAGCGACCCGGCTTGGCGCCAGGCGCTGAGCCGGCTTCGTGATCGCCGTGGCGTCGAGTTCCTGCACGGCGCACTGCGCCGCCTCGACCCACAGTCCGCAGCACGGATCGGTGAACGTGACGCGCAGCGGATTCTTCGCGCCCTCGAAGTTACCTTCCGTACCGGTTGGCGGATGAGTGACGTCGCACAGCGGAACAGTCGCCGCCCGCCAAGCGCACCCTCAGCGGCGTGGCTCGGTGTGAGCTGGCCGCGAGCGATGCTCTACGAGCGCATCGAGCGGCGAGTGGACCAGATGCTCGCAGACGGGTGGATCGCTGAGGTCGAGGGCCTGTTGGCGGCAGGAGTGTCGCCCGATGCACACGCGTTGCAGGCAATTGGCTATCGCCAGCTCGCACGTGTCTGCGCCGGGCAGCTCGGGCTCGATTCTGCTCGCGACGAGATCGTCCGTGCCACCCGACGCTATGCCAAACGTCAGCTGGCGTGGTTCCGGCGCTGGCCGCAGATCAATTGGTTGGAGTACGGGGCCGGACAAGACCCCGGCGGCGAGTCCGAACCAGGGCGGGCGCTGCGCCTGGCACGGTCAGTGCTGTCAGCGGCTGCCATCGGTGCCGAGGCCAGCGATGTTGCCGCGCCGCAACCCGAGAGTCACAATGGACGTCAATGAACGGACGTAGGCCATTCGTAGCAGCGCTACTGTGGGCAACGGTCTTGCTGGCCGGTTGTGCCGCGACCACCGCCGCGCCGGCATCGCGGCCGAGCGCCACCAACACCCTCGACCCGGCACGGGTTCCGCCGGCGCCGGCGACTGCATCGGCATCCCTCGCGGCAGCCTGGGACGGGGTCCGTGACGCGCCACCAGCCAGTGCTCCGGCCGCTCTTACGGCACAGGAGGCGGCAACTCCTATCGGTAGGACGGTCTCCGGGTTCGCCGCGTTGCGGCGCGGGGATCTTCTGGCGGCGCGCGACGCCTTCGGGCTGGTGCTGGGGGAGGGGCCGATGGCAGAGGCAGCCTATGGGATGGGCCTCGTGGCGCTGCTCCAGGGGCGTCCCGACCTGGCGCGTGGCTGGTTCGAAACGGCACTGGACGCAGAGCCTGATCTGACACGCGCGGTGCTCGAGCTGCGGCAGCTCAGCCTCGACGACGTCGGCCCGTTGCTCATGCGGGCCGAGTTGGCGGCCAACGCCGGCGATGCGGAGGGTGCCGAGGCGGCCTACGAGGAGGCCATCGTTGCCGCACCTGAGCTGCAGGGTCCGTACTTGCGGATCGCCGCTCTACGCGAGAGGCAAGGCGATGCGGAGGGGGCGATCAGGGTTCTCGACGTAGGGCGTCGCCGCACCGGCGACGGCCCGCTGATCTTGGAGAGGCTCGGGATGCTGTATCGCAGCACCCAGCGCTACGCCGAATCGAACGACGTTCTCCAGCGCCTCGCAGACGCGCTCCCCGGCGATCGCCGAGTCGGTGACCTGGCGCGCGAAGCTCGCGATCTGTTCGAGCGGGATTCACTGCCAGCTCAGTACCGTGAGCTGGCAGCCAAGTCGGTGATCACGCGGGAGGATCTGGCCGCTCTCCTGGCCATAAACCTGGCAATGCTCGAGGGGCGCGTCGAGAACCGTCCGGGTGTGATCGTCGGGGACCTCGGCGACCGCTGGTCGACCCCCTTTGTCCAGCGCACGGTCTCCTGGGGCGTCCTCGACGTGTATCAGAACAATGACTTCTTCCCGCAGATGCAGGTACGGCGCAGCATGTTGGTAGAGGCGTGCTATCGGGTGCTGGAGCTGGTCGGAGCTGCCGCCGATGCGCCGCGCGCGCCGCTCGATGACCCGCCGCCCGGGCATCTCCTGTACCGTCCGGTACAGGCAGTGGTCGGGTTGCGCATCCTGTCGGCTGACAGCGAGGGCGCGCTTGATCTGCTGGCGTTGGTCTCCGGTGCCGAGGCGATGGCGGCCGTCGAGCGCCTGACCGCGGTGGTACGCCGGAGTGCCGATTGACGCCACCGTTCACACCCGAACGGCCGCAAGGCCGACCGTTTGCGCCCAGTGATGGCGCCGACTACGATCAGCCTCGCAGGAGGGACGAAAGCGTGACCGGCTCCCCAGACGACATCTCCTTGGACGCAGCCGCCGCCAGCGATGAGGAACGATCCGCCGCGGACGATGTGTCGGCTCGCCCGGAACCCGCGGAGATGCCGCGCGCCCTGCTCGGGTGCGTGCTGGCTTGGGCCCTACCGGGCGTCGGGCACGTCGTCCTTGGCCGCTGGGCACGCGGGCTGCTTTTCGGATCCGTGGTCATCGCCTTGCTGCTGGGCGGCATTGCCTTGGAGGGCAAGGTATACAAGCCGATTTCCGGCGAGCCGCTCACCTACCTCGCGGCGCTCGGTGCCGCGGGCGTCGGGATCCCTTATGGGTTGACGCACGCTTTCGGGTGGGCAGAGGGAAACATCGAGGGCGCCTTCTTCGAGTACGGCAACACGTTCACCCTGGTGGCCGGACTGCTCAACTTGCTGGCCGTGCTCGATGCGTTCGACGTCGCGATTGGTCGACGGTAGTTGATTCATTTCCTTTTTCTCGTTCTGTTCTGCCTGGCGGTGGGCCTGGTGCTGGGCGCGATGCTGCGCCACGATCCGCGCGACGCAGTGGTGTTGGCGGGCTGGATCGCAGCCGGGATGGTCGGCGTCGCCTACGTGATGTCGTGGCTGATGTTCTTCTTGCCTGTCTGAGCTCAGCTCGCTGGCTGCCGGCGATCGCAGTCGCCAGCGGCATTTTCTGGCTCTCACACCAGCCAGCCCAGGACTTGCCGGGGACGGGCATCGACAAGCTCGAGCACGCGTTCGCCTACGGGGTCCTGGCGGTTGCGCTCTGGCTCGGGCAGGCGGGCCGCCTCCGGGCGCCACTGGGCGCGCGTCGGCGGGGTGTCATCACGGTGGTCGTTGCGGCGCTGTACGGCGTGTCTGATGAGTTTCATCAGAGCTTCATTGCCGGTCGTGATCCCTCGGGGTACGACTGGATTGCCGACCTCGTGGGGGCCTCGTTAGCTGTTGCCACCCTGCTCTGGGTGTCGTTTGCCGGCTCCCGAGACGTATGGGAGAATCCAAGTCGGTGACGAGCCATGGCGGCCCCTCGGCGACCGCCACCAGCCGCGCCGCCGTCCAACCCCGGATGGGGCTTTGGCGGCCGCCCGCTCGCACTGGATTCCGATTCCGCCTCGGTGGGCGCTTTCTCGGCCTGAAACGAAGGAGAGCTCGATGAGCCGCGACCTATGGATCCTGGAGGGCGCGCGCACCCCCATGCGACGCTTTCTCGGCGACTTTGCGCAAACCTCTGCTATTGACCTGTGCAGCGTGGCGACGCGAGCGGCGGTGGAACGATCTGGCGTGGGTGCGGACGACATCGGGCACGTCGTCGTCGGCAACGCCATGCAGACGTCGAGCGATGCACTCTACGGAGCGCGGCACGTAGCCCTGAAGGCCGGTCTGCCCGAGCAGACCCCGGCGCTGACGGTGAATCGTCTCTGCGGCTCGGGCATCCAGTCGATCATCTCGATTGCCCAGCTGGTACTCATGGAGGAGATCGAGTGCGGCGTCGCTGCCGGCATGGAGAACATGACCATGTCACCGCACGTGATCTACGGCGCGCGCCAGGGCTTCCGTTTGGGCAGTGCCGAGATGAAAGATTCGTTGCTGGAATCCCTCATGGATCCGTATTGCGGCTGCACGATGTCGACGACCTCCGACAACCTCGCGCGCCAGTACGGCATCAGCCGCGAGCTGCAGGATGAGTTCGCACTGCAGAGTCAGCAGAAGGCTCATGCTGCACAACAGGCAGGCCGGCTGGCGGAGGAGATCGTGTCCGTCGAGATCAAGAAGCGCGGCAAGACCATGACCATCGACGCCGACGACCACCTACGCCCCGACACCACCCTCGAAGGCCTGGCCTCGTTGCCGACGGCGTTCGGAGGAGAGTCGTTCGTGAGCGCCGGCAACGCCAGCGGCATGGTTGACGGCGCGGCGGCGATGGTGGTCGCGGAGGCGAGCTGGGCCCGCGAGCACGGACTTGACTGCCTGGGTCGCATCGTGTCGTGGGCCACGGTTGGCGTGGATCCGAGCATCATGGGCATCGGACCCGTTCCGGCAACGCAGACGGCTCTGCAGCGAGCCGGCTGGCAGCTCGCCGACGTCGACGTGATCGAGGTCAACGAGGCCTTCGCCGGCCAGTACCTGGCCGTGGAGCAGGAGCTCGGCCTCGATCGGAGCAAGGTCAACGTCAACGGTGGCGCCATCGCTCTCGGCCATCCGCTCGGCGCAACGGGCACCCGCATCACCTACAGCGCGCTGCGGGAGCTTCGTCGCCGCGGCGGCGGCAGGGCGGTGGCAACCGCATGTATCGGTGGCGGGCAGGGCATCGCCATCTGCATCCACGCCGACTGAAGGCTTTACGAGGGATCAGGAATGTCAATCGAAAGGGTCGGCGTGGTCGGATGCGGTCTCATGGGCAGCGGCATCGCGCAGGTCTGTGCGCAGGCAGGCTATGCGACCGTGGTCCGCGAGGTCAGTGATCAGTTGCTCGATGATGGCCTGGGACGGATCCGTGGCTTTCTCGCCAAGGGTGTGGAGCGTGGAAAGACAACCCAGGAGGACGTCGATGAAATCCTCGGCCGACTGCAGGGGACAACTGCTCTGGAGGACCTGGCCGACTGCGACCTGATCGTCGAAGCGATAACTGAAGATATCGATGCCAAGCGCGAGACGTACACGGCGCTCGACCAAGCCTGCAAGGACTCCACTATCTTCGCCAGCAACACGTCTTCGCTGAGCATCACCGAGATGGCTGTGATCACCAAGCGGCCAGACCGATTCATCGGCCTGCACTTCTTCAATCCGGTGCCCTTGATGAAGCTCGTCGAAGTCGTTTACACGTTGTTGACCGATGAGGCCGTGCTTGACGCCGGACGCGCCTTCGGCGAATCGATCGGCAAGACACCGGTGGTGGCGAAGGATCGAACCGGCTTCATCGTCAATCGCCTGCTGGTGCCCTACATGCTGGAGGCGATTCGTGTATTGGACGAGGGGCTGGCGTCGGCCGAAGACATCGACAACGCCATGAAGCTCGGCTGCGGATACCCGATGGGGCCGTTCACGTTGCTCGATTTCGTCGGCCTGGACACCACCTACTACATCGCCAACATCATGTACGACGAGTTCCGCGCACCGCACTTCGCGCCCCCGCCACTACTGAAGCGCATGGTTCTGGCCGGTCACTACGGCCGCAAGAGCGGGCGCGGGTTCTACGACTACAATGGCTAGCCGCCGATGACCCTCGACGAGAGCGAGCTCATATACGACTGGAACGAGACCCCGGACGCGACGACTGTGTCGACGGTCGAGTTCAACGACGAGACGCTGCGCGACGGGTTGCAGTCGCCTTCGGTGATCGATCCGGCCATCGACACCAAGCTGCGGATCTTGCACTTGATCGCCAGTCTGGGAATCCGCGGCGCGAATCTCGGGCTCCCGGCTGCTTCCGAGCGCCAGCGCAACGACGTCAGTCGCTTGGCGCAGGAGATCCGGGATCAAAAGCTGCAAGTGCAGCCGAATTGCGCCGCGCGCACGGCGATTGTCGACATCGAGCCGATCTGCGATATCGCCGATGAGGTCGGTATTCCGATCGAGGTGGCGTGCTTCATTGGCTCCAGCCCCATTCGACAGTTCGCCGAGGATTGGGGTCTGGACCGCATGCTGGAGCGCACCGCAGAGGCCGTTGGCTACGCCACCGGCCGGGGGCAGCCGGTGATGTACGTCACCGAGGACACCACGCGCTCGCAGCCGGAGGCCATTCGCGCCCTCTACACCGCGGCGATCGAACACGGGGCGAGGCGCATCTGTGTGTGTGACACCGTGGGGCACTCGACGCCACGCGGGGTGAGGACGTTGCTCCGGTTCGTCCAGCAAGTGGTCGCCGATACCGGCGAGACGGTGAAGATCGACTGGCATGGCCACCGCGACCGCGCCATGGACGTCGCCAACACCATGGCGGCTATAGAGGTCGGCGCCGACCGGGTTCACGGGACGGCGTTGGGGATCGGTGAGCGATCGGGCAACACGCCGATCGACTTGGTGCTGGTGAACTGCGCGCTCGAAGGCATCATCGACAACGATCTGTCCCAACTCGGCAAATACTGCGAGCTGGTGTCCAGGGCAACCGGTCGGCCGATCCCCGACAATTACCCGGTCGTCGGGCCTGACGCCTTCCGCACCGCTACCGGGGTGCACGCTTCGGCTCTCATCAAGGCACAGGCGAAGGGTGATTCGTGGCTCGCCGACCGGGTTTATTCAGGCGTTCCCGCAAGCCTGGTCGGGCGCCGGCAGCAAATCGATATCGGACCCATGAGCGGCGCTTCGAACGTTATCTGCTGGCTCAGGCACTTCCACATCGAGCCCACCGACGCCCGTGTCACAGCGCTGATCGAGGCGGCGAAGGAATCCGATCACGTGCTGTCGCAGGACGAGATCCTCGCTGTCCTCGCCGCCTGCTGAGGGCGGTCAGAAGCTCAGATCGATGGTCACCGGCACGAGCGTGAACGAGCTAGCGAATACCAGGAACGCCAGCACCAACAGCAGCGATCGCGTCAGGCCGAGGCTCCCCTCGAAGGTCAACGGGCGAGGGTGGCGCGTCCCCAGCACGAACAACACCAGGAATGCGAAGACCAACCACCCGCTGAAGTAACGGAACCCGGCAAAGACCATCGCCAGCACGACCAGCAAGGACACTGCGCGGTGCAGGCGGGGAGTGATCGCGTACAACAGGTGCCCACCGTCGAGCTGCCCTACCGGCAGCAAGTTCATCGCGGTCACCAGCAACGCGAACCAGCCGACGAACGCCAACGGGTGTGCCAGTAGGGTTTGTCCGGGGACCATCGGCGGCGCGAAGATGATGCTCAGAGGCGCCCAGATCAACGGTTCCCCCATGGAGATGGTCCCGGCGCCGAGGTCCTGGAGATCCACCACGCGCGACTGCGCCATTCCCACCGCGAGGATAGGCAGCGCTGCAGCGAAGCCGGCCAACGGTCCTGCTATGGCGACGTCGAACAGCGCTCGGCGGCTCTTGATTGGGGCCACGATCCGTATGACCGCCCCCATGGTTCCGGGCAGCAGAACGAGGCCGGGCACTGGTGGTATCGGAATGAAGTAGGGGAGGGTGGCGGCGATCCCGTAATAGCGACAGGCCAAGTAATGCCCCATTTCGTGCGCCAGCAGAAACGCGATGACGGCGAGCCCGTAGGGCAGCCCGGCGAGCCAGAGCAACGGCTCCGAGAGGGGGTTGAGCGTGATCAGATCATCCAGATAGTAGGCCTGATACTGGATGAATCCCCAGTAGCTGGTGGTCAGAACGGTCAGCGCGAACAGCACTGTATGGCGCCGACTGCGCGCCGGCCACAGCGGTGTCAGCTCCGGGGTTGATGGCGCCAGCTCTTGCGCTTCATACGGACTCTCTGGACGCGACACAGCCGGAGGCTCCGGCGGTGGCCAATCCGAGGAGGGCCAGGGTCCGGAGGACGGAGAGAAGGACTCGTCGCGGCTCATCTGGTGCGCAGCGCGCGAGTCAGAGGTCGGCAGGGAGGTTCGAAAGGTGCTTTCCAGGCTTGAAGCGCGTCGTCTTGCCCGCAGGGATCGCAACCTCTTCGCCGGTCCGCGGATTCCGCCCGATGCCGCTCTTGCGTGGCCGTACATCGAACACGCCGAATCCCCGCAGCTCGATTCGTTCTCCGCGAGCGAGCGCGTCCTTCACTGCTTGCAGGATGCGGTCGACTGCGCGCTCGGCCTGGATCTTGGGAATGCCGGTTGCGGCGGCGACGCGCTCGACGATATCTGCCTTGATCATGCAGCGTTCGGGGTCGAGTTGGACCGTTTCGAATGAAGGAAGTCGAAGCTTAGCATAGTCTTTACGACCTGCCGTTGACGCCCCTCCCGAGCCCCGGACGATGCCCGAAGACCGCCTGCCCGAAGTTGTGATTGTCGGCCGTCCGAACGTCGGTAAGTCGACGCTGTTCAACCGCATCATCGGTCGACGGCAGGCCATCGTCGGCGCTGAGGCGGGCCTGACCCGAGACCGCCATATCGCCCCGGCCGAGTGGACCGGGCGCCACTTCTTGCTCAGCGATACCGGGGGAGTGGAGTGGGAGTCCGCCGACGAGCTGCTCCGCAAGATCCAGGATCATGCTCTGTACGCAGTGGAAGACGCCGATCTAGTGCTCTTCCTCGTCGATGTTCGTGAGGGCATGGTGCCCATCGAGGCGCGCATCGTCATGGAGCTGCGCCGGGGCATCCCGATGCTGCTGGTGGTCAACAAGTGCGACACGGCCGAAATTGCCGCTTCGCGCACGTCGGAGTTCCACGAGCTCGGCATACAACCGGTGTTCGCCATCGCGGCGGAACACGGCGATGGTGTCGCCGATCTGCTCGACACCGTGATCGCCAGGTTGCCGGCGTCCGATGCCGAGCCCGACGCACTGCCGGACGGCACCGTCAGGGTGGCGGTGGTCGGGCGGCCGAACGTCGGAAAATCGTCGCTCGTGAACGCGATGCTGGGGCAGGAACGGGTCGTTGTCAGCGAGATCTCAGGTACGACGCGCGATGCCATCGACACCCTGATGGTTCGCGACCAGCGTCCCTATCTTCTGATCGACACCGCCGGCATCCGTCGCGGCGGGCGCCGCGAGGGGTTCGCCGAGGTGATGAGCGTCACCATCGCTCGACGTCGCATGCAGCGCGCTGACGTGGCACTGCTGGTGGTCGATGCAACCGTCGGGCTGACGCGCCAGGACGTCACCATAGCCGCGGAGGCAGGCGGCTCAGGATGTGCCGTTGTCGTGGTGGTCAACAAGTGGGATCTCGTTACTGCCCAGGGGCAGGCAACCGCCTGGCAGGGAGAGCTGCGCGATCGAATGGGACGTATCGGGTTCGCCGAGATCGCCTTCACCTCGGCCAAAACGGGGCGCGCGGTCGACAGTCTGTTCGCGCGCATCGACCGCGTTCAGGCGAATCGCATGCGGCGCGTTCCCACCGCCGCCCTCAACACCCTGTTCGAGCGCCTCGAGCAACGAGGGGCTCAGGGTCCACCGGGGTCCCCACAGCTGAAATACCTTACCCAAGCGGAGGTGGGGCCGCCGAGCTTCATCGTGTTCGTGAGCGGCGGCCGCCGCAAGCTTCCCGACAACTTCACGCGCTATCTAGAAAACCGCCTCCGCGCCGCCTTCGACTTCGGCGGAACGCCGGTGCGTGTGTGGGTCAAGCGCCGCCAGAAGGGCGACCGGAAGGGGTTGGAACGTAAGCTATAATCGCGTCATAGTCAGCGGCTGAGTTGCACACCCAAGGCGTCATGACGCTCACCAAGCGAGAGATCGCCCGCTCCATTCACGCGGCCGAGCCCTCGATCTCGATCAGCGAGGCGGTCAGGCTGGTCGACAAGCTGTTCGTGGTCTTGGAGCGTCGCCTCCAGCGCGGTGAAAAGGTCATGATCACCAACTTCGGCGTCTTCGAGGTGGTCGACCGCGCCCAACGCCGCGGAGTGAACCCAGCCACCGGCAAAAGCATGCTCATCCCGGCTCATCGAGCGGTCTCCTTCCACCCGGCACCGGCGCTGCTCGAGAGTATCAATGACTGAGTCGACCGCGCTGGCGACCGGCTACCGGAAGGGTTTCTATCGCATGGGCGAGGTGTGCAGCCTGACCGACCTCGAGAGCCATGTCCTGCGCTATTGGGAGCACGAGTTCCCGCAGCTGCGCCCGCGCAAGAGCCGCGGCGGTCAGCGCATGTACCGCCCCGACGATATCGAGCTCATCCTC
This sequence comes from Acidobacteriota bacterium, assembly GCA_965197275.1. Taxonomy (GTDB): domain Bacteria; phylum Acidobacteriota; class UBA890; order UBA890; family WLXD01; genus DASCOT01. The sequence goes on from CBDAMQ010000026.1 coordinate 300,100, forward strand.
CGAATCCGTGACCTGTTGCACCAGGAGGGGTACACCATCGCCGGGGCGCGACGACGGTTGCGATCAGAATCAACCGATTCCGCAGAACCGGATTCCGTGGCGCTGCTGGAGGACGCCCGGCGTGAGATCGACGCGATCTTGACCCTGCTGGAGGCCAATGACAAGCTCTGATCGGGGCGGCCAAGACCACGCCGACCTCGCTTCGGGACGTGGCGCAGCTTGGTAGCGCACCTGACTGGGGGTCAGGGGGTCGGGAGTTCAAATCTCCCCGTCCCGACTTTAGATTCAACCGCTTACGGCGATCGACGGGGAAGAGCGGGGTCGCCCAACGGCACCGGTCCGAGGATCGGTAGGCGACCGATCGTGACGCCTGCCTAACGGGGCCGCGGATGGCGTACCATCGCGTGTCTCTTGGGGGGTACCGATGACACTCGATCGACGTCAGTTCACGAAGCTCGCCGGCGCGGGCGCGGCGGTAACGGCCGTTGCCTGGCAGCAGGCATACACTCCGGGTGGCGGTCTCGGTCGAGGTCACGGCGGAGTTAGCGGAAGCGGATGCGGTGGGGGATGACGTCCAGGTGTACAGCGGCGAGTCACCGACTAGATCTTCGCGTCCGTATCCCGTCGTTGAGTAGCCATGGTAGCGGTGTGGTGCCTGCGGTCCAGCGCGTTGCCTCCCGCTTCGAAGCGCTCCGGGAGTCCGACTACGCCCTCCCGGACGATTTCGCACGGCGCGTGCTCAGCCCCGCACTGGTCGTCCACCTCGACAAGGTGCGCGACAACCTGCGTCGCGTCATCGAGCACGCGGGCGCCGATGCCGATCGCTGGCGCCCGCACGTCAAGACCACCAAGATCCCTCAGGTCTTTGCGGAGGTGGCGCGCGTTGGCGTGCGTAACTTCAAGTGCGCAACCACCCGCGAGGCAGCGCTCCTCGCCGACGCTTTCAGGCAAGAGGGCATCGATGACGGCGACAGCTTGCTCGCTTACCCGCTCGTCGGGCCGGCCCTGGTGCGCCTGAGACGCATCGCCGAAGAACACCCCGAGACGCGCCTGTCGGTCCTTTGCGAGGAGCCGGCTCGCGTCGCCGAAATTCCGCCACAGCTGTCGGTGTTCGTCGACGTCAACCCCGGCATGAACCGGACCGGCATACCGATGGCCGATACCGAGGAGATCCTCGCCGTCGCGCGGGCTGCAGGCGAACGCTTCCGCGGCGTGCACCTCTACGACGGACACCTGTACGACCTCGCCGACGCGGATCGCAGGGGCGCAGCCTTCGAGGGCTATGACAGGCTGCTCGAGCTGGTCTCGGCGCTCGACTCTTCGGGACGTTCAGTGCCCGAGATCATCACCAGCGGCACGCCGACGTTTCTGCACGCTCTCGCCTTTGAGCGCTTCGCGGAGCTCCGGGAGACGCGCCACCGCGTGTCCCCGGGTACGGTCGTGTATCACGACCTGCGCAGCGAACAGGACAACCCCGAGCTCGTCCTCACGCCTGCCGCTACGCTGTTCACGCGCGTCGTCAGCCACCCGAGCGCGGCCCGCGTCACCTGCGACGCGGGATCGAAGTCGATCGCCGCGGAAGCGGGCGACCCATGCGCCTTCGTCATCGGGCATCCTCACCTTGTTGCGCAACCGCCGAGTGAAGAGCACCTGCCGCTGCACGTGACGAGCGGCGAGCGTCCGGCCCGCGGCACGCACTTGCACCTGGCGCCGACCCACGTGTGCCCGACGGTGAATCTTGCCGAGCAAGTCGTCTTGATGGACGGCGGTGCGGTGCAGGATGTGGTTCGCGTCAGTGCTCGAGCCCACGAGCTCTTGCTCGACGAGTGACCACGAGGCTCCCATTTCGCCGCCACGACATGCAACGATCACCTGTTACACGCCACTAGCTGATCACGACGCCCCCGAAGCTACTGCAACGCAGCACTGTCAATCTCGTCGCCGGGCTTTCCGGTTGGTTGACAATGCCGCAGTAGAGGGAGAGATTTCGGAGTTGGCCGGAGTCAAAGGACGGGTAACGCTGGTTACCGGCGCGGGCCGCGGCATTGGCAAGATAGCCGCGGAGCTTCTCACCGCACGGGGCGCGCGCGTCATGGCGGTCTCACGCTCAGAAGAGGAGTTGGCGGCCCTGGGCGTCGAGTACACCGTCGCTGACTTGGGCACGGTGGAAGGCTGCGCGCTAGTGGTTGAGGAGACTGCGAGAAGGCTCGGGCCGGTTGAAGTATTCGTATGCAACCATGGAATCGGTTCGGCCCACGAACGGGTGATCTGGGAGCAGGACCCCGACGTCTGGTACGAAACCATGCGGATCAATCTGGACGGGCCGTTCCATCTGTCCAGGTTGTTGTTGCGCGGCATGGTGGAACAGAACTACGGCCGCGTGGTTTACACCAGCTCGACAGCAGCCCGCACTGCCGAGCCGGCCGGCAGTGCCTACAACTGCTCCAAGGTCGGCTTGCTGGGGCTGATGCGGTCCGTTGCGCAGGACGGTGGCGCCTATGGGGTCACTTCCAATGCCGTGCTGCCGGGCTGGGTGCGAACCGCGATGGCCGAACGCTCGGCTCAGGCTGAAGCACGCGATCGCGGCGTTTCATCGCAAGAGATCTGGAAAGAACGGGATGCGATGTATCTGCCTGGCCGCGTGGTGACGCCCGGGGAGGTTGCTGAAATGATCGCCTTTCTGGCTTCGGAGGAGTCGAGTGGCGTCAGCGGCCAGGCGATCACTGTCGCCCTCGGGAGCGACTGGTAGCCCTCGTGGTTGCCCTGCTGGCGACTTCGCTGGCTTGCTTGGGTGGGCGTGCCGCGTCGCCGACGCGACTCGTTGCCCTGATCGAGGGGGTTCCCCCGGGTCTCGATCCGATCGGGGCCGAGGACAGCCGTATCAACAACCCGGCGCTCAAGTTCGGGTTCCGTTTGCCGGTTTGGTCGCGGGCTGCCGGATAATGGTTGAGTGGCAACACTTTCGCACGCGTCTGGTGAGCAAGCACGCGGGTCGACAACTTGCGTCCGGAGGATCTCACGCGCAAGATCAGGCGCGGCATGGTCTCGCCCTTGGCAGTCGACGAGCCCGCCGGTGGGCGCAGTCGGCCCCTGATCGCCTGATTGCTCGACCTCTGCTCCGGGACCGTAGTGACGACATCGATTCTGGTCACCAACGACGACGGGATCCACTCGCCGGGGTTACACGCCCTCGCTGACGCCCTGCGGCCGCTGGGCGAGGTGACGATTGTGGCCCCCGATCGGGAGAAAAGTGCCGCATCGCACGCGCTGACGCTGCACCGACCGGTCACCGTTCGCCGCCTCGAGCCAGGCACCTACACCGCCGATGGAACGCCGGCAGACTGCGTTTACCTCGGAGCACTGAGCGTTCTCGAGCGCAAGCCCGACCTGGTGGCCTCTGGTATCAATCGCGGCGGCAACATCGGCGACGACGTCACCTATTCAGGCACGGTGGCGGCGGCACTAGAGGGGGCCATCCTCGGGATCTCCTCGTTCGCTATCTCGCAGGCGGCGCGGAAGAGCGACGAGCGCGGACAGCACGGCGAGCTGACGTTCTCCTGGGATACGGCGGAGCGGGCCGCGCAGCAGATAGCACGACGAGTGCTGAGCGAAGGACTGCCCGACGACATCCTGCTAAATGTCAACGTGCCAGTCGATCCGGTCCGCGGCGTCCGCTGCACGCGTCAGGGGAAGCATCTCTACGACCAGGTGGTGCACGAGGCGGTCGATCCGCGCGGGCGCATTTCCTACTGGGTCGGCAGTGGGGAGCCCAGAGAGATGGAACAATCGGAGGACACCGACTACACCTCGGTGAGGCGAGGCTACGTGTCGATCACGCCGCTGCACCTGGACCTGACACACCGCCGGTTTCTCGAGCGCATCCAACGCGACTGGGAGTCAGGCCTCGACGCCGAGTTCCGTGCCGAGTGATTACTCTTCTCCGAGTCGCGACACCGCCAGCGTGACGACCGCGCCTCCCAGTACCAGTAGCAGGCCGCCGGCCGCTTGAACCGCTGTGGGTCGGAACGACTCCACCGGCCAGTCGCTGCGATCGAGGTGGGGCAGGCTCTCCGTCGTCACCAGCACACCCCCCACGCTCGTTCCGACGCCTGGCTCCACTGTGTGCTGGAACGGCCACAGGCCGGCGACGACGCCCGCGAGCAGTCCCAGCAGAACCCCGAGCGTCGCAGGCCGATAACGCTCCAGTAGATAGCGGAGCAGGTTGCTGATCGCCGCCACGCCGATGAGGATTCCGAGCCCGACCGGCACGAAGACGCGGAACACGGGGTCTGAGAGTCCGGCAATATCGGCGACCCGGAGCGCGTCCACGGCCCGTTCGATAGCAGTCAGAATGTGCACGTACTGGCCGAGTACCAGCAGCAGATACCCGCCGCTGATTCCCGGCAAGATCATCGAGGCGGCGCCCGCCGCGCCGGCGACGACGAGCGCCGCGAAGCCGCCCCCCGTGCCGCTCGCCGCCGCCACCCCGCGCTGTGCGATACCGAGTGCGACCATACCGCTGATTCCCGCTGCCACGCCCAGCCAAAGTGCTGGTGAAGGCGGACGAGCAAGTCGCCAAAGCGCCGGGATCCCGCCGAGCGTCAGGCCTACGAACAGGCAGTACATGACCCAGCGATGGTGCACGACGAGGTCTCTGACCGGGCCGGCTAGGACGGCGATGCCGAGAGCAGCGGCGCCCCCTACAATCAACACCAACAACGCCGATCGCCGGCGCCAGCGCAGACGCGAGACATCGGCGACGGCATCGATGAACTCGGCGTAGATGCCGGCCGCCAGGAGCATTGTTCCGCCGCTGATCCCGGGTACCAGGTTTGCGACCCCCATGAGTAACCCACCGAGTGTCGCGCGGACCGTGCGGAGCATTGGCGAAGGGCTGTTGGAGGCTGTCTGGGGGGGCACATTGCGGGCCATTGGTCCATGCTACACTCGCGTTTCGTCTGGGGTTTTCGTGTCGGGGCGTAGCGCAGCTTGGATAGCGCGCACGGTTCGGGTCCGTGAGGTCGGGAGTTCAAATCTCCCCGCCCCGACCATCTTTCCTACTGACGCGGCAGTCGCCGCGCGCTGCTCATCGGCTCCGTATCGATGGACCGTTCTGCCACAGATCTGCGGTTGCGGGAGCTGATCCGCGACGTTCCCGACTTCCCGACGCCGGGGATCGTCTTCAAGGACATCACCACGCTGCTCACGGACGGTGGTGCCTTCCGCGACGCCGTACTGGCGATGTGCGAGCCGTTTCGCGCTGGCCGTCCGGAAGTGCTGGCGGCAGTCGAGTCGCGCGGCTTCCCGTTCGGCGCCGCCATGGCGTTGGAGCTCGGTTGCGGGCTCGCCTTGGTGCGCAAGCCGGGACGGCTGCCGGCGGATACCGAACGCGTCCACTACGATCTCGAGTACGGCTCCGATAGCCTCGAGATCCATCGTGACGCCTTGGTACCCGGTCAGCGAGTGCTCGTTGTCGATGACCTGTTGGCGACCGGGGGCACGGCGCGGGCGACTGTAGAGCTAGCGCATCGTCTCAAGGCCCAGGTGCTCGGTGTGGCCGTGCTCGTCGAGCTCACGTTTCTGAACGGACGCAGGCACTTCGATGGAATCGAGCTGCATTCCGTACTGAAGTATTGACTCCGAACAGCTGTGGCGACGAGCTCTCCGCAGCTCGCCATTCGCACCGATTGGATGGACGTAGGATCCTCGACGCGGCGATCGGCGCGGTCGATGGCGAGAGCATCGTTGAAGAGCAGCTCGAGCTGCTGGATGGCCCGGGTCGCGGCGGCCCGTGGGTGCGCGCCGGAGACAGCTCGATGCGCCTTCCACCTGGTCGTGTGCTCGTCATCGGCGCTGGCAAAGCGGCGGCGCCGATGGCTACAGCGGCGGAGCGCCTGCTCGGTTCTCGGATCGCCGACGGGTTGGTGATCACCAACGACGGCAACGCGCTGCCACTCGAGCGGGTGCGCGTGCGTGAGGCGAGCCACCCCCTTCCCGACGTCCGTGGGCTGCAGGCGACCGACGAGCTCCTGGGCATCGTCGCGGACGCGGGCGAGGACGATCTTGTCGTCTGCCTGATCTCTGGCGGGGCGTCGGCGCTGATGGTACGGCCGGCGGCGGGAATCGACCTGGAGCAGCTGCAGCGAACTACCGAGATCCTGCTTGCCTCCGGGGCGCCCATCGACGACGTCAACGCCATACGCAAGCACCTGTCGGCGGTCAAGGGTGGGCGCCTTGCTGAGATAGCCTCCCCGGCGACGGTGCTGACGCTGATGCTGTCGGACGTCGTCGGCAACTCGCTGACCGCGATCGGCTCCGGACCCACCGTGCCGGATCCGACGAGCTTCGCCAGCTGTCTCGAAGTGGTCGTGCGCCACGACCTGACCGAACAGGTGCCGGGACCCGTCCTGGATCGACTCCGCCGGGGCGCGGCAGGGGACCTCGCAGACACGCCCACCTCCGATTCGCCGACCTTCGCACGGGTAACCAATCTGGTGATCGGTGACAACCGGCGCGCCCTTGGCGCCGCGGCCACCGAGGCATCGCGGCTGGGGTATCGACCGTTTGTGCTGACGTCGCGACTACAGGGGGAGGCGCGGTCGGTGGGCCGGCGGCTGGCGGCCCTTGGTATGTCTTGCGCCGGCGGCGGCGACTCGTCTGTGTGCTTGCTGGCCGGTGGCGAGAGCACCGTGACGCTGGTCGGACGCGGACGCGGCGGCCGTAACCAGGAAGCCGCGCTGGCGGCAGCGATGCTGCTCGACGGTACCGGGGGCGTGACTTTCGCGTCCGTCGGAACGGATGGTCGCGATGGGCCGACAGACGCGGCCGGCGCGTTCGCGGACGGAACCACCGTGCGCCGGGGTCGAGAGCGCGGGTTGAAAGCCGATGAGTTCCTGTTGGACAACGACTCGTATACGTTCTTTGAAGCGCTGGGTGATCTTGTCCGTACCGGTCCGACCAGGACCAACGTGATGGATCTCCAGCTCGTTCTGGTGGGAGCGAGATCGCATGGCTGAAGACGATGGAACGGCCGCCACGCTCGATCAGCTGGAGGCCGTACGGGTCGCCGTCGAGACCGAGTACTTGGACTGCATGCACGGGCTCGAAGTCCGTGCCGACGCACTGCGCGCCGCGGTCAGCGCTCTGGAGCTCGGAAACGCGGCGGGAGGCGCCGCCATCCCGCCTTCCGAGTCGATTCTCAGCGCGGCGTCACCAGCAGCGTTGTTGGCGCCGGCGGCTGAGCGGCCGGACGAAGCTCCGCCTGCCGAGTGGAATCCGCCGGTCGGGGGGATCCGGGGCTGGCTCGCCAGCTGGCTACTGGGCGACCTGCAGCCAGTCATCGATCAACGCCAGTCCGCCAACGACGCCGCGCTCGCCGAGCTGCGGGCCGATCTGGGCAGTTTGCGCGCCGAAGTCGCGGCAGCTCTCGATCGCGCTCAACAGGCGGCGACGGCACAACTTGATTCAGCGCTCGTGGGGTTGGGTGCGGTGCAGGAGCAACAACGAGTCGCCGCCACTGAAGCGCGCGCTCAGGAAGCACGTCGCTGGCGCGGTGTCGGCGAGGCCCTCGATCACGCAGTGGAAGGCTTGACGCTCGCAACCCGTCTCAGCGAGCGACTGCGTGCCGTGGTCGATGCCAAGGACGCTGAGGGCTTGCAGCGGGCAGTGCAGGGACCGTCGCTGCAGGTCGAGGTGATCGTCGACGAACTGACGCGTCGTCAGGAAGCGCTGCTGGCGCAGCTTGTCGGGCGTCGGCAAGAGCTCGACAAGTTGATCGAATCGGTATCGAACGGCGACTGAGCCGCCCTGGCGACTCGGCAACCCGCCGCGGCCTCGACCTCAGCTGGTCGAACGGCGCGGCACCGCGGTTCGCTCCGCGGCGCGAGGCCGGGCGAGCAAGCGGTCGATCTCGTCGAGGGGATCCGGGATGTCGTCGGCGATCCGCGCGGCAAGATGCGCCAGCCGATCATGGCCCCAGAACAACTCATCGCCCAGGCGGCATGTCGGTACTCCGAATACGCCCCGCTCGATCGCCGCCGAGGTCGACTCCCGCAGCCGATCTTTGGTCTGGGCGGCACGGATACCGGCTTCGAGTCGGCTGGTGTCGAGTCCGATCTCTGCTACGACAGCGGTCAAGGTCGCAGGTTCAGCAAGGTCGCGGCCGTCGGCCCAACAGGCGCGAGCCAGCGCCGTCGACAGCTCTAAACAGCGTTCGTCTTCCAGATAGACACAAACTGTTCTCAGGGCCTCGAGCGAGCGGAACGGATGCGATGGAGGACCGTTCAACGGGATGCCGAGCAAGGCTGCGCAGCGCCGCACGTCGGCGAACGTGTAGTGGCGCTTGACCTCGACTTCCACCGGACCCACCAGGCCGGTGTGATTCAGCAGCACGCCGTACACCACGGGCTGTGGGCGCCATCGCACGCGGTGACGGCGGCCGAATTCCGCTGCCTGCGCCAGTAGCAAGTAGGTGTACGGCGAGACGAAGTCGAAGTAGAGGTCGACGGCTGTCTTCATATCGTCATCGGGTTGTCGTCAGAGTGCGGTGGTGGCATCGGCGGAGCAAGGGCACCAAGCGGCTGTCTGCTAGAGGTCATCCGGTGGTTCGTCCTGTTCGAGCGCCTGTCGCAATCGCGCCCGCGCGTCCTCATCGCCGAACAGCGTCGAGTCGGTGCGCAACAGCTCGGCGACGACCTCATCCACGCCGCGCTCGCTGCGGCGGCGCTGATGTTCGCTGAGGTCGCGTATGAATGGCCACAGGCGAGTACGGACATCTGGCGGAAGAACTTGCTCGAGGTATTCCAGCGAGATGCTCTTGAGCTTGTCGTCGTCCAGAACGATGCCGTGGAACGCGGTGCGGACCGGAGCGGGCTCGAGAACCAGGGACAACAGCCGAAATGTGTGCTCGAGCGATAGCTCCCCACGACCGTAGACGCGATCGCTGATGAAATCGTCCGGTGTCGGTTGATCATCCAGCAGCCGCTGGAGCTCCCAGATCGGTCGGTCTCTCCCCACCTCCGTGCGCACCGCGGCCCAGACACGATCGGCCACGCCTCGCTCGGCGATCTCCAGCGCCTTCTTGCGGCGCCGTGCCAGCGCTACTCCGCTGCGGTAGCGGACCTCGAAGCGGTCGCCCGCCAGTCCATCGAGCAACGCGTCGTCGGCGCTCGCCAGCGTAATGCCGGCAAGAACGCGCGGGATACGTCGGCGGATGACGAAGTCGGCTGAAGGATCCAGCAGCGTGCTGGCCAGCGGCTCGACGGCGGCGTAGTCAAGCCGCCGGAGGATGCTACCGGCGCGCCGGTAGAAGGCGTCGCGGGCGAGCAAACGGCTCAGCGCCTCGACGTGCTCTGTGTTCCAGTCGTCGGCATGATCGAGAGCCGCCGAGATTGCCTGCGGGTCACCTTCAGTGATGTTGTCGAGCGTCGTGGCAGTGCGCTGCTCCGGCGCCGGTCGCGGTGCGGATTCGGTCGCCGGAGGTAGCGTCAGCCCGCTCTGCGACAACGCCGACTTGAAGTCGAACTGCGTTACCGTCATGGTCATCTCGCCGCCGGCGAACTGGGTTTGCACCAGGGCATCTTCGATGTCGTCTTGTCCCTCCTGCAGCCGGTCGAGAAGCGTACGAAAGTACTCTGCTCCCATGGTCCTGGCCAGCAACAGGAACGTCATCGCCGATACGGCGACGATGGCGGCGAGCCCGCGCGATGGCAGGCCTGCAAACACCACCCACATGAATACAACAGCGGCTGCCGTACCCTCGGCGGCGCTATCGACGAAGGAATCCACGAACGTCTTGGTTCGCCGTCGCTGTTCGGCGGGGACCGGGACGTAGAGGTACTCCAGCACGGAGCGATGCACCGACCTGCGTAGCGTATTGTCGGCGCCCCGCACTACCGTTGCGGTGATCAGCCCGGGTAACCAGAACAGGGCCGCGGACCCGGTGAGCAACACGATCGGTAGTACAGCCAAGCTGACGCTGATACCGGCGGCACTCAGCAAGCGCGAGGCCACCAGCATCTGGATTGCCAGAGCTGCTACGCCGCTGATGCCATAGAACGTACCGAAGAACGCCGCCAGGTCGGCATCGTCGGGATACACCGCGAACGCGGCTTCTTTGAACTGGTAGTCGATCAGGCCCGACGCGAACGTAGCCACGGCGACGATCATCGCCATGTTCCGCAAATGCGGAGTTCGAGCCACGAGCGCCAGGCTCTCGCCGACAGCTGGGGTCTCGACGTCGCGTGGCGCCGGGGTAGCGGGCGGCTCGGGCAGCTGGCGTAGTAACAGCAGCAGAGCTCCCAGGATGGCGATGAGGCTCAACACCAACCCGCCGTTGCCCATGCCGGGGGAAGGGGCGAAGCGCTCGATCATCCGACCAAAGGGTCCCAGTGATATGCCGGCAATCATCGCCCCCAGCGTCCCACCTGCGCCGATCATTCCGAAGAGCCGCTTCGCATCGCGCAGCGCGAACTGCTCCGAGGTCACGACCCAGAACCCGGATGTGAGCAGCAGTGTGCCCAGCGCGGTGAACACGTAGAAAGCCACCGTAGTCGCGCCGACCACGGCGTTGGATGCCGACAACGAAGTGAGCGCCCAGAGCACGACCAGGCCGCCGAGGAGCATCGAGATGAGCATCTGGTAGACGTCTTCGGGCTCCTGGCGGCTCATCAGACGGCTGAATGCCCCAACCAGCGGCAGGCTGATGAGCGCCGTGACCATGATCACGTAGGGCAGCGATTCGACCGAGAACTCGTCGATGAAGAACGCCTCGCGGAGCGCACGCGCGGTGATGCTGAACGACATGACCAGAAACGCACCCACCGCCGATACGGTGAACTTGCGGTGCTGGTGTGGTCGGATATCCAGCCAGCGCGCCAGCGCCAACAACAGGCTCATGTCGTCGTCGCCGGTGCTGCTACTTCGAAGACGGCAGCGACGAAACCACGCGAGCGATTCGGTATCGGGTCTCGGGGCACGTCTCCTCGCGGGCTTTGGCTCCCAGCCGGGCCGTGGCGCGCGATTGTAGCATCGGTCGTGGGGACTGGGCGGGCGATGCTAGACTGCTGTCAACGAGCCCTCGATCCAGGATGGGGAATGATGGAAGGACTAGATCAGCAGGCCCCCGACGCCGTTGCGGCTGTCAAGATGACCGATTCGGCGATCGCCAAGGTCAGCGAGTTCGCCGCTGGTCACGACGAGGCGGCCGGCAAGCATCTGCGCATTTATATACAGGGTGGTAGCAAGGCGGCGTACGAGTACGGCTTCACGTTCGACGAGCGCCACGACGGCGACGAGGTGTTACCGCAAGGTGACATCGAGCTGCTCGTCGACCGGTACTCGCTCATGTACATGCTCGGCAGCGAGGTCGATTTCGTCGATGACGTGCGCGGCAGCGGCTTTGTGGTCGAGAATCCCAACTTGCCGCCGCTGATGCAGAACCCGGTGGCCGCCAAAGTGCAGCAGATCCTCGAGGAGCGCATCAACCCGGGCGTCGCGAGTCACGGTGGATGGGTGTCGCTCATCGACTACGAGGCCGGCCGCGTCTTCCTGAAGCTCGGAGGGGGGTGTCAGGGTTGCGGCATGGTCGACGTAACCCTCAAACAGGGCATCGAGCGGGTCTTGAAAGACGAGATTCCGGATATCGTCGAGGTGCTCGACACGACCGATCACGCCTCGGGGACGAACCCCTACTTCTCGCCCGCCAAGTAGACGCACCCCGACGAGCCTCTTCGATCGCTGACGTGCGACCGCGCCGGTCGATTCGAAATGCGTCGCTGCGCCTGGCATCCGGACCCATTTCGCCACCACGATAGGCAACGATCATCTGTTACGGGCCACTAGTCGATCGTGAAGCGCAGCGCCGCGTGCGCGCGGCGTAGCGCAGATTCGACTGCCGCTGGCGTTTCCGCCCGCGCGAAGATGAACCCGAGATACTGATTGCCTTCCGGCAGAGGCACGACTGGCTGACCGTTCAGGATCGAGATGGTGAGCTCTTCGACGCCGGCGATCGAGCGCGCTGCGCCCAGGCCCTCGACTCCGCGCAACGTCCCGGCGCCAGGGATCGGGATCATCATCACCCCGGCCGCCGCTCGCTCGCGCCCCAGGTCGTCGATCTCGTACCCCAGTGCAGCGCGGAGCACCAGCTCCTCCAGGCTGATCCCGGTGCCGAACCGCAGCACGCGGCCACAGCGGCCGCCGATGCTCCGCGGCGCCAGCTCGAGCAACGTCGCCTGTCCGTCGTGCAGGCGCATCTCTGCATGCACGGGCCCATGACAGAGCCCGAGCGCGTCGACCGCGGCCTGTGTTGCGTTGACTACCGCCCGCCGCTGCCTGTCCGGCAGTCGCGAAGGCGTGACGTAGAGAGTTTCCTCGAAGAACGGACCATCGAGCGGATCCGGCTTGTCGAAGACCGCCAGCACGTGCAGGGTGCCGTTCATCAGCAAACCCTCGACGGCAACCTCGATGCCCGGCAGGTAGGTTTCGACCAGCAGCTGGTGGATCTTGTTCGCCCCGCGGTCGCGGGCCTCCAGACTGTCGAGTAGCGCGGCGATGCGCTCTACCGCCCGGCGTAGCTGCGTCGGAGAATCGGCCCGGATGACCCCGCGTGAGGCCGAGAGGAACGTCGGCTTGATGACGCACGGGTAGGTCACCTCGTTGGCCAGCCGTTCGATGTCGGCGGGGCCGCCGCTCCAGTACCGTGGTCCCGGTATGCCCGACGCGTCGAGCCGCCGCCGGAAGAGAAGCTTGTCCCGGGCCGTGGCCACGGCCTCCGGGGGATTGCCGGGGAGCCCCAGTTCGGCGGCGGCGGCCGCCGCCAGTAGCGTAGTTTCCTCGTCGGGTCCGAGGATTGCGGCCAACGGTCGTTCGGCGTGCAGCGCCGCGATCGCCTGTCTCGAAGCTCGTTGATCGGCGAAGTCGAGCGTCATCGTCGTGACGCCCGGAAGCGATTGCAGCGCCTGCCGACGGTTGGTACCGATCACCACATCGGCTTCCAGTTGCGCTGCTGCTGTCAGCAGCGCTTCGGCCCGATAGGTAGTGGCCGGGATCAGGATCAATACCCGGGGCATGGCGCGAAGGATAAACCACCGGCGCGCGCCCGGCTCTGAGGTCCCGAAGAATACGGTATCCTGCTCAACCACAAGCACTTAAGGCAACGCCCTCGTAGCTCAGGTGGATAGAGCACCGGCCTCCTAAGCCGGGTGCCCAGGTTCGAGTCCTGGCGGGGGCACTTCGGTTGCCGGGCAGTCAGCGCCCAGGGAGCTCGCTACTCGGGCGGCAATTCGTCGAAGCGGCGCCGCCGATCGGCGTCGGCCGCGATGGCGCTCCACTTCGAAGCGAACACCAGGCTTCCGGCGATCATTACGAGCACCCAGATCCAGGTCGATCTCAGGTACCAGGTCCCGGCCGGAGCCCCGAGATCCTTCCACAGGTGGACAGCCAGGTAGAGGGCCATGAACGCCGCCCCGGCCGCCCCGATCATCACTCGCGCGGTGTTGTTGTTGACGACTCGAATGGCGGCGGCGAGAGTCGGGTTGCGTCGCGAGATGCATACCGTGGACAGGCAAACGAGCAGGAAGTTCACCAGCATCGCGGTGACCAGGATGTCGATGCCGAGAAAGAAATCCCCCGCAAGGTGACTGCCAACCACCCCGGCGGTGGCCATGGTGCCGCTGAGGAGGATGGCGACGTCGGGTGTCTGCCGGAGAGGATGGATGTGCTTGACGAAGTCGGGGAAGATGCCGTCCTCCGCCCAGGCGAACATCAGACGTGATACCGACAAGAGCATTGCCGGAAGATCGTTGATCAGCGCGATCGCGGCCCCGGCCACGATTGTCACTGTCCAGGCGGGTGAAAGCAGATAGCCGAGCAGCCCCGGGGCGGTGAGGTCCTCGACGAGCGCCCGCTCGGCGACGTAGGGCCACGGGATGGCGTGATAGACCGCCGCAGTGAACGCCAGGTAGAAGCTGCCGACCACAAGCATGCAGATTCCGATCGCCAGCGGCAGGTCGCGCGATGGGTTGCGAGACTCACCTCCGGCCTGGGCAATCGAGTCGAATCCGATGAAGCTCGAGAACAGGATCACCGAGGCTGCCAGAAAGGTCGCCAAGTTGAAGGTCGCGGGAGCCTGGAGTGGGATCACGACGCCGTCGCGAGCCTGTACTGCGGCGGCGAAATCCGTCGGCCCGAATGAAAAACCGGCGACGATCACCACCGACCCGCCGACAAACATGAAGACCATCAGCGGCACCAGGATGCGCTCGTACAAGCGCACACCGAGCAGGTTTACCCCAATGAAGGTCCAGAGAAACGCCAGCGCCACGGCGACACGCCCGGGACCGTCGGCGATCGTTGCAGCCAGCTGGGGGGACCCGAGCGTCAAGGCGATGTCGCGTAGGAACGGGACCAGTACGTACGACACCACGCCGATGGCGACGCTCAGGCCGAACCACTGCGAGAAGCTCGCGACGAAACCCAGGTACGGGCTGAGCGACCGGCTGACGTACACGTAGCTGCCGCCGGCCCGCGGCATTGCCGACGCCAAGATCGCGTATGCCAGTGCCGCCAGCGCCGCCGGCACGACCGCGACCAGATAGGCGGGGAACACGTAGGGGCCGATACCGGGAACGTTCCGCTGCACCATCAGCGGAACGATGTTGATCGCCGCGCCCATCATCGAACAGATGCCGGTGGCGGCGAGGCCGGCCAGTCCCAGGTGGCGCGCGAGCCTCGGCGGAGAGGTCGGGACCGACGGCTCGTTGTTCGTCGATGACATGGCGAGCCGCATTGTAGCCGCAGGCCGGACGGCGTGGCGGAACGTGCGTTACGGACCCCTCAATCGGTACGGCCTCCGAGCAGGAGCCCGGAGGCCGCTGTTCGATCCGTCCGCGGAGAGCTAGTCCTTGGAGCTTTCCAGCAGTGATTTCAGTGCCACCAGAAGCGCAGCCGGCGCTACGAACGCCGCCATGTTGGCGGTGATCGCGGTAATACTCATGCCGACTTCCGGGATGACGCTTACCGAGGTGGCCGTCATCATCAGGGCGATCGCGGCGATCAGGAAGCCCTGCGATTCCGAGCTACTGATGTTCAAGAACCCGACCACGAGGCCGAGGACCGCGAGGATTAGGGCCCCGCTGGGGATGCTCACGAACGCCATGACGATTGCCAGGATGACGCCGCCTAGGAATGCGTACTTGCCGATGTCCGACATAGGGGACTCCCTGTTGGAGCAAGAAAGTGGCACTCGCGACGTTATCGATACGCGCGCGATCCGACAACCGGCGGGCGGGGGGCAGGGACGGAGACGGTGAGGATCGACCGAGCGCGGCGGCTATCGCCGACGCCGTTCAATCCCGAGTGTCATAGAGTTAACGGTGATCGCGCACGGGGATCACCGATGGTCGGGAAGAGATTGATGGACGGCGTCCTGGAACGACTGGGAATCGGCAGCGAAAACCGAGGCGGATTCTGTGGCGACTGGATCGGCTCCGGCCCGATGCTCGGCGTCAACACTCCCATCGATGGCAGCAAGTTGGCGAGTGTCCGACAGGTAACCGAGCAGGAGTTCGACGAAGTCGCCGGCCGCGCGCAGGAAGCCTCGGTGAGCTGGCGCGCAGTTCCTGCACCACGCCGTGGAGAGATCGTTCGCCAGATCGGCGAGCAGCTGCGTCTGGCAAAGCCGGATCTCGGTCGTCTGGTGACCCTCGAGATGGGCAAGATCCAGGCAGAGGGCGAGGGTGAGGTGCAGGAGATGATCGACATCTGCGACTTCGCCACCGGGCTCTCGCGTCAGCTCTACGGCCTGACGATGCACTCTGAGCGTCCCGACCACCGCATGTACGAGCAGTGGCATCCGCTCGGTGTGGTGGGGGTCATCACAGCGTTCAATTTCCCGGTAGCGGTGTGGAGCTGGAATGCGGCGATCTCGGCAGTTTGCGGCAATGCGACGCTGTGGAAACCAGCCAGCAAGACGCCGTTGACCGCAATCGCATGCACGAAGATCGCCGCCGACGTATGTCGGCACAACGACATCGATCCAGCGATCTTCTCGCTCGTCGTCGGGCCGGGAAGCACCGTGGGCGAGCGCCTGCTGGCAGCGCGCACGATCGGCCTGGTTTCCGCTACCGGCAGCTGCACAATGGGTTACCGGGTGGCCGCGGTGGTGGGCAAGCGTCTCGGGCGTACAATCCTCGAGCTCGGGGGCAACAACGCCATCGTTGTTACACCCAGTGCCAACATGGAGTTGGCGTTGCCGGCGATATTGTTCGGGGCTGTGGGAACGGCCGGTCAGCGCTGTACATCGACCCGGCGCATCATCGTTCACGCCAGCAAGCACGACGAGCTCGTACGGCGACTGCGCAGCGCGTACGGGGGCATCTCCATCGGTGATCCACGCGACAACGCCACGCTGATGGGACCGCTGGTAACGGTTGACGCGGTGGAGACGATGATGCGGGCCGTGGATCGCGTGCGCGAGTCGGGTGGCGAAATTCTAGCGGGCGGTGAGCGCCTGGCCGGGGACTCGTATCCGGGCGGACATTACGTGACGCCGTGCCTCGCCGCGGTGGAGAACTCGTTGCCGATCGTTCAAGAGGAGACCTTCGCGCCGATCCTCTACGTCATCTCCTACGGATCGGCGCGGGCGACGCCGGCGCAGGCGGTTGCGGAGATCGGTGAAGCGATGCACTTGCACAACGACGTCCCGCAGGGTCTGTCGTCGGCGATTTTCAGCGACCACGTTCGCGAGGTGGAGGAGTTTCTGTCGCACCGCGGCAGCGACTGTGGGATCGCCAACGTCAACATCGGCACCAGCGGTGCCGAGATCGGCGGCGCGTTCGGTGGCGAGAAGGAGACCGGCGGCGGGCGCGAGTCGGGATCTGATGCTTGGAAGGCCTACATGCGACGCCAGACGAACACCATCAACTGGAGCGTCGAGTTGCCACTGGCGCAGGGGCTCGAGTTTGGCGACTGAGGCGCGGGCGTCACGTTGTCGGAGCAAGCTCTCCGCCAGCCGAAGCGTGCTCGGCAAGAAGATGCGAACGGCAGGAAGGGTCGTGTTCGTGGGGTTGCTCGCCGCCCTTCCAAGTGCGGCGGAAGCGCAGGATACCCACTATTGGAACGTCCAGTACGGCAACCGCGCGCGCCTCCTGGGCGGCTCTTCCGTCGGCAGCGCCAGCGATCTCAGTGCCGTGTACTACAACCCGGGCCGGCTGGCGCTGGTAGATCGACCGGAGTTGCTGTTGTCCGGAACGGTCTTCGAGCAGACAACGGTCCGTTTGAAGCAGACGAACAGATCCCGTGAGCTGTCGGCGTCCCGGTTTGCGCTCAGCCCGTCGCTGTTCGCCGGCGAGCTGCGCTTCGGATTCCTCGGCAGGAGTCGATTGGCCTATTCCTTCCTGACGCGTCAGCAATCGAGCTTCGATCTGCAGGGCGTGTTAGCCGGTACCGCGCCGGCCAACCTCGGCCTGCCCGCGGGGGCAACGGTGGCGGACTCCGTCCGACAGGAACATCGACTGAGCGAGTACTGGGGCGGCCTGACATGGGCCAGCACCATTGGCGAGAGGGTGGGCATCGGTGTCAGCACCTTCGTCGCCAGTCGCAATCAGCGCGGCTTTGCCCAGCGTAGCTTCGCAGCGACCTTCGACGACGACGAGCCGGGGCTCGTCCTGCAGACCAGCGACTACAAGTATGGACACTGGCGGCTGGTGTGGAAGCTCGGCGTCGGTACCCGACTCGAGGGCTGGGATCTGGGGGCAACGGTTACCCTGCCGGGCGTGCCGATCGGTGGCAACGGACGAGTTGCTGTCGACGATGTTCGGATTGGCAACATCGGGCAGCCGGCGACCGTCATCAGCCTCGGCCAGGAGGATCTCGGAGCGCGGTTCAAGTCGCCACTCTCCCTTGCCGCCGGTGGCTCGCGGTCGTTCGATGAATCTCGCGTCCATCTGACGCTGGAGTGGTTCGCGCCGCAAGATCTGTACACCGTCCTCGCGGCGCGACCGGCCACCTCCTCCGTGGGCGACGTGATCCTCGATCCCTCGATCCGCCAGCAGGCGGCCGCGGTCGTCAACGGCGATCGGATTCGAGCGCCGCTTCGGGTCCGAGGTGACCGGCTACGCTAGCCTCAGCAGCGATCACAGCTCGGCAGTGGAGGGGAACGCCTCGAATCTCGAGTTCACGCAGTGGAACATCCTGCACGCTGCCGCCGGCGCCACCTTCTCCAACGGCGACACCGATTTCACCGTCGGTCTGATCGGTGCGGTCGGTACATCGCGGGCGGCGTCGCGGCTGGCGGCAGAGGATTTCGACAGCCGCTATCGGCGCCTGACGCTCATTCTGGGGTTTTCGTTTCCGTTCGGCTCGCTGTAGGCGGCGAATCGATGCCTACGCCAGCTCCGGCCGGTCGGCAAACTGCTCCAGTACTTCGGGGTTGGCGAGCGCCTCGACGTTCTTGACGGCCTCGCCGTGGACCACACTTCGTACCGCCAGCTCGACGATCTTGCCGCTCTTGGTACGGGGTATGTCTTGCACCTGCAGGACGACGGCCGGAACGTGTCGCGGTGAACAGCTCACCCGGATGCGCTGCCGGATGTCGTCGATCAGAGCCTCGTCGAGCAGCACGCCGTCGCGCAATCGAACGAAGAGGACCACGCGCACATCGTCCTGCCAGTTCTGGCCGACCACGAGCGCTTCGTCGACCGCGGCGACGCTCTCGACGACGCGATAGATCTCCGCTGTTCCGATGCGCACACCGCCCGGGTTAAGCGTGGCATCGGACCGCCCATAGATCACTATCCCGTTGTGCGCCGTGATCTCGGCATAATCACCCTGATGCCAAACACCCGGATAGCGCTCGTAGTAAGCGGCTCGGTATCGCGCCTCGTCGGGGTCGTTCCAGAACCCGATCGGCATGGACGGGAACGGCTCCGTGCAGACGAGCTCTCCCTTCTGCTCGCGGATCGATTGCCCACTGCGGTCGAATACTTGGGTCGACATTCCGAGGCTCGGCGCCTGGATCTCACCTCGCCAGACGGGGCCGATCGGGTTGCCGCCGACGAAGCAGCCAACGATATCGGTGCCACCGGAGATCGACGACAGGCAGACGTCGTCCTTGATGCGCTCGTACACGTAGTCGAAACCTTCGGCGACCAGCGGCGAACCGGTAGAAGTGATCGTGCGTAACGCCGACAGGTCGTAGTGCGCGCCGGGATCGGCGCCGGTGTTCCGCAGGGCATCGATGTACTTGGCGGAGACCCCGAAGAGGGTGCCGCGCTCCTCGTCGACGAAATCGATCAAGGTCTCGGCGTGCGGGTAGAACGGGTCGCCGTCGTACGCCAACAACGTCGCCTCGGAGGCTAGCGCCGACGCCAGCCAGTTCCACATCATCCAGCCACAGGTGGTGTAGTGGAAAACGCGGTCGCCGGGGCGCACGTCGAGCAACAGACGGTGCTCGGAGAGGTGTTTGAGCAACGTGCCACCTACTCCGTGAACGATGCACTTCGGCGGGCCGGTGGTCCCGGACGAGTACAGCACGTACAGCGGGTCGTTGAACCCGACGTCAACGAACGTCAGCTCCGCATCGCGGTGATCGGTCACCGCATCGTCGAGCAACCGCGCTTCCGACAGGCCGCTCAGGTCGGGGTCGACGTTCATGTAGCTGCTGACCAGGACGCTCTCGACGCTGGGTAGTCTGGGAAGGAACTCGCCCACCCGCGCCAGCGAGTCGAACTCCCGGCCTCTGTAGTAGTAGCCGTCGGCGCAGAAAAGTACCTCCGGCGCGATTTGCCCGAAACGGTCGATAACCCCGCCGGCGCCGAAGTCCGGCGAGCAGGACGTCCACACCCCGCCGATCGACGTGGTCGCCAGCATGGCCACGAACGAATCCGGCACGTTGGGCATGAAACCCGCGACCCGATCACCGACGCCCACGCCGAGGTCATTGAGGGTTGCGGCTACGGCGGCGACCCGGTGTCGCAGCTCGTCCCAGCTCAATCGCATTGCGACGCGGTTCTCGCCGCGAAACACGATCGCGTCGCCGGGACCCTCACGGCGTAGGAGGTTGGCGGCGAAGTTCAGGCGTGCTTCAGGAAAAAAGCGCGCCCCCGGCATCCGGTCGCCGCCAACGAGAGCCGTCGCACCGCGTCGGCTCGCGACAACGCCGCAGAAGTCCCACAGGGCGCCCCAGAAGTCGCCCTTGTGGTTCACCGACCACGCGTGGAGCTCGTCGTACGTCGACGCTCCGGCGGCGAAACGGTCGTTCGCCATTCGCATAAACGCGGTGATCTCGGCCGCCTGAACGCGCTCCGCCGACGGCGCCCACAGCGGGGCTTTCAACGTCTCGCCTCACCGTCCGTCGCCGCCATTCGGGCGGCGATCAGGGCCATGCCTCCGAGATCCGCAAACATCGTCTCGCAGGGGCGCCTGGCATCCGGACCCATTTCGCCATCGCGGAATGCAACGAGCGTCTGTTACAGGCCACTAGAGAATCTCCGGGATGTACTTCTCCCGCGCCAGTCGCCACAGCGAGGCGAGGAACGCGGTCAAAGGAATCGCCAGGATCATCCCGAGGATTCCACCGAGAGCCGCGCCCCAGAAGAAGATGGCGACGATGATGGCCATGAAGTGCAATCCGGTGCGGTCGCCCATGATCTTCGGCGTAAGCAGCCAGCCCTCGACTTGCTGCACGATCGCGAACACCACCAACACCAGGGCCAGCGTCCCAGTGCCGCCGCCCTCCTGAAACAGCGCCAGCGGCAGGGCGATCCCCAGCCCGATGATGCTGCCGAGGTACGGAATGACGTTCAGCAGGCCGAGCAGCAGGCCGATGACGAAGCCGTAGCGCAGTCCGACGAGGCTGAAGCCGGCGGCGTACATCAGTCCCTGGAGAAACGCGATGATCAGCTGGCCGCGAAAGAACGCCACGCTGATGTCGACGAACTCCTGGCCCAGGTACATCGCGTCGCGCCGGGTCTCCGGCTTCAGGAAGGGGAGCAGCCGGTCGGCATCGACGTGCACCCCCCGCGCGGTCAGGAAGTAAGCGAAGTAGACCGGAACGACCGCCCATCCGAAGAGGGCGCCCACCCCCCGGGCGAGCCCGACGCTGGCAGCGAGCGCCTGGAAGCCGACGCTCTGGAGCCCTTGCAGGATCGTCGACACCTGCGATTCCGCCGCCGCACGGAGGCGCTCGGCGGCGCCGCTCTGTTCCAACAGCTCGGATGCCTCCGGGATGCGCTCCATGACCCACAGGCGCAGTCCCTCCCACCACTCGGGCAGATGCGCGGTGAGGCCTACGAGCTGACGCAGCAGGATAGCGCCGAAAAACAGCACGAACGCCGTCATCGGAACGAGTACGGATAGAAAGACAACCAGCACGGCCACTGCCACCGGCAGGCGCATCCGCTCGTGGAGCCACTCGTAGTACGGCCGGCAGACGAGTGCCGCCACCGCGCCGACAGCTAGCGGCAGGAACACTCCCGAGAAGGCGCGCAAGAAAAGCGCTGCCAGCCATCCCAGCAGCCCGATCGCCAGCAGGATCACCAGCGCCGAGACCGTCGTGATGGCGGCCGCAATGGTGCTCGCCTGTCGTTGACTGAAATGCACGCCCATGGTGTGCAGATGCTACACCGGGCATCCGCCGACCGGCGGAGCTCGATGCGCTCCCCGCGCGGCAACGATTAGAATGCAGGTAGGTGCTCCGCGATTTTCGAACCGAGGTTTGCTGAATGAGACGTTCCACGCTGACCACCATCGTGGCGGTGATGACGAGCCTGGCGCTCATGCCCGCGGCGGTTTCCATCGTCGAGGCTCAGGGCACCCCACAATGGACGCCGGACAAGCCGGGTAGCGGCAACATCGAGGTACTGTCGCACCTGCCGCTCGGACCACGGCTGAACGTCTCCGATATCGAGCTCGAACAGGAGCTGTCGCGCCCGTTCGCGTACGTAGGACGGATGGTCTACGGGTTCGAGGGTGAGAAGGGCATGGACATCATCGACGTGTCCGATCCCCGCAACCCGAGCGTGCTGTACCGCTGGCGCATCGAGGACCAGGATCTGCACCTGCCGCTCGGCGGTATGGACGTGAAGTACTTCAAGTGGGCCGATCGCTACTACGTCGTGCAGTCGCTGCAGTTCGGCCAGGGCGGCCCGGACGCCGATCTCGGCGCCGTCGTACTAGATGTCACCGACCTGCCCGACGCCTCGACGGTGAAGGAAGTGGCGCGGATTCGGGCACCGGATCACCCGGGCGGGTTCCACAACATCTTCATGTATAAGCATTCCAATGGTCGGCCGTTGTTGTTCAGCACCGTCTCGGGGCCCTACTCGCACGTCTACGACATGGCCCACGTGGTCGAGGGCCACATGGATCAGGCCCTGGTAGCGAAGGTCCCGGTGGGGACGCAGGGCGAGTCGCAGTTCCGTGGCTACCACGACATGTACGCCGGGTTCCACGAGGACACGCAGAGCGATCGCTTCTATGGCGGCGGCAGCGGCGGCTACTACATCTACGACATCACCGACCTCGAAACCCCGCAGCTGGTGGTCTCGCTCACCGGCATCAACGGCGTGCGCTTCGGCCACACGTTTACGCCGACCTCCGATGGGCGGTACGTGATCGCAGAAACGGAGTATCAATACGCGCCGCTGCGCATCTTCGATCTGAAGCCGGCGCTCGATGGCGAGGTGCAGAACATCCGCACGCCGATCAGCGCCTGGACGGCCGACTGGCGCAACCTGGTGCACAACCACGAGGTGCGCTACCCGTACGTGTTCGTCTCCGGCTACCTTGACGGGCTGCAGATATTCAGTCTCATGGATCCGGCCAACCCGGTGACCGTGGCCTACTACGACACCTACCTGGGGCCCCCGAACCCGGTTCGTCCGGCGATGTACAACGGGTTGTTCGGGGTGGACGTGCGCAACGCTGACGGCCTCATCGTCGGATCGGACATGAGCACCGGCTTCTGGGCTTTCCGCATGGAGGGCTTCGGTGGCTGGAACGGCGCCGACTGGGGTGTGCCCGACATCTCGAGCGCACAAAAATGGGACGAGACGGTCGGAGGGCAGCAGCGATGACAGCCCGCCGCCCGCGGGGTGCGCTGTCGCGCCGTCTCCTCGTCCCGGTGCTGCCGGCGGTCGCGGTGGTGGCGACGCTTGCCGCGACGATGCCGCTGCTGGGCGCGGACTCGGTAGCGGCAAGCGCGCTCCCGGTGCCTGGTACCTGCAATGCGGGTTGGACCGCCTCGGCGACCGAGCCACCGGCCTACTACGCCATCGAGCTCGTGCCGACGAGGCGCGTCCCCGGCGCGCGCGATGCCACCGGGGTCGGCAACGTCAGCTTCGCACGCTCTCCCTTCGGAATCGCCGTCGCGCCTACCGGCGAGTATGTCTATGACGTTGCACTGCAGCTGCAGGGCCTCAGCCGGACACCGCGTGGCGTATACACCGCCTGGATCACCACCGCGGCCCTGGACCAGGTCAATCGACTGGGTCCACTCGATACGTCAGGCGCCATTCACGGCCAGACGACCTGGAACAAGTTTCTGTTGGTGGTGACGCTGGAGCCGGATGACGAGCCGCGGCCGCGCTGGAGCGGCCCGATCGTAACGCGTGGGATGTCGCGGTCCGGACGAATGCACACCATGGCGGGCCACGGGCCATTCCAGCTCGAGCCATGCACCACATACGGCTACTGAGCCCGCATCGCCGCGCCGTCTGGGCGCTCGTCGCCCTGCTGATGGCCGCCGGTGCGGCGCCGGCCGCTTCGCAGCAGGCGAGACCGGAACCCCAGCCGGAGTTGCCAGACGCCTCCTATCAGCAGCACATGATGCATGACATGCCGATGGGAGATGCCGCCGGCTGGCGGATGCCGCCGATGGACCCCGACATGCCGATGCTGCCCGGCCTGGAAGGGGTGCTCCCAACAACGGCGCCTTTCCTGCCGATGGCCGGCGGCGACCTGGCGGATTTCCCCGCCGCCCGTCCACGTGAGGTGATGGAGCTGGCAGACGGCGACGAGATCGAGCTCACCGCGTCGATCGTGCGGCGTGAGATCGGCGGGCGCGAGTACCTGATGTTCGGCTACAACGGCCAGTACCCCGGGCCGCTGCTCAAGGCACCGACCGGCGCCACCGTCACGGTGTTATTTCGCAACGAGATTCCCATGCCGACGACGGTTCACTGGCACGGGCTGCGGCTCGACAATCGCTTCGACGGTGTCGCCGGTGTGACGCAGGCACCCGTGCGCACCCGCGAGACG